>CAYLWS010000001.1:0-141030 GCA_964387525.1 uncultured Fluviicola sp.
TGTTTTTTGAAAGCTAAGTTATGAAGAAAATGATGTTAGTTTTTGCGCAGTCTGATGGTTTGTGTATGGAATGTAGCGTATTTAAATATACTACATTTCGGGTTAAACACAGAGCCGAATTTTTTATTTTGTTTTTATCTTTTCTATTTCAAAAGCCAAATTAAAAATTTGGCGGAACTTAGTAAAAGGAACAGATCTTTGGAGTTTGTACTTATTAGCTATGTTTTATACACTTTGTTAGCCATAGTTTTTAATCTTTTATACTCCAATATATGTCTGTTTTTTTTTTACAATAAAATCCCTCAAAATTAAAATCTGAAACTATTTTTTCAACATTTTTTCTATTCGAACAAAGCATTGTATAATGACTATCCCAATGGACAGTATATAATATTTCATTATTTTCGGAATAGAGATTTAATTCTGAGGATTCTATTTTAGTCCGATTTTCAATAATATCACGAATATTTATGCTTCTTTTTTCATCTCCAAATTCATTTCCTGCGATAATGTTCTCAAGTCCTAATGAAATTAACGATTGGCACATAGAGTCAATTATAGTATCTTCAAACATACCTTCATTCGGATGATAGATTTGATGTTGCTCGGAAGCTTTATTTAATTTTTTTAAAGCAGTGTTATTAGAGTATCTTTTTTTCAATCCTCCAGTTGAGTTTCTAAGAGCGATATCCAATGTTTCTATATTTTCAATTTTAGATAACTTTAAAAAATCTTTCCAAGTGATAAGTTCACACAGGTTGGATATTTGATTCTTATCAGGATACTCAGTCTCATAGTCCAATTTAGTACTGTCTTTTACTTTGAAAAAAGGATGCAGTATTATATAAACCGTATCATAATGTTTTTCATAGAAATCAAGGATAGCTATATCATCATAAGCACATATAATGTTTCTTTTTGGTAATGTTTTATTGCTCATTTTTCAATTATGGCTAACAACTCGCTAAAACACATTAAACGTTTTAGCAAATCTTTTCTATAAAAATATACAAAATTCAATTATAAACATCCTTTTTAAACAGAAAAAGGAATCACCGAAATATCTTCCTACAATTTTTAAAAATCCTATTCCTACTGCGTAGTTTTTAATTATTTCAATATCATATACCATGTTATTGTCAATTTCAATGAAATCCATCCTTTTTTTAACCCCTCTACTCTTTTTTTTGTAGCTTTGAATTCATATTTGAAATAAGCACATGAACGAAAGAAAAACTACCAATATTCTATTATTAGTTATTGCGCTACCTGTTATTTTTTATGTGCTTAAGTTATTGGGTTTTATCTTCATTCCTTTGGTTTTTTCCATGTTTATTGCATTGCTTTTTTTACCTTTAATGCGTTGG
Organism: uncultured Fluviicola sp.; assembly: GCA_964387525.1. Taxonomy (GTDB): domain Bacteria; phylum Bacteroidota; class Bacteroidia; order Flavobacteriales_D; family Crocinitomicaceae; genus UBA4466. Next base: position 1,368 of record CAYLWS010000001.1, read on the forward strand.
TTAACCAAGAAAAAAGTGCCGAAAGCAATTAGTATACTTATTGTTCTTTTAATTTTTGGTGCTTTCTTTAAATTATCGGGAGAAGTCATAAAACTTTCTAGTCGAGAAATTGTTGCTTCGGAGGCAGACTTATTTGTGCAAGCAGAAAATAAAATTAATTCCCTCATTCTTCCTATCGAAAATTTCTTCGGAGTCAGTCGTGAGCAAGAAAAAAGCTTAACCGTACATTATTTACAAAAAGCAGATTTAGGGGAAGAATTTGGAAACACTTTTACAATATTGAAATCTACTCTTTCTATGTTGTTAATGACTGCATTTTTCACTATTCTATGGTTATTAGAATCGTTGAATTTTCAAAAAATAATGAACGATACGTTCTTAAAACAACGTTACTCCTCCATTCGCGTTTTCCGTCAAATAGAAAAAGACATCATTACCTTCATTAAAGTGAAATTTATCATTAGCTTCTTCACTGGTCTAGGTTTCACTATTGCTTGTTATTCATTTGGGGTCAGTTTCCCAATATTTTGGGGGCTATTTGCTTTTGCAATAAACTTTGTTCAAATGATTGGTTCAGTAGTCTCCGTAGTTCTACTCTCTATTTTTGCACTCATTGAGCTTGACCCGTCTGGAACACTCGCGATATTCGTTCTCGTAATTACAGGTGTCCAAGCGATAATGGGCGGGGTTTTAGAACCCGTATTTATGGGTAAATCATTTTCTATCAACGTAATAACAATTGTTGTGATGCTGATGTTTTGGGGGTTTATCTGGGGAGTTCCAGGGTTAATCTTGTCCATTCCTATTACCGTTTTTCTTAAAATTGTATTGGAACAAAATGATAAAACAAAAGTCATTGCCAATCTTATGTCAGGGAAACACTAGTTTTCAAAAAGAAAACGTGCAAATTCTTGTATTATAATTCTTTCGAATTTAAAACATGTCTTCAATTGTCATACAACAAGTCAGATGTTGTCATGCCTTAAAGTTTCTTTGTTTTTAGAGCATTCAATACATTTGGTGTTCATTCTAAAACGATAACATGCAAAAACTTTACACCAGATTATTTTTCATTATGTTTATATTAATGACTACGATTAACGTGCAATCTCAAGTCGCAATTAAAAGAGCCTTAGTAGAAGAGTACACAGGTGCATGGTGTTCTTCTTGTGCTTTCGGAAGTGTATACTCAGAGCATTTAGCCAACAATTATCCCAATGCAATTTTTATTGCAATACACAGTGGAGATCCTATGCAAAACTTCTCCATAACTGGATACATGACCAATTACTATGATGCATTACCTACGTTTTTATACGATAGAGTTGACTTTCCTACAAACCCAGGACAAGTTTCTGCTGTTTCGGCATATCCGTGGAATACAGGTTTAGATACACTTGACCATTATTTAGATATTCAATACAATCAATCTCCAATAGTGACTGTTGGAATCGACCAAGTATATGATGCAATAACTAGAGAAATAACAGTAACTATCTCAGGAAATTTTGTAGCAAATGCAACGGGTGATTTTAGATTAAATTGTTTCATCGTTGAAGATTCTATCTCTGGTGGTCAAGAATACAATCAATCAAACACCAATTTTAGCGGGTGGACTGGTGGTCCATCTTATTTACAACCCTTGATTGATTCTGATCCAATAATTGCTGGTTATCAACACAACCATGTCGTAAGAGAAATGTTAGGTACACCTGCTGGTGCAACAGCTTCAATACCGACAACTGTAACTAACGGAAGTTCATATAGTAAAACATTTACATATGTATTGCCTGCGGAATATGATGAAAATCAAATTTCATTGGTGGGAACGGTTCAACGGTTTGGCGCAGATATCAATACTGATAGAGAAATTGTTAACGCAAATTCTCAACACTTAAATCTAGATTCAGATGACCCAACATCATCTTTGTCAGCTATTTCTAATAACATTATTGATTTAATTGTTTACCCAAATCCAATAGATGAAAGTTCAAAAGTAGAATTCTACGTTAAAAAAACAGGCGTAATAACTTGTTCTATATACAACTCTTTGGGACAAGAGGTAGCAATGCTGTTCAACAAACAATTCACTCAAGGGGAATATAAAATAAACTTAAATCAATACGATTTAAAAAGTGGTATTTATTATTTAAAATTTAATCAAAACCAATCTTTACAAACAGAAAAAATATGCGTTAAATAGTTTTAATGATTCATTTCTACAAAATTGATAGCAGTAGTATTATTTTTCATGTGATTAAGTCTATCAATAAGAAACATGAATTAAAACAAGTTTAATACATCAGGAATATTTTAATCAAAAAACACTCGTTGAATAGGAAGGATTCAATTAAATATAGTGTAATCGATTAATTTATTCCGTAAACAAAAAAGGGTTAATTCAAATTGAATTAACTCTTTTTTGTTTTGTTTCAAAAGGAAAACACCTCTCTAGGAAAAGTGAAGTAAGGTACATTTAAGAATGAGGATTTCTAACTATAAAATAACTCAAAATTATTTCAATTACTGTCGGATCAAACATGTAATTGTAAAAGTTTTCTCTAAATTAATTATACCTTTAACACAAGATGGTCTTATTGTACATCATCAGCAACTGACAATTAAACTGTATTTGAAACTTTTATGATTTTGAACAAAAAAAACATCCTTTTTTTATTTAGTATTTTCTTTTGCCTAGTAAATACACATTCACAATACTCAATTGTTGACAGCTTAGAGAATGAATTAACACTTCATACTCAAGAAGATACTGTAAGGATAAATCTGTTAAGTAGATTGATATTTAAGGTTCATAATTTTGATGTAGACAAAGCTGAAATTTTAATTGAAGAATTAGACAGTCTTTCTGAAAGACTTGATTGTAAAAAGGGAAAAGCAAATGTCATATATTATCGAGGTCATGTAGAAATCGTTAAGTCAAACTATGAAAAGGCAATAAGGTACTTTAATGAATCTCTTGCTCTATACAAAGGAATAAATGACAAGGAAAGAATTTCTTATAGTTTAAATGCAATTGGTATAGCTTATTACTATCAAGGAGATTACACCAAAGCCATAGAATTCTATAATAAATCAGCCAAGATAGATGAGGAATTAAATGACTTAAGTGGTGTGGCAGCTAGTTTTAATAATATAGGTAACATTTATGCCGACCAAGGAAAATACAAAGAAGCACTTCGTTACTATGAAAAAGGAAAAAAGCTCAAAGAAGAAATAGGAGATCTACAAGGTGTAGGAAGGTTATATGGTAACATTGGGAGTATTTATGGAGAACAAAGTAACTTTCCAAAAGCCATAGAGTATTTTAATAAAGCACTGACAATTTATGACGAAACGGAGTCTAATGTTCATAATTTACTACTAAATATTGGCGCAGTTTATCAAGCTCAAAACAAGTACGATGACGCTTTAATATATGTAAATAGAGCTCTAACAATTAGTAAAAAACAAGATAATAAAAGTGAAATTTCGAGTTGTTTAAATGTAATCGGAAATATATATATAAAACAAGATTTTCATAAAAAAGCATTAAGACTATTTGAAGAGGCCTTAACGATCAATGAAGAAATTAATTCGAAAAGAAACATAGCGATAACCTTAAATAATATTGCAAATATGCAATTAGTTCTTAAACGAGAACCTCAAGCTTTGGAAAATTACCAGAAGGCATTGTTAATTAATAAAGAGATGGGCTTACAAATAGGAATGTGTTCATCCTATCTCGGATTAGCAAGGGTATACTATTCAAAAAGTCAAAATGTTAAAGCGTTAGAATTTGCGTTAGAAAGCCAAGAAGTATCTACAAAACTGAAGCTATTAGTTCTTCAAAGAGAAGTTGCAGAATTACTTTCAAAAATCTACAGTAATATAGGATCTTTTGATAAAGCATTGACTAGTTACCAACAATTTAAAACTCTCAATGATCGTATTTTCAACAAGAAAAACATTGAGAAAATTACGCAACTAGAATACGAATATAAATATCAAAAAGAGTTGGAATCTGCAAGTAACAGAGAGAAAAAGCTGAACAGAACAGTAAAGTCAACATCATTAGACTTGAAAAAATCACAACAGAATTATCTAATTGCCATTATCATTATTCTTTTACTATCTATCGTTTCAGCAAGTAGTATTTTCGTCTTAAAATTAAGGAATGTAAATGCTAAAACTCAAAATATTTTAATTGAACAAAAATTATTGCGATCACAAATGACACCTCACTTTATTTTTAATTCACTTTCAGTTTTACAAGGAATGATTTTAAATAAGGAAGAGAAAAAAGCAGTATCGTATTTATCCAAATTTTCAAAATTACTTCGAATTATTTTAGAAAACTCAAGAGGCAAAACAGTTTCACTCAATCAAGAACTCATAGCTGTAGAAAGTTATTTAGGCCTTTATAGTATTGAAGATAGTGAAGCATACAACTATACACTTGTTGTTGATGAATCAGTAGGTATCTCTATATTGAGTATTCCGCCAATGCTAATTCAACCGTTTATTGAAAATTCAATTGAGCACGCATTTAGAGATAGAAGGGAAAATAGAAAAATTGATATCCATTTAAAACTCGAAAATTCGAAACTCATTTGCACAATTACAGATAATGGGATTGGAATAGATGCGCTGATAGAGAATAAAAAATCTTTAGCAACAACAATAACCTCAGAAAGGTTGAGAATTTTATCCAAAGATTTTAAAATGGAGGGCTCAATGAAAATTGAAGATAGAAAAAAATTCAGGGAACAAGGAACAATGGTTACTTTAGTAATACCATATAAAATCGAAGAAGCATAATGAAAGCGCTAATTATAGAAGATAAAGAATATATCAGAAAAGGTTTAATTAACTTACTTCAATTAATAGAAGCAGATGTAAATGTCTTAGGAGAATGCGAATCAGTAAAAGAAGCGGTCATCGTTGCCAATGCTTGTAAGCCTGATTTTGTTTTTCTAGATATTAACCTTACAGATGGAACTGCTTTCGATTTTTTAGAACAAACAAAAAACTTATCTTTTAAAGTTCTGTTTATCACTGCTTACGAAGAACATGCTTTAAAAGCCTTAAAAATGGGCGCGGTTGATTATCTTTTAAAACCTGTAGATATTGATGAACTTAAAGTAGCATTAACAAAAATTTCTACAGCTTCAATTACCGATCAAAAGAAGCAAGTTAATGTTGTAAAACAAGTCTGGAATAATGACAATTCAAATATTGTATTGTCACTCCATGATAGTTTTCAAGTAATCGATTTAAACGAATTAATGTATTGTGAATCTGACAAAGGATATACAACATTCTTTTGCAATAATGATAAAAAACACATGGTTTCAAAAACCATTAAAGAGTTTGAACAACAACTGACCAATGCAAATTTTATCCGACCTCACCAATCTTTTATGGTCAATTTGAAGTACATCGATAAATACGACAAGTCGGGCTTGATTCATCTAAAGAATGGTAAACAAATCCCTGTTTCATCAAGAAAAAAAGAATCCTTCTTAACCTCCTTTTTAAGGTTGAAGAAATAAGGAAACAAACCATATTATTTCTTCACCAATAGTTACTTTTTTGCTATAGAATCCTGTTTTACATTCTTAGTTTAAAACGAATATTTAATCAACGACTTCGATTATTGATTCATACCATACGAAAAAAAAATTACTGTTTTTCCTTCCGATTTCTATGCATATATTTACTTCAACAACTGATCAATTAGTCAGTGGAATTAAATAATTGAAACGATTAATAAACACTTAGAAGATGAGAAAATTAAAATTTACAGCAATTGTAGCACTTGCATCACTAACATTAATGTCTTGTGGAGGTCTTTCAGGGAGCCAACCAGTAAATGCAAAAGACTTCAAAGCAATTGAAGAAGAAATCAAAAATGAATTTGGAACGGATGCCTATTATACGGATCTAAGTATTGGATATGAAGAGCAAATTGGCATTTATGTTGCAACGACTGTTACTGAAAAACCAGAATCCTTAGAAATGGGAGAATGGAATATGTCTCAAAACTCTTGGCAACAATCTTCAATCGTAACATTAGAAATTTCTGAAGGGAGTAAAGCATCAGATTTCATGTTTCAATTGGGTGATAAAATAAATCTTGAAAAATTAGGCGAATTAGTTGAAAAATCTAGAAGCCAGTTAACAAAAGAAAAGGACATCGAAAATCCAGCATTAAATCTAGCCTATATATCTTTTCCAGATAATGGAGATTATTCCAAAGCGCAATATGTTGTCACATTAAACCCTGAAAATGGAGGTACAAGTTTTTCTTTTTCCTATGATCTAGAAGGAGGACTTATAAAAATGGATTACTAAACACATAAATTAATCTGAAAATGAAAGAATTAATTACAGTTAAGAGTGAGTATAACTCACTAGATAAGATACTTAACTATTTAAAAAATGAATCTTCTTATGAATGCACTAAGGTTTATGATTCTTGGGAAGTAAGAACCGATTCAAATGGACAAATGGAGCAATGTATTCTGGTAAAGAAAAGTTCAATGCACGGGTTAAAGGCGTACTACGGTAAAGACAATACCCTAAATATATCCTATATTATACCAAATAAATTTATGCATGCTTACTTCGGTAAAAGTAAAAAAGCTCGGAGAAATATCATTGAAATCATTACAGGTGAAATTAAAAGCTTACTTCTTGTTTCATCCCAAAAGAAATCTTTTGAAGAAATAAAAAAAGTGTTTGATAAAGCTGTTATTTAAATATCCTTTACATTTTTTGTAAAAAAGAATATTTACAATACATGTAATTGCAAGAATACTACTAATAGACAGTGTTCTTCTTAAATTTAAAAGGGTTAATTCAAATTGAATTAACCCTTTTTTTTCATTTGCTAATTTGTATACAATTAAATCCGTATTTTGTTCTCATGACTCAAAGATTTTTTCTTCTATTCATCTTCTGTTTTTCTGTTTTTTTTAGCTATTCGCAAGAGTATTTTTTTCGAAATTACAATGTGAAAGATGGGTTGTTAAACAATCAATTGCATGATTTAATTCAAGCAAAAGACAATACTTTATGGTTTACTTCTTTCTATGGTCTTTGCCAGTTTGATGGAACCAAATTCACCACATTCACAGAAGATGATGGACTTTGCTCTAATCAAGTTCGAAATGTTTTCGAAGATTCGAAAGGTCGAATTTGGGTTTCTTCATGGAGGGATAAAGGCATTAGTATTATTGAAAATGGAAATGTTTGGACACCAAAAGATACTATTCTTATGATCTCTGGAGCAATGAATACTGCGTATGAGAATGAAAAAGGAGTTATTTGGTTATTTGGTACACATAACGTGATTAAATATGAGAATAATAAATTCGAAATGGTGTTTTCTACTGAAGACGAAAAAGAATACAATGTTCCCAACGACATAGCTGTCATAAACGAGAATGAACTTTACGTTACTCAACTTGGAAATGGTGTTTTAAAAATAACTTTAGAACCCTTTTCAATTGAACATATCAACAACGAATCTCATGGGATAAATAACATTTGTTATTCTGCCTATAAAGATAAGAAAGGTACCTATTGGTTTGGCTGCTACGGGTCAATATATTCTTTTGAGAATAATGTAATGACAAACCACAAGATTCCAATGGAATTCGATAAATGTAGAGTATGGTCCATTGCAGAGGATCAAGATGGTTACTTTTGGTTGGCAACATATGGTGGTGGAGTTATCCGATGGGATAAAAAAGAAGAATTTATTACCATCGATTCTAAAGGTGGTTTATCCGATGATTACTGTTACACCGTAATTGTAGATAGAGAAAACAACAAATGGTTTGCAACAGACTTAGGTGGATTGGATAAACTAACAGACTTCTCCTTTCAATATTTCACCAAAAATACGGGACTAAAAAACAACCATGTTTACGGTATTGGTCAACAAAAAAATGGGAATATTGTCATTGGAACAGAAAGTGGCTTTTCTATCGTCAAAGAAAATAAAATTGATACTACTATATACGAAGACTTGTCCGTCCACTCTATTTCTAGTGGAGATGAATTATGGTATACTTCGAATGCTGGATATGGTGTTTTAAAAGAGGATTACCAAATAACGAATATTAATCACGACAATTCCTTTAACTTTATAGATAGCAAAGAAATGATAGTAGCTGGATTGTCTCGAGTAATCCAAAACCATGAAGAAGTCTACTATCGTGAACATCAGATTCTACAATCCGCCTTCTATTTTGATAATTTATTATACATTTCGACGAATTATGGCTTATTATACGTCAAAAATGGAAAAACATACCAGATTAAAGACTTAATGAGCATGACATTCTCAGAGGTTTATACTAGTGTGAAAATTTCTAAAAATGAAGTTCTTGTTTCCAATCCAAATGAATTAGTTTACTTAAAAAACAATAACGGTAGTTTAATTATAAAGCGGTTTTCACGAAAAAAGCTAGGTGGGGTAACAGGAATTTATGCCTTATTGTTAGACGGTAATGATTTATGGATTGGTGCACAAAACTCTTTGGCAAAAATTGATTTTGATGAATTATTGAACCATGACATACTCATCATGGAGAATTATGACATTACCCACGGATTTATAAAAGGAATCACAGTTCCTGGGGCTATTTTCAAAGACAAAGATGGAGCTATTTGGGTTGGAACTTCTGCAGGAGCACTCAAATTTAGTCCAGACTTAACCCGAAAAAATCTTCTTCCCCCTATTTTAAATTTCAAAAAAATAAAACTGTTTTCCAGAGAATTTAATCCTGAATTATATACAATAGATCAAAAAATCGTGTTTCCTCATGATAAGAATCATCTGACTTTTAGCTTTCAAGCAGTTTCATTAACGAATCCGGATAAAATTCAATGTAAATACCGCCTTTTAGGATTGTCCAATCAATGGTCAGAAGCTGTTTCAATACAACCCATCACTTATCCTTTTTTAAATCCAGGAGAATATACATTTGAATTTATAGCAAATAATGGCGATGGTGTTTGGTCAAAAGATGCCCTCAGATATTCTTTTACTATTCTTCCCCCATTTTGGAGAACATGGTGGTTTTATACCTTTGTTGGAATTGGTTTATTTATCACAATTATTTCCATTTTTTACCGTCAAAAAACGAAAGCAGAAAACACCCAAAAGGTGCAAGAAAAGTTTACACGTGACATCATCGAAGCACAAGAAGAAGAACGAAAAAGAATTTCAAAAGGATTGCATGATGGAATTGGACAGAATTTATTACTCATTAAAAATGCTCTACAATCTGAAAAAATAGACGGTGCAAAAACAATGGTAACGACAACCATTGAAGAAGTACGTTCCATTTCGAGAAATTTACACCCGTTTCAATTGGAAAAATTTGGATTAACGAAATCCTTAGAATCTATGATTGAAGAATTAGACCAATCTTTCAAAGAAATTATTTTCACGGAAGAAATTGATGCAATAAATGACCTTTTTTCGAAAGAACAAGAAATTAATATTTATAGAATTATACAAGAATGTAGCAATAACATTATAAAACATGCCAATGCTAGCGCTGCAAGAATAGTTGTTCAAAAGCAAAACCATAACATCGAAATTATCGTTTACGACAATGGAAAAGGGTTTGATTTAGAAAAAAATAAAGACATCATCAATAGTTTAGGATTGAAATCAATTCGGGAAAGAGTTAAGTATTTGAACGGAACAGTTCTGTTTGATTCTAAAATAAATAAAGGGACAAAAATTACACTTCTAATTCCTTTTGAAAAATGATAAATTTAATTGTGTATTTTGTTGCTATGTACCAAAGAATAATTCTTTTCTTCGTTTTCTTTTTCTTCGTTTTTTCTAGCTATTCGCAAGAGTATTTCGTGGAAAATTATAGTATGGAGAATGGTCTATATAACAATCAATTACACAATATTATTCAAGCCGAAGACAATACTTTATGGTTCACAACATTTTATGGATTTACCCAGTTTGACGGGACAAACTTCACTACTTATACGGAAGAAGATGGTTTAATTTCCAACCACACCTTAAATGTTTTTGAAGATTCTAAAGGAAGAATATGGATTTCTCCTTGGAATCAAAAAGGAATTAATATCATCGAAAATGGAGAGGTCATCAGTTTAAAAGACAGTGTTCTTCAAACTAAATGGGTGATGATTACTGCGTATGAAGACAAAAAAGGGCGAATTTGGTTTTTTGGAAATAATACAGTCATAAAATATGAAAATGATGAGTTTGAACTTGTATTCTCAAGTCCGAATGAAAAAGAGTATTTACACCCCAATAATATAGCCGTCATCAATGACAATGAATTGTATCTCACTCAAATGGAAAATGGGGTAATAAAAGTCACACTAAAACCATTTTCTATCGAACACATCAACCATGAATCGCATGGTATTAATAATATTTGTTATTCTGCTCTTAAAGATAAAAATGGAACATATTGGTTTGGTTGTTATGGAGGGATTTATTCTTTTGATAATAACATTATGACTCAACACGACCTTCCCATTGAATTTGATAAATGTAGGGTTTGGGGAATTGATGAAGATGAGGATGGCTATTTGTGGTTGGCAACGTATGGTGGTGGAGTTATTCGTTGGGATAAAAAAGAAGAATTCATCGTAATTGATTCAAAAAATGGCCTATCGGATGATTTTTGTTATTCTGTTTTGGTTGATCATGAAAATAATAAATGGATCACTACAGATATTGGTGGTCTCAATAAAATAAGTGACTTTTCTTTTCAGTATTATACCGTTAAATCTGGATTAAAAAGCAATCATATTTATGGGATATCCCAACAAAATAACGGAAATATTGTCCTTGGAACAGAAAAAGGTTTTTCAATTATAAAAGATAATGTTGTTGACACCACCATCCATGAAAATTTCGCGATCAATTCTTTATCGAAAGGGAAAGAAATATGGTATACTTCGAAATCCGGTTATGGTGTTCTAAAAGAAAATTATGAAATCAGTAATTTAGACCCAGTAAATACATACAATTTTATCGATACCAAAGAAAATGTAATTGCAGGTCTATCTCGAATATTACACAATAATGAAGAAGTCTTTTTTCATGAATTTCTAATAATTACTGCTGCATTTTACCTTGAAGATGTATTGTATATAGGAACAAACTATGGACTTATTCAATCTAAGAATGGGAAAGTTTCTCAATTAAAACAACTTTCTCACGATCAATTCTCTGAAGTATCTACAAGTATTAAAATTTCGAAGAATGAAGTTCTTGTCACTAATCCAAATGAATTAGTCTACATTAAGAATAGTGGAGACAGCTTAATTATCAAGCGCTTTTCAAGTAAAAAACTGGGGGGAATTAAACGTATATTTTCTCTCTTTTTAGAAGGTAATGACTTATGGGTCGGCGCTGAGAATACACTTGCAAAAATTAATTTTAATGAATTGTTGAACCGAAATAAACTTGTCATAGAAAAGTACGACATTACTTCTGGTTTCTTAAAAGGGTTAAATGCTTCTGGCGCAATTTTTAAAGATAAAGAAGGTTCAATATGGATAGGAACCTCAGCAGGTGCGGTAAAATTCAACCCTAAATTGATCCGTAAAAACAAACTTCCACCGGTATTAAAAATACGAGAAATACAACTGTTCTCCAGGAAAATTGACACGAGATTTTACTTAGAAAATGAAAAAGTTGTGTTTTCCTACAGTGAAAACCATCTTACATTTGATTTTCAAGCTGTTTCACTTTCAAAGCCAGCAAAAATTAAGATTAAATACAGACTTTTAGGTTTAACAAATAAATGGTCCATACCTACTAAAAACCACCTCATTTCTTTTCCTTTCTTAAATCCTGGGGACTATACTTTTGAATACATTGCTAGTAATGGTGAAGGAGTTTGGTCTCAAAAACCACTGCGTTTCTCTTTTACGATTACTCCCCCATTCTGGAAAACAATTTGGTTCATTTCTTTGATTGTATTAATTGTTGTTTTAGGTGTTTATTTTCTATTTTACCGTCAAAAGAAGATAGCTTTTCAGAAACAAGTAATTCAAGAAAACTTTACGCGCGATATCATCGAAGCACAAGAAAAAGAACGGAAAAGAATTTCAAAAGGATTACATGATGGAATTGGGCAAAATTTACTACTCATTAAAAATGCTATTCGCTCTAAGAATATTGAAGATACTGAAAAAATGGTATCAACAACAATTGAAGAAGTTCGGTTAATTTCGAGGAATTTACATCCGTTTCAATTGGAAAAATTTGGATTAACTAAATCCTTAGAGTCGATGGTTGAAGAGTTGGACCAATCTTTTGATGACATTATTTTCACAGAAGAAGTAGATTCAATGGAGGACATTTTTTCGAAAGAACAGGAAATTAATATTTATAGAATTGTGCAAGAATGCAGTAATAACATTATTAAACATGCCAATGCTAGTGCAGCAAGAATAGTTGTTCAAAAACAAGAAAAAAACATAGAGATTACCATCTATGACAATGGGAAAGGATTTGATCTAGAAAAAAACAAAGATATTATCAACAGTTTAGGGCTAAAATCAATTCAAGAAAGAGTCAAATATTTAAAAGGAACTGTTAATTTTGAATCAAAAATAAACGCAGGAACAAAAATCAGTATAAAAATTGCTTATGAACCCAGATAAGATAAGAATTTTAATTGCAGATGACCACCCCTTATTGTTAGGTGGACTAAAAATGGCATTAGAAAAAATAGCTTCTATTTCTGTGATTTTTGTTGCTAACAATGGAAAAGAAGCCGATGAGTTAATGAAAACTGAAAAACCAGACATTGCCATCTTAGATATTGACATGCCTTTTTATACAGGAATTGAAGTCGCAAGAAGAGCAATAGAAAGTGGAACCAAAACAAAAATTATCTTCTTAACATTACACAAAGAAAAATCTCTTTTTGATGAAGCTAAAAGATTAGATATTGCTGGATATTCGTTAAAAGGAAACTCTACGGATGAAATTGAAAATTGTATTCAAACAATTGCAGCTGGAGGAAAATATTTCAGTCCAGAATTAAATTTATCTTTAGAAGATGAATCTCAAATCGACCTAAGTAAATTAACAAAAACAGAATTTAATATTCTTCGATTAATCGCAAACGATAAAACAAGTCCCCAAATTGCTGAAATTCTTTTCATCAGTAAAAAAACAGTTGAAAATCATCGTGCGAATATTATAAAAAAACTAGCCTTGAAACCAGAAAAAAACTCATTGCTTAAATGGGTTTTAGGGAATCAACATGAATTGAAATTATTGTTGTAATTTCAATTCATTGCATCAGTTTTTCTCTTACATTTGACACATGAAAGCCGTCGTTTCAGTTACCAATGATTTATATACCGATCAACGTGTACATAAAATATGTACGTTTTTGGTAAAGCAAGGCTATGACGTCACTTTAGTTGGACGAAGAAGAAAGACAAGTATTGAGCTTCCTCCAAGAGAATATTCTACCAAAAGAATGAAGCTTCTTTTTGAAACTGGCGCAAAATTTTACGCATTTTTTAACCTTCGATTATTTTTATACCTCCTTTTTCACAAAGCAGATGTTTTAGTTTCCAATGATTTGGATACGCTACTTGCTAACTTTATGGCTTCAAAATTTAAGCGAAACTGTGAATTGGTGTACGATTCTCATGAATACTTTACAGAAGTTCCCGAATTGAAAAGCCGACCTAAAGTTCAAAAAATTTGGCTGAAAATTGAAAAAATGATTTTCCCTAAATTGAGTAAAATCTATACGGTGAATGCTTCTATTTCTAAGATCTATTCCGATTTATATCAAAAAGAAGTCAAAATTGTACGAAATATTTCTCCACTATGGGAAGGGCATTCTATCCAAAGTAAAAAAGAATTAGGTATACCAGAGAATAAAAACTTAATTATCCTGCAGGGTGCTGGAATTAACATTGATCGTGGTGCAGAAGAAGCGGTGGAAGCCATGCAGTTTATCGATGCTGTACTGATGGTTGTCGGAAGTGGAGATGTAATTGAAGCATTAAAAAACCGAGTAAAAACACTTCAATTAGAAGAAAAAGTGTTGTTTTTCGGTCGTAAACCCTACGATATAATGATGAATTATACCTTTCATGCTTCTATCGGCTTAACATTAGATAAGCCCACCAACCTTAATTATAAACTTTCATTGCCCAATAAAGTATTCGATTATATGCATACTTCAACAGCAGTTGTAGCAACCAACATTAAAGAGGTTGCTAACGTTGTACAAACGAATAATATTGGGGAAGTTTTGACAGAATTTACGGTTGAAAAATTAGCTTCTACCCTACAAACACTTTTTGACGACAAAGAACGTTTAGCATTGTATCACAAGAATTGTCTCCTTACTTCTAAAAAAGAAAATTGGGAAAAAGAGACCGAAATACTTGAATTAATTTATCCAAAAGTTGAGTACTAAAAAAATCCATATCGTTTCATTCGACGTTCCTTTTCCAGCAGATTATGGAGGAGTTATCGATGTTTTTTACCGCATTAAAGCATTGCATGAATTAGGCTTTAAAATTACACTCCATTGTTTTGAATATGGAAAAAGGAAAAAACAATCCGAACTCGAAAAGTACTGTTCAACCGTTTACTATTACCCAAGAAAGAAATCTATTTTTGCGTTGTTTGATAAAGAACCTTTCATTGTTTCAACGAGAAAACCAATGGAATTATTGGCTAATTTGAACATTGATGAAGCTCCAATACTATTTGAAGGTTTACATACTTGTGGGTTTTTAGATGACAATTCTCTAAAAAATAGATTGAAATTTGCGAGAATGCATAACATTGAGCACGATTATTATACTGCACTTGCTAAAAACGCGCTCGGTTGGAAAAAATTATACTTCAAAAATGAAGCAAAAAAACTTCAAGCGTTTTTACCCATTATTCAACATGCCCAACATTTATTGGTCATCCAAGAAAATGATTATTCATTCTTTAAAAAAATACATTCTTCTGTTTTTTTATTGCCCATTTCTGTACCTAAATTAGAAATAACTTCACCTGTTTCTACCGATAATTTTTGCTTGTTTCATGGAAATTTATCCGTTTCAGAAAACACAAATGCAATGGCTTGGCTTATTGAAAATGTTGAAGAAATTCAAGACCAACGAATGATCGTTGCGGGAAAAAATCCTTCAAAAGAATTCATCAACTTTTGTCAAATGAAAGAAGTTGTAATTGTTCCAAATCCTTCCGAAGAGGAAATGCAAAAATTAATACAAACGGCTCGAATTCACTTATTATATACAGATCAATCTACAGGAATAAAATTGAAACTCCTCAATGCTTTACTTTCTTCAGGTAGGGTGATTGTAAACCCAAAAATGATTGAGGGCACCAATTTATCTTACCATGTAGAAATTGCCAATAGCGGCGAAGAATTTTCTCAAAAAATACGACAAGGAATGAAGAATCCTTTACCGAAGGAAGTAATTCTACAGCGATGGAAAACAATTCAAAATGAATTTGACACGGTGAAAAATGTAAAAATAATGGAGGGATTAATCAACAATAAATAATTGCTCTTTTCCAATTACTTTTCCTTCAGAGACTATTTCTAAAATATAATTCCCTGCAGTAATTGAAGATACATTTATTTTAAAATAGCCGTCTATTGTTATTGCTGTTCCTAATTTCACAAAAGCTCCAATAGAACTGTAAATTACATATTCTACCGATAAATCATTCTCAAAACCATATACTGTCAAATCATTTTTTGCTGGATTTGGGTACAGTAATAAATTACTCAAATCATTCTCAGATATCCCAGCACTTGAGTTGAGTATTGTGTTTGCCAAACAAAAATTAGGTATTCCATAACCTCTTAAGTTATCAGGGAAAGTGTTTTGACTAGCGCTCAATCGGATTGCATCAAAAATTTCTTGAACTGATTTCGACGGGTTAGCTTGAATTAAACAAGCGGTAGCTCCGCACATAATCGGCGAAGCAAATGAAGTTCCATTTGCTGGTGTCACAATATCATTCGGTGTAACCACTAAAGCATCCTGTCCACGTGCAACAACATCTGGTTTAATTTGTTCATCTGCATTTGGTCCTACAGAAGAAAATGAAGCATAATCTCCAAATTCATCTACTGCGCCAACACATAATCCATCATCTGCATCACAAGGTGTTGAAATGTAATTTGGTCCTGAATTTCCCGCTGCCATCACTACTGCTATTCCCTTAGAAATTGCAACGTTAACTCCAAGAGCAGCAATCGTTGTGTTACCATCTAAATCAGCATAAATATGACTGGTTGTTGCATCATCAAATTCAAAATAACCCAAAGAGATATTTGCAATATCTACGCCTACAGAATCACAACGTTCTAATGCACGAACTAAATCAAATTCTTCAATCAAAATTTCAACACTAGCATCCTCAGAACGATAAAGTGCAATGTCAACATCTTTAGCAGTTCCAACGTATTTTTCTTGACCTTGATTCTTTTCTCCAAAAATACACGAAGAAACCATCGTTCCATGTTCACTATTTCCATAAACATCTGTTTGGTTTAGTACAAAATCATACGAATCCAACACACGATTATTCTGGTAAACGAAATCAAAATAAGAAAGTGTATTCATGTTTGAAAAACCAGCATCAATTACTGCGATGTAAACCCCATCCCCAGTAAAACCAAGGTCATGAAGACAGTCTAAATTCAATTGCTGAACTTGTTGGGTTGCTAATCCGTAATCAATTGATTTTTCTAAACCAATCGTAACTTCTTTTTTAATTGTTGATTTCAAAGACACATCAATGTCTACAATTCGTTCAATAAAAGTATATTTTTCTAAAAGTTGCTCTTGAGAAAGTAACGAAGAAAAAACGATGGCATTCAACCATTTTGATGTCTTTTCAATTGAACCGTCTGCTCCAATTGAACTTAAATAAGAAGGATTGATTGGTAAATCATATTCATTTATCACAATTGATTTTTTATTTCTACGCGCTATTCCCTTTGCTGAAAAAAGAGTGCTTTCAGTAAAAATAGTTCCTGGTTTATCTGAAAAGAAAACCAACATTTTACTTTGTGAGAAAGAGAATTGAGAAAGAAAGAGAACAATAAGGAGTATATAATTTTTCATTCTTCTAAGATACAATTTTTAAAGCTACATTTCTTGAGTAGTGTATAGAATGTAGCTATTATTGATTGAAGGGAAGAAAAACCGTTAAGAAGAAGGTGAAACGAAACAATTATTCCTATTTTCTTGAGTCTATCTGGTTACTTTTAAATGAAGACGGTAAGAAATCAGGCAAAATTTTCAGTAAAATGGGAAGTAATAATGAACCTCCTGGAATCATAAAAATAACCAATGCGGGGAAAGTTTTTAAAATGTCATTCATCTGACTTTTAACAATATATTTTTCGTCACTCGTTAATTTTTCTTTCTTTGATTTACGTAATAAGTGAACCAACTCTTTACTTTCAGTTATTTCTTGAACAATTTTACTTTTATTTCGGTGGAGAATCTTTGACCATTTTTTAGATAAACTATGAACAATTTTAGAATAAGAAGATGAATTTAAGAAGCTTTGTATTTCATGTTCAGTGATGAATAAAAAACTTTCTGCATAACTTAAACTGTCTTCAAATTCTGATTTAGAAATCGACAGAAAATGACATAGTTTCAGTAATAATTGTGACTCTGTTTCCTCAATTTCATGGTTAGAAATTACGGTTAGAATAGCTACATCTAAAATAAAACGTTTCAACAACCAATTGTCTAAATGAACACTATCAAAATCATGAAAGCCAGCACCATTTAGCAGTGAATCTTTGAGCTCTTTTTTTGTTCTATTGGATAAATCAGATGAACGAAGGAAAATCGTAAAAAGTGAAGACTCTGATTTTTGAATTACACCGTCAGAATTCGCTGAAAGTATTACAGAAATCATCGTATTCTTTGCATACGATTCATAATTCGAAAGTGCTTTTCGTTCTCCGTGAAATATATATTCGTCAAACAAGAGTACATCTAAAAAACTAAAAGTATTACTCATTGCACTGATCCAAACTTTTTTGTGCAATGGTCGTTGAGAAATGTCTGTTCTATTGGCTAATATCTTTTCTAAACGATGTTCTTTTGTATGCTCTTTAATGAATTTTTGTATCAGTTTAGGAACAGAATATCCATTGTGACAACCGTAAAAATCATACAATTTATCAATGAATTTTTCTTTGGAAAATATATTCTCCTCCTGAATTAAAAATGTGAAAATATGACATTCAAAAAGGAGAAAACGCATTTTCTCGTCCATTGTCCAATGTTCTGTATCAATGTCTTTGTAAAAGAGAAAACTAAGAGGATAGCCGTAAACAATTCCTGTTTTTGCAAAAATAAGGTGCATGAACTGCATCTTTTTCATCAAAATAGGCCTTTGAGGCAATTCTAAAACAATTTCCCCTTTTTCAATAAGATGAAGGTATTTATTGATCCAGCCTTTTGCTCCGGGATTTATCATTTTTTATAATTTTCCTGCTACAACAAATGATTTTCTTTCTGTATAAATCAGACTCCCATCCAATGCATAAGCTTCGAAAATTGCGATATAAATTCCAATAGATGCTTTTGTGTTATCGTCACGTACTCCATCCCAAACAAATGAACCTTCTGCAGAAAGTAATTCTGACTTGAAAACTTCTTTCACTAATCTTCCTCTGTCATCGTAAATGGTGAAATTGGCCACTAAACCGTTCTGACTCATTCGATAATTCACCTGAAGAACATCTTCAAAACCGTCATTATCAGGGGAAATTGTTTCACTTGTAAACGAGAATTCTCCATTCACAGTGGTTGGATAATATTGAGAATTTACACGACCCGGTGTAGCAAATCCAATGTTTTCTGCCGCAGTATGCCAATTGTTTTTATCATCTGACAATCCTTTTGGATCTAATCGTTCTAATGACTTACCATCCTGATTGTCCAACAAGGTAAAATGCCAATCTTCATCATAATTTACCTCATCCAACACTTGATTTTGATTGATGATGTAAATCGTTCCTTTATCATTGGCGTAAGTGGGTAAATCCATTTGATAAAAGCGACCAGGTTCGTGTGCAGGATACGTTTGAATAATTTGAAGTGTATCTTCCGCTAAAACAATGTATTCTTTCGGAAAAAGAACGATGTGACCGTCAATAATCTTATTACTTGCAATTGTATCGTTGTTTTTATTCGCAATCTCCCAATCTTTTAAATCAATTACTTTCGCTGAATTATTGTACAATTCGATCCAATCGTAACCTCCAGAATAAGGGTTGAACATGATTTCATTGATTACGATATCACCAGATATTGCATTGTCTGGAAGTGCAAATTCTCCGATTAAAGTAGCTGTATTCGACCAACAATCTGACACATTTTGTAATTCTATGGAATAAACCAACGACGATTGTATATTCTCCATAAATTGTATCGTCATCATGGAAGGAAATGCTCCCTCCAGTTGATTCAATTGGACAGTCAAAGTTGGAGAGATTAAAATCGTTGCACTATTCAACGATGCAGCATTCATTCCTTCATTGAAATAAACTTCCAATTGATTCGGAGCAACCGCAATTAATTGATCAATAAATGGAGCTTGTGTATCGGGAGAATTATCGTCAGCAGAATTCACACTGCCTGGCGTACCTCCAATTTGTGCAACACTTGCTTTCCAGTTTGATTCTCCAGAACAAGGGTGATTTGAGTTAATTCTTTCAATTGTGTACCCTCCGCCATCAGCATCTGTATCGTGGTACCAATCATTGGTATAAGAAATTGAATCCAATGTATTTCCATTGTCGTCCAGAATTACAATATCGTCTCCAGAATTGTTTAAACTTGGAAAAGAAGTCACCGAAACAGAATTCAAAACCACGGCAAAAGAATCAATATTTGCGGTAGAAGTTAGAATGATAAATTCTCCAGGTAAAAGCCAACCGTTTTGTAAAGTTCCAGTTGATGAAGCATCTTTTATTTTCCAATTCTGAACATTGAATATCTTATTACTTGTATTGTAAATTTCTACAAATTCTGCTTCTTTTAATCCTTGAGAAGGCGTTTGATCACATAAAAATTCATTGATAATAATATCTCCCGAAACAGGAATCTCAGGAATCAAGTATGAAAAAGTTACCTGCTCTGAACTGGATACATTTCCACTTAGATCCTCGATATTAATCGTAATCATTTGGTATTGCATTCCATTCGTAAAAGGAAATGTTGGTACAATGTGAACCAAAGCCGGATTTACACCATCTACAATTGCTGAAGTTGCAGACAGAAAAGGTTGGATATCATAATTGCTAATTGTTTGCGCTGTTATTGGATCAACCGCCTCGTCAAACAAAACATCCACTAAATTCGCGTTTATTGCCGTTGCAGAAACCAAAGATGGAGGCGTATTATCGACAGGAATGGTTGTACAATTGAAGTTGTCAAAGAAATGACCATTTACTGGACTTGCTGCTCCGGATTGGATAACTTTCACACCAAAGAATGCAGAAGAAGTAACGGTTGCATCAACAATTGTTCCTGCAGAAATAAACGTTCCTGTTGCTCCGTCATCGTATTCTAAAGTCCAAGAATCAGCCGTTGTTCTTTTCACGCGAATATTAAACGGATTGCTCGAACTACTGTTGATTAATCCATCTACACCATCAATGAGAAGTGTTTCTGTACCTCCAACCATTTTATACAATGAAATTTCATCCGATGTTGTTCCAAAACGCACAAAATAACCGTTTGAAACAGCTGTTAAATCT
Source organism: uncultured Fluviicola sp. (assembly GCA_964387525.1). Lineage (GTDB taxonomy): Bacteria > Bacteroidota > Bacteroidia > Flavobacteriales_D > Crocinitomicaceae > UBA4466. The sequence continues at coordinate 22,193 of CAYLWS010000001.1, forward strand.
GCTGCATCTGCCGTAAGGTATACATCTACGTAGTTGACACCAGAAGTTCCAAATTGTAAATCAATAAAAAATTCCCATTGCGCATTGGAAGATAAAGTAGAAGCTGTACTTAAATAATAAGTTGCCGCAGTAGGGCTTTGAGAATTTAAGATACTTGAAGATGCCGTAAAAAGAGCGACATCCCCCGACCAAGTTGGATTGTTTGTAAAGTCATTGTCTGTAAAATCATCTGTAAATTGTGCGAAAGCAACAATCTGACTCAATAAAACGGTGAAAAATAAAAAGTACTTCATAAATAGATTCATCAATAAGGTTAAATGTACTAATTTTGAATTTGAAAATGACAAAAAAATCAAAGTAATGAGAATAGCAGTTGTAGGTGCCACAGGAATGGTTGGAGGAATAATGTTGAAAGTTTTGCGTGAATTCAGTTTTCCGATTACAGAATTAATTCCTGTTGCCTCTGAAAAATCAGTTGGAAAAGTAATTGATTTTGGTGGAATGCAATGTCCTGTAGTGGGATTACAAACAGCTGTCGAAATGACTCCTGATATTGCGATTTTCTCTGCCGGTGGACAGACTTCTTTGGATTGGGCACCTAAATTTGCTGAAGTCGGAACAGTTGTCATTGATAATTCCTCGGCTTGGAGAATGGATCCCTCTAAAAAGTTAATTGTTCCTGAAATAAACGGTTCTACATTGACCAAAGCAGATAAGATCATTGCGAACCCAAATTGTAGTACCATTCAATTGGTTTTGACCTTGAAACCCTTGCACGAGAAATATAAAATTAAGCGTGTGGTTGTTTCAACGTATCAATCTATCACCGGTTCAGGCATGAAAGCGATGCAGCAAATGGAGAATGAACGCCAAGGAATCAATGGTGAAATGGCCTATCCGTATAAAATTGATCAAAACTGTATTCCTGCCTGCGATTCTTTCGAAGAAAATGGCTACACGAAGGAAGAAATGAAATTGACCAATGAAACGAAGAAAATATTAGATCCAGCAATAAATGTAACTGCTACTGCTGTTCGTGTTCCGGTTATGGGTGGACATTCTGAGTCCGTCAATATTGAGTTTGAAAATGATTTTGATTTAGCCGAAGTTCGACAATTGCTTTTTCAACAAGAGGGCATAACGTTGAAAGATGACCCAACGACAAATACTTATCCAATGCCCTTGTATTCCAAAGATAAAAATGATGTTTTTGTTGGGCGAATAAGAAGAGACGAATCACAGAAAAACACCTTAAATTTATGGATTGTTTCGGATAATCTACGCAAAGGTGCTGCAACAAATGCCGTACAGATTGCAGAGATTGTACGAGGATTGAAGTGAAAATTATGCTTCCCTTCGAATAGGAAGTAGCATGAACATCATTTACCACGAATAAAATTACTCTTTTATTCCTATTTCTGAAGTGAAAATAATACGCCAACATTCCAAATATGTTGTGCTAAATTTCCGGTAATGTATTTGTATTCAAAATAGGGGAATATGTTTTTTATTCTGTAATGCAAACCAGCACCAATGTTAATTCCAAAGGCATCTTTTTTAACAGAATGATATTCTGATGATTCGAATTCAATGCTATAATTCAATCCCGTTAGAGGATAAATACCAAGATGTTCTGTAGCTTCAAAAATATAATGTCCTGTGATATTGAACTCTAATAGAGATTTTTTGTATTCCCCTGCTTTTCTTTCAGGAAAATATGAGAATTCTGGCCCAAAACAAATGTGTTCACCTATAAAAAAATATTCTCTCACATTTACTCCATATCCATTAAAACTCGAACCATTGGTTCCACCAACACCTGTTACAAAGTTCTGAGAAAAACCAAAAAAAGAAAAATAGAAGAAGAAAATAATTGCGACAAGATGTTTCATAAAATTGGTTGTAAAAAGGTCTAGGTGAATGGTTAAAAAAAACCCTCACGATATAAAATCAATGAGGGGTTTGGTACGATAAAAAAGGATCTTTATTTCGTGAACTCTACCATTGTTGTAGATTCAATCGTTTTTGCAACGTTTGTTGAAGGTTTCCCTTTTTTAAATGCGATGTTGTAATCAGCCAATGTAATACTCATTGTATTTTTCATTGAAATTTTTCCATCTTTCACTGTAATTGTTGCTGTTTCGTTGATTGGTTTAGTAACACCATGCAATGTTAATTCTCCTTTCACTTTTGCAGTATATGTCCCATTTTTAGAAAAATTAATTTCAGAAAGGTTGGTAATCATTCCTTTCATCTTTGTTTTAGGGAATTGTTTTGTGTCTAAAAATTTAGGGCTGTTAAAGTGCTTTTGCATTGTTGCATTCTCAAACTTGAAACTTTGCATTGGTGCTGCAATGATAATTGCACCAGTTGATAGATCCAATGAACTTTTCACTTTGTAATTGTCCGCTTTAATGTCTTCTATTGCTGTGTGAGAAAGGAAAGAAATGTGTCCTTTTTCACTTACTATTTTCCCTTCTCCTAGAGTAAATGCTGTTGTCATTGCTCCGATTACTAATGCTAATGCTAAAAATGTTCTTTTCATAACGTGTTCTTTTTTGTTTTACTTATTATTCTATTTATTAATTGATATCGCTTTCTTCAACGATTACATTTCCATATTCTTCAAAATCTTCGTCGTAACTTGCAGCGACGCGATAAACCCCTTTAATGGTTATTTGCTCTCCAACTTTCACACTTTTTGCATGGGGATTTGTTTTTTCTGTGAATGTGCATTCAACTCCAGCTTTATCCTCTTCATCTTTTAATAAAACCACCATATTTCCTTCTGAATCTTCATTGATGGATTGTACATTTCCAGTAATTGCCATAATTTTAGAATCACCATCTTCTGTAAGGTATTTGTTATTTGTTTCATTTGGGTTTTCCAATGATTCTGTAACAATTTCACTTGCTGTAAGGTTAAAATCTGCTGGAGTAGATTGAACATCTCTGTGAGGTTTAAAGATGATGTATAAGATAATTCCTACACCTATAATTGCAGCCAATCCTCCTGCAATCAATATTTTTTTTAAAGTCTTTTTGTTTTTCATTATTCTTTTTATTTGTTTTGGTTTTCGATCTGTTTGGCATTCGTTAAAAATAAAACGCCTCATTCTTTAGTCGAAGAATTATGAATAACCTTTCGTGAAATTGAAAATAAAAAGTAAATTTCACTTTAAAAAGTTATAAATCAGTAGTTTATAAGTTTTCTTTTTACTCATTAAAAAAACATTTTCATTGAGAGTAACTTTTATGTAACTTGTCAGTCTTACCAATGAAAGAAAAGTGAATGACTCAAAAAGAATACAATAAAGCAGTAGATGATTGGTCGGATAATATATTCCGGTTTGCCCTTAAACACCTCAAAAATGAGATGTCTGCGAATGATATTGTACAAGAAACGTTTACAAAAGTTTGGGTAAAGCACGAAGAAATCAATGTAGAAAAAGTAAAATCTTATTTATTTACAACTGCTTACCATTCAATTGTGGATTGGGTAAAAAAAGAAAAAAGGTCAGGAGATATTGAACAAGTTGAAGAATGTAGTTCAACGCAAGACTTTAATTTCGATGTGCAAGAAATATTGAATGAAGCATTGGAAAAATTACCCGCGATTCAAAAAACAGTTGTTTTGCTTCGTGACTATGAAGGGTACAATTATGCAGAGATTGCTGAAATAACAGATTTAACTGAATCTCAAGTGAAAGTGTACATTTTTAGAGCAAGAAAAGGGTTGAAAGAATATATAAAACGACTGGATTTAGTCATATAAGTAATGGAAAAGATTAATATTTTTAATTATGAGATTTTTTACCTTGATTTCCTTGATGGGAATTTAAGCGAAGAAAACACATCTATACTTTTCTCATTTTTAGAGCAACATCCTGAACTTAAAATGGAGGATGATTTCTTCCCAATTTTAGAAGAAACATCTGAAATAACTTTTGATAAAAAAGAAGCATTGAAACAACCTCTTTTCTCCGATGAAATTAATGCGGAGAATATTGAATACTTTTTAATTGCTAAAGCAGAGAATTTACTTTCTAAAAATGAAAAATCTCAGTTGGAAGCTTTTCTTCTAAAATATCCGGTGTATAAAACTACAGAAAAACAATTTGACGCCGTTTATTTAAAAGCTGATAAAACATACGTTTTTACACACAAAGAGAATTTAAAAAAGAAAAAAGTGTTGGTCTTATGGCCATATATTTCAATTGCAGCCAGTTTATTACTTGCTTTTTTAATTTGGAATTCTTCAAGTACTCATATCGATACGCCACCTAAACAAATTGCAAAAGATAAAGTTGAAGAAACCAATCGTAAAACGATGGATAATATCGAAAACAAAGATAATACGACGATTATTGCTCCGCCTGAGAAAATGATTCAAGCAAATTCTCTACCGTATGAAAAATCATCTTCGGAGAAAGAAACTTCTGTAGATATTTTACCGGTAAGAGAGGTTCCATTATTCAATCAATCCAATCAAAGACCTGTTTTGATTTCTTTTCAAGAAAAAGAATTGCATCCAGTGACACAAGAAACTCAATTAAATCCTGATAATTTCACTCCAACAACCGCAATGATAGAGGATAATATGGTGAATCCAATCGAGCCAATTACAGCTTTCTTACGAAAAAAAACAAAGACTCCCATCGAGTACAAAAAACAGAACCGTACAGAAAGTCAACCGAAAAAGCTTTACATCAAAATTGGACATTTCGAATTCTATAGAAAAAAGCATTGATCCACAGGAATCATCGCACATTTTATATATGAATTAATACTTTCTTTCAGGTAGTAAATTATTTAAACAGAACTTCAATCTCTCCCTTCTTATTCATCGAAAAAAGAATGTACGGTTGCGTGATTACTTCAGCCACTGTACCTTGAGGAGATTGAATATTAACGTGTACAATCGTTTTATTATTCATAACTACTCCATTTGAAACAGAAAGAGAATAACCACCAGAATTTCTAACACTATCTGTACAGAAGAATAGTCTTTTATGTTCAAAATCGAACGTATGTGGGTCAAAATCTGTTTCAAAAACATTTACTTTACCCAATTCTTTTACAAGGTTATGCCACTCTTCAATAGAATGAATTACTCGAACAGATTGCTTGAAAACTTCATCACCAGCACCATATAAGTTACCTGTTTGAATAGTGGTAACGATTAATTGATTTGGATTAATTTGTTGAGTTGTTCCACATGCGAATAGAACAATTGCTGCAATAAAAAAAGGAAGTATTCGTGTCATAATTATCATTTAAACACAACCCAAGCATATCCATTCTTAAACGGTTTCGCTTTTTCAAGTTGTGCCGGAAAGATAACATTAAATTGCTCATCCATATATCCAAAAAGTTGATTAGTTCCTGAAAACAGAACCCATGTTGTATTTTTTCCCCCCTTTAAATAGCGAAAAGATTCGTTATTGATTCTGTTTAAATTTTCATCAAAGTAATCTTTTCGAGATTCTGCAAGAGAAACAACTTCTGTTGATGGTAAGACACCTAAAAAATATCCATCTACGGAAATGTCACAATAAACAGATTCGTATTTTAAAGGAAGAACGATATTACCAAGTGTATCAATTACTCCTTTTAATCCATTTTTTTCCACAACAGCATAGCCGTCAGTATTAAAATCTTGTACGTAATCATACATAGGTTGAAGCACCCATTCATTGTTGAAATTTAGCCAACCCCATTTCGTTCTAGCAGGACCAGAATACACAAGAATACGGCCATTTTTTTGTGAAACAATACTTCCTTTATTCGTTCTGAAAACAATATTTCCTGTTGTATCAATTAGCACTATTTTCCCACCAACCTTAGCTCGACAAAGTCCATCGCTAAACGTTGTTATTCCATTTTGGTAGAATTGACGTTTAATTACAAATTCTCCCTTCTTATTTATAAAACCATATTTTGGCTTTTTATTTCCATAGAAATCTACAATTGCTAAACCATCAGAAAAAGTAGTTGAACCTGTATATTTACATGGTATAATTTCCACTCCTTTATTATTGATAAAACCCATTTTTCCATTCTGAAAAACAGCGCAAATATCTCTTTGGAAATCATAAAAACGGCCAACATCATCGTATTTTTTCGTCGGTATTACGTTCCCAGCTCTACCAATAAGTGTGTAGTATTGGTCTCCTTTCTTTTTTACCCACGTTACAGTGGAAGTAAAATCTTGTGCTTTTTTGTACTGGCAAGGAATAATGATTTTGCCTGATTTATTAATAAATCCATACCCCGACTCCCATTGATTGTTCACCAAGGTTGATTTATGAATTTTTGCTAACCCATTCTTAAATTCTCCAACAGAATTTGCTTTTATAGAGAAAATCGTTTCACCTTTTTTATTAATGTAAGACCAATTTCTTTCTTTTGAAATCGCGGTAAAAGTTGCCAAAAAAATAATTGAAATAGAAAATAGTATATTTTTCATCATTGAGTATTTAGGGTTCTATTCAAAAATACGGAGAATAATTCAATTTAGAAGATACAACTATATGAATGAACAATCAATTAGTGTGAATGACAAAAATTATGAGTTTATGGAAAAACCACCACTTCGACTCGTCTGTTTATCTGTTTATTTTCATCCGTATTTTCAGGCACTAATGGACGAGTATTTGAATATCCATAGCAAGTAATCTTATTCACATCAATACCGTATTGAACCAATTCATTTTCCACCCTTTTTGCACGCATGTACGACAATCTTTCATCGTCTCCACAACAAACATGGCCGTGTAGCTCAATTTTACTGTAGGATATTGTATCCAAATGAAGGAATAATTCTTTTAAAATAGGAGTTGAAGACGTAAGTAACGTATATTCTCCTAGTACAAAAGAAAGGTTCAGTGTTATTTTTTCCATCTTTACAATGGGTTGTATTTTCTTTTCAATCAATTCTGTTGTAACAACATAAACACATCTATTTCCCGCTAAACTGTTGAATAAATCACTTTCACCCACCGTATTGTATGAAATATCTTTTGTATGAATCTCTACTCCATTTAATGTATTCTGAAGTCTTTTCTCCGCGAGTTTTTGATTCTTTTTCAATGTTCCAGTCGTGTCCGTACAAGCAAAAAACTGAATAGATTCAAATTCATTTTTATTCATCCAATCTATATTTTTCTGCGTTGTACTAGTTTGAATAAAAGTGGAGAAATTCACATCAAAATAAAAGAATACGGTATCTTTTTTCTGTGAAAAGGAAAAAAATGCAAGAAATAAGGCAAAAAACAAAAGAAGTGATTTCATAATTTTCAGTTTTATCTTCATTTTGAACGTCAATCTATGAAATAGTTACAACAATTTATTTCTACCTTTGTCGCATGATTAAACAAAGAATAGCCATTTTTGCTTCAGGATCAGGTTCAAACGCAATGAATTTAATTCAATACTTCGAAAGAAATACTTCTATTGAAGTTGCATTTGTTTTGAGCAATCGAGAAACGGCCCCCATTCTTGAGAAAGCGAAAAAGGTCGGTGTGAAAACTTTTTGTTTTACAAATGAACAAGTGGCAGATGCTTCTTTTTTAAATGAAATTTGTCAAAAAGAACAAATTGATTGGGTTATTCTAGCTGGATATTTACGATTGATTCCTGCAGAATTTATTCTTCAATTTGAGCGTAAAATGATTAATTTACACCCAGCTCTTCTTCCAAATTATGGTGGGAAAGGAATGTTTGGAGAAAATGTTCACAAAGCTGTTTTAGCAAACAACGAAAAAGAAACAGGAATTACAATTCATTACGTCAATGCAGAATTCGATAAAGGTCGAAATATTGCGCAATTCTACTGTGAAATTTCACTTGATGAAACAATTTCAAGTTTACAAGAAAAAATACATCTATTGGAGCACAATTACTTACCGAAAGTTGTAGAAACCGAAATATTAGCTTAATTTTCATCAAAAAACATCAATTATGAATCAATTTTTTAGTGAATTCAATTGGGGAGACCTGTTAAAAGCAACCATGGTTTTGTTTGCTGTAATAGATATCGTTGGTTCTATCCCCATCATTATAAAATTAAAGGAAAAATCGGGTGATATTCATGCTTTTAGGGCAAGTATTGTTGCATTTATTATCATGGTCAGTTTCCTTGTTTTAGGAAAATCTATCTTAGGTTTATTTGGCGTGGAAGTAGAAGCCTTTGCTGTTGCTGGTGCATTGATTCTTTTTGCAATGGCCTTAGAGATGATTATGGGTGTGAAAATATTTCGTGATGAACCTACAGGTAAAACAGCGAGTATTGTTCCATTGGCTTTCCCTTTGATTGCAGGAGCTGGTTCTATGACATCTATCATCTCTTTACGTGCGGAGTTTTCGTCCATCAATATCTTTTTGGCCATCCTTATTAATATGATCTTAGTTTTCATCGTAATTAAAATGACCAAAAAAATTGAGCGTTTCCTTGGACAAGGTGGAATTGCTATTTTGGAAAAAGTATTTGGAATTATCCTTCTTGCTATCGCAATAAAACTGTTTACTGCAAACTTAAAAGCACTTTTCTTGTAAAGAGAAAGTGTTTAACTCATCGATTAGAGAAACCTTTAATGCATTTTGGTGTAATTCCAGACAACGTACATTTAGAATCCATACTTAGTTAAAAGTTAGGGGAAACAGGGGTTAAGACAAATTTAAGATCCCTGAGAAATAAAGTTCAAAGACTGTCTAATTAACTCCTCTCTTTTTCAGGCAAGATTATCTTCCAGGTGAAAACGTTCCTTGTTGGTTCTTTTTTCCTTCGATGATTTGCATTCCATGTTCAAATTTTTTCTCACTGACAACGTTTCCTTTTTTGTCGTAAATCTTAAATGAACCATGTTTTAATCCGTCTTTGTATTGAATACTAGACATTATTTTTCCTCTGCGCGTATATTGCTCCATCACTCCATTTAATTTCCCGTTTTTATAATGAGAAATAACAGCTGGCATTTTCCCTCCAGGATAATAAGCAATCCATTCTCCATGTTTTAAACCCTCTTTGTAACTACCTTCTTCTGTTCTTCTAAAGTCTTTGGCAGAATAAGAAACAGAAAGACCATTTTTCTTACTCTCCAACACTTCAAAATCTTTCATGATGCTGTAGTCCATTTTGGATTTTTTTTTGTACAATTTATACGTTACAACATCTTTGGGTTTACCATTTTCAAAAAACTCTTGCCATTCACCACTTTTAAGGTCACTTTTATACGCTCCGATTAATTTTTGTTTCCCAGAAGGGTAAAACGATAACCATTCACCGTCTAATTTTCCTTTCGTAAATGTCGCTTTGTTTTTCAATTCTCCATTTGCCCAATAATTTTCCCATTCTCCTTCTTCTTTTCCGTTAACGTATTTTCCTTCCATCAAAAGAGTTTCGTCCTCATACCAAGTACGCCACATTCCATTTTTCAAATCTTTATCAAATGTTCCTTTTTTGAACGTTTTACCATTTTTGTAGAGGTAAGTCCATTCCCCAGATCGTAAACCATTTTTAAAATGAGCATGATATGCTATTTCTCCTGTAGGATGCCAGTACGTCCAAGCTCCATGTTGTTTTCCCTTTTCAAACGCTCCTTGCATGTCTCGAGAGCCAGAATTGGTAAACCAAGTCCATTCTCCTTCCTTTAAGCCGTTCTCATATTGACCGTCTACGTTAACTTGTCCATTGTCATAAAAATATTGATATGCTCCATTGAGAACACCTTCAGCGTAATGACTTACTTTCTCTTTATCTCCAGTATAATAAAAGTAAGACCATTCACCTTCTTTATCGCCATTGATAAACGCTCCTTTTAGCGTTGAATAACCATAAATACTCATTTCTTCAAAAGGACCGTCTTTTTTCCCATTCTTATAATTATACCATTCTTTCACTGTTCCTGTTGTGTAGAAAGAAGTCATCTCACCTGTTCCTTCAATAATAGTTTGAGTATGCAATGAATCGGGTAAATAGAATTCCCAGACATAATCTTCACCACTTTTAATTTCCTCTACAGATTTAAGTCGACCGTCTCGATAATAATAGTTCCAATTATTAATTGGTTGATCTTTTTGGTAATATCCTTCGATTTTTAAATGACCTGTTTCATACCATTCTGTGAATAAACTGTCTTGCCGATTGTATTTAAAAAATCCCAACTGTTGTTTTTGACCATTGGGATAAAATTTAACCACTTTCCCTTGAAGCATATCTCGGTAGTAGTTGCGAATCTCTTCCACCTTCCCAAATTTATCATAATAGGCCCATTTCCCGTGTTTTTCGGTTGTTTCCCCATAACGATCAACATAATATTTACCGCGCGATTGCACATGGACTTTATTTACATCCCAATACGTTTGTTTATTTTTAGACAGGTTTTCTTTTTTTACTTCTTGAGAAAAGGTTAAAAAAGGTAGAAAACTTAAGATTATGAGGATCAATTTCATGGTAATATTTTAAGTAATAACTAAAATTTAGAATAATGTTACGGTATCTTTATCCACGGATTCCTTGAAAAAGTAAAACAATTCCAAATCCGACAAAAATAATTCCAATCAAACGATTTAATCCTTTCAGAACTTTGTTTGTCACAAGGGGACGTAAACTTTTAGCGCCAAAAATTTTCAATAAATCAATGGAAAAAAAGGTGATTAAAATCGCAGAAACAAAAACGAGCATATCGGCACCTTCACCAGGTCCAGAAGAATCTTTGGCTCCCATGGTTAATACAGAAAACCAATAAAAAACAATCATTGGATTGGCTAGGTTAAGAAGGAAACCTTTCAAACCAAGTAAGAGATATCCTTTTAAATCATGACTTTCATCGCCTAATTTATTTATTTTAATTCCTTTTACTTTCTTGAAAAAATTATAAACACCGTAAATAAGAAAAAGTGAACCTCCAATTATTTTAAGGACAGAATTGTCATCTCCGGATTTTAGTTGTTCAACTTGCGCAAAGAAAAAATAAGCAATCACGATATATAAAATATCATTTACAATTACTCCTAAATTAAAAGCAATGGCTGCTTTGACGCCTTTTCGAATACTGGTTTCTAATAACACAAAAAAAACAGGACCTATCATTATACTGAGTATAAAACCTGTAAATATTCCTGTTAGTATTAAATCCATGTATTTTGACTATAGTACAAATTTAAGGTTTCCTTTGGCAAAAAGACCGTTTTATAATAAAATTTAAGATTGTTTTTCGATGACATTGCAAAATATTAAGCTACTTTGTTTACATTTGCAGGCGAAAGTGGTCATTATTGTACCAATTTTCTTTAGAAAAACAGATTTGAAAGCATGAAAACAGAAATTGCAAATAAAAAATTAAACGAAATCATTCAAAAAGTTGAAAAAGATGGCGTTGAGGCAAAAGGTTTAATCGAGAGTTTAAAAGATTTAAGAGAGAATCAAGCAAAAGTTGAAAAAGATCCATTGGTTACAAAAGTTTTGCGTTTGGCTTATGAGTATTTGGAAGAGAACAAAACATTTGGTGTTCAAGCTCAATTTGAAGAAGACGAAGAAGAAAATGAATACCCAATTGAAATTGAAGACAACGAAAATTTGTCTTATTTATTGACACTTCTTTTAAAAGCGGATCATAAAATTAACCGTGAAGAGATCAAAGATTACCGTAATGCTTTGAAAGAAGAGCTTTACTAAAAAATAAATATTTTACAAAATTACGCTTTAATTTTTCCCTTTTCAACCACAAGTTGATGAGTGAATGAATTAAAGCGTTTTTTTATGAGCCAACCTTTTTGATAACCGATACGTCTTTGAATTGAATGTAAACTTTTTGGTTTGTTTATATTCTTAGTTTTTTGCCCTTGCAGGCAGCCTGAAAAGAGTTTCTACCTCCGGTTTGCGAACCATCTTGACTCTTTTCAGGTTTTTTTTTGTTTTCAACTTTAACAATATTTACAATACGAATACTCTCCCTGATCTTTATGTTCAAAAGGAATTTCATCGTTATACATTTCCGTTAATATTTCCCCAAGGTATTCTGGGTAATTCTCAATAAATTCTTCTAAATCGTAATCCTTTGCAGTTAAAACAAAAGGTTTAAAGTTATTTGAAATAAAAGAGATAATGGAAGATTCTGGAATGACACCTTCTTTTTTAGAATACAAATAAGCATATTGCGTCAATTGTAGTATGTGCTTTCTTTCTGCTAAAGATCTGTGTTTTTTCAATACAACTTCTTCGTCTGAATCTTTTTTATTCCTTTGAAAAAAACTGACGTCTGTTGAGGCAACTTTTCCTGATTTATAATCAATAATCCTGATCTTATCTCCCACACGGTCAATTCGATCTACAAACCCCATTAAATTAACTTTTTTTTGAACACCATTCACTTCAATTTCAATCATTTCTTCAAAACGGGATTCTAGTGATTCAATAAAAACCAATTCTTTCTGTTCGGAAAGAAACGTCACTTCTGCTTTTAAAAAATTATGTGTGAGTTTCTTTGCCATTTCAAATGACAATCGATTTTTCCCCAATAAAAAAGCATCTTTATCGTTATTAAAATGAGCTAAAAACTGATTGAAAATGATTAACTCATACTCTTTTAGCATTTTTTCAACATCGTATGACGTGATATTGGTTGGAGCAGGTGAATTTTTTACGCCATCCTTATCAAAACGAGCAAAAGGGGTGTACAAAATTTCTAAAGTATTGTGGATAAATGTACCGAAAGTACTGCTCTCAACCTCTTCTTCAACTTCCTTTTCCTCCCCAAACTCCATGACTCGTTTGAAATAAAAATCCAATGGACAAGTCGTATACGTTTTAAACAATGAAGCTGAACTCGATTTTAATAGCATGTCATCCAAGCGTTGAAAAATTTCTGGTGTTTTCACAATACTGTCTTTGATTGTATTCTGCTCGCCCTTCAACGTATAAACACTTTTCTCAACATCAATGTTCGCATGCATTCTACTTAATTCCAGTTCTAATTGCATCAAATATCTACTGGGTTCATTGCTTCCGATTGATTCTAAGGCGCTCGTGTATGTTACCGTTAATTCTTCGCAAGAATGCAATAAACGATAAAAGTGATGAGCAAATAATCCTTGCTTTTCTCGCGGAGTTGGTAGCCCTAAATAAGCCCTTAAATCCATCGGAATCATTGTCTGAATTGGATTCGTCGGTGGCATTTTCCCTTCATTCATTCCAATACAAATGATATTTTTAAAATCCAACATCCGTGTTTCAAGTAATCCCATTATTTGTAATCCCTCCAATGGATTTCCATGGTAAGCGATACTTTTATTCCCCCAATGTTGGTTAAACAATTGTTTAAATGATTTCAACCCCATTGGTGGAATTCCTTCCGAAATAATGTTTTGAAAATCAATCAAGGAAGAATCAAAACCTTCTAATATAGCTTTCTCAAACACCAATTCTTCTCCCAAATTTTTGTACATTAATTGATTCATTGTACGAATAAAATTCATCGGCTCAACCCATGTTTGATCCGGTGAATCTATTTTCCAATTCATTACTAATAAAGAAAGAATCTCTCGGGTTATTTTACCTATTTCAAGATGTTCAAAAGAAACAAATATCTTATTGTATTGAATAATTTTTTGTTCTAATTTAACCAACAACTGCTTCTCTTCTTCATCGATCATTCCTAAAACAAAAGGATGCTTTGTGAAATCTTTGATGTCATTGAAGTAAATAGCATCGGTATGGAATCGTTTTTTATTTTCTTGAATGGAGAAAAATAATTCAACCCACGTTTTCATTAAAGAATTACGTATTGGTAATCCTAATGTAATATTTGCTTTACCAATTGATTTAGGAAGATTTTTCAATAAAGAAGCAATCAAAGATTCATCCGCAAGGAGTAAAAGAGTTTCATTTAATCTTTCTTCCGATAATTCACTCAAAACAGTCGAGGCCACTTTCACTTGTCCTGTGTTTTGGGCACACTCTATCATTTTAACATGGAGAGAATTCTGGCTCAAATTATCTCCGACAAAATTCAACTTTTTTTGTCCTAATTCAGCTTGTAATTCTCGAAGAAAGAAACCTGCTTCATGAGATTTATTTTCCAGATAAAACACATCCGCATCAATGAAAATATCGGCTCTATCCATTGTTTCCAATTGACGAATGATCGATAATTCAGCTTTTGATAATGCATTGAAACCTGCAAAAATAAAGCGGTGATCTTTATCTTCTTTAAAAACAACATCTATATTATTGGCGAGATATTTAAATGATTTTCCGCTATAACATGTTGAATTTTTCGATAAAACATCATTTAAAGCAAAATAATATCCCGGAAGCCGATCCCAGAATTCCATAAATCGTATCTGTGCTTCGGTTAAGTTTTCTTCTCCAAAACTCCAGTTTTCAATTTCTTTTATATCTGTAAGGTTTTTAAACACTTGCTTTGCATCCAGTAAATATCGATCAATCTCATTGAAGTCGGAAAGTAAAATATCTCCCCATTTTATAAATTCATCAAAAGATTCATCGTTGTAATTCATTGTTTCAGAAGTCGATTTAAACACTTCTTTTTGGTGAATTTCATACAACTTTATAAGCGCTCTTGTTTTATCGATAACCGTTTCTGGTGAATACGATTTGATCCATTTATCCATCGTTATCATTGTTGGAGCAATCAATGGTTTTTGATACACTTCAAACAACGCAGAAGTCAGGTATTTTTTCGCTCTTTCCGATGGCAAAACAATGGTTAGATGACTTAAATCTAATTCTTCAGAATGAATAAATTTAGCAATTTTTGGAATAAAGTTCATCATAAGAGAATTAGTTTTTTTTCGTTAAAAATGGCCAATACGTTGAACGATTAATCACTCCATTTTTCGCAGTTGGATAAGATTCAGAAAAACTTTTAGGAAATTTTAATTGCTTTTTCTTCCTCCAATCTGTTTTGTATGCAAAAATTTTATTGTCCCTAATTTCGAGGAAATCCATTTGTTGATTTGTATGCGTTTTCCAGAAAAAATAAGGGTTTTTAATTCTATTCATTCGCATCCATTTAATTCTTTCTGAAATCACGTAGTTTTTCCAAAGCGCATCCATGTCATTTCTGAAATCAATGTCGTTAAAGTTTTGAATCAACGCATTTCTTACGCCATTGTCTACAAAGTAAACCATGTTAGACTTCTTCAATTCGTACCGGTTTCCATTGTGAAATGATTTTATATGCAAGAGAATGAATGCATCTTCTAACAATTGAATGTAACGTTCAACGGTTTCATTATCTAAATCGCATCTTTCTGAAATTTCATTAAAACTAATTGTATTTCCTACTTCAAAAGCCAATAAACGAAGCATTTTCATCATTTTAGCCTCTTTATTTATCCGTTCTCCAGCACGGAGATTGGTAAAGATTGCATCTTCAATGATTGTTAGCAATTGTGATTCTGCTGTTTCTCGATTGGCTAAAATTTCAGGATATGCACCAAAAATTAACCGTTCTTCCAATAATTTTTCTTCATTCGGCAAGCCAAAATGTTGCGCTGATTCTGAAAAAGATGGTGCGTAAAAATCAACAATCAGTTCTGCATTTCTCAATGCCGTCCATAAATCTGCTTTGATTTGAGGTTTATAGGAACAGACAAGAATTAGTGTTGCTTTAATTTTATCACTGAGAACCTCATCAATAATCGTTGCAAGGTTCTGTAAATATTGAGCTTCGTAAAGTACAATACATTGCGAAGTGTTGGATTGAAAGTCATGCTCATTTTCTATCCATTTTCGTTCTTTTTTATCGCTGCAATCCTTCCAAGAATAACTATAATTTTTCTCTTCTAAAATAGACTTAATCAAGGTTTTTCTTCCTACTTTTCGAGGACCTTGTACAATAATTAGCTTATTCGAATTGATTTTTTCTTCCAGTTCTTTTTGCTGAATCCGAGGAATAAATTGAGTATCTTTCATGGTTTGGTTTTCTTAAAATCCACACCAAAATAATCATTAATCTAATATATTCAATTGATTTTTGCGAATTTTAATCCAATTCTACTTGTTGAAAAAATCGTTGTGCTCTTTGTGAAGCCATAAAACGTTTACCACCATATGCTTTAAGAACAACGAAATAATCTTGAGAAAGAAGAATTCTTGTCCAATAATATCCTTGAGGATAAGCGTCAGAAAGACCTTCTACTCCTTCTCCTCCATATCCATTATTCAGTTCAACCATATAAGCATGAGATTCTTCAGGGCAAGCAATGTATTTTTCTGCTAAATCGGTCAGGTTTTCTTTTTGTTTCAACGAATAAAACTCAAGAATATACGTATTCCCTTGTCCATATTCTCGGTAGATAAATTTAAAATCATATTCTTCCAGGTCAGATTTCACCAATAATGGTTCCCCAGGAAAAACGGCACTGAGTTCTAGTGAGTCAATTTCCAGTGGGTAAAAGGAAAAACTTTTTACTTTTTGTTCAGCTTCATTAATTTCAGAATAAGTACTTTCCACTCTACGCACTGAGTATCCCATTTCTGTTAACAGTTCAATAAAACCACCGTTTCCTGCAAGATGACCGGCTCCAACTCCACAAAAAACACTGCGTTGACTTTTTAAAATTGTATCCAGTTTCAAAACCATTTTCAGATTTCTATCAACGATTAGTTTTTTATAGCCTTCATCGTAATTTTTTACCTTTTCACGAAGAAATCGATCTAAGACAAAAATATCTCCCCTCAAATAGAGTTGAATTACATTTTGATCATTGTTGTACAAGTTTTCAAATTGAAAAACATTATTATGTGGTTTCAATTGAATCCCCTCTTGCTCTTCGATTGTTTCAAGCGCATAAAAATCTTTTTCAGCATTTTCACCGTATTGTTGAAAGTATGCATCCATAAACTGAGGAAATCCTGCTTCGTTTCCATACTTGGTTTGGCTGTCATATAAATGACTCACGTAAGGTTTTCCATTTCGATCAAATGTGAAACTAACATTGCCGTATTTTGAATCATAGGAGTCAAAAACGGAAGAAATATCAACCTTTAACATTATTCCATCAACTTTTTCAAGAGCCACATACGTTGAATCTGAGAAATTGAATAATTCTCTGTCGTTTCTGTGAATGGTACCAAATAAGTAGGACGATTTTTCTAAACCGTTGCCAGATATTTCCCATAAAAGAGCTTTTGGAGATTGTCCAAAAGAAAAGAAAGGAAGTAATAGAAAAAGAAGTTTATACATGGATGTTAAGTTACGAAAACAATCGAATAAAACAACCCTAAAAAATATTAATATTCTTTAGAATAGGGAGCTTCACATATAAATACTTCATTTACAATTAAATTGTTTTCAAAAGTTCTTTCAATGCATAATTCTCCAGAACTAGTGTACCATTTCCAAACTCCCTCTTTTTTGTTGTTTTTAAAAAAAGCGACTAAAAAAACATTTCCATTCCTATATTTAACGATTGTTTTACCTTCTGGGTGAGTATATTCTAATTTATTATCCTTTTCAATTAAGACAGATTGAATTACCCCTTTATGGTCAATTGAAAATTCTTTTACCGTTATAATTTCCCCTTTTTTAAATGTAAAAACTGAGTATAAAACAGATGTGTTTGTATAAAATAACCATGTTCCTATTTCTAAGCCTTTTTTATAAAATTGTTCCTCTTTTAAAACCCCTTGTTCATCATAGATAAACCATTCCCCATCCTTCTGACCCTCTTTGAACTTTCCTTCACTTATCAATGTACCATTTTGGTGAAAAACAAAAAAGTCACCATTCAGTTTTCCATCTTTCATCATTCCTTTTTGAAAGATTGCTCCATCTGGATATTTTTCATTCCATTCATAAAGCGAGTCAATTAGCTTTTTTTCTTGAAAATTATCTACTGTAACAAAACTACTTTCATACATTTTCACACTTTCAACACTGCCGTCTTTCTTATATTTTACAAATTCTCCTTCTTTTTCCCCATCTACAAATTCCCCTTGAAACTTTAATGTACCATTTGAATAAAAATAACTTGCTGGACCATTTAATTGACCATTTCTATATTGTTCTGAAACGATAATGACACCAGTTTCAGTGAATAATTGAAATCTACCATTCCTAATTCCTTGATTATATTCTGAAACTTGTTTATTGTTTCCATTTTGATAGTACTCATGACATACACCATTTTGGGCACCATTAAAATAGCCACAATCTGATGCAAGGCTTCCATCATTATAGTAAAAAAATAAAGTAGACTCATTCGTTGATAAAAAAGTTCGTGAATGAGATTCAAGAGTACCATTCTTAAAAAAAGTGTAATAGGAAACAATATTATTCTCCACTTTAGAGATGGACTGTATATTTCCATTCTCAAAGAAAAGAGTATCCTGACCAAGACCATTGAAAGAAATGATTAAAACACAGAAAAAAAACAATTTAGAGATCATATATTTATTATTAAATCAATCGTTCTACCAATTGATCACCAAATGAGTAAGGAATATAGGCCAAACTTGGAATTTCCTTGGTTAAAATAACTTTCGTTGTTTTTCCTAAAGAAATTGTTCCGTGAGAATGTGAAATATTCATGGCAGCAGCAGCATTAATTGTTAATGCATTTAACGCTTCTTCTGGAGTCATTTTCATTTTCACACAAGCCAACGACCAAACAAAGCTTAAGTTTCCACTTGGTGTAGAACCTGGGTTAAAATCACTTGCGAGCGCAACTGGGAGACCATTCTCCATCATTCTTCGTGCATTTCCAAAGGGAATACTCAAGAAATGAGAGCAGCTTGGTAAAATCGTTGGAATTGTTGAAGATCCTTTTAATGCATCAATATCGTCATCGGACAATTCTTCTAAGTGATCTACAGAAAGTGCTCCTAACTCCACCGCTTTTCTTACTCCACCAATGGATGTAAATTGATTTACATGTACTTTTGGCTGTAGTCCTATTTTTATTCCAGCTTGAAGAATTTCTTCCATTTCCTCTACCGAGAAATAATTTCGTTCACAAAAAACATCAATGTAATCTGCCAATTGTTCTTTTTGAATGGTTGGAATCATTTCATTGATAATCAAATCAATGTACCCACGATGATTCTCTTTGTATTCTGGAGGAAAAGCATGAGCTCCTAAAAAAGTAGCTTTTATTTCGATGTCGCATTCTTTTTTCAATCGTTTAATGACGCGTAACATTTTTAATTCTGCATCCACAGAAAGGCCGTAACCTGACTTAATTTCCAATGCACCAGTTCCATATGATTTCAATCGATTGACTCTTTCCAAAGCATTTTTAAAGAGTTCGTCTTCAGACATTTCAGCCAATTTACGAGCAGAATTAAGAATTCCACCACCTTTTAATGCGATTTCTTCGTAAGAAAGTCCATTGATTCTATCTACAAATTCTTCTTCACGTGATTGAGCAAATACAGTATGTGTATGGGAATCACAGAAAGCAGGGAGAACATATTTCCCTTCTGCATCAATGATTTCGATTCCTCTCCAATCAGTAATCCCTTGCCAATCACTCATTTTCCCATATGCTGCGATCACACCATCTTCAATGGCTAAAAAAGCATCTTCGAGAATAGGAAGTTCTTTCATTTCTTTTCCTTTTCTAGAGTGGGGTAAATCTTCTCCGTATTGAACAAGACCTTTGATATTTTTGATGAGTATTTTTTGCATAGTGCAAGGTACAAAAAAAGCAACTAATTAGATTAGTTGCTTTTGATATCAAAGGAATAAATCCTTACAATAATTCTTTTTCAATAATTTCTGATAAAGCCGTTTTTGGTAATGCTCCGGCTTGCATCATTGGTTGTTTGTCCATTGGAATAAATAACATCGAAGGAATAGAACGGATTTTAAAAACAGCAGAAAGCTCTTGTTCAACTTCTGTGTCCACTTTAT
Source organism: uncultured Fluviicola sp. (assembly GCA_964387525.1). Lineage (GTDB taxonomy): Bacteria > Bacteroidota > Bacteroidia > Flavobacteriales_D > Crocinitomicaceae > UBA4466. The sequence continues at coordinate 42,076 of CAYLWS010000001.1, forward strand.
ATATCACAATTTTATCTTTGTATTCATCCGATAATTCTTCTAAAACTGGAGCAACTGCTTTACATGGTCCACACCAATCTGCATAAAAATCAATAATAGCAGGTTTGTCTCCTTTAAATTTCCATTCTTTTTCTGTTGTATAATCGAAAATGTCTTTCTTAAAAAGATCTGTTGTTAATTTAACTGTTGGCATTTTTGTATTGTTTTAATTTGGTACAAAGGTAAAGAATAAGAATTATTGGAAAGCAACTAAGATTACATTAACTCACTGTAAAATGAATGATTGTTCGTAAAGATTAAGTTTTACCTTAATCCTTCTTTCTCATTTTAAATGCCAGCCAAATTGCACCACCTACAAGATGTAACATCACTATTCCAAAAATAATATACGGCCATTTATTTCCCATTTTTTGTTTTTTAGTTTGCTTTTGTAAAGATATTAATTCTCTTTCAATTAAACTTTATATCTTGTACCCGATATTTAACCTATGAGAAAAATCGAGCCCAAAAAAGAATACGATGTTGTCATTATTGGCGGTGGAATTAGTGGATTAACTTCTGCAGCATTGTTTAGACGCGCAGGATTAACGTGTTGTTTGTTAGAAATGGACAATCGTCCGGGGGGTTATCTCGCAGGATTTCGAAGGAAAGATTTTCGTTTTGACTCTGCCATTCATTGGTTAAATTATTGTGGAGAAGATGGATTGGTCACAAAAATTTTCAAAATTATTGGAAATGATTATCCAAAATGTGAACAACAACACAACATTCGTCGTTTCGTCAGTGATGAATACGATTATATGGTGACTGACGAACCAGATGAGCTCAAAAAACAATGGATTGAAGAATTTCCTGAAGATGAAAAAGGAATCAATAAATTTTTCCGAGATGCAAAGAGAATTGCAAAGTCATTTGATAATTATTCGAACTTAAGTCGAACAATGAAGACCATGAGTTGGTATGAGGTTCCTTTTCATGGATTAAAAATGTTGCGTTTTGCGATTCCTTTTATTCCTCATTTAAAATATGTTGGCAACGAAGGACTTGAGAAAGGACTTTCTAACTACTTTTCGAATAAAAAATTGCACCGTGTTTTTAGTTCAGAACCGGATTTACTTTCTTGTTTAATTCCAATTTCTTGGGCGTATTCAAAGAATTTTCAATTGCCTCCAAAAGGGGGTTCTCAAAGTTTTCCAGAATGGTTGCTTCATTCTATTCAGGAAATGGATGGAGATGCTTTCTTTAAATCGAAAGTGACAGAAGTTATTGTCGAAAATAATGAAGCAAAAGGTGTTCGGTTTGAACATAGAGACGAGGTTTACGAAATCAAAAGTAACTATGTTATCGCCGCTTGTGATGCTGAAACGTTGTTTGAAAAAATGCTTCCGAAGAATGCTATTCCACAAGAAATAATCGCTAAAATACAAGATGCTCCAATGTATTCTTCAGCAATGACAGTTGCATTAGGCTTAGACTGCCCAGCAGAGGACCTTGGATTTGGAGAAGAAGTTATTTATTTAGCTGATTCCCACGAAGAAAGAGAAAAGCTAGGAAAAGGAGATCCACACAAAAGTGGAATTCACATTTTAGCTTCTACCGTTAGAGATAAAACGCTTGCTCTACCTGAGCATGGAACAGTGACTATACTTATTCCTGCTTGGATGGACGAGAACAACACTTGGGGTTGTGAAAGAGATGAAGATGGAAATTATATTCGAGGAGAAGAATACAATAGAATCAAACAAGAATATGCTGATATTCTCATCGATCGAGTACAAGATAAATTAACGCCAAATTTAAGAGATCACATTATTTATTGTGACATTGCTACACCAATAACACATTTACGTTATACCGGAAATAAAAACGGGACAATGATGGGGCATAAACCAGGGAAAGAGAATTATAAATCAGGAGTTGCTTCTTATTCTACACCGGTGAAGAATTTATTACTGAGTGGGCATTGGGCAGATTTAGGGGGAGGAATTCCTATTGCGATTAAATCATCGATCAATACAACCTTAATGGTCTTGAAAAAAGAGAATAAGAAAGCATTTAATTTATTTGCGAAATACATGGATGGTAAAATTAGTATTGATAAATTCAATTCTTCCACTGATTTAACATCTTATACAAGCAATTGGGTGGTAGAACCTACACCTGCAGAGAAAAAAATGAAGCGAAGAGAACAGGAAGAATAATTGTATCTTTGCGGTATAAATTAAGTACCGTTATGCTACACAAAATTATTTTACCTGTTTTTATTCTGTTTTTATCTGTCAGTTATTCGCAAACAGATACTATTTCAATAATGTCCTACAATCTATTGAACTATCCAGACGGAAGTTCAATTTGTGGTTCAAACACTGCAGTTCCCAATCGATTTGATACTTTACGAAAAATTATTGGATACACACAGCCGGATATTTTTGTAGCCTGTGAAATACAAAACCAAAAAGGCGCGGATAGTATTTTAAATCGCTCGTTGAATGTTTTTGGTACAACCAATTATAGCGCAGCGAATTTTCACAGTAACAATAATAGTTCCCAAGGATTACATAACATGTTGTATTATAATTCCGACAAATTAATTCTTCTTTCTCAAGATGTAGTTATCACAAGTGTTCGGGATATTGACCATTACATTCTATATTGCAACGACCCCAATTTAGGTGTTTTTTTCGATACAACATTTATTGAAATATACATGTGCCACTTAAAAGCAGGAAGTTCTTCTTCCAGTCAAGCAACAAGAAATGCACAAACAACATTATTACGCAACTTCATTGCAACACGTCCACAGGATAGACATCATTTTGTGTGTGGAGATTTGAACGTTTACAAAAGCAATGAATCTTGTTATCAAACTTTAATTTCAGGAGGTCTTAATCAAATGAAAGACCCAATTAACACACCTGGTAACTGGAATAACAATAGCTCTTTTGCTAACATCCATACACAATCTACCCGAACTTCTGGTGGTTTAGATTGTGGAGCTTCTGGTGGTACTGACGATCGTTTTGACCAGATTTTATTTTCCAACAATCTTTTTTCAGGTTCAAATGATTTGAAATACATTTCTGGAAGTTATGATGCTATTGGGAATGATGGAAATCACTACAATTCTAGCTTACTGTCTAACCCAACCAACACGCAATATCCAGACAGTGTTGTCAATGCACTTTATTATATGTCTGATCATATGCCTGTTTTTCTAAAAACATTGGTTACTTACCCAACCAGTAACGGTTTAGCTTTAAACCCTTCGCAGACTCCAGTTTCTTGTTTTGGAGAGAATGATGGATCTGCAACAGTACAACCAAATGCAGGTCAGGGACCTTATACTTATCTTTGGGGTGCTAATTCAGGTAATCAAACCACACAATCTATTGTAAATTTAACTACAGGAACGTACTGTGTTACCGTCACAGATAATCTTGGAGAAGTAGATGATATTTGTGTTTACGTACCTTCACCAGCAGGAATGCAAGCTACTCCATTTCTAACGTCTGATACAGATAATTGCAATGGCTCTGCAGCTGTATTGGTTTCTGGAGGAGAATCGCCATATACGTATAGCTGGAATGATCCTACGAATCAGACGACTGCGAACGCAACAGATCTATGTCATGGAGATTATACGGTAACAATAACGGACGACAATGGTTGCACAACTTCTATAGATATAACTGTTCCGGACAATACAAGTAGTTTGGAAGATTTATCATTACAATCCTTCATTATTTCCCCCAATCCATTTCAGAATGAAATAAAAATTAAAGTTGAGGAAAGCATTGGAGAAATTCAACTTCAGCTAAAAAATGTTTTAGGCAAAGAAGTAATGAATTCAACAATAGTGGTTTCAACAATTGGTCAGGAATTTGTATTAACGCTCGAAAATTTACCAAAAGGGGTTTACTTTCTATCCTTTTCTGTTAAAAATCAGATGTTTACAAAAAGAATTATAAAAAACTAAGTACAATGAACAAAATAGTATTATTTCTATTCATCTCTTTCATTATTCCTTTTTCTTGGGGTCAAAACATCAACGATAATCGTGTTTCATTTACATTCACTCAATTTCCAATGGTGAATATTGAGCAACCTTTCCAAACTTATGAAATCAGAGTTGAGCATGCTTACGAGCAATCCAATCAAGATAGTTTAACATTATTACAAGCTAAAAAAGTAAACTATGAACAAGCATTTTTAGAATACAAAAGAAGAAGAGATGCTATAGAAATAATGTATTTGAGACAATTAGCTGCATGGCAAAAGAAAGAAAATGCCAATGCTGATCAACAGAGTGCCTCTCCTCAACCAAAAGCTCCGATTTACCCTACTCCTCCAGATTATTCTAGAATAATTGAACCAATGCTGAATTCTCCTTTTTCAGATGCGTCCGCTCATCAGGCAATAAATATTGAAGGATTTACCAAAGGATTGGGTGGTTCAATTTTAACCGTTGATATTCAGGCTATTCGAAATATTCGAGTGTTAATGAAGAAAAGTGGATCAGGCACAAATACAAAATACAAATACACCTGTGAGTATCAATTGCCCATTTCTATTCGTTTTGAAACACCTATCAATGGAGTTGTTTTGCAAGAAACTATTCTCCAAAACACTCAAACGTACAAAATGAAGAGTTACTCCAGTCAATATGAATTTGATATTTACTGGTTAGAGAACAAAGCATCCTTTTACAGAGAATTAGAAACGATTGCCCGTAAGAAAGCGTTGAAAAATGTAAATGCATTAATCAATGATCAATTGGGTTTTGTTGTAAAAACGCGTTCTACTGAAATTTACACTGTAAAACGTTTCAAAGGATATGATTATTCTGATTTCAATCAAGCACATTCTGCTACAGTTGCTGCATTTCAAAAAGTCGGTTCTGACAAAGACCATTTACTTGCGAAAGAAGCATTGGAAGAAGCCTTGAAACAATGGAATACAATCTTATACGAAAGTACTCCATCGGATAAGAAAGCGAGGGTAAACAAAAAAATTACAGCTGTTGTGAGATGTAATATTGCAGAAATTTTATTTTGGTTGAATCGTTTTCAAGAAAGTAGAACAGAAACAAATTTAGCAGAGAATTCGGGAGTAATGAAAGCTAAAAACCACGCAAGATCAGCTAAAAACTTTTACAATGACCAAGAAAAAAGATGGTTTGCCTTTCATTAAGCCCAAAAAAGATTATTATTCTCAAGAAAGTACTCGTTTAAAATATGTTCCAATTACAGCGGAAGATACTCAATTATGGAAAGCATTTTTTGTGAACAATCCAACAGAACGTTTTATAGGATTTGAAAATTCGACAAAAACAGCAGAAGAAAAAGCAAAATTTTGGATTGACAGACAAATTAAAAAATGGAACGATGGTGCATTTGGTCAACTAAAAGTTTTGCACAAAGAAACCGATGAATTGATTGGAATTGGTGGTGTTAGTATGCGAGAGTTTGACGGTTTATTTGAATACGAAATCACTTATTCACTGCTGCCTAAATTTTGGGGAAATGGTTACGCAACCGAACTGGCAACTCATTTTAGAGATTATATGTTTACTTACGCAGAATGCTCAACTGTTATTTCAATTATCCATCATGAAAACGAGGCTTCAATCAACGTTGCTGAAAAAAACAACATGTCTGTATATTCCAAAATTGACGATTACATGGGTATGAAAGTCATTATTTTTAGAGCAAACCAATAATTTTTTTCCGATTTCCAAAATAAAGCCTTAGTTTTGGCGTTCAAATAGTTACAAAATACATTTACATGAAATTTTTACTCTCCACTTTTATCGTTCTATTTTCATTCATTGCTTCTGCCGATACAATGACTGAATTTTCTTCTCAAAACAATCAAGAAATTGAAGCAGTCATTTCTTTTGATAAAAGAAAAAAGAAAGCGCGTAAACAAAGAAGAATGAACAAAAAGAGAAAAAAGAAATGCAAACAATTCGGTCGTAAATCTTACGCAGGATAAAATTATCAAAATGATTAAATCAACACTTATTTTAGTAGCATTTTTCGCTTTCAGTTTAAATTCATTTTCTCAAACAGAGAGTACGGATGTTTTGAAATACATTCAAGCTTGTGAAACATGTTCAGAAGTTGTCCTAATTTCTGCTGGGTTAGAAAAAAAATATGGTGGGGTTTGGCTAGAAAGTGTCAAAATCGAAGACGGTTACCTCGTTTTTTCTAAAGGAAGTGCTACACACCGTTGGAACATGAAAAAGTTTGTTTTTATTGAAGAAAGCGGGAAATACATTCGTATCTATTTAGAACAAGCTCGTTAATCGATAGAAATAAATTTCATCCTATTCAATTTCACAATTTCTTGTATCTTTAGTCATTCAAATTTGAACTATGGCTAAGGTAAAATCTGCTTTTTTTTGTCAAAACTGTGGACATGAAGCTCCAAAATGGTTGGGGAAATGTCCTTCTTGTAACGAATGGAATACATTTGTTGAAGAAATTATAGAAAAACAGGTTCCTCAGGTGGTTGCTTTTTCAAAATCGAAGAGTGCTGCAACACCAATGTCATTAAATGAGATTGAGCCACAAGAACACAATCGTATTCAACTGAATGACGCGGAGATCAACCGTGTTTTAGGTGGAGGATTAGTTTTAGGGTCTCTCATATTATTTGGAGGTGAGCCGGGAATTGGTAAATCTACTTTACTCTTGCAAATGGCCGTTACCATGACGGATTTAAAAGTTCTTTACGTTTCGGGAGAAGAAAGTGAACAACAAATAAAAATGCGTGCAGAACGAATTGGTGGCACAAATAAAAACTGCTTTATTCTAACAGAAACCAACATTCAAAATATTTTTAAACAAGCAGAACAAGTTCAGCCACAGGTTTTAGTGATTGATTCCATACAAACCTTATTTTCCAATCAAATTGAGAGTTCACCAGGGAGTATTTCTCAAATCAGGGAAACGACTGCTCAATTATTGCGCTATGCAAAACAAACCAATGTTCCGGTCTTTTTAATTGGACACATTACCAAGGAAGGTTCTCTCGCTGGTCCGAAAGTATTGGAACATATGGTAGATGCTGTTTTGCAATTTGAAGGAGATAGAAATCACGTTTATCGCTTGCTACGTTCCATTAAAAATCGTTTTGGAAGCACCAATGAATTGGGTATTTATGAAATGCTTGGAACCGGCTTACGTCAAGTAGAAAATCCTTCTGAAATCTTGATCACTAACACAGATGCTAGCTTAAGTGGTATTTCAATTGGTGCAACGTTAGAAGGAATGCGTCCGATGTTAATTGAAGTTCAAGCATTGGTTAGTACAGCCGCATACGGCACACCACAACGGTCATCTACAGGATTTGACAGTAAACGCTTGAATATGCTCTTAGCAGTAATGGAGAAACGTTGCGGATTCAAATTAGGCGCAAAGGATGTTTTCCTCAATATTGCTGGAGGAATTAAAGTAGACGATCCAGCTATTGATTTAGCGGTTGTAGCTGCTGTTTTATCTTCGAATGCAGATATGCCGATTCCTAAAAACATTGCACTTTCTGCAGAATTAGGACTTTCTGGGGAGGTTAGACCAGTGAACAGAATAGATCAACGGATTTATGAGGCAGAAAAACTCGGTTTTGATAAAATCATTATCTCGAAATACAACAAAGGAATTCAACAGTCTGATTATAAGATTGAATTAGTCATGTGTGGAAAAATTACGGAGGTTGTGAAATCTTTGTTTACTTAGAAAAAAAAACTCAAGCCTAACACTGCAATTGCCCCATCAATTAAACCTGCACAATAAAAGTCGTCTCGGTTTTTATGCATCTTTAGAATAAGAACTAGTTGCGTGATCATACTTAGAATAAACAATGGATTGACTCTTAAAGTTGGTGCTAACATTATAAAAATCACCGTAGATATTAACAGTAAAATCACTGCTAAGATTTTGGATCGAAAAACACCTAAAAGTTGCGGAATAGTTCTTTGACTTACTTGATCGTATTTTAAATCTCGAATGTCAAAAGGAATCGTTACCGCTAGAACGTACAAATAGAATGCACTACTGTATCCAATTTTTGAGTCATTGATTTCTTCATTAACCATTGGGAAAAGAAATAAGACCATGACCCACGTTAAAGCTATTAAATGAATTTTAATGTAGGGTAATTCTCGCATATTTCGTCCATTAATTCGAACAACATAGAGAATCGAAATACAACATACAATAACAAAAAGAAAGTAAATAACAGTTGTATGATTGTCGATAAAAAAGAATAATACTGCCGAAATCAACGAACTAAAAAACACAATAGCAATCAATATTTTTTTATGATTTTTCACCCAAATGAGCCAATCTGTTTCTTTATTATCGTTCGTTTTAAATAAACGCTGCCCATTGTATACTGCTAATGTGGAGAATAATGAAAACAAACCATACAATTCCCAAGATTCTATTTCTTGCATAAAACAAAATCCCGCTGATAATATTCCCGCTGATAATGCAACGACTAAATTAGTATAGATGATGTATTTTAATAATGTCTTCATCTTTAATATTTAGTTTCTAGCGTAAATATTTACTTCAATTGTTTCTCAACAACATCAATTGCAATGTCTAGAATACAATTGCATTCATTTCCTTTGGCACAAGCCTCACAAGATTCATCATTGACTACAATATGTACATGCTTTCCTAATGCTTTCCATCTACCTGGGTGAATGGGTCGTTTTGGAGAATATAGTCCAACCGTATTCACACCATAATATCCTGCAATATGCAACGGTCCTGTGGAACAAGCAACAAGGTTTTTAGATTGGTGAATTAATACCATCAACTGTTCCAAAGAAAGTTGACCCGTTGTATCTATGATATTTTTATGCTTCGGAATAGTAGCTCTAAACATTTCACCTTCTTTTTCTGTTCCAGTAAACAACACCAATTCACCTTTTTCAGCAAGTTTTAATGCAAGTTCCATGTATTTATCCAATGGCCATTCTTTGGCACTTCCTTGAGATTTAGGGTGAAGAATTGTTCCCTCCTTTAAAGTCTGCAAATTCTCTGGCAACATCACCTTTGGTACTTTAAAAAATTGTGTTGTATCACAAATCTCCTCTAAAGTTGGAATAGTTTTTAATCCAAATGGGCGCAATAATTCATGGTTCAATTGAGCTTCGTGAAGGTTCGATTTTTTCCGTGTAAAATTTGGACGAGAATTACACGTTAACAAATGATAAGAACGGTGAGATGTTCCGACACGGAGCGTTAATTTTGCTTTCTTCGCTAAAGAAGCGATTTCCTTGTTGGGGAAAACATGAATGATTGCATCGGCATTGATTGCTCTAAAGTTTTCAATTTTAACTTCTTTCGGCACATTGATGTAATCATTCCAATCTACATATTCATCAACTAATTCGTACATTTCAACTACAGGCTTAGTATAACCTTTACCTAAAAACACAATTTTAACCGTTGGATATCTTTGTTTTAGCCACGCACAAATAGGAAGCGTTAAAAGAACATCACCAATACTGTCTGTTCGACTTATGATAACTGTTTTATGATCTAGATTCATTACTTTTCTTTGTTTAATCTTCTCAATTCTTTGTATTTAAATACATTTGATTGAGCACTAATTTGCGCAATTTTAAAACCTTGCCAGCCGTCTAAAAATCCTAATTTGATAATAAACATCCCAACAAAACGAGCGAATCCACTTAAAAATGGTTTTAAAACAGATGCCTTCTTTCCTGCTTTATTCATTTTCTGTGCTGTTAGTGTAGAATATTTATCTGCACGCTGACGATGATCAATATAATCATAATATGAATAATGATGTAAGTGTCCGTCTAACTGAATGATTTCTAAATCCGTTGGGAATGATAATTCTTCGTGTACAAATTCACCCTCCCATTGACAACTTTCTTTCGGAAACAAACGCAATTTAACATCTGGATACCATCCAGAATGTTTGATCCATTTACCGCAATAGTTTGTCAATCGATTAACGGAATACAATTGAGGCTTATCCTTCTTTTTTATTTCTAAAATAGCATTTTCTAATGCATCATCCAACACTTCGTCTGCATCAATGGATAAAATATAATCGTAACTAGCGAGACTATTCAAATGGTTTTTACTTGCAGCATAACCTGACCATTTTCGTTGCACAAAGCGAACATTTAATTTCTGGCAGATCTCTTCTGTTCTGTCGGTTGAAAAAGAATCCAAAACAATGATTTCGTCAGAAACTTTTTGCAAAGAAAGAATACATCGTTCAATGTTTCTTTCTTCATTTAACGTTATGATGGTGGATGAAACTTTCATTTTTTGAACTGAACACTTCTTAAAACTGCCTCAACTTCGCGAATAGAATGTGTCCAAGTTGTTGTAGCTGGTGCGTCAACATAACCACTAATACACATTAATTTATTTCGTTCTGGGTGTTTGAAATGAAATGCCCAAAATGCACCACCTGTACCAAACTTCTGTCTTCCAGTAAAAACAAACATCCCTCTCATTTCATATCCATCGACATGATATATACTTGACACAACATTTCCTTCTGGGTAGACAAATTCATTGTATTGCGTTCCCATATACATTCCTTCAATCTCAGATGGCGCATTGTATCGAAGCATTGTATCTCTGTCTTTTAACAATGTTTCAAGAGTAAACTGAGAGGAATCTTTATAATCGTATTGATAAATCATTACCCCTGAGAATATAGCGCCAATATCTTCACTCACACCAACAAATTCAATTGGACGAGACGCATTCGGGAATTCAATTCTATAAAAATTTGGTCGTTTTGTTACTAACCTAGAACCTGAAGGCAAAACAATATCAATTCCGAAGTTTTTTTGAATCGCTTTATTCGTTGATGTTGACTTATGTCTTTTAAAATTATTTAATAATCTTCCCCAAGAAATATCATCAAATTCATCGTGAACTTTTCCTAATCCTTTTTGACAAGCTTCAATCAATTGATTGTAATCTTTCCCGGTAACATCAATTACTAGCTGGCCTTTTGCCCAAACATCTGTTCTTTTTTCGATTTTACCAAATTCTCCTTTGTATTCTGGATCAATTTTTAAGAAAAGGGTATTTCTGAATCGCTTCACACCTTCCGTAAAGTGTTTTGGTGTTCTATGCGTTAAATGAAACGTGGGAACATCAGGTAGATAAGGAAGTATGAATTTCACCAACTGAGAATCGAGTGTTTCTTGAATTGGAGAATCCCAAATAGCTTGATCACATACAACAAGAATTTCACCAACTTTACCCGTTACAGACATTCCTTCTGTTGTAGTTCTACCTGTTTCACATTGTGTAAAAAGAAATGCAAACACAACAGAAAATAATAAAATATTGATTGTTTTCATTACGTATCGTTTTTTTGAATTCCGATCAATCAAAAATCAAGCAAATCTATTTCACTCTAATTTTTTGACCAATACTTAATCGGCTAATATTGATTCTTGGGTTCAACCTTTTCAATTGAGATTGAGTTAACCTATAGCGTTGAGCTATTTTACCAAAGGTATCACCTTTACGTACAGAATAGTATTTTTTTCCACCTGTAGGTGCTGGAGTTGAACGAGTCGTTGTTGTTTTAGTTCCTTTTTTTACTTTTAAACGTTGTCCAACATATATTTTGGTAGAATGTAAGCCATTCATTCGTTGAATTGTAGAAACGGTTGTTTTGTATTTTTGTGCAATTGTACCTAACGTTTCTCCTGTACGAACCTTGTGGTATTGATATGAAGAAGTGCCATTTGTTGCAGGTTTCACATGTGAAGTTTGTGTCGATCTGTTCTCAATGTAGTCTTTAGATTCAATGACAAATAAGCTGTCTTGTTTTTCAATCAACATTCCAATTTTTGGCATTGGTAAAGTGATACATTGTCCGCCTGGAGTTTTTGGTAAATATTGTTTTTTATAGATTGGATTTAAACGTTCAATTTCTTCCAATTCCATATCAATAACTTGAGCCATTGATGAAAAGTGCACCCCTTTATTGAAACACATCGTGTCCAATTGTATGTAACGAATTGGTGCTTCCATTGGAATAATGTTATGTTCCGCATGGTAAGTTAAAAGGTAAGCCGCAGCAATGAAATTAGGAACGTATCCTTGTGTTTCACGCGGTAAAAAAGGTCTTACTTCCCAATAGGTTAATTTATTTCCTGATCTTCTGATTGCTTTATTCACATTTCCAGGCCCTGCATTATAAGCTGCTAAAGCGAGGTTCCAATCCCCATAAATTCCGTGTAATTTTTTCAAGTAGCGACAAGCTGCATCAGTTGCCATTTCAGGATCCATTCTTTCGTCTATGTAAGAATTTTGTGTTAATCCATACATTCTACCCGTTGCATACATAAACTGCCATAAACCAAGTGCACCTGCTCTCGATTTAACTTGAGGTCTTAATCCACTTTCAATAACTGCTAAATATTTTAACTCTAAAGGCATGTTATATTCGGACAATTTAGCTTCAAACAAATCAAAATACAATTTAGAGCGTCCTAAAACAACTCTTGTAAACCCTCTTCTTTTACGTGCAAAGAATTTAATTGTTTTCAGTGTTTGTTCGTTACAATCCAGATGAAATGGACTCATTTCATTCATTTCAGACAATCGAGCGCAGTATACTGAATCAGAAAATAATGGTACAGAATCTTGTTCGTAATTCAGTGCATCAATAATTGAATCATAATTCCCTTCAGGAGAATAATCGGCATAAAAATAGTCCAAACTTTGCTCAATAGTACTAATAACGCGTGCGTTTTCTAGACTGTCTTGATGTGACATATTCTCTTGAGAAAACACACTCAAAGAGGTCAATAAAAATACTATAATACTGAATAATTTCATTCTATACTTTCAAATTTTCTAACGTGCGGGAAAAATTAAACATTTTCTTTTCATCAAAATGATCTGCAATAACTTGTAAACCAAACGGAAGTCCATTGCTGTGTTCCCCAATTGGAATTGAAATCGCTGGATTTCCCGTTAAATTAGCATGTACTGTATAAATATCTTGCAAATACATTGCAATAGGATCTTTTACATCGTTCAATTTAAATGCTGTAGTTGGAGTTGTCGGCAAAAGAATGATATCGTATTTTTTAAATATTTCATTCGTTTTATCTTGCAAAACTCGTCTAACTTTTTGTCCTTTTGTATAATAAGCATCGTAATAACCATGAGAAAGAACAAAAGTTCCAGCCATAATTCTACGTTTCACTTCTTCACCAAAACCTTCGCTTCGTGATTTTTTATACGTTTCTTCAACACCAACTGCATTCGGACTTCTATATCCATAATGTACTCCATCAAAACGAGAAAGGTTAGAAGAAGCTTCCGCTGTTGTAAGTACATAGTACGTCGGCACCATGTAATCTAAATATGGAAAAGAAACTAAATCAACGGTATGACCTTGATTGGTCAATTCATTCATTGTTTTTTGTAGCTTATTTTTGATTTCATCGTCTAAGCCTTCAGTTTCAAAACTTTCTTGAATAACCGCAATTTTAAGTTGAGACAAATCTTCCTTTTCAGAGTATTTGTCAACCTCTTTTGTTGAGACTGTTCCGTCAAATTCATCCTGTCCAGCCATAACTTCTAAAAGAAGTGCTGCATCATCGATAGAATTTGTAAACGGTCCGATTTGATCAAAGGAAGAAGCATACGCAATTAAGCCGTAGCGACTAATTCTCCCATAAGTTGGTTTGAAACCATACGTTCCTGTAAAACTGGCTGGTTGTCTAATTGAACCTCCTGTATCACTTCCTAAAGAAGCTGTACACATTCCTGCAGCAACTGCTGAAGCAGAACCACCTGAAGAACCACCGGGAACATATTCTGGATTTATTGGATTTAAAACAGCTCCATTTGAAGAATTCTCATTAGAGCTACCCATGGCAAACTCATCGCAATTTAACCGACCAATGATTACTGCATCTTCGTCGATAAGACGTTGAACAGCTGTTGCTGTATAAATGGATTCGAATCCATCTAAAATTTTTGAAGAAGCAGAAACTTTATGGTTTGTATAGCAAAGGTTATCTTTTATAGCGATAACCATTCCTGCTAATTTACCTGCGGTTCCCTTGTTCAATTTTTCATCAACAATTCTTGCCTGTTCTTTCGCAGAATTTTCAAAAACTTCTAAAAATATATTTAGATTTTTTCCTTTTTCTATGGCGTCAAGATAACTTTCGAGAATACTCATAACAGTACTCCCTGAAGAAATTGCATTTTTTACTTCAGCAAACGTTCGCAACATTCTATTGTTTTATTTTTTGTCTTCAGAATCCTCTTTCTCTTCTGGTTTAGCAGAAGCATCTTTGAATTCTTTTACACCTTTACCTAAACCTTTCATTAATTCTGGAATTTTCTTTCCTCCAAATAAAAGAAGAACGATCACCAAAATTAAGATGATTTGAGGAGCTCCTAACATTCCTGCTTGTGTAATATTTTCCATTTTACATCTATTTATTCAACAAAGTTAAGTAAATCTCTTACTTAACTTTGTTGTATTAATGAACTTATTTTAATTTTCTTGCTACTTCCACTTCTTCGAATGCTTCGATAATATCGCCCACTTTAATGTCGTTATATTTCTCTAAATTCAATCCACATTCGTAGTTGTTTTTCACTTCTTTCACATCATCTTTGAAACGTTTCAATGAACCAAGTAATCCGGTATGAACAACAATTCCATCTCTAATAATACGAACATTAGAATTACGTTTAATTGTTCCATTTGTTACAAAACAACCGGCAATTGTACCCACTTTTGTAATATCAAATGTCTCACGTATTTCTGCTGTACCGATGATTTTCTCTTCAATATCTGGAGAAAGTAAACCTTCCATTGCAGCTTTGATTTCATCAATTGCTTTGTAGATTACAGAATACAAACGAATATCTATTTGTTCTTCTTCTGCCATTCTACGTGCAGCTACAGATGGTCTAACTTGGAAACCAATAATAATTGCTTCAGAAGCTGATGCTAAATTCACATCTGCTTCAGAAATTGCTCCAACTCCTTTATGTACAATATTCAATTGAATTTCTTCCGTTGAAAGACGTAATAAAGAATCTGATAAAGCTTCAATCGAACCATCCACATCACCTTTCACAATTAAGTTCAACTCTTTAAAGTCACCAATTGCTAAACGACGTCCGATTTCATCCAACGTAATATGTTTCGTAGTACGAAGACCTTGTTCTCTGTATAATTGTTCACGTTTAGAAGCAATAGCTCTTGCTTCTTTTTCATCTTCCATCACGTGGAACTTATCTCCAGCGGATGGTGCGCCATTGATACCAAGAACTGAAACAGGTTTAGCTGGTCCAGCTTCTTTAACAGAAACACCATGTTCATCGTGCATTGCTTTAATTTTACCAGAATTTCTTCCAACTAAAACAACATCTCCAACACGAAGTGTACCCGTTTCAATCAACATGTTCGTCACATATCCTTTTCCTTTATCTAAAGAAGATTCAATTACCGTTCCCGCAGCCATTCTGTTTGGGTTCGCTTTTAAATCAAGCATTTCTGCTTCAAGGGCAATTTTAACCAGTAAATCATCAATATTCAAATTCTGTTTTGCAGAAATTTCTTGACATTGATATTTACCACCCCAGTCTTCTACTAAAATATTCATTGTAGAAAGCTGTTCTTTAATTTTATCTGCATTAGCACCTGGCTTATCGATTTTATTAATCGCAAATACCATTGGTACTTCTGCTGCTTGAGCGTGAGCAATAGCTTCTTTTGTTTGAGGCATTACATCATCATCCGCAGCTACAATAATAACAACAACATCTGTTACTTGAGCACCACGAGCACGCATCGCTGTAAAGGCTTCGTGACCAGGAGTATCTAAGAAAGTCATTCTCTGACCATCTTTCAACTCTACACTGTACGCACCAATGTGCTGTGTAATTCCACCTGCTTCACCTTCCGTTACATTTGCATCTCTAATTCTATCCAACAAAGAAGTCTTACCGTGATCGACGTGACCCATTACCGTAATAATTGGTGGTCGAGCTACTTTATCTTCTTCTTTATCAACAATAACAGGGATTGATTCCTGTACTTCAGCACTAACAAATTCGATATCGTATCCAAAATCTTCCGCAATCATTTGGATTGTTTCTGCATCCAAACGTTGATTAATAGAAACAAATATTCCCAATGACATACAAGCAGAAATTACATCTGTTGATCCTGTATTCATCATTGTTGCTAATTCAGAAACACTAACAAACTCTGTTAATTTCAGTGTTTTTTCGTCCAATTCAGCAAATGCTTCCTCTTCCATTCGTTTCTGCGCAACATTCTCTCGTTTATTTCTACGATTTTTAGAACCTCTAGACTTTCCTCCCTTGTTTGATAAACGAGCAAGTGTGTCCTTGATTTCTTTTTGAATATCTTTCTCAGTAATTTCTGGTTTAGGTACTCTAGGACCACCTTTTTTGAATTTACCTTTGCTAGTATTGTTCGTAGCTCTATTTGGAGTATTTGGTTTCCTTGGTCCTCCTTGGTTTTGTTTTTTAGTTACATCAACTTTACGAACACGTTTACGTTTACGTTTTTCTGCGTTCGAAGTTCTTGGTTTTTCAACCGGTAACACAATTTTACCAACAACATTTGGTCCTGTTAATTTTTTAGCAGACACACGAATTGTTTCAGGCTCTTTTGGAGCTTGTTTTTCAATTTTCTGTGGCGCAACAACAGGTTTTGGTTTTTCTTCTTTAACAACAGGTTTAACCTCTTTTACTGGTTTCACATGTTTTTTCACTTCCGGTCTAGATTCTTTCTTTCCTTTTGGAGATTTTTTCTTATCCGGACGAGTTTTAGTATTGATTTTATCCAAATCAATTTTCCCTAAAATATGAGGTCCCTTAGAGTTCTCATCTGTGTTTGTTTCCTTAATTTTTTCAATTACAGGAGCTTTAGCCTCAACAATTGCCGGCTTTTCTTCTTTCACAGGTTCAGGGGCAACCTCTTTCACTTCCTCAACAACAACTTCTTCAACTACAGGAGCTGGAGTTGGTGGAGTCACAGGAGTTGGAATTTCTTCAATTACCTCTTCTACTTTTTCTTCAACAACTTCTTCAGGTTTATCTTTATCACGTAAAGAAATTGTTTCTTTTTTTTCTTTTGGAGCAACCGATTGCTGTGATAACTCTTTTTGACTTTGATCATCAGCAAATTGTACACACAGCAAATCATATTGCTCTGGTGTCAATTTAGTGTTCGGTGTTTCAACAACCTCCATCCCTTTTTCTTTCAAGAATTCAACAATAGTAGAACTACTAACATTGAATGCGGATGCGGTTTTGCCTAATCTTCTTGGTTTGGCCATAAAATTATACGTCCTTTAAATTTAACTTAAGAATTGAAATTAATTTCAATTCTTGGTGCCTAATATACTCTTTTTGTCGCGAATTTACTCAAATTCTGCCTGTAGAATTTTAAACACTTCTTCAATTGTTTCTTCTTCTAAGTCAGTTCTTTTAACTAAATCTTTCACTCCAATATCTAAAACAGACTTAGCTGTATCACAACCAACTGCTTTTAATTCATCCAGAATCCATCCATCGATTTCATCTGCAAATTCTTCTAAATCAACATCTTCAACGTCTACTTCACCATCTCTGTAAACATCCAATTCGTATCCTGTAAGCTTTCCACCCAACTTAATGTTGTGCCCACCTCTACCAATTGCCAATGAAACTTGATCTGGTTTTAAATAAACTTTTGCTCTTTTCTCTTCTTCGTCAATATCAATACTAACAATTTTAGCAGGCGATAAAGAACGTTGAATGTACAATTGAGGATTTGTTGTATAATTAATTACATCAATATTTTCATTTCTCAATTCACGTACAATTCCATGAATTCTTGAACCTTTCATTCCAACACAAGCTCCAACTGGATCAACTCTATCGTCATAAGATTCAACAGCAACTTTTGCTCTTTCACCTGGTTCACGTACAATATTTTTAATGGTAATTAATCCATCAAAAACTTCTGGAACTTCTAGTTCAAACAAACGCTCTAAAAATTCTGGAGCTGTTCTCGAAAGAATAATCACTGGACTACTGTTTCTCATATCAACTTTTGCAACAACTGCACGAATTGATTCTCCTTTTTTAAAGTAATCTGAAGGAATTTGTTCTGATTTTGGAAGAAGTAATTCATTTCCTTCATCATCGATGATTAAAATTTCTTTTTTCCAAACCTGGTAAACCTCTCCAGTAACGATATCTCCAATTTTCTCTTTGTAAACTTTGTACAAGTGGTCTTTTTCAAGTTCCATGATTCTTGCAACAAGATTTTGACGAAGTGATAATACATTTCTACGTCCAAAATCAGAAAATTTAAATTCTTCCGTTACTTCTTCTCCAATTTCAAAATCCGGTTCAACTTTAATTGCATCAGAATAAGCAATCTCCATATTTTCATCTTCAACCTCTCCGTCGTCAACGATTTCTTTATTCAAGAAAATTTGAACATCACCTTTATCGATATTAACTACGACATCAATGTGTTCATCAGTATCAAATTTTTTCTTTAGCATCGCTCGGAATACATCTTCCAAAACTGATTGCATTGTTGTCTTATCAATACTTTTCAGTTCTTTAAATTCCGAAAACGATTCTATCAAATCTAAACTATCCATATTTCGACTATTTATTTAAATGAAATAACAATTTTTGTTTCTTTTACTTTCTCCATCTCAAACACTAGATCTTCCACTATTGTTTCTTTTTTCTTTCTTCCTTCAATGCGTTCTTTACGTGTCGTTTGAATGGTAATCTTATCAGGTGTTGCCTCAATCATTTTACCTTCTACTTTTCCACCTTCGTGCAATTTTACTTTTACTTCTCTACCAACATTTTTTTGGTATTGAGCAAAAACACGCAAACCTTTATCTAAACCTGCCGAAGAGACGTGTAATTCAAAATCTTCTTCTTCACGATCTAAATTGTGTTCAACATTTCGTGAAACAGACATACAATCTTTGACAGAAACTCCACCAACATGTTTGTCTAACTCAACTGAGATTTGATTGCCTACTGAGATATTTAAACTCACTACAAATAGACCGTTATCGAGTTCTTCGATACGGTCATAAATCAAACCTGCTACTTTCTTTTTACTAATCATAAGCTATAAAAAGAGGGGACTAATCGTCCCCTCATTCATGCGTTTAACCTTTAAAACACGGTGCAAATATACGTCTATTTTTTAAAAAAACAATGTTCTTTAAATTTTCATTCATTTTTTCAATTGAAATGCAGACATTTGTAAAAAGAAAAAGATGTTAATAGAGGTTGATGATAAAATAATTTCTACACAAATTTTTGAACGAAAATTTGTGTGTGATTTGAATGCGTGTAAAGGCGCATGTTGTATCGAAGGTGATGCTGGTGCACCACTTACACTTGAAGAAGTTGACATTCTCGAAGAAACATTTGAAGTCATTAAACCATTCATGAGAAAGGAAGGGGTTGATATTGTTGAAGAGCAAGGTGTTTTTTACATGGATCAAGACAATGAACCTGTAACCTCTTTAGTCAATGATGCTGAATGTGCTTTTGTATATTTTGACGATAACGGAATCACTAAATGTGCTGTTGAACAAGCCCACATTGAAGGTAAGTCTGATTTCAAAAAACCGATTTCCTGTCACCTCTACCCTATTCGAGTAAAACAATTCGATGATTTCACCGCCTTAAACTATGACGTATGGAATATCTGCTCTGATGCTTGTACTTTAGGGGAACAACTAGCTGTTCCCGTTTATCAATTTCTAAAAGAACCTATAATTCGTGCTTTTGGTGCACCTTTTTTTAAAGAATTAGAAGTTGTTTCTGAAGAAATAAAAAAGAAGCAATAATTTACCTTTAAAATTATCGGATTGAACTTCAGGCTTCGACAAGCTCAGTTCTTTATGTTCAGTTATAGTTGAGTCTTTTTTAACCGTGTACCGTTTCTTCTTTACCGTAATTTAGGATCACTTTTGCTTCAAACTCTAACCATTCTGCCCATCGTTTATCTACATCTATTTCTGGAGCAACATTTTTTGCATGCTTCAGAAACATTGTGTAATGTCCTGCTTCAGAAATCATCAATTCATGGTAGAATTTTGCGAGTTCTTCGTCGTCTACATTATCCGCTAAAACTTTAAAACGTTCACAACTTCTTGCTTCGATCATTGCAGAAAAAAGAAGTCTATCCACTAATGAAAATTTTCTCCCGCGTCCTTTGACCATGAATTTTGCTAATTCATTCACGTAACTATCTTTTCTTTCTCGCCCTAATACAAAGCCTTTTTCTTTGATAATATTGTGCACCATTTCAAAATGTTCCAACTCTTCTTTCGCGAGTGAAAGCATATCTGTTACCAACTCTTCTTGCTCAGAATTGTGTACCACAATAGAAATGGCATTTGTTGCTGCTTTTTGTTCGCACCAAGCGTGATCTGTTAAAATTTCAGAGATGTTTGATTCTACTAATTTCACCCATCTTGGGTCTGTAGGAAGTTTGAGTCCGAGCATTTTATTCTATTTTCTGTAAAGATATAAAAAAATAAACCCCTGCATCTCGACAAGCTCGATGACCAGGGGTTTATTTTAATCTAATTTATCTAAATTGGTTTCTATCCTGAACACATTTCACAATCATCTCCATTGTCGATAGAGCATTGTGCAGCTTCTTCCGCTTCAACCAATGATTTTGCAGTTGGCTCTTGGATTGCAGATTTATCAATTGTAAACTTAATTGCATCTGTTGCAGCTTTCGTTCTCAAGTAATACATTCCTGTTTTTAATCCTTTCTCCCATCCATAAAAATGCATTGAAGTTAATTTTGCAAAGTTTGCATTTTGCATAAAAATATTCAATGATTGAGATTGACAAATGTATGCTCCACGATCAGCAGCTTGATCAATAATTGCTTTTTGAGAAATTTCCCAAGCAGTTTTGTACAATTCTTTGATTTTTTGTGGAATTACATGGATATCTTGAATAGATCCATTGTCTGCCATAATTTGTTGACGAACTTCGTGGTTCCATAAGTTTTCTTTTACCAAATCTTTCAATAAATGTTTGTTTACGATGATAAACTCACCTGAAAGAACTCTTCGAGTATAAACATTTGATGTATAAGGTTCAAAACACTCGTTATTCCCAAGAATTTGAGCAGTAGATGCTGTTGGCATAGGTGCTAACAATAATGAATTACGAACTCCATGTTCTTTCACTTCTTCTTTTAACACATCCCATTCCCATCTACTTGTTGGCGTAACTCCCCACATATCGAATTGAAAAATTCCTTTAGAAACAGGCGAACCTTTAATTGTTTCGTAAGGCCCCTCTACTTTTGCTAAATCTTTAGAAGCAGTCATCGAAGCATAATACATTGTTTCGAAAATTTCTCTGTTTAAAGCTTTTGCTTCTTCAGATTCGAAAGGCATTCCTAAAAGAATAAATGTATCTGCTAACCCTTGAACACCTAATCCAATTGGACGATGACGCATGTTAGAGTTTCTCGCCTCTTCAACAGGGTAATAA
This sequence comes from uncultured Fluviicola sp., assembly GCA_964387525.1. Taxonomy (GTDB): domain Bacteria; phylum Bacteroidota; class Bacteroidia; order Flavobacteriales_D; family Crocinitomicaceae; genus UBA4466. The sequence goes on from CAYLWS010000001.1 coordinate 63,669, forward strand.
TTTCCGTCGATGATTTTATTTAAGTTCAATGTCGCTTGATACGTCACTTCGAACAATTTATCGTGATCGAATGTTTTCTCGTTTGTGATGTATTTAGGCAATGCTAAAGAAGCTAGATTACAAACAGCAATCTCATCTGGTGCGGTATATTCAATAATTTCTGTACACAAGTTAGATGATTTAATTACACCTAAATTTTGTTGATTTGATTTAGCATTTGCAGCATCTTTGTACAACATGTAAGGTGTACCAGTTTCAATTTGAGATTCTAAAATCTTAAACCATAAATCTTGTGCTTTAATTGTCTTACGACCTTTCCCTTCATTCTCATACTTTGTATACAAAGCTTCAAACTCTTCACTGTGTACATCAGAAAGTCCTGGACATTCGTGTGGGCACATAAGTGTCCAACTTCCATTTTCTTTCACACGTTTCATGAATAAATCTGGAATCCAAAGTGCGTAAAACAAATCTCTTGCTCTTTGTTCTTCTTTTCCGTGATTTTTCTTCAATTCTAGAAAGTCAAACACATCTGCATGCCATGGTTCGATGTACATTGCGAAAGAACCTTTACGTTTTCCTCCACCTTGATCAACGTAACGAGCAGTGTCGTTAAATACACGTAGCATTGGAACAATACCATTAGATTGACCATTAGTCCCTTTGATGTATGAACCTTTTGCACGAATATCGTGAAGCGCAAGACCTATACCACCAGCAGATTGAGAAATACGAGCACATGATTTCAATGTGTCATAAATTCCTTCAATACTATCTTCTTTCATTGTTAAAAGAAAACAAGAAGACATTTGTGGTTTTGGTGTTCCAGAATTGAATAAAGTTGGCGTTGCATGTGTAAACCAACCTTCAGACATTAAATTATACGTTTTAATCGCAGAATCAACGTCATTCTTATGAATTCCAATAGAAACACGCATTAACATTTGCTGTGGACGTTCAGCAATAATATTGTTTAACTTTAATAAGTAAGAACGCGTTAATGTTTTGAAACCAAAATAATCGTATCTAAAATCTCTATCATAGATTATACTTGAGTCAATTTTTTCTTTGTTATCTTGAATAACTTGATAAACCTCATCAGATAAAAGAGATGCATTTTCTCCAGTTTTAGGATCGATGTACGTATATAAATCCGTCATAACATCAGAAAACGTCTTCTTTGTCTCTTTGTGAAGGTTCGATACAGCAATTCTTGAAGCAAGTAATGCATAATCTGGGTGATCGATTGTTTTTGCTGCAGCAACTTCCGCGGCAAGGTTATCTAATTGAGTAGTTGTTACACCATCAAATAAACCTTCGATTACTTTCATGGCTACTGCCTCTGGTGACACCAAAGGATCTAATCCATAACACATCTTCACGATGCGTGCTGTAATTTTATCAAATTTTACAGCTTCTTTTCTTCCGTCTCTTTTTTCTACGTACATGCTTTTAATTTCTTTCTATATAGGTTTTTAAAAATCTTCGTCCATTGTAAATGTGGTATCACCATCGTTGTTTAAAACGCCAGCTTTTTGGTATTCACCAACTCTTTTTTCAAAGAAATTAGTTTTCCCTTGCAGGTTAATCATATCCATAAAATCAAATGGATTCTTTGCATTGTATACTTTCGGATTACCTAGTTCTGTCAATAATCTATCGGCAACAAATTCAATGTATTGAGACATCAAGTCAGCATTCATACCAATCAACCTTACAGGCAATGATTCTAGGATAAATTCTTTTTCAATATCTACAGCTACGGTAATTATTTCTTGTACTTTTTCTTTCGATAATTTATTGACCAAATGATCATTGTAAAGAAGAACGGCAAATTCCATGTGCATTCCTTCATCGCGTGAGATTAACTCGTTGGAGAAAGTCAATCCTGGCATTAAGCCTCTTTTCTTTAACCAAAAGATAGAACAGAAAGAACCTGAGAAGAAAATTCCTTCTACTGCTGCAAATGCAACTAAACGTTCTGCAAAATTCCCATTATCGATCCAGTTCAATGCCCAATCCGCTTTTTTCTTTACCGGAGGAAAAGTTTCTAACGCATTGAAAAGGTAATCTTTTCTTTTGTCGTCTTTAATGTAAGTATCGATCAAAAGAGAATATGTTTCAGAATGGATATTTTCCATCATGATTTGAAAACCATAGAAAAACTTTGCTTCCGTGTACTGTACTTCTTTTACAAAATTTTCAGCCAAATTTTCATTTACAATTCCGTCTGATGCAGCAAAAAACGCAAGAATGTGCTCAATAAAGTAACGTTCATTATCGTTTAATTTTTCTGTCCAATCGTAAATATCTTGAGAAAGATCTAATTCTTCAGCAGTCCAAATAGAAGCTTCTTGTGTTTTGTATGCTTTCCAGATATCATCGTGTTGAATAGGGAACAGTACAAATCTGTTTTTATTCGGTTTCAATATTGGTTCTTCCATTTCCATACTTAAATTTTTTAGCCTAAAATATATTATCAGCAACGCCTTGTTGCCGTCTTAAATCTTTCTGTAAAAGTTTTATTTCCTCTCAACTGAAAATCGGGTGCAAATTAAATGCGGTTGACTCACCCTTTAGAGGCATACAAAAATTGTCAAAAAACTTTCATTTAACAAATGAAGAAATTCACAATTCCCAAACGTTATTAACATTCATAGATTCAAACCCTTTAAAGTTCGACAGTTGCGAGTTTATTAACAATGACAAAAAGATATTCACAGTCATAAATTGTTAATTTGTCGATAAAATCACCTTATTTATCTTAAGTCCTACTTTTCAAGGGTTTAAATTTGGTTCTATAAAATTAACGCTGTTTTTAACGATTGTCAAGTTTAATTTTTTAATGTTTTTAACAGGGAAATGTGCATATAGTTTGGCATGATTTTATTCAAATGAATAAAATAGAATATCGTTCAATTTTGACTATAATATTATACTATTTGAGAATAATTTTAGGGGGTAAAAAAGTATTACATATTTCTCCAAAAGAAATATTAAAAAGCACAATACTTTGTGAAAAATCGACCTTAATTACATCGAAATTCAAAGAAAAATAAGAGAAAAGTCACAGATTTAAACTTTTTCTAAAAATTATTTTGAGCTGAAGTTATTGATTGTTCTAGAATCCTATTGTTTCATTTAATTCATTTTTGTACTTTAGTGAATAAGAAACCAAAACATGCAAATACTCGATGATATTCTTCATTTAATCTACCCTAATTGTTGCATAGGCTGTGAACGAGAATTAGCTAAATCTGAAGACTATCTCTGTTCCATTTGTTCCATGGAAGTTTCTCCCACCAATTTTCATTTGTACACCGAACCCACAGAAATGGATAAACTTTTCTGGGGAAGAAAAAAGGTACATCAAACTTATGCGCATTTGTTTTTTGAGAAAGAAAAAGCATCTCAAAGCATATTGTTTTCCATTAAATATCAAAGCAATCCTGATTTAGCCATTTATTTTGGTGAAAAAATTGGTCAAGTTATTCGAACTATTCCAAAATTTGAAGATGTTGATGGTATTTTACCTGTTCCACTTCACCCTAAAAAATTATTCATTAGAGGGTATAACCAAAGTTTAGCACTTGCAGAAGGTTTACATAAGTCATTTCCTGTAAAAGTTGATGAAAAAGTCATTCTTCGTTCTGTACACTCAGAATCTCAAACAAAAAAATCTCGTTTCCAACGTTGGGATAATGTTGGAACCATTTTTAAAGTCAATAAATCCATCGAAAAATACAAACATGTGTTAATTATTGATGATGTAATTACAACGGGCTCAACTGTTGAAGCAATGATGAATGCTTTGCATGAAATAAACCCCAATTTATTAATAAGTGTCGTAACTTTAGCCATTGCAAAATAAATAAAATGAGTGAAAAAAAATCAATATTAGTTGTTGGAGCTGGTTTAGCTGGTATTTGCGTTAGTTTACAGCTCCAAGAGAACAATTGTGCAGTCACTTTAGTGGATAATGAAGTTAATTTTAGTTCAAGGGTTGCGGTTGGAATGATCAATCCACTTGTATTTCGTAGAATGACAAAAAGTTGGCGAGTGGATGAATTTCTTCCATATTTAAAATCATTTTACAACACACTTGAGGAAACAACGGAGAGTCATTTTTTCTTCCCAATACCAATTCGTAGGTTATTCTCTAGTGAACAAGAAAGAGATTTCTGGTTGAAGAAGGAAAAGCGTGAAGATTTTGAACAGTACATGAACAAGGTTTCTCCAGATGATTATTCATATTCTGGTGGGAAGAATCCTTTTGGTTCAGGCAGAGTAAATGAGACGTATTTTTTAGATGTAAACCTCTTCTATCAAAAAATGATGAAGAAAATTGAAAAAGAAGGGAGCATTCTCCGAGAAGAATTTAATTTCAATGAACTCGATGGAACTCTATATAAAAATATAGAATACGACGAAATTATATTCTGCCAGGGTTATTTAAATAAAGACAACCCTTTCTTTAAACATTTACCGATCGACCCAACAAAAGGACAAGTTATTACGGTAAAATCTACGAGTTTACCAGAAGATGTGTCTTTGAATCGAAAATGTTTCATTCTTCCAAAAGGAGACAAAACATTTAAAGTTGGTTCCACCTATGAATGGCATAATACCACCACAGATATTACGGAAGAATCTAAGCAGCATATTTTGGATAATTTGTCGTTCATTATTGACGAGGAAGTGGAAGTTATTGATCAAATTGCAGGAGTACGCCCAACAGTTAAAGATAGGCGTCCTGTGATTGGAACCCATTCAAAATTTAAAAATTACCACATTTTTAATGGTTTAGGAGCTAAAGGATATATGCTTACTCCTTTATTGTCCAAAGAATTTGTCGATTATTTACTGAATAACAAACCCTTAAGTAATGAAGTAGACATTAACCGTTTCAGTAAAAGTGATTCAACCAAATAAATTGTTCAACGAAGAATAAACACTAACTTTGCAATTGAAAAATTTATTTTAATTTAAAAAACAAAAAATATGTATCCACCAGAGCTCGTTCAGCCAATGAAAGAAGACTTGTTAGAAGTTGGTTTCAACCAATTAACAACAGCAGATGAAGTTGATGAAATAATTGAAAACAGTGGAGAAAGCTTATTGTTGGTTGTAAATTCTGTTTGCGGTTGCGCAGCAGGAAATATGCGTCCAGGGGTTAAGATTTCTTTAACGAATGATAAAGTTCCTTCAACATTAGGGACTGTTTTTGCTGGTGTTGACGGAGAAGCAACAGCACAAGCAAGAAACTATTTTTTACCTTACCCTCCATCGTCGCCATCTATTGGTTTATTCAAGGATGGGAAGTTGGTTCATTTTTTAGAAAGACATCACATTGAGGGTGCAACTTCGGAAATGATTGCTGAGAATTTAGCAGAAGCATACAACCAATATTTCTAATTATTAAAAGTCCTGATTTAGTAAATCAGGACTTTTTTTTTGCGTTCTAATTATGTATAAAATATATTTCATTAGTGTACTTTTTTTAGCCTCTTGTTCCATTCATAAATTAAGCAAAGAGAATGTGTACAAAGAATTACCAGCAAAGGAGTATCAAGTGTATGCAGAAGATTCAAATGTGATTATTATTGATGTTCGTACAGTTTCTGAATTCCAAAAATCACACATTAAAAATGCGGTAAATATTAGTTATTTTGGTGGTCATTTTTCAAAAGAATTACAAACCATGCAACTGGACACGTCTAAAACTGTTTTGATCTATTGCGAAACACAACACAGAAGTTTATTTGTTGCCAAAAAAATATATGCAATTGGTTTTTGTCATATTATTGACTTAGACAAAGGGATGATACAATGGAGGAAAGATGGATTTCCTTTCGTTAACTGATTACATTCAAATTTCTTAAAATGCGTTTTTATAAAAAATTATTTGCCACAAAGTATGATTCATTCATGACGGATTTAGAGAAGGAATTCTATCCGATTCGGCAAAAATTAATTGGACATTTAGAAGGTAAAATCCTCGATGTTGGTTCTGGTACGGGGGTTAATTTTGAGCATTTTCATAAAAATACAGCGGTAATTGCAGTGGAACCATCTCCTTATATGTTGGAAAAATCATTACAAAAGCTACCACAAAAAGCAAAAATAACCACCTATAATTTTGGCGTAACAGATCCTCAATTGGAAGAGGTAATTGCAGAAAACTCTTTGGATTATATTGTATCAACGCTTGTTTTATGCACAATACCACACAATGAATTGGCGCTTAAAAAATTCAAAAAATGGTTAAAACCTTCTGGAAAATTAATTATTCTGGAACATATTCATGCCGAACAAAAAATAAGAAGAGTACTTCAAAATATTGTTAACCCTGCTTGGAAAATTGTAGGAGATGGGTGCAACTTAAACAGAAATACGGATGTTCTAATTAAAGAAGCCGGTTTTATTGTAGAAAGTGAACAATATTTTAAACGAAGTTTACGCTTTTATCAAGGTGTTTTTGTTTTAAAAAATTGAGAATTTAAACCTTTTTACCTACTTTCAGTTTAAAAACAATCCCAGCACCAATGTTTAACGATTGGCTCATATTTCTACCTGAAAAGGTGTAACTCCCGTTGATAAAAGTTCCTAGTTTTGAATTGATTGTATAGTAAGCAACACCTCCAACTCGTTGGTAAGATGTGACTAACTCCCGAAAAGAATCAAAAGAAACAGCTCCTTGGTAATCCTTATCTCCAAAACCATTTTGATAATCGAACCACACATCGTAATAAAACTTATTTCCAGCAAAACCAATTTTAAGAGAAGCATTAAAAGAAGATGGAACAGGTTGTAACACATAATTATAATGTGTTTGAGCTTGTACAAACAAACCTTTGTCCCATTTGAACTGCGTTACTAAAATAGGTTGAAATTGCACTGCTCTCTGTCCTATTGCTTGTCCAGATTGTGTTTCATACTTCCACGTTGGAACAGACACACCAAAAGATGGAAACACGGACCATTCACTTTTTTTAAAACGTTTAGCAATTAGTTTAAACTTACCATAAAGCGCAATATCTTGCGGCTTAAAATTAATAAGAGGTAAGGATACAATCAAATTCCAGCGTTTACTTAAGCCATAATTACCGTACAATGAAACGATGGATTGATTCCTGGGGTAATCTATCAGTTTTGTTCCTGCAAAATACTTAGGCGCAGAACTGTAACTAGCTGAAGCTGCAAGATCAAGTTCATTCTTAGATTTAAAAAACCCATCGATTGGACCTTGGGAGAAGGAATTAGAAAAAAAAAGGAAAGAGAACAGTACTAATTTAAAATTCATATTTGAAACACTTTTTACTTTAACAACGAAACTAATTTATCATCCGTTGGTAAAACTTTAGATTTAAAATGTGCCAGCCACTTTCCGTTTTCATCCACCAAGAATTTATTAAAATTCCATCCTACACGGCTATTTTTTACACCATTGAATTTCTTTTTTCTTAACCATAAATAAATCGGGTCAATGTTCTTTCCTTTCACATAAATTTTTGAAGCCATTAAAAATTCAACTCCATAATTTTTTTTACAGAATGAATTTATTTCTCCATCTGAGCCTTTTTCTTGCATTAAAAACTGATTACAAGGAAACCCAATGATTACTAAATTTTCTTTATATTTTTCATGGATTTCTTGTAATTGTTCGTACTGTTTTGTATAAACACATTGAGACGCAACATTTACAAAAAGAATTTTTTTTCCTTTGAACTGACTTAAAGAAACTGTATCTCCTTTAATATCAATAAAAGAATAATCATAGATTGAATTTGATTGGGCACTTGATAAAGAGGTCATAAAAAGGAAAAAAATGAAGGATAAATAAATACGCATAGACCAATATAACTGATTTCTATTAAATCTTTGCAAAAGAAGTTCAAAAAAATTACTTTTACTACTCCAACCAACACTAAACAAGATGAAAATTTTTACTAAGAAATTCTTTCTCTATACATTTTCAACATTTTTTGTTCTCAGTGTTCTTATTTTCACGTTAGGTTACTTCTTCTTAGATGATATTGTTGATGCGCGTTTACAGAAACTTATTTCAAAAAAATTCGGGACGTTCTATTCTTTAAATTACGAATCAATTGAAAAAGATATAGGGTTAACTGAAATTTCATTTGTTGTAAATAAAGCCGAATTCACTTCTGACACAACAGATTTAGCTGGTATGGAGAAGTTTCCTGTCTTTTTCTTTGAAGCTAAAACGCTTAAAGTTGAAAGAATTAGTACATGGAATGTCCTCTTAGGATCTACTTTAGATTTAGATAATATTCTCTTGGAAGAACCTAACTTAAAAGTCTTCACTCAAAATAAAAAAACAAATTCAAATAGTGAAGTAAAGAATAGAAGAGGAAAGTCTATTTTATCATCTGTTAAAATTAATCGTTTTTTACTCGATGAAGGAAGTGTTCAATTTATTGATTTTCAAACACAAAAAATCACTTTTGAGAGTAGTTCGATTTTAGTTGACGTCAATACAATAGAACTGGATTTAACAACTCTCAATGATTACAAATCCTTTCTTTCATTCCAAGAGGTTTCAATAGAATCCACAGCGCCATCATTTACACCATTGAAAGGGTTTTACACCTACAAAATGGGTTCGATGTCACTTTCTAGTAAAAAGAAAAATTTATCTTTTAAAGACATTGATATTAATACAAAAAAATCTTTAAAAGAAGCGAGTAAGGAGGTTATTAATCATAAAGAATTAGTCAATGTTATGATTGAAACAATAGATATTAATCGCATTGACTTGAAAAAAATCATTTTTGACACAAAAATTGAAGTTGGAAAAATCAATGTTAAAAACTCCTACATTCATATTTTTAAAAACAATCAAAAACATTTAGATTCTGATTTTAAAAAATCTGTTTTTAACGAACTTATACGCTCCATTCCAATACCTGTTATGGTGGATACAATTCAGTTAAATCAAGTTGATATTGATTTTGAATTAATGAATTCAACACACAACCAACCGGCAAAAATTAATTTTTTAATCAACAATGGTTACATTGCTAATTTCAATACAGATGTAAACTCTACCGACACGTTGACTTTTTTTGCAGAAGGAAAATTCATGAAAAGAGGTAGTTTATGGATAACTGCACACATTCTTGTATCTGACACAGTTAATAACTATCAACAATTTATGGGTTCCATTAAGAACATGCCTTTCAAAATTCTTAATCCTTTAATTAAACAATTTGCAAATGCAGATATTTCTTCGGGTTATATTGATGAAATTTCTTTCAACGGAACAGCGAATTCTCATAGGACAACTGGTAGTGTTATCTTTAAATACACTGATTTAAAAATTGAGTTTTATAAGAAAAAAGATGCTCGGAAACGTTTTTTCTTGTTATCAGAAATTGCGAATGCTTCTACACATAAAAATAATCCAAACAAGAAAGGTGAATTGGTTGGTGCGCATTTCAATTCTCAAAGAAAAAGATGGCAAGGCTCTGTTGGAATGTGGTTAGGAGGAATTATTGAAGGAATGTTTAATGTTGCCGTAAAAGAATTTCCGAAGGAGGTTTTAGAGAAAGAAAGTAAAAGAAAAAAAGGGACGTTACACAAAGACAAACTACATCTTTTCCATAAAAAGAAAAATAACGGGGAAGAACCGAAAAAAAAGAATAAACTATTCCATCGGAAGAAAAATAAAAAACCATGAAAATAATCTTAAGTACACTTCTTATTTTATTTATAAATAATGCTGTTTTTTTACAAAACACACAAGACTCTACCATCCAACACTCAGCTGTAGATAGAATCATTATGACAAATGGGGAAATTAAAGAAGGAAAAGTTGCCTCTATTTCAGATGTATCAATTGATTTTATTCATTCTGGTGAAACCTTAGTTTATCATATTCCTATCAACAAAATAGGTAAAATTGAATTTTCAAGCGGGAGAATTGAACAATTTAATCCAATTAAAGCAGACAAAAAATCTGATAATTCAATGGTTAATCACACCAATAAGATTGCTGTTTTACCTTTTATTTATGTGAAAGATGGAACTCAGCGAAAAAACGATATCATGGAAAAAAATGCTCAGAAAGAGCTGTATAAAGTTTTGGTAGACCATGCCGGTCCTATGGTTATTCAAGACCCAATGGTAACGGTTGATTTGTTGAGAAAAAATAAAATAACAGATGCAAATATTAGCACATTTTCAGTTCCAGAATTGGCAAATATTTTAGGGGTTGAATATATTGTATTCAGTGTTTTAACTGTTAACCTGAAAGGAACAACATCTTATAGTACAGGTTATGGGTCAACGTATTACAACCACCACAACGCCTATGGTTACCGTTCTTCTTCTACAAGTACACAGCTTGATTACCAAACTACTGTAAGTGTAAATGTCTTCAATGATCACGGTCAAAATATCTTCAAACAAAACAAAACATCTTTTTTCGCATCTCAAGATGCTTACCCCTACACAATCATGTATTTAGTGAAAAGAATGCCTTTTTACACCAAATAAAAAAGGGAAAGTATTTCTACTCTCCCTTTCAATAATTTTGAAGGCTAAAATTAAAACTTAATTCTAATTCCTAAATTAGTATAGAAAGAACTTGCTTTTGCATTATCTCCTGATGCATGAACTGGAGTTAAACCAATTTGGTATCCAACATCAACGAATAAGAAAAACAAATCAACACCTAAATCAGCATTTAAAATAAGGTTTGTATAATCGTCTTTTGTAAATTCTCCAATTGCACCTGATTTAGTACCGTGTTTTACACCGATAACATGATGACCATCTAAACCACCAAACACACGAACATTGAAAAAATCTTCTGTTTCAGGATCAATAAATCTAAAACCAAATTACATTGTAATTAAAGCATTTTCTTTTCTTTCTTTTTAAAAATGTACTCCCCTAAAAAGCAAGAAAAGATAATTCCTAATGCAATCAAAACACCAACCCTATTGGAAGAATATTGCTGAATAATCAGAACAACTGTTGCTATGGCACAGAGTAGAAACCCTAAAAATGGAACGATTTTATTTCCTTTTATTTCTTTTGACAATTTAAAACCAACATAGTTGACCATTGAAAAAATAAACAAAAAACCAACGCTTCCTGCTGTTGAAATACTTTCCAATTTTAGTGTGTTTGCTACAAGTAATGTAACAACTGCCGTAATTAACAAGCCGATTGGTTGATTCCAAAGTTTTCTCGTTATTTCATGCGGTAACTCATCGTCTTGAGCAATTTCATAACTTACCCTTGTTCCCCCATACAAAGAAGCGTTTATTGCAGAAAAAGTTGAAATAAGTGCAGCAACAGTAATAATCGTGAAGCCTATTTTTCCTAACATTGGTTTTGCTGCTTCTGCGAGAACATATTCTTCTGCGATTGCTATTTCATCAAACGGCAAAGAACCAACGGTAATTATTGCAATGATAATGTATAAAATAATGACAAAGATGACGGAAATATAATATGCTTTTGGTATATTTTTCTTAGGGTTTTTAATGTCTGGTGCTGCATTTGCAATTAGTTCAAACCCTTCATAAGCAACAAAAATAACCATTCCTGCCGTTAATAAATTTAAAGGAGATTCCCAATTCTCAACAGACAATTGATCGATATTTGGATTACCAAACAAACCATATAAGCCAATGAAAACGAATGAAATTAGAATTGTTAATTTGATGATAACGGCATACGATTCAATTTTTCCAACCACTTTGATACTGTAATAATTAATTGCAGTTGCAAAAAGAATAATTGAACTCATGTAAATGTGCGTATCAACACTTCTACTTTCTGTTAATTGTAAAATATTGGGTGCATAAGAGCCAAAAGCTGAAGCATATAAAGAAATCATTATGATATAACTGATCCACAATAAATTATTTATTCCTCCACTAAAAACAGTTATTCCAAAGTATTGATTGATAAATTTAACCGTTCCTCCTCGATCCGGGTAGGATAAAGACAGTTTCACATAACTATAGGAAGTAATTAAAGCAATTGCCCCTGCGATAAGAAATGAAATTGGAGTTGCTCCTTTTCCAAGTGAAACAGCTAAACCAAGAACTGCAAATATACCTCCGCCTACCATACCTCCGATTCCAATAGAAATGGCTTCTAGTAATCCAATTTTTTTGTTCATGTATAATTTTATAAGGTTACTTTCCGATACAAAACTTACTAAAAATATTCCCTAATAAGTCATCCGTTGAAATATCACCTGTTATTGTTCCTAATTCAAACATTGCTTGGCGAATATCCATGGCAATAAAATCAGCTGTAATCCCAGTTTCTAATCCATCTTTTGTTTTTTCTAAAGCTGTAATTGTTTTTATCAACGCGTCGTAATGACGAGCGTTAGAAACGATAACATCGTCTGAGTTTAATTGATCAACATCAATTATTTTCAACAAAGAATCTTTGATTAAATCTAAACTATCTTTTTCCTTCGCGCTAATTTGAATCAAGAGGTTATTTGAACTTAATTCATCTATCGGAGAATTATTAAATTCTAAACCCATTGCATCTGAAACAATGTCTGATTTATTTGCAACAACAATTCTTGGAGTATCAGAAGGTAACTCATTTAAGTCAGCAGTAACTTCTTCTACTGACATTGAATTCATATCAAACAAATAAATATAAATGGTAGACTTATTCACTTGTTCTAGCGCTCGTTCAACACCAATTTTTTCGATATGATCATCTGTTTCACGTAGACCTGCTGTATCCACAAAACGAAAATCAATTCCTTCAATAACAATTCTTTCTTCAATCGTATCCCTTGTTGTTCCAGCAATTGATGAAACAATGGCTCTTTCTTCATTCAGTAGAGAATTCAGTAACGTTGACTTCCCTGCATTTGGACGACCAACAATAGCTATTGGAACACCGTTTTTAATTGCATTCCCTAATTCAAAGGATCGTGCTAATTTTTGAATGTATTCTAGAACACTTGTTACAAGTTTTTTTAATTCTGTTCGGTCCGCAAATTCAACATCTTCTTCTGCAAAATCAAGTTCTAACTCTACCAAAGAAGCAAAATGAATTAATTGTTCCCTCAAATCTTTCAATTCTGAGCTAAATCCACCACGCATTTGTTTCATCGCGATAGAATGAGCAGATCGTGAATGAGAAGCAATTAAATCTGCCACAGCTTCAGCTTGAGAAAGGTCCATTTTTCCATTCAAGAATGCACGCTGTGTAAATTCTCCAGGTGCAGCTATACGACAACCATTTTCGAGTAAAATAGTGAGTACTTTTTGCAGAATGAAAGCAGAACCATGACACGATATTTCAACACTTTCTTCTCCCGTAAAACTTTTCCCTTTTTCAAAAACGGTCACCAAAACCTCATCTACCAATACACCATTCGAATCTTTAATTGTTCCGAAATGTGTTGTGTGGGAAGGTTGTTTTGAAATGTCTTTTGAGAATATTTTAGACGTTATTTTAAATGCATTCTCTCCAGAAAGACGAATCATTCCTATTGCTCCAATTCCGTTTGGAGTGGCAAGTGCACAAATTGTATCGTTTATTGTTAAATTATTCATTTTATATGTCTGGTTCAATGATAATTGAATCTGATTTTAATTTTTTAGCATGTTCCCTTCCTTGTTCCCACCATAATTTCATTCTTTTTTGATTAAAAATCAAGGAATTCTCCGTTAACTTATGCGGTGTGTGGTAAATATTAATTTTAATTTTATTCTTTTTACTGTTTAGTTTTGACAATTCAAACCGACTGCTAGTTGATTGGTCTAACAGGTAATCGAACACATTGAAGAGAAGGTTTATTACATTTGTGGACTTCATTCTGTTAGAAAGTGATTCAATTGGGTTAAGAACGATGACATCAATTTCTGTAGCACCTGCATCAATTGCAGATTGAATAGGAATATTATTACTAAAACCACCATCTCCATACTCCATTCCATTTTTAGTCACAAGACTCATGAACGGTAAAAAATTCGCCGAAGCCCAAATCCAGTCACAAAAATCTTCATAATCAAAGTCATTGATTGATTTGAATTCACCTTTATTTCGAGAGATATTAGAAACAGTAACCACTACATTTCTATTTCCTTCTTTCACTTGATTGAAATCTTCTTCAGTAAAAAATCTTTGAATTGTTTTCCGGAGTTTTAAAGTACTTCCAAACGTTTTATTTCCCCGTAAAAAAGAGCGTAGAATATTAATGTGATTCATTTTAATTTTCAAAACTCCTTTTTTCACCTTTATTTTATATGGATTTAATGTGAAAATATCTTTTTCAGTAATGGAAGTATATACTTCTTTCGCTTTTTGAATATTGTCTGATGCTAACATGGGAATCAATAAACTCCCCGTTGAAGATCCTGTAAAAACATCGTATTTAATTCCCAAATCATCGATAAAATATTCTGCCATACCACCAGCAAAAGCACCTTTACTCCCTCCACCTGATATAACTAATCCTCTCATTTTTTACTTGTTTGATGTTTTACTACCGTCAAATAGATAATAAATATACTTATTTTCTTTTCTCCTCAAAAAATGATTTTATCAAAACGCTGCATTCTTCTTCCATAATTCCATGAGAAATCTTCGTTTTAGGATGATATATTCCTGGAAATTTACCTGCGCCACGTTTTTCATCGGAGGCACCAAATACAATTTTATCTATTTGAGACCAATACAAAGCACCTCCGCACATAGAACACGGCTCAAGCGTTACATATAATGTGCAATTTTTTAAATACTTACCCCCTAAAAAATCTGCAGCGGCAGTAATTGCTTGCATTTCAGCATGCGCTGTGACGTCGGTTAAGGTTTCTGTTAAGTTGTGTGATTTTGCAATAATTTGATCATTCGAAACAACAATAGCCCCCACTGGTACTTCACCAATTTCATATGCTTTTTTCGCTTCTTCCAAAGCTTGTTTCATATAATATTCATCATTGAACGGCTGAATCATGTTGTAAATTTTCTGCGAAGATATACATTTTTGCAATCAATTCACCTAACAATAAATTGCTAAAAATAATTACCTTTACTTTGTGAAAAATGAAATAAAAAACCTCCAAAAAGGCAGTAGAATTAGAATTGTAGCACCTGCAAAAACAATTGATAAATCTTCTGTTGATTTTGCAAAAAAAGTACTTGAAGAAAAAGGGTATCATGTTGAAATTAGTAAAAACTGTTTAGGGTCATTTCATTTTTTTTCAGGAACGATACATGAACGATTAAATGATTTCCAAGAAGCACTTGACGACACCTCTATTGATGCAATATTTTGTGCAAGAGGAGGTTATGGATGTGTTCAAATTGTAGATTTAATTCAATGGGCATCTTTTTTAAGAAACCCTAAATGGATTATAGGCTATAGTGACATCACTTTTCTGCATTCTCACATCCACTTCTTAGAACAAAGTAGTATCCACGGAACAGTTCCTTTAAATTTTGAAAACAACACGCCTGAAGCACTGGATTCTTTATTTAATGCACTAGAAGGTAAAAAAAACACATATACATTTGCCAGTTGTCCACAAAACCAGTTAGGAAAATTAGAAGGAGAAATTGTTGGAGGAAATTTATCCATCCTATATAGTTTACTTGGAACAAATGATGCGATTGATTATACAGACAAAATTTTATTTTTTGAAGATTTGTCAGAACCACTATACAGTATTGATCGAATGATGTATGCGTTTAAAAAAGCAGGTATATTCGAAGTAATTAAAGGATTAGTCGTAGGTGGAATGACCGGATTAAAAGACTCTGAACCACCTTACGGAATGACTTACAAAGAAATTATAAAATCTCATTTTTTGTACAACAATATTCCACTTTGTTTTGATTTCCCTTCAGGGCACATAGACGATAATCGGGCAATAATTTTTGGTGAAAAGGTAAAAATTGATATTTCAGCAGAGAAAGTTGTTTTTGAACAATAAATAAGGCAGCATTAGAAGCCCTATCTAGACTCATTCAAAACAAGGAAAAAAACACGATCCTTACTCCGTAATTATTCGTTGGAAATACTACATTTGTATAATAACAAAACAAATTTTAAAAACGATGAGCGGATTATTATCTTCTTCAATTGCACGAAAGTTTGCCATGGCACTTTCGGCCCTCTTTTTAGTCTTCTTCTTACTGATGCATGTAAGTATTAATTTACTTTCTCTTTTCAGTGAAGATGCCTTTAACACAGCTTCTCATTTTATGGGAACAAATCCCTTGATTCAATTTGCAATGCAACCAATTCTAATTATAGGTGTTGTATTTCATTTTATAATGGGTCTTGTTTTAGAAATTAAGAACAAAAAAGCACAAGGATTGAAGTATGCACAAAACAATGGTGCTGCAAATTCGACTTGGATGAGTCGTAACATGATTTACTCAGGAGCAGTTATTCTTTTGTTTATTGCCGTTCACTTTGTTGATTTCTGGTTTCCAGAATTAAATTACAAATACATTCAAGGTAATCCAGAAGATCCAACTCGATACTACCACGAGTTAGTAGAACATTTCCAAAACCCTGTTAAAGTTGGGATTTATGTTTTAGCATTTATCTTTTTAGCATTGCATTTATTGCATGGTTTTCAATCCGCTTTTCAATCGATGGGAGCAAATAATAAATACACAAAAGGACTTAAGAATTTCTTTGCTGGATATTCAATTGTAGTTCCTGCGTTATTTATCATCATCGTTTTATTTCACTTTTTCAATCATTAAGATATCATGGCTACATTAGATTCGAAAGTTCCAAAAGGTCCGATTAAAGATAAATGGACAACTTATAAAGATAAAATTAACCTTGTTAATCCAGCAAACAAACGTAACATTGACATTATTGTTGTTGGTACAGGATTAGCTGGTGGTTCTGCTTGTGCTACATTAGCGGAGCAAGGTTACAACGTTAAAGCTTTTGCTTATCAAGATTCACCACGTAGAGCGCATTCAATTGCTGCACAAGGTGGAATTAATGCTGCAAAAAACTACATGGGAGACGGTGATTCAAATTACCGTTTATTCTACGACACAGTAAAAGGTGGAGATTACCGTTCACGTGAAGCAAATGTTTATCGTTTAGCAGAAGTGTCCGGAAATATTATTGATCAATGTGTTGCACAAGGGGTTCCTTTTGCACGTGATTACGGTGGATTGTTAGACAATCGTTCTTTTGGTGGTGTATTAGTTTCAAGAACTTTTTACGCAAAAGGACAAACGGGACAACAATTATTATTAGGTGCTTATTCTGCGATGAACAGACAAATTGCACGTGGTAAAATTAAAATGTACAACCGTCATGAAATGTTAGACGTTGTAAAAGTAGATGGAAAAGCGAGAGGAATTATTGCACGTGATTTAATCACAGGTAAAATTGAACGCCATTCTGCTCATGCTGTTGTCATTGCAACAGGTGGATATGGAAATGTTTATTTCCTTTCTACAAATGCAATGGGTTCAAATGCCACTGCTGCATGGAAAATTCATAAAAAAGGAGCTTACTTTGCAAATCCTTGTTACACTCAAATTCACCCAACTTGCATTCCAAGAAGTGGTGATTACCAATCGAAATTAACATTGATGTCAGAATCTTTGCGTAACGATGGTCGTATTTGGGTTCCTAAGAACATGGATGATGTAATGGCTATCCGTGAGGGTCGTAAAAAACCTACTGAATTAACAGAAGACGAAAGAGATTATTACTTAGAAAGAAGATACCCTGCATTCGGTAACCTTGTTCCTAGAGATGTTGCTTCAAGAGCAGCAAAAGAACGTTGTGATGCTGGTTATGGAGTTAATAAAACTGGAGAAGCCGTTTATTTAGATTTCAAATCTGCAATCAATCGTTACGGTAATGAGCAAGCTTTATTGCATGGTGATACAAACCCATCAGCGGTTAAAGTGATTGAATTGGGAGAACAAGTAATCGAAGCAAAATACGGTAACCTTTTCCAAATGTACGAGAAAATCGTAGATGAAAACCCATACAAAACACCGATGATGATATACCCTGCAACCCACTATACAATGGGTGGAGTTTGGGTTGATTATAACTTAATGACAACTGTTGAGGGGTTATATTGTATTGGTGAAGCAAATTTTTCTGATCATGGTGCAAACCGATTAGGTGCTTCAGCTTTGATGCAAGGTTTAGCAGATGGATATTTCGTATTGCCTTATACAATTGGTGATTATTTATCAAATGAAATTAGAACGGGAGAAATTTCAACCGAAACAAAAGAATTTGATGAAGTTGAGAAAGAAGTGACTGAACGTTTAACGTTTTTCATCAACAATAAGGGAACGAAATCTGTTGATCATTTCCACAAGAGACTTGGAAAAGTGATGTGGGATAAAGTTGGTATGGCTCGTAACGAGAAACATTTAAAAGAAGCAATTGCTGAAATTAAAGAAATCAGAGCAGAATTTTGGAAAGATGTTACTGTTCCTGGAGATTTAAATGAAATGAACCCTGAATTAGAGAAAGCAGGTAGAGTTGCTGATTTCTTAGAATTAGGTGAATTATTTGCATTGGATGCATTGGATAGAAAAGAATCATGTGGAGGTCACTTTAGAGAAGAATCTGTTGAATTAGACGGAGCTCAAAAAGGAGAAGCATTGCGTGATGATACCAATTACAAATATGTTGCTGCTTGGGAATATAAAGGAGAACCAAGTGAAGCTGTTTTACATAAAGAAGAATTAGAATTTAACGATATCGAATTAAAAACTCGTTCATACAAATAAGAAGAGACATGATGAATTTAACATTAAAAATTTGGAGACAAAAAGACGCTAATTCAAAGGGTCAAATGGTGGATTATAAAGTGACTGAAATTTCAGAACACATGTCTTTCCTTGAAATGATGGATGTTTTGAATGAACAGTTGATTGGTAAAGGTGAAGAGCCTGTAGCTTTTGATCACGATTGTAGAGAAGGGATTTGTGGAATGTGCTCTATGTACATTAACGGAGAAGCTCACGGTCCTGATAGAGGTGTAACAACTTGCCAATTACACATGAGAATGTTTAAGGATGGTGATACTATAACAATTGAGCCTTTTAGAGCATCTGCATTTCCTGTTATCAAGGATTTAGTAGTTGATAGAGAATCTTTTGAAAGAATTCAACATGCTGGAGGTTATATTTCTGTAAATACATCAGGAAACACACAAGATGCAAATGCATTACCTATTTCTAAAATAGCAGCTGATGAAGCAATGGATGCAGCTGCTTGTATTGGATGTGGTGCTTGTGTAGCAACGTGTAAAAACTCCTCTGCAATGTTATTTGTAGGAGCAAAAATATCACAATACGCTTTATTACCACAAGGACAAGTTGAAGCTAAAGAAAGAGTTTTAAACATGGTTGCACAAATGGACAAAGAAGGGTTTGGAAATTGTACAAACACAGGAGCTTGTGAAGTTGAATGTCCAAAAGGCATTTCTTTAGAGAATATTGCACGTATGAATAGAGAGTATTTAAAAGCATCTCTATAAAGAGTTTTATTTCATATAATAGTATTAAAAGGCCTGGTTTACAGGCCTTTTTTTATGAGATTTTCTAAGTAACTTATATTTTGTATTTTTACATAAATATAAAAATTAATCTATGAAAAATTTATTACTATCTTTAGTTGTAGTAGCAACTGGTTTCTGGGCAAACTCACAAGTAATTTGTGCAGGTATTTCTCCAGCTAACATTGTTGGAAACTACGTATTTGAATGGGCAGATCCTGCTGGTGGAGATTGGACAACTCCTGATTTTTTAACTCAAGGTGTTTTTGTTCAAGACACATTAATGATTGTTGATGATGGAACTGCAGGAGTAAACCCTGAAGGTAATCCAATGTCTGCAGAAGCTTGTTCTCCATTAATTAATGATTTAACGGGTAAAATTGCTGTAATCTACAGAAATACGTGTGAATTTGGGGAAAAAGCTTTAAATGCTCAAACTGCAGGAGCTGTTGGTGTAATTATCATTAACCGTGATAATGAAGCTGTTGGAATGGGAGGAGGAACAGGTGGTGTTTCTGTTACTATCCCTGTTGTTATGATAACAAGTTTAGATGGTGCTGATTTAGTTGCTGAAATGGCAAATGGACCAGTTGTCATGTTATTAGGAAATAAAGTTGGTGTTTTTGTGAATGATATCGGATCAACTTCTTCAGATATTTTAATTTCTCCTTTTGCAGGTGCTCATTCTACAATGTTTGACGGCTTCGAATTAGCTATGCAAATGTATAATTTTGGTTCTTCGACTCAAGCGTCAATTACAGTAAATGCTAAAATTACAAATCCATCTGCTGCTGTAGTTTATGATGAAACAGTTATTGTACCTTCAATGGATACGGGTGATACAACTTACATTGTTACAGGTAATCCTGAATTTTTCCCTCCGTTTACATTAGCTACTTACCCTGATGGTGAATATACTTTAACGTATACGCTTGATTTAGGGGCTACAGATGAATCTGATTTTGATAACGTTTTTACAAGTAAGTTTACTGTTAATCCTAATGTGATTTCTTTGGCAAATATTGATGCTTCTACAGGACTTCCAAACTCTACAAGTTATCCTAAAAATTCTACTTCAGAGTATCAAACATGTATGTTTTATGTAAACCCTAATGCTCATTTAATTGGTGTTGAAGGAGTTTACTTTACACCATATTCTGCCGATTTAACTGTGACTCCATTAGCTGGTGAAGAAATCAATATTAATTTTTATGAGTGGAATGATACATGGACTGATTTATCTGATCCAACCTTTACAGCAAATAATGATTGGTTTCAAAACTTGAACTTATTGCAATTTGCTCAATATTATCCTACATCTGATGCTGAGAATGGAACTTCAGTATACGCTCCATTACCTTCACCGGTTCGTTTAGTAGATGACCAACGTTACTTAATTTGTGTTCAGACATTCAATTCAGAGATTGCTTTTGGATATGACAACTTAGATTACGATGGTAACCAAGCAATTACAGTGATGCCTATTGCTCCTGTAAAAGTTGATGATACATGGTTTACTGGTGGTTGGGTTGGTTCTTCTGCATCTGCAATTGGATTAAAAGCATCTCCAGATGCATCTATCAATGAAGTTTCTTCTATTGATGGTAAAGCTTATCCAAATCCTGCAACTGATGTTGTAACTGTTTCTATTGAGGCTAACGGATCTGCTGTATTAACAGTAACTGATATTTCTGGAAAAGTTGTTTTATCTCAAAATGTTGCATTATCTAATGGAACTGCAGATGTAAATATTTCTTCTTTAGAAGCTGGAATGTATGTATTCAACGTTTCTTTTGAAAACGGTGAGTCATCTCAATTCAACGTTGTTAAGAAATAATTAAAAATTTTTAATTAAAGGGTAGCCTTTGTGGTTACCCTTTTTTTATGCTTAAGAGTTAATATTTATTCTTGAGAAGCAACCAAACCTATTCTTTACTTAGGGTTTTCTTAACCCATAACAACATAATACTCATGCGTAACAGCTTTACTTGTAAAAAACAACATAAGTATTGTCTCTAATATAAAAACCTCCTAAAACAAAAAAACGACAGGACATTATCCCATCGTTTAAACTTTATACTAGAAGTAAGTCTTAGAAATTCAAAGATAAACCAAAAGTTAATGGGTATACCTCAGTCGTTTTTCCGGTATCAAATAAAGGTAAAAGGCTATAGTTTGCAAAGATACCAAAATCTCCATACCCCAATCGAACTGCAGCATCTAATTTAAAAGGATTCAATGAATAGGTACCTTTGTCCTTGTTTGTAAACTTATTTCCATTGATTTCGCCTTTTCTCTTTGTTTTAGAAGTTAAACGAAGTCCACCAACAACACCAGCTGCTAAATAAAAACTTTTATCAGCATCAGCGTTTGTATTAAATTCTAACAACAAAGGAACCGTTAAGTATGCTGCTTTCAATTTATTCTTTGTGAAGTTGTTTACCGTATCCATATAAGCATACAAAGAGTCCGGAGAGTCAACTAATACATAATTGTTTTTTAAACCAACAGAAGTGAAGTTAAATCCTAAACCAGTCGTTATACCAAAGTAATGTTGGGCTATCTGAAATTTATGTTCTGCAATGTTTAGATTCCAAACAGTAGATTTTGCCGCATCATTTTCCCAATGTGGCTCGTTAGGAAAATCTGTTTGAAAACTAGAGTTCATTAACATAGTAACACCAAAATCTACACCCGCCCAATGTGCTTCACTTCTCTTTTTTTTTGATTTATCGGATAAAGTATCTTGCTCTATTTCAATAATGATAATTTCTTTCGTTTTAGTATAGATACGTGTTGTATCAGAATCTTCTTCTTGAGCGAAGGTTGGTAAGCAAAATAAACTTAGCAATCCAATTGTAATTATTCTTTTCATGTCGATTGTTTTATTTGTTAGACTAACAAGCGTTTAAAAAGTTACAATTGAATAAAAAATTAAACCAATTACTCCCAGTTATTTAGGTAATCATCCAAGTCTCTTCTGTCTTTTTTTGTTGGCTTACCTGTTCCGTGATCACGGTACACACGTTGATTTGATTGATATTCTTTGAATTTTTCAATTTCTTCAACTGAAGTTATATCAACAAGATAATCTGAAACTAATTTTGCGCCAATTCTACGATCTAGCAATTGAATTACTCTGAAAGTAAAGACTGATGTATGTTTGACGATGTTAATTTCATCCCCCAACTTTACTTCTTTAGCAGGTTTAGTCGTAGATCCATTCAGACGTATTTTTCCTTTAGAAACAAGTGTACTAGCAATAGAACGTGTTTTTGCTAAACGTACACTCCACACAAACTTATCCATTCTACATTGCTTCACGTACTTTCTTTGTTAAAGATTCAACAACTAAATCATAAGAATGATCTATTAATTCGAGTAACAACGTATCGGATACATCAGCGTTTAAATAAACTGAATTCCAATGTTTCTTACTCATGTGGTAACCTGGTTTAATACCGTTAAACTGTTCTCTTAATTCAACACAACGTTCAGGTGCACATTTTAGGTTTATAAAATTAAAAGAATCTAAATCCGTTAAAGAAAACATTTTATTTACCACTTTAAAGACAAGAGTGGTAGGCGAAAAAGGGAGCGATTCCTCGACTCCCTTTTTATTCATACAATATATTCTAAATTCCTCTATATTCATTCTAGTGAATACCCGGAGCTTCTTCATTATGACCTAAAGCATACAACATTTTAGCATGATTAGAAACAGCATTTCTAAATGTTGGGTAAGTATAATAAGGTAAATTATACTCAAAAGCAGTATCACGAACAATGTTTGCAATATCTTTATAATGTATGTGACAAATATTCGGGAACAAATGATGTTCAATTTGAAAATTCAAACCACCAACATACCAAGATAATAATTTTTTCTTTTGTCCAAAATCAGCAGTATTTATCATTTGGTTTGCAGCCCAATCAAGGTCAATACTCCCGTCTTCCTGTACTTCAGAGTACTGAGCAGTTGGAACAACGTGTGCCGCTTGAAAGACAATTGACAAAATTAATCCTGCGATATAATGCATTAAAGCAAAAGCAAGGACAGTTCCCCACCAAGCTAAAGGGCTTAACAACAAAGGTAAAGCTAAAGTAACTGCTAAGTAACCAATTTTACCAATAATTAAACTGGTTAAAAAACCTTTTTCAGATACATCTTGAGTACTTAAAAGACCTTTCTTTTTATAACGATAGAATTGAGTAAAATCTTTTGTAGTTGCCCACATCAAAGTCATCATTCCATACAAGAACCAAGCATAAAGGTGTTGGTATTTATGTGCTTTTAATAATTCTTGTCCTGGAGAAAAGCGCATTAAATCACCTATATCAATATCCTCATCCATACCAACAACATTTGTATAAGTATGGTGCAATACATTATGCTGAATTCTCCAATTCACATCAGAACCACCAACAATAAGAATAACCTTTCCAACAAGAGTGTTTACCCATTTCGTCTTGGAATAAGAACCATGATTAGCATCATGCATAACCGACATTCCAGTTCCTGCCATTCCAACACCCATAATTGCCCACATAAGAACAATTAACCATGGGTTTTCTAAATAAGTAAGGATTAAAATGAAAGGAACCAAATACATTGCAAGCATGATAATTGTCTTGAAATACATTTTTGAATTTCCAAACTTGGAAATTTTATTATCTTTAAAGTAAGTGTTTACACGTTTTCTTAAAACTTTATAAAACTCCTCTTCACCTGTTTTGGTAAATTTAACTTCGTCTAATATCATAGTTTCGTTTTTAATATCACGCAAAGATAAGGCTTATAAAAGTATAACATCATGATTTAAGTCACCATTTCTTCTTATTCGATTATTCTTATACTTTTTTAACAGTTTATAAATGGGGGATTATCATTAAATTTACACCTTAATTTCAATTGGATATGGAGGAATATAAAATAACGGAAAACTATTGTTCATCATTTTTTAAACGTGAGCGCTATAAAACAAGTGTTGTATATTTATCTGAACTTGGTTTGGGCGGTGATCATCCGATAAGAATTCAATCCATGACAACTACAGATACAATGAATACTTCTGCATCGATAGAAGAAAGTATTCGTATGATTGATGCTGGTTGTGAAATTGTTCGATTAACAGCTCCAAGTAAAAAAGACGCAGAAAATCTCCGATCTATTAAAAATGGATTATTGCAACGCGGATACTCAACACCTCTAGTTGCGGATATTCATTTTACACCAAATGCAGCTGAAGTTGCTGCAACAATTGTAGAAAAAGTTAGAGTGAATCCAGGAAATTATGCGGATAAAAAGAAATTTGAAGAGCATGTATACACCGATGAAAGTTATGAAAGTGAGCTGATTAGAATAAAAGAAAAATTTACTCCTTTGGTACTTTTGTGTAAGCAAAATAATGTTGCGATGCGAATAGGAACTAATCATGGCTCTCTTTCAGATCGAATTTTAAGTAGGTATGGCGATACTCCTGAAGGAATGGTCGAATCTGCAATGGAATTCTTAAGAATTTGTATTTCTAATGATTACCATGCCATCGTTCTTTCAATGAAAGCAAGTAATACGCTTATCATGGTGGAAGCTTATCGATTATTGGTCGCTAAAATGAAAGAATACAACATGAGTTACCCTCTTCACCTTGGTGTTACTGAAGCTGGAGATGGCGAGGACGGTAGAATTAAATCTGCCGTTGGGATTGGAGCTCTTCTTGAAGATGGAATAGGGGACACTATTCGTGTTTCTTTGACTGAAAAACCAGAAGCAGAAATTCCTGTTGCCCAGAAATTATTAGCAAAATTTACTCCCGAAAACCAAAATGAATTTAAAATTAAGGATGAAACAATTTCAATCAACTATGATCCTTTTCATTACGAAAGAAGAGACACAAGGGAAATATTGAATATTGGTGATCATCACCTTCCAATTGTGTTTGCTGATCTAAGTCAGGTTGACTCAATTAAACCATCTCATTTTTTCGGGTTTGGCTATACTTATTCCGTTGAATCAGATAAATGGTCAATTTCTGATTCTGCTGCCGATTATCTTTACATCGGTAATCAGTCCATAGATTTTGATTTACCTGGAACTATTCGCTTAGTTTGTGATTTTAAGCTTTGGGAAAAATTTCACAAAAAGAACAGTAAATACATTCCCATTATCGCAAAAGAAAATATTCATCAATTCAATAGTGAAGATATTTTCTTTGTTGAACATTCTGCTGAAGATATAGATCTTTCATATTTAAAAAAGTTTCACAATGCAATCATTGTTTTAAATAGTTCACATTCAAACATAACTCAATTGTACCGTTATTTTTCTGCTGAATTAGGAATTCGTTCTTTGAAAAACCCTGTTGTTTTATGCAATCAACCTGTAACAAATGATGATGAAACTTTTCAATTATGGTCATCTTCAAATTTAGGTTCCTTATTTATTGATGGATTTGGTGATGGAATTTGGTTAAGAGGTGAGTTTCCTCGACAATTAATCAATTCTACTTCTTTTGGAATTCTTCAAGCAACACGTCGAAGAATTTCAAAAACAGAATACATCAGTTGTCCATCATGTGGGAGAACACTTTTTGATTTACAAGAAACAACCGCATTGATTCGTGAAAAAACGGCTCATTTGAAAGGATTAAAAATTGGAATCATGGGATGCATCGTAAATGGTCCTGGTGAAATGGCCGATGCAGATTATGGATATGTTGGAACAGGTGTTGGAAAAATACATTTGTACAAAGAAAAAACAGTTGTTCGAAAAAATGTACCAGAGCAAGAAGCTGTAGATGCTTTAATTAATCTCATCAAAGAAAATGGTGATTGGATAGATAAAAAGTAATTTTTCAGTGAAAACAAACTAAACGACTGAAAGTCAATACATTAAGTTTTGGTAAAAACTTCTATTCTTAGCGTATTTCTCAAGCGTCAATTATAGTTTGTACCATAACAGGGGAGAAGGTTGTTTAAATCAAGCCTATTGTCAATTTACAGAACTATTTGAGGTTTATTTACCCAAAATTAAGTGTAAAATATTTTATCTACCTAAATAGACCAATAAAACGGAAACATCACTCGGAGAAATACCACTAATTCTTGAAGCCTGTCCAATTGTAACAGGTTGTAATTTTTGTAATTTTTCTTTTGCTTCCGTACTTAAACTTAATAGTTTTGAATAATCAACACCTTTAGGAATCTTAACCTCTTCCAATCTATTCATTTTTTTAGCCACATCTTCCTCACGGTTAATATAACCTTCGTACTTCATTTGAATTTCTGTTTGATTGATAATGTCTTGGTGTTTATCATTCAATTCTATTGCCAACTCGTTTGATTTAGTTCCCATCAATAAAACATCTTCTATAGATACATTTGGTCGTGTAATCATAGAGCTCAATTTAACTTGTTGTTTGATCGGGGAGCTTTTTCTTTTTTCAAGAATAGGATTTGCAACATCAGGAGTAACGCCTTCTTTTTGAAAAGAACGAATCAATTGTTTTGTTCCTTCTAATTTGATTTCCGCTTTTCTCAAAGCCTCATCGTCGGTTAAACCGATTGCATGACCTAGTGGAGTTAAACGTAAATCAGCATTATCTTGTCTCAATAAGATTCTATATTCCGCTCGACTTGTAAACATTCTGTAAGGTTCTTTCGTTCCTTTTGTAATCAAATCATCGATTAGAACACCGATATAAGCTTCGCTTCGTGAAAGAATAAAAGACTCTTGTTCTTTACATTTTCTACTCGCATTTATTCCCGCCATCAAACCTTGACATGCTGCTTCTTCGTAACCAGTTGTTCCGTTTATTTGTCCAGCAAAATATAAATTCTGAATATTTTTTGTTTCCAACGTATGTTTAAGTTGGGTAGGAGGGAAGTAATCGTATTCAATTGCATAACCTGGTCGAAACATTTTTGCATTTTCAAAACCAACAATTGATCGCATTGCTTTCATTTGAACTTCTTCCGGCAGGGAAGTACTGAATCCATTCACATAAATTTCAACAGTATTCCATCCTTCTGGTTCAACAAAAATTTGATGTCTTTCTCTATCGGCGAAGCGATTAATTTTATCTTCAATACTTGGACAATATCTAGGTCCAGCACTTTTTATTGCACCATTGAACATTGGAGAACGATCGAAACCTTCCTTCAATAATTCATGTGTATCTAAGTTCGTGTATGTAATATGACAAGCGTGTTGTTTTGCCAATGGTTTTGTATCAGAGTAACTAAACTTTGAAGGGTTTTCATCTCCAGCTTGAATTTCCATTTTAGAATAATCCAATGAACGTCCATCAACTCGAGGTGGAGTTCCTGTTTTCATTCTTCCAGTTTCAAAACCTAATTCTCTTAAATTTTCCGTTATCCCTGTTGCTGATCTTTCTCCAGCTCGACCTCCGCCAAATTGTTTTTCACCAATATGAATCAATCCATTTAAGAATGTTCCGTTGGTTAGAATAACTGTTTTTGATTTTATTTCGACTCCAATTGCAGTCTTAACTCCAACAATTTTATCTCCTTCCACCAATAAACCATCGCACATGTCTTGCCAAAAATCAACGTTAGGATTTCGTTCCAACATCAATCGCCATTCTTCTGCAAACATCATTCTATCATTCTGCGTTCTTGGCGACCACATCGCTGGTCCTTTTGATCGGTTCAACATTCTAAATTGAATAGCACTTAAATCACTAATGATTCCAGAACCACCACCGAGCGCATCAATTTCACGAACGATTTGTCCTTTTGCTACACCACCCATCGCAGGATTGCAACTCATTTGGGCAATTGTATTCATATTCATCGTAATCAACAAAACAGAACTACCAAGTTTTCCCGCAGCATTTGCAGCCTCACAACCAGCATGGCCAGCACCAACTACTATAACATCATATTCTCTTAACATATTCTAATGTTTCACGTGGAACAAAGGTAAGAAGAAAGAAACTTTAATCGATTGTTTCACGTGGAACAATCGATAAATATTTATCTTCTAATTGTCGCATTAATTTAGATTCTTCATTTGATTTGTCACCGTACCCAATAAGGTGTAACAACCCATGAACAACAACTCGGTTTCTTTCATTTTCAACAGTCACTTTATGTGTTGTTGCGTTTTCTAAAACTCGGTCGAATGAGATAAAAAGATCTCCGGTAATATCCGTTTCACAATAATCAAACGTGATAATGTCCGTGTAATAATCATGATTTAAATGGTCTTGATTGATTTTCAACAAGTACTCATCCGAAGAAAAGATAAGTGATAAATCACCTAAAACCTTACCTTCTAAAGAACAAACTTTGGAGAGCCAATTGGTGAAAAAATCGGATGACAAAGACAAAGATTTCATGTCTTCATAAAATATATCAACCATCGTTATTTACTAAAATAAATATTTACATTACGACCGTTGTCTAAAAATTCAACTTCTTCAGCCAATGAGCGCATTAAGAATATACCTCTACCGTCTGCTTTTTCAATATTCTCTGGAGAAGTAGGGTCCGCAATGTTTGAAAAGTCAAAACCAGTACCATTATCTTTTACTGAAAAACAAAAATCCGTTTCTTTGTCGCCGACAAATAGGTCGACATTAAGTTCTGGATTAGAATTGTTGCCGTGTAAAATTGCGTTATTAACAGCTTCAGTAACTGCTATTAAAACATTTCCGTAATAATCTTCTTTGACATTTAATTGATCACAAACCTTGTCAATTAAAGATTCAACACGGTGTACATGTTGAAAATCTGATGGGATAGATAAACTATCAATTTGAACAAAACCTTCTTTCATAAAATCTATAATACCCTGTTGAAATATTCATTGGCTTTGTCCTTATAATACTTTTTATAAGAAGGGTCAATGGACCTCAACAATTCAATTTGTTTTAATTTGTTCTTATTGTACTCCTTAAATTGAATTTGGTTACTATTATTTTCATTATTTCCTGATTTAGATTCTCTTTTCTCATCTAACCCTCTTTCGTTAAGGGCTTCTTCACTTTCTAAAAGACGAGTTAAGATACGTTGTTGACGTTCTATCATCTCGCTACCGGTTCTTTTATTAATTAAATCTTTCTCCTGTTGTTTCAGTTCTTTAATTAAAGGATTAAGTTTATCCCCTGATCCTTTCCCGTCTTTATTCAGTTCATTGCGTAACTCTTCTAAACGTTGTCTCATCATGGATTGTTGAGCAGCCATTT
Organism: uncultured Fluviicola sp.; assembly: GCA_964387525.1. Taxonomy (GTDB): domain Bacteria; phylum Bacteroidota; class Bacteroidia; order Flavobacteriales_D; family Crocinitomicaceae; genus UBA4466. Next base: position 93,412 of record CAYLWS010000001.1, read on the forward strand.
TGGAAATTTGTTTGTTCCCCATTCCCATTTGTCCTTGACCTTGGCCTGGTTTTTTTCCTTTTCCCTCACCTTTTCCATCTTTGTCACCAGGTTTTTTTCCACCTTTATTTGGACCTTTTTTCATAGCATCCAATTGCTCTTTAAGCATTTGCTTCATATCACCAAGTGATGGTTTATTGCCCGCTTTAGGTTTTCCTTTTCCTCCGGGTTTAGAACAATTTCCAGCACCTTCTTTCATACTCTTCATTTGAGATTGCATTTGCTGAAGACTTTCATCCAGCATAAGTGCAAGGTTGTTAAAAGAAGTCATGACGTATTGTTGGTGAATTTGTAATTCTTTTCTTCTTCTCTCATCCATATCCTCAACAATAAGAGAATGATTGGCTTGAATTTTATTTAATTCATCGTCAATAAATGAAGCAATCATTGGTTGACGTTCTGCTAAAGCGTATAAACTGTCGCGAACAACTTTTGTGTCGTCAATAATATTGCGTTGCGTTCTAGATTCTCTACGGTAAGCAGGATCGTTTTCTTGAAGATGACTTAATTCAGTCATATTGTTTTCCTGAGAGAAACTTAACTGTAAAAGGTTTTCTAAAATACTTCTTAATAATTCAATGTCTTCACTTTGTTGTTGTTGATTAGATTGTTGTTGTTGGCTGTCTAATTCAGCAGCCATTTCATCCATTTTTTCAGCAGCTCCTTGCTGACTTTCTGAAGCTTTCTTCCCTTTATTTTTTTCTAATTTATCTTTTGAATCATTCAATTCGTTTTCTATATCTTCTTGTTTTTCTTCTTGCTTGTCAAGGTCAAGTGGGTGATTTAAATCGTTATTCAAACTATCTAAATCGTCCATGTCTTTTTTAATGTCCTCAAACTTTTTATTGATGTCCTCTTGTTTTTTTACATCAACATCATTTATATCTTTCTTGTCTTTTGTTTTATTTTCAAGCTTTCTTTGTTCGTCAGCAAGTGCTTTTAATTCATTCTCTATTTCATCAATTTTTTCATTGACTTGTAGTTTTTTGAGCATTTCCATGGTTCTATCCAATTGCTTCTTCATATCCTCAGAGGACATTTCAAGCTCATCAAATTTCTCATCCATCTTATCTTTATTTTGCTCTTGCATCAATTTTTCTAATTCATCTAAAAGATCTTTAAGTTCATCATCCATGAGTTCTTCCAATAGATTATTGATGAGTTCTTGCTGTTCGAGAATCTCCTTATCCATTTCAGAAAGTTGGTCTTTTTCTTCTAAATTCTGCTGCATATTTTCCTGCATCTTTTGAAGATTCTCTATCAATGATTTTTGTTCTTCTTTAAGCTGGTTGATTTGCTGCTGTTTTTGCCAAGAAGATTCTTTTGAGTCCATCGCTTCTTTACGTAAACGATCCAAATCCTTTTTAAATTGATCTGCTTGTTTCATCAAATCAATCATATTCTCACGTGTCTCAGATCTATTTTCTTCCCTTAATTCATTTAATTCTGTCAATGAAGGAAGTTGATAATTAAAGATTCTACTCTTTGTTTTTTTAGCTCCGTTAACTCCATCGTTATCAAAAACAAGAAAATAATAACTGATTCGATCGTTCAAATTTAATTTTTCTCTTCTAAAATCTACAGCGAAATCAAATGGTGATTCAGTTCCTGAAACTTGATTAACGTTAATTTTTTCTGTACGTGAAATACCTTTGTCATCCGTTATTGTATAAATAAAAAGTAGAGAGGACAAACCATAATCATCCGAGACACTTCCTGAAAAATAACGTAAACCATCTTTTAATGAATCCTTAATTTCTTCAACAATAATCGTTGGGAAAGCATCTTTAATAACGTCTATTTGAAAAAAACTAGAATCTATTTTTGGAGTAGCAAAATTGTAAAGCGCAATTAATCCTTGAGAGTTTTCTGAAAAAACACTTGAGAAAGAAAAACCTGTTGACTTGAAACTTGAAATTTTGTTATTTATTTGAAAATCAACTTGTTTGGTGTTTTTTGTAGAGATATTCCATTTTACTTGAGTACCTTCATAAATAGTTAAATCACCAGCATTATCAATCGTTTCATTGTCGATACCTAGATATGATGGGTAAATAAGTTCAGCTTCAATTCTATTGATCGCAGTTTTAGAAAGAACTTTAACGGAAAATTCATCGCTTTTAAAATCGTTTGCATCAAAGTGAAATTGAAGGTCTTTTCTCACTTGCGTAATAGATCCTTTGTAGCTGTTTTTTGAAACTTTACTCAGTAAAAATCGACCACGGTCAGAATCAATGAAGACTTTATTGGGTAGATCATCACCTACTAATTCTAGTGTAAAAGAATAATTATCTCCTTCTTCAATTTCTTTAGAAATAGGAATAAGGTTAAAACGAAACGGTGGTGGAACTTTAAATTCTTCAGAAAAATTGACCACTCGTTCAGTGCCTTGAGAAATAACACCTGGTTTAAAAATTCCAATGGCAATAAATATCAATAGAATTGGTAAAACCCATGAAAGGTATTTTTTATTCTCACCAATGTTAATCGAGTCCGAAAAAGGAATAGTTCCCATAGAAGAACTTCGTTGTTGTACACTTGCATTCAATAATTCAAAGTCTGCAGAATTCTGGTCCATTTGATCATTCAATTGAAGTGTATTCAAAAGTCTATCAGAAATAGTCGGAAAATATTTGCCAATGATGTCAGAAGCTTGGTAACGATCAATTCGTTCACCGAAAGAATTTAAACGAAGAATTGGGATGAAGATATACTTATAGAGAACAATCGCATTTCCAATTAGAAAAGTAAAAAACAAAACTCCTCTGACCCATGAATTAAAGCGGCCAATAAATTCTAAACTAATCACTAAAACAAAGGAAAAAACAAAAATTCCAAGGAACAACAAAAGTCCTTTCACAATTTGGTTTTTGTAAAACTTTCGAATAAACGAATCAATTTGAGATAATAAACGGTCGTACGCACTCATATAACCTACTAAATTATAGAAAAATGTAGAATGTGTACTATAAAAAAGGTTAAATCTGATAAATAGAATAAAAAAGTATCATTTTAAGTAGAACTTTATTCTACCAAAAATTACAATTGCATCTAGATTCATTATCTTTGCACCAATAAAACAAAAATTATGTCTCAAAAACCTGTTCGCGTTAGATTTGCGCCTTCACCAACCGGTCCTCTTCATATGGGAGGAGTTAGAACTGCATTGTACAATTACTTGTTTGCAAAAAAGCACAACGGTACATTTGTTATCAGAATAGAAGATACAGATCAAACTCGTTTTGTGGAAGGAGCCCAAGATTACATCATGGATGCAATGAAATGGTGTAAAATGATGCCAACAGAAGGCCCTGGTTTAGGTGGAGATTTTGGCCCATACGTTCAATCGGAAAGAAAGGCAATGTATCGCCCTTATGCGGAACAATTAATAGAGAACGGAAAAGGATATTATGCTTTTGATACTTCTGAAGAATTAACTGCTGTTCGTGATCAAGCAAAACAAATGGGAATGCCAAATTGGCAATACAATAGCGTTACGCGTGGTTCCTTGAAAAACTCTATTTCTTTGCCTTCCGATGAAGTGCAACGAAGATTAGATGCTGGTGAACCATACGTAATTCGTATGAAAATGCCCCGTAATGAAGATATTCGTTTAGAAGATGAAATTAGAGGATGGGTTGTTGTGAATACGAACAACTTAGACGATAAAGTTTTATTCAAATCGGACGGGATGCCAACCTACCATTTAGCCAATATTGTCGATGACCATTTAATGGAAATCACACACGTTATTCGTGGGGAAGAATGGTTGCCGTCAGCACCTTTACATGTAATGTTATACGATGCGTTTGGATGGGAAGCACCTAAATTTGCACATTTACCATTGTTATTAAAACCGGATGGAAATGGTAAATTATCCAAAAGAGATGGAGACCGTTTAGGTTTTCCTGTTTTTCCAACCAATTGGACGACTGCCGAAGGTGATATTTTCTCCGGGTATAGAGAAAATGGATACTTTTCAGGAGCTTTTATAAATATGCTTGCATTTTTAGGATGGAATCCAGGAACTACGCAAGAATTATTTTCTATGGATGAATTAGTCGAAGCTTTTACATTGGATAGAGTTTCAAAATCAGGAGCAAAATTTGATCCAGATAAGACGAAATGGTTCCAACAACAATACTTAAGAGCTGAAGATAATGCAGTTCTTGCTGAGTTGTTGCAAAAAGAAATTGAAGGTGACTATTCTATTGAACAATTAACGGAAGTTTGTCGTTTAATGAAAGAAAGAGCAACCTTTGTGAAGGATATCTGGTCAGAAGGTTCATTTTTATTAGAACGACCAACAGAGTACGACGCGAAAACGACACGTAAAAAATGGAAAGGAGAAGCTGAAAACTATATCACAGAATTTAAAACTATTCTTTCTAATACAGATGATTATTCTTCTGAAAATATAGAAATCGTTTTTAAGGAATATTTAGCATCGAAAGAAATTGGGATTGGACAAGTTTTGCCGCAGTTTAGATTAGTTTTAACTGGGAAAGGAATGGGACCAAGTATGTTTGATATTACCTCTTTCTTAGGAAAAGAAGAAACAATTGCGCGGATTGAAATCGGTATTGAAGCATTGAAAACAGAAGCTTAATGAAGCACACAATTGAAGTCAACGGAATAAAGTTGTATGCATTCCATGGCTGTATGCCAGAAGAAGGAAGAATCGGGGGACACTACATTGTTGATGTACGTATGGTAACCGACTTTTCTTCTGCTGCAGAAACAGATGAATTGGATGAAACTATTGATTATGTAGTTGTCAATAAAATTGTCAAAGAGGAAATGGCTATTCGTTCAAAATTAATTGAACATGTTGGGCAGAGAATAATAAATAGTATAAAGAAAGAAATCAAATTTATTCAAGCTTTACGTGTGAAGGTGACCAAGTTAGCACCTCCAATTAATGGAGATGTAAATAATGTCGCAATTATTATAGAAGACTAATTCATTTTTTAGTACATTTGCGTACCGAAATAAAAACGGTCTCTTGGCCGAGTGGCTAGGCAGTGGTCTGCAAAACCATCTACGGCGGTTCGAATCCGCCAGAGACCTCAAAGAAATCCTTACTCGTAGAGTAGGGATTTTTTGTTTTATAACAACTCAAGCTCGCTTGAAAGTTGGGGTAAAATAAAAAAGACCGTAGTACGGTAGTACAAGGGTTTATTTGAAAGAAAACGAACCATTATCGGTTTCCGCCAGAAACCTCAAAGAAATCCTTCTATAATTCAAAGTCTTGATAATTTTTATATTTTTATAAAAAAATGCTAAACCGTTTAATGGGTTTTAGCGATTTGTTGTAGAGCATTGAAAAATAACAAAAAATTGACTAAAAAGCATATAATAATAATATTGATTTTATTAATTCCTTTATCATTTTGGATGGGAATAAAAACGGAACAAAATCTAAAAAGTTGGGACGAAATAGGAAAACCATTATTTGAAAGGAAAGAAATATATTTTCCAAAAAAGCAATTAAGTCTTTATTTAAAAAGTAAAAATTGGGGAATAACTGGAAATCACAAAGCAACTGTACTTTCTATCAATTCAAATTTAGAATTTCATCCTGATAAAAACACAGAATATATATTTAAAGGTTTTGGGGAAATTATTTATAAATCAGAAAATGGAAAATTAAAAATTTACTACTCAAACTTTATCCCTGAAATACCAAAAAATTTTAAATCAGAGATACAAGTTGAATTAATTGAATTAAAAGGAAACGAATGGAGAGTTTTAAATAGAAAAGTGAATGCTGGATATAAAAAATTCGAATAATGTATTAACGGAAAACCTAAATCAGCACGCAAAAAAAGATTTAATACAGAATATCCACAAATCGGAAAATTGAAACCTAAAATCTAATCTGAACATAAAAGATGCTAACGCAAATGGAAAATAGCGGTTGAATGAAATACAAAAAACGCTCTACAACAACGGCTATATTTAATGCTTTAGGTCAGTGCTTAACCAAAGTTTAGGCATATTTATAAAGTTCGCAAAATTTTCAATTTTGCGTTAAAATCGGAAAGATAAAATTAAAAATTTGGCTAAGTGCTAAACCCAAAAATTATTGTATTTTTAACCAGCACTAAACATAGCCCAACGTTAGTAGCAATAAAAAAATCACAATTGAAAATGACATAAACCTCCGCTTTTGGAGGGGGATAGGGGGGGACCTCCAAAAAAAATTTTAAATACGAACACAACTTTATCCTCCTTTCCTGACAACAATCATATTCTCATTCTCATTAAAAACATTAAATTTGTTTTACTGATTTTATCAACCGATTAAATTCTATTCGAATGAAAAATAATTACGATGTTGTCCTATTTGGTGGTGGTCTTGCTGGACTAACCCTTAGTTTACAATTAAAAAAAGCCAATTCTTCAATTTCTATTCTTGTTTTGGAGAAAAGAGAAGGTAATGCACCGGATGCTGCGCACAAAGTAGGGGAATCAACCGTTGAATTAGGAACGCATTACTTACGAGAAGTATTGGATTTAAAAGATTATTTAGAAGAAAAACAATTGCCAAAACACGGTTTACGTTTCTTTTTCTCTCCACAACATAAAAACGATATAGATAAACGAGTAGAACTAGGTCCAAGAGAGTTACTACCTGTTCCAAGTCACCAAATAGATAGAGGTACCTTTGAAAATGATTTAATTGAAATTGTAAAAGAACATGGTGTTGATGTTGAATTAGGTGCTAAAATTATTGAAACATCTCCTGTTGAAAATGGTCATTTGAGTGTCTATACAAAGAACGGTGAAGAAATTAAAGTGACTTCTAAATGGATTGTTGACGCTACCGGAAGAAATAGTTTCTTGAAACGTAAAATGAAACTGAAGCAAGAATTAGATCACGGAATCAGTTCTGCTTGGTTTAGAATAAAAGGGGAAATTGATGTAGATGACTGGTCGGAGAATAAAGAATGGTCCAGTTATGTGAAAAAAGGTTTACGTCGTTTGAGTACCGTTCACTTTATGGACAAAGGGTATTGGATTTGGTTTATTCCGTTAGCAACTGGAAACACAAGTGTTGGAATTGTTGCCGACCCTGCTATTCACCCTTTTGATACCTACAATAAACTCGATAAAGCATTCGATTGGTTCAAAAAGAATGAACCCATCGTATATAAAAATCTCATCGACAAAAAAGAAGACATACTTGACTTCAAAGTATTGAAACATTTTGCACATTCATGTGAGAAATTATATTCAACAGATCGTTGGGCAATTACAGGAGAATCTGGTTTATTTTTAGATCCTTTTTACTCACCTGGAACTGATTTTATCGCTTTAAATAATGCTTTTGTTGGAGATTTAATTCTGAGAGATATTGCTGGAGAAGATATTGATTTACGTATAAATGTTTTTGAAAGAACGCATTATGCTTTATTTGAAAACTGGATTCCAATTTATCAAAACAAGTACAAGTTGTGGGGGAAAACACAAACAATGGTACTGAAAATTTTCTGGGATTGGGCAATCTATTGGTCCGTTCCAACACTTTTATTCACCAACCACGGTTACACCAATATCATGGTTTTACGTAACTTATTTGCGAAAGACAATTGTGCTGGAGAAAAATTTGGACAATTGAATCAACAAATGCAAAAGTTATTACTGGAATGGGGAGAATACGATACAGATCAATTCGAAAATAGATACATCGATCCTTTTGATGTTCCTTTCTTGCAAGATTTCCATCGTGGAATTGATGAACAACATTCTCCGAGAGAGTTGGTGAAAAAAGTAAACGACAATGTGAATGTTTTAGAACATATCGCAGTTGAAATGTTTAAATTAATGAGCAGAAAGGTATATGGAACTTCTATGGACATTAAAGTTGATCCTTATACAATGACGCTATCTGCAAAACCAGAAGAATGTGAAAATGGTATTTCAACAGATGATAGTATCAAAAAAGATGTTTCAGTAATGTGGTTTTACAAAGATTAATCAATGGATATAGAAAAAAATTCTACAACTATTAAAGATCTTTTTCAGCTCGGTTATAATACAAAAACATCCCTATCTTTTGAAGAAATAAAACATTCTTTTAAGGGAATAAAAACAACTCATTCCATCGTTTTTTTTGAAGGATTATCAGCTAAGTATGCCTTATTATCATTTGAAAAAACAAACAATCTAAACCTGTGGAAAGATTATAATCTTTATTTTAACTTAAATTTTGCGAAACAAAATTACATTGGTTTAGGTTGGGCAATGGGTGAGTTAGGAATCAACCCAACAGATTACATGCACGATATAGCCCATGAATGGAAATCAAATATTTGGATGGAAGTTTTATAATTCAATTAGTGGAACGTCAATATCTGTCAGAAAATAAATGGGTAAAAAATGTTTTACCTCTCTCTAAGAAAATTAGAAAAAAACACCTCGAATCACTTGAGGTAAAAGTGAACATTCTTATTAATGAAAGTTTAAAAAACCCATCAATTAATGAAGTGGTGAAAAAAGAATCAGCACCTAAAAAGCAACCAAATCTATTTGATGAAATAGAAAAAGATACGTATCTCGTATTTACAGAAGATTCGCTCTATCAAGTTATAGCGATGCATAAAAGTGGAGCATATTTGGCTGTTCAATTAAAAGAAGACGGAGTTAACCCAGCATCTATTATTTATAAAGACACCGTTATGCCTTATAGTATTGTTTTATACTTTAATGAAAACAATCAACCTTATGGAGGAACTTATGGCGACTATGTATTAAGGTTTTCAAGTAAAACAGATTCAACAATGGATGTTGCAATGTTGTTAACAGACGGAACTGTTGTATCTCAAAAAGGAATTGAAATTGAAAAAGAAAATAAACAACGTAATTCAGTTGGTCTTTCTCCTCCTGTAGTCGAAGATATTTCAAAATGGTTTTCAAAAATTCGTATAAAGGTAAGTAATATAACGTGTGGTTTAAAATCTGCTTCTTTTTCTGGTCAATCAGGTGATTGTTTACAATTACCATGTATTGTCCCTTTATATATTGCTTATCAAGAAATGTCTTATAATGACTACATGGAGTACAGTAAATCACTTGACGAAGAACAAAAGGAGAGACAAAAAAAATATACAGAAGGGTGGATGGATAGAGAAATAAAAAACAACGAACGTATTAAAGTAAAAGATATACTCTATGAATATAATCAAACACTGGAGTACGGTGAGAAAAAAGCAGTTTCACTTAAGGAATTAGATAGTTATGACTATGTAAAAGCAAAATTGACAGTAATCACTTCAAAAGGATGGAAAGGTTTTAAGTCTTTTTTAGGAATTAAATTACAAAACCTTGAAATCTCAGGAAGATCCGAAGTATACCCTGGAGATACTGTTAAATATAAAGTCACTAGTAATGTTTATAAAAATACTGATGTTTATTATTCTGGATTCACATGGGGATCAACCGTTAGTTTCGTTGAAATTATACCATACACAGGTCAACACGAAACTCAAAATATAGCAATAGCAGAAAATTCTTTTTATATGGAATGTGCTGTGTGGGTAAAACAAACAGTAGATGGTGTAGTGTATAAAGAATACTACAATATTAATATTATTCGTTATGAACCAAAACCAGAAGAGTACGAAATGACAATTTTCCCACCTGCTGATGATGCTACAAATGATGGTTACTATTATAAATGTATACTGAATTTATCGGTTCCAACTATTATTGATTATTTACACATAGAAAAACTTCACACAAGTGAAAAAGGAAATGTAGGGAGAGATCAACACTCCTTACAAAACATCAGTTATGTGATTTCTTGTGATTCAACAAGGAAAAATGGTAATCTTTTTTGGGGTAAAACTGTTTCACACACAATGATGAGTTATACAGAAACAAGAACCTTTATTGGTAAATTATCAAAAGATGGGCGTTGGATAAAAGAACTTGACATTGAAATTATTTACCTTCAAGATAACCCTGGGCATCAGGAATCACAACGTTTTTACATTCATTTAAAAAACATTCCAGTACATCGAGCTTATGTAAATAATAGTGAGTATAAACAATACAGTTATAGGTGTAAAACAATACCAAGTTGGAAAGAAAATACATACCTTCCTGAATCAGTTAAAACACCTAGTTCTATAACATCAATCAAATACATAACAAAACAATTATTAAATAGAACATCATATAGTGATGAAACGTTTAAAAGATTAAAATCAATAAATTATGATTTGATAAAAGAAAATTGTGGTAACCTTAGGTTTAATGTTACACTTAAAAGACTTAATTTAATTGTAAAATAATACAGCTATTTTCTTTTAAAAAAATAATACCTTCGTAAAAAAAATTTATGCTCATAGGTACTGATTTCGATAAAATAGAATTTGAACTTTTTGGTTTAAATTTACTCGAACCTAATTCATTCATTGGAGATTTTATCATTTTTGTATTTTCTATTTATTTTGGTTTTAAAGTATTAAAATTTCAACGATCTAACTTTGTAAAAAATTGGAATTTATTCTTTTTTATCTTTGGAATAGGGTTTTTTTTTGGGGGATTAGGTCATTTAATGTATAACTATTGGGGGATTCCTGGAAAATATATTGGTTGGTTCGCAGGAATGACATCAGTCTATTTAATAGAACGTGCAATACTTCCATTTCTTTCCAATAAAAAGACAGTTAACATTCTACTTCAAATAAGTACCTTTAAATTCATACTAGCTATTCTAGCTGAAATTCTGGTAATATATTTTATCGATTTAGAAAAAGATTATTCTGTTGCAATGAAGGTTCCTATCATAAACTCTAGTATTGGATTGATATATACTTTAGCAATTTTGGGATATGTTTTTAGTAAAAGAATCACTCCTGGATTTAAATACTTTCTTTACAGTGTTCTAGTTATGTTACCAACACTTATTTTTCAAACGCAAAAAATAAACTTCACCCAATGGTTTGATAAGAATGATATCAGTCACGTCTTTTTATTGATTGGAGTAATATTCTATTACTTAGGCGTAAAGAATGTTGCTAAGTATGAAAAAGAATTAGCGGACAATCGTTAATGATTGATATTTACTCACTGGATTTCCATTTCTATCATTTCCAGTAATAAAGTAAATATAATGTCCTGTTTCTACAAGGTTTCCATATAAATCAACTCCATCCCATTTAAAATCAACATCTGAGGATTTATATACCACTTTAGAGTTTTCATCCATTATCACAATGGAAAAATCAGAAATTCCATCCGAAGATATGAATAGTAAATCATTTTGACCATCATTATTTGGAGAGAAAACATCTGGCATTTTAGAGATTGTATACCCTTCAACAAGATTTTCTTTTTCAAGATCTATAGGGAACTCCGTTTTCTCAATATAAGCCACTTCTTCTTTATGTGAATCTTCGTCTGAAATTGTTGTATTTTCTGTAGTAACACTTTCTGAACCTTCTGTTCTTTCTTTTAATACTCCTTGTTGAGAATCAGACTTGTTTACATCAGAAAGAGTGTTTTCATTTTCTTGAATTATAACATCTTTCAATTCAGGTACAAGAACGTCTTCAGAAGTAGAACGACTCAAATCCTCATTTTCATCTTCAATAATAGGTGAAATGATCTTATTTTCATCAGAAACAGGTTCTTTTTCATCAAAAACAATCATTTTTGAGTCATTTTGAATCGTTTTTGATTCTTTTTCAAGTTTAGAGTCTTGTGTAGAATATAAAACAACCGCTGTAGAAATTGCAGCAACAGAAATGGTTGAAATAATAATTTTAGTCAATACAGAAATACCAACAGAAGCAGATGCACCTGTTGTAATTTGAGAAGCAATGCCATTCCATAAGTCAGGTCGTACAGTTGCTTCATGTTTTCCTAAATTATTAGAAAACAATTCTTGTATTTGGTCTTTATCTTTCAAATCCTAATTCTTTCATTTTTCGTTGTAAGTATACTTTTGCACGTGAATATTGAGATTTTGATGTACTTTCAGAGATGGAAAGTTCTTTTGCTATATCTTTATGGGAAAATCCTTCAATCGCAAATAAATTAAAAATAGTTCGATAGCCGTGTGGCATTTCTTGAATAAGTTTTAAAAGATCATCGGCATGAATTTTTTCTAGAATATAGCCATTGTGTTCTAATTTATATTCTACTGAATCAACGCCAACATCATTTTTAAACTTCTTCTCTTTTCTTATTTGGTCAAGAGAAGTATTTACCATAATTCTTCTCACCCAACCCTCTAAAGAACCTCCTTTAAATAAATCGAGTTTTAAAAAAATTTTAATGAAACCATCTTGTAAAACATCTTCTGCTTGTTCTTTGTTTTTTGCATAACGTAAACAAACACTTAACATTTTTGGTGCAAACTTATCAAACAACGCGCGCTGAGCTTTTGGATCTCCCTTAATACAATATTTAACTAATGTTGAATCATCCATTTCTCGCACTTAAAACAAAGACTTTTATTTAATAAAAAAGGTTGCATACCTTCATAATATTCATCAAAAAAAGGTATTTTCGTTTAAATTATTTCAAAAATGAAGCTTTTTTTTATTTTTATTTTCTTTTTTACTGGTCAATTGTTTGCGCAAAACATTACAAAAGGGTATTGGAGTGCACAGCTTCAACTCAATGATAATGATATTTTACCTTTTAAGTTAAAAGTAGAAAAAAACAATAGAATAACATTAATAAATGCTGAAGAAAGTATTCAATTAGATTCCGTTTATGTTTTACAAGATAGTTTACATGTCAGGTTTCCTTTTTTTAATTCTGAACTTATATTTGTTGCAACAAAAAAGGAATTGAAAGGATATTGGGTAAATTATCAAAAAGGACCCGATTATAAAATTCCCTTTTCTGCTGAAAAAATAAAAAAGAAAGATCCTCGTTTTTTGAAAACAAAAAAACAAAAAGAATACATACAAGTAGGCGCTAAGTGGGAAGTTAAATTTGAACCTGGTACAGAAGGAGAATATTCCGCAATTGGGTTATTTTCTCAAGAAAAAAACACTGTTAAAGGAACTTTTTTAACAGAAGCAGGAGATTATCGATTTTTAGAAGGAAATATAATAAAAGATAGTTTGTATTTATCTTGTTTTGACGGTTCTCATGCATTCTTATTTAAAGCGTTGTATAGAAATGATTCACTCATTGGAACATTTAATAGCGGAACGCATTGGGAAAGTAAATGGAATGCTGTTATAAATACAAAATTTGAACTCACTGATCCTGAAAAAATAACCTATGTTATAGACAATAAACCTATTCATTTTGCATTACCAAATTTAGAAAAAGATACTTTACATTATCCAAATAAAGAATTTGATAATAAAGTCGTAATAATTCAAATAATGGGTACATGGTGTCCAAATTGTTTAGATGAAACAATGTTATTTAAAGAAGTTTACACTAAATACCATTCTCAAGGGTTAGAAATAATTTCAATTTGTTACGAAGTAGGGAGTTCATTGGATGATTATATTAAAAATGTGAATCTTTTAAAAAATAAATTAGATCTAGAATATACTTTTTTGATTGGAGGAAATGCGAAAAAGAAATTAGCTAAAGCACAGTTTTCAATGTTAAATAATATTTCTTCTTTTCCTACAACTATAATAATAGGAAGAGATGGAGAAGTTAAACAAATACATACTGGTTTTAATGGACCAGGAACAGGGGAGTACTATATTACATACAAAAAGAGATTGAATACATTGATCCAATCTCTTTTAAACATTCATTAAATATATTTACGTCCTAACAACAAGCTATTTTATCAACTCTTCGTTGGTGACGACCACCTTCAAAATCAGTTGAGAAAAACACTTCAACAATTTTCAAAGCTTCTTCTTCTGAAAGAAAACGTGCAGGTAGTGCAAGTACGTTAGCATCATTATGTTCACGGGCCAATTGAGCAATTTCTGCATTCCAGCATAAAGCACTACGAACTGCTTGATGTTTATTCACAGTCATATTAATTCCATTACCAGAACCACAAATAACAATACCTAAACATTTATTCTCTTCCACTTTCTCCGCTACTGGGTGTCCATAATCAGGATAGTCAATACTTTCTTCTGAGTAGCATCCAAAATCTTCTAATTCATACCCTTTATTGGTTAATAAATTAATAATCGATTTTTTTAACTCAAATCCTGCATGATCTGATCCAATTGGAATGTATTTTTTCATAAATTTAAACTTTTATACAAAGCTATATCATATTAACAATTCATACAACTTTTAAACATCTAAAGTAATAGAGTATTTTTAAATAGTTAATAATCAGTTTATTAAAAAATAAGTTTTACACAATAAAAGATGTTAAATTGTTAATCAATTTTTATAAAAAGTAAATACTTTTACTTTGATATATGGTTTGAATAATTCATATCAAAAATTAAGTTGAGAAAGCAAGAAAAGAATTGAGTATTTATTTAAAGTTATAAAGAAGTAATGCAGAGTTCAAAGGTTATAATTCTAATAAATCTTATGCACAATTAAAATTTTACTCAATTGTTAATAGCTTACTTAAAAGCTTTATTTTAAAGGATAAAGACTAATGAAAACAAATGATTTTATCTTAATAAGTTAATAAACAAGAAATATTGAGTATTTTTCTACACAAATTAACAGTCTTAATAAAAGTAATAAATTTCTTTTTATAAAAAATCTTTATTAATTACTTTATAGAAAAGACAATTGAAGTAGATTTTGATAATTCAAAAATTAGATTATATTCTACCTCATTTAAATAAAACACAACATAAAGTGTTGTTATATAATGAATTAAAAAAAGTAAAGAAACAAATAGAGTAATGAATTTCATTCAAAATCTTCAGGAAAAAATTTACTCATGGAAAAATGATTTTGTTCCATATTATGAACGAGAAAATGGATTCATTAGAATTACCATTATTCATTCCATTGCAGCTTTTATATTATTACCACTATTTTCTTTTATAATTAGAGATTACCAAGAGATTCAGATCTATATTTATTTTGCATTATCCTATACTGCTTTATTTCCTATTTATTTTTTAATTTCTTGGAAGATTAAATATTTTAAATATAAATTAGTTTACTTTTTCATATTCCATTTATTCTGTATTACAGGTTTTGCTTTTTACAGTTTAGTTAGTCAACAATTTAATGTATTGGAATTGGTCATGTTTTTTACATTATTCAATGTATCATTGATCAGTATTCAGCGTTGGAATTCATTATTACTCTATATCTTATTTGTACTTTTTCTTTTTTTATATACTTTTTACAACAATCAATACGATTTACCTTTCCAAAATATTTTTCTTGCTGAAATATTAATTATCAGTATCTGTGCTTTGTTTGTATTGTATTTTAGAATTAAAATTTTAAAGAATGTAAAAGATTATTCAAAATACTTACGCAGTGTTATTAAATCTTCAGGTTCTGGTTATTTGATATTTGATTTAAATAAAGATCAACGTGTTATCGATTTTAATGATAAAATAGGTCAACTTTTTTTTTTAAAAGAGACCACAAATTTAAGTGTAAAAAAAGTTATATTTTCTTATTTAAATAATGAAGAAATAAATGAAATTAAAGGATTAATTGTTGGTGATAATTTTAAGAAAAAAATAAAAGTAATTAGAAATGGGAATCCATTAATTATAGAGATTACAGTTTCAGTTCTTCTCTTAAAGAATAATCATTTTTGGTTGGCATTATTTAATGATATTTCTGATGATATTTCAAAACGAAAAGAAATTGAATTATCAGAACGTAAATACCAAAACCTGTACGAAAAAAATAGAGCTGGTGTTTTTACTTTAGATTTTAATTCAAAAATTATAAAAGGGAATACTTCTTTTTATAAAATGTTGGATTCATTATATGAAGAAGGAAATTATTTATTTTCAAAAGATTATCAAAAAGAATGGAAAATAATTTTAGAATCTCTTGGGGAAAGTAATTATTCTCAAAATTATCAAACTCAATTTTTACTATCGAATGGAATTGAAAAAACATTTATTTTTAATTGGTACATCGATATAGAAACGAATCAAGTAGAAGGATCAGTAATTGATTTAACTAACATTCAAAAAACAACTTTAGCATTAAAACAAAGTGAAGAGAAATACCGTCTAATTTTTGAAGAAACCAATGATGCTATTTTATTCTTAGATGAAGATAAAATTATTGATTGCAATCGTAAATCAATTCAATTATTTGGTTTAACCCAAGAAGATTTATTGACTAAAAATTTATTTGATCTTAGTTTTAATACTAATTCTAAAACAAAAAAAGAATATCTATCAATTAAAGATGAGAATCACAATTCTAGAAGTTTAAAATTTGATTGGTTATTTACAGCGAATGGGCGTAAAATTGAAGCAAATGTTGCAATTATTGAAGTTGTTTTAAATCGTAAACTATATTATCAATGTGTAATACATGATAGTACAAATCAAAATAAACACATTCGTTCTATTGAAAATAATCAACGTAATTTTGAAAATATTCTTTTAAATCATCCAGAAGGGATTATCATTTGTTACGATTTTAAAATTTTATTTTCCAATCCTGAAATTCATGAAATATTTGGAGAAACGATTGAATTAAAATCAATTTTTAAAGGAGAAAATTTAGAAAATTTCACAAAAATTTATGAGGATCATCTTCATGATAGAGAGCGAAAAAACATTCAAGTATTATTTTTAGATGCTAAAAATCAGCGCATAAAAATGGATATTACCTTAGTTTCAACAGTTTATGAAAATAATGATGCTGTTTTAATTATTTTTAAAGATATTTCTATTCAACATAAAATTGATAGGGAAACTCTTAGAGCTGAGCTTGCTGAGGAAACTAATGTGAAATTAGAACATGAAATAAAAGAAAGAATTTTAGCTGAACAACAATTGGAAGATCAATTTTTAAGAATGAAAGCGATTTTAGACAGTTCTTCCAATACTTTTTTATTGACATTATCTTTAGATTCTACTATTTCTTCTTTCAATACACATTGTAAAGCTTATTTTTCTACAATTCTTCGCGATAAGATTTTAAAAGGGAAATCTTTTTATGATTACTATGAAAATGTACTTTCTCCAATTCGACTTCGTTTCTTTAAAATGATTTTTTTACATGTTAAAAAAGGAAGATCAAAACAGTTTGAGTTAGATATTGAAGTCAATGGAATCCATCACTGGATGGAAGTTTTTGTGAATCCAATTTTTAATACGGAAGGTAAAGTGTCTGAAATTTCACTAGTTGCTCATGATATTAGTGAGAAAAAGAAAGCCAGTATTGAAATTGTTTCTTCATTGAAAGAAAAAGAAGTACTATTGAAAGAAATTCACCATAGAGTTAAAAATAATCTTCAAGTTATATCAAGTATTTTAAACCTCCAAAGTTCATTTATTACAGATGAAAAAATTCTTTCCATTCTTCAAGAAAGTAGAAATAGAGTAAGAACAATGGCTATAATTCATGAAAATCTATACAGAACAGAAGATTTCTCAAGTATTAATTTTTCTGAATATTTAGATAATTTAATGGGAAATCTTATTTCTTCGTACCGTGTTAATCAACATATCTTATTGATTAAAAATTTAGAAAATGTTGATTTAATACTTGATCAAGCTATTCCAACTGGATTAATTGTGAATGAAATAATTAGTAATTCTCTCAAATATGCTTGGGGTGAGAATAAAAAAGGAAAAATTACAATTTCATTGAAAGAGCAAGATGAAGTTGTTTACCTTGAAATTTCAGATAATGGCATTGGACTTCCAGGAAAGTTTGAAGATCTTCAAACAGAAACCCTTGGTTTACAACTTGTCGCAACTCTTATTGAACAATTAGATGGAGATATTAAAACAGAAAATGAAAACGGTACCAAATATTTCATTAAATTTGATAAAATCAATCCCTAGGTTATGTCTAAAATAAACATATTAGTAGTTGAAGACGAAGCAATCGTTTCAAAAGATATTCAAAATAGCTTAAAGAAATTAGGTTATAATGTTGTTGGCTCGTCTGCAACTGGAGAAAAAGCAATTGAATTAGCTAATTCAGAAAATCCTGATGTGGTTCTTATGGATATTATGCTTAAAGGAGAAATGAACGGTATTGATGCGGCTTCTATTATTAAAGAGAAACAATCTATCCCTGTTATCTTTTTAACGGCATATGCGGACGAATTAACACTTTCTAAAGCAAAAGTAACTCAACCTTACGGATATATTTTAAAACCGTTTAAAGAGATTGATTTACACACAACAATTGAAATGGCTATTTACAAACACAGTAAAGAGCAAGAAGTAATAAAAGAAAGAGATTTATTTTATTCAATTATTGAAAATAAAGAAGAAACAAAAGATTTTATTTTCGTTAAATTAAACAGTAAACTGGTTAAAATAAAAACGGTAGATATTTTTTATATAGAAGCTTTAAAAGATTACGTTGTAATTCATACCAACGAAAAAAGATATACCATTCATTCTACAATGAAAGACATTGAAGTTAAAATGGGAAAAGAAGATTTTATCCGTGTGCATCGTTCATATATTGTTCGAGTAGATAAAATTTCGACCATAGAACAACCTAATTTAACGCTAGAAAGTGTTGAGAAATTAATTCCAATTGGAGGTTCTTACAAAGATGAATTATCAAAAAAAATAAATCAACTTTAATCGATAATCATTTCTAAATTAATCTGTCTTTTGGGAACAGAAACATCTTGAATTTTCACACGAACTTTGTCACCAAAATTATATTCTTTTTTCTTTCTATTTCCAACAACAGCAAATTTATCTGCATCAAAACGGTATTGATCTCCAGGAATATCTTGCATAGGAACTAATCCTTCACATTGGTTTTCATCCATTTTTACAAAAATTCCAAACTCTGCAACACCAGAAATAGTACCTTCAAATATTTCACCAACCCTCTCTACTACAAATAAAGTTTGGAAGTATTTTGTACTTTCTCTTTCCGCTTCAACCGCTTTTCTTTCCATTCTAGAAATACGCTTACAAACGTCATTCAACTCAGCTCCATAACGATGTTTTTGATCCGTTAATTCTTCTTGTAAAATACGATGTACCACTAAATCTGCATACCGTCGAATGGGAGAAGTAAAATGTGTATAATGCGTAAAACCTAAGCCATAATGACCAATATTATCAGTTTCATAGGTGGCTTTAGCCATGGAACGAATTGCCATAGATTGAATCAATGAAAATTCATTGTTATATCGAACATCAGCTAATAAGGCATTGATGTTTTTAGAAATTTTATGTGGATCTGTGACATCAATATCGTAGCCAAACTTTCGAATAAATAAATTAAATAATTCAATTTTCTCTGGATTTGGGTGATCGTGACAACGGTAAACAAAAGGAATTTTATTCGTTCCTTTCTTCTTTTTAGAAACAAAAGTTGCGACCAATCGATTGGCTAAAAGCATATATTCCTCAATGAGTTTATGCGCATCTTTTGACGTTTTTATCACCACTTCCACAGGAGCCCCTTCTTCATCTAATCGAAAACGAACTTCTTCACTTTCGATGTTCATTGCCCCATTATCTAAACGTTTTTTTCGCAAAATTTTAGCGATTTTATCTAAAATATGGATTTCTTCGTAATAATCTGCTGTTTTTTCAGTTTTGTTTTCAATGATTTCTTGCGCTTCTTCATAGGTAAATCTACGGTTAGAATGGATGACTGTTTTCCCAAACCATTCGTTGTAAATTTTACCTTGATTGTCCATTTCAAAAACGGCAGAAAATGTAAACTTGTCTTCATCTGGTCGAAGAGAACAAACTAAATTTGACAATTGCTCAGGCAACATTGGAATAACACGATCAACCAAATAAACAGAATTAGATCTTTTCAGTGCTTCTACATCCATCGGCGAACCAGGCTGAACATAATGACTGACATCAGCAATGTGAATTCCAACTTCAATGTGTCCATTTTCCAATTGTTGAAAAGAAATGGCATCGTCAAAATCTTTAGCATCTAAAGGGTCAATTGTAAAAGTATCGACACCTCTAAAATCTTTTCTTTTTTTAATTTCTTTTTGATCCAATTCTAAATGAATTTTCTCAGCTTCAGATAAAACATCACTTGGAAATTTATAATCCAATCCTTGGTTGATTAAAATGCTCAACATCTCAATATCATTTCCACCAGAATTTCCTAAAACTTCAATTACTTTCCCGTAAGGATTTTGAGCTGATTTTGGCCAAACAGTAATTACAGCAATTGCTTTATCTCCTTCTTTTGCTCCTTTTAATTTCTCTTTTTGAATAAAAATATCTGTTCCAACTCTTGGGTTATCCGGAATTAAAAACGCAAATTTATCGTGCATTTGAATTGTTCCTACAAATTGAGAACGTTCTCTTTCTATTACTCCTAAAATAACACCTTCTGGTCTTTTTTTTCCTTTTTTGGTAATTTGAACTTTAACTAAATCTCCACCTATTGCTTGATTTATAGAATGTGGAGGAATAAAAATATCGTCTTGTTCAGGATCGTTAACCACTACAAACCCAGCTTTTCTTGGGGTCATTTGTAAAACACCTTCTAAAAAAGATTCGTTATGATTGAGTTGATATACGTTGTAGCCTGCTTTTTTTAAAAAGTCAGTTTTTGATAAATCTTCTAAAATTGAATAGACAAGCTTTCGTAAAGCTGATTCTTTGACGTTTATCAACGCGCAAACTTGTTTATGATTTAATTCGCTATCTGGATTTTCAGTAAAGACTTTTCGAATAATATGAGTTAAACTATGTTTAAGCTTCTTATTTGATTTATTTCGTTTTGACATTATTGCGAAGATACGAAGAAATAATTGATGAAATTCATTGAGAATGATAACTTTGTATAAAACAAGTATTATGAATACAAGAGTTGAAAAAGCATTGAACAGCCAAATAGAAAAAGAAGCAGTTTCTTCACAGTTTTATTTAGCGATGGCATCTTGGGCAGAGACTCAAGGCTTAAATGGTACATCTAAGTTTTTGTATGAACATTCTGATGAAGAACGTTTTCACATGTTGAAGTTGGTGAAATTTGTCAACGAACGTGGTGGAACAGCTATTATTCCAGCTATTGGATTACCACAGAAAGAATTCAAAGGTATAGCTGACGTTTTTCAATTGCTTTTGAACCACGAATTGATGGTGACAGAAAGTATCAATGAATTGGTAGATATTTGTTTGCAAGAAAAAGACTACACAACACATAATTTTATTCAATGGTATGTTTCTGAACAACTAGAAGAAGAAGCATTAGCTCGTACTATTATGGATAAAATTAAATTGATTGGAAACGATAAAGGTGGACTTTATTTATTTGATAGAGATTTAGAAAATTCTACTATTAAAGTTGATAATACAAATGTAAACGTTTAAAGTATGTGGTAAATGAAGTTTTTATTACTACTTATTTCTCTTTCCTTTTTTCTTTCTGTTAGCAGTCAAACTAGGTTTAATTTTAAAAATTACTCCATCAACGAAGGCATATCACAAAGTTCAATCACTACACTTGTTCAAGATGATTTGAATTCTATGTGGATTGGTACGCAGGATGGATTGAATAGGTTTGATGGTCAAAAATTTGAAATATTTACGACGGATAACACCGAAGAAATTGAAAGCGATTACATTCTATGTTCTCTAAAAGATTCTGATGGAAACCTATATTTTGGAACCAATAAAGGTTTATTAGTCTATGATTTTTTAAATGATTCCTTTCATTCTTTTTTTCTAGAAGGAAACCATTCTTTAACAAAAATAAATAGTATAAGTGAAGATGAAAACGGGAATATCTGGGTTGCAATAACAGACATCGGCGTTTATAAGTTCGATAGAAAAGAAGCTTCTTTTGTTGCTTTTTCTTCTAAAATCCCTTCTTTTGAAATTAAAAAAATAAGTATTTCTGATCAAAATGAATTAATAATTATTACTGAAAAAAATGAAGTTTTTATTTACGATATTCAAAAAAATACGACTCAAAAAGTAAACATTAATACTTCTAAAAATATTATTTTTAATTCCATTTCCTTTTTTAATGGAAAAACATATTTATGCAGTAATAAAGGTGTTTTTGAACTCAATCATTCTTTTCGAAGAATAGAAGGTGTTTTTACTGAATTTAACCAGCAATTTGGGTTACAAAATGTATCAGATGTTTTTTATGAAAATGGATTTGGCTGGATTCTTTGCACAAAGAAAAATGGTGTTTTCTTTATTATGGAAGACAAAGGCTTTCATCACTGCGTAGAAGATATTTTTCAAAAAAATGCATTATTATTCAATGAGATAAATCAAATAGTTAAAGATAATTCAGGTACTTTTTGGTTGGCTACTCAACGAGGAATTTCTAGTTTTAATCCTACTCAACAAGGAATTCTAGGAGTTGGAGTAAGTGGAAAAAAAGATAAAGGTATTCCTTCACCAAGTGTTTGGAGTTTTAGTGAGACAGATGATGCTAAATATTTATTCATCGGAACGGATAATGCAGTAACGAAATTAAATAAGATAACAGGAAAATTTCAACCTTATTTTATTCAAAAAAACACCGAGGAAACTACCAAAGAAGAATCGTCTGTTTTATCTTTAAAAGTGATCAATGAAAACACCTTATTGGTGGGGCGCGCTGATGGATTGTTGAAATTAAACATTTCAGAGAATAATTATCAATTTACACCATTACAAACAGTTTTCCCTAAAAAACACCAAAGAATTTACAGTATTATTCATTGGAAAGATCAGTTGTATTGGGCAGCAACGAAAGAAGGAGCAATTCTATACAATGATAAAGATAAAAGTATTCAATTCTTTGAGCACGACGTAAAAAACGCAAAAGAAACAATCTCTCCTGGAATTTGTCGACTGGTGTATTTAGATCAATACGGTGAAATTTGGTTTACAACAAGTTCAGGTGGACTAAATCAATTAATTTCAACGGAAAAGGAGTTGAAAATTGTTCCTTATGGAATAAATAAAGTAATAAAGAAAATAACGTCATCGTATATAACTTCTGTTTTTAGAGAAAGTGAAGATGTTTTTTGGTTGGGAACTTTTGGTACAGGTTTATTAAAATTGAATCAAACGACCAAAAAAATTGAAGTTTTTAATAAGCAGAATGGTTTGCCGAATAATGTAGTTTATGGAGTTTTACCTGGAAAACTACATTCTATTTGGTTAAGTACCAATAAAGGAATTTCTAACTTCAATACACAAACGAAAACAACAAAAAACTATACTGAAATAGATGGTTTAATGAGTAATGAGTTCAACTTAGGAGCTTTCATGAAGTCATCAGATGAGTTTATTTATTTCGGTGGAATTTATGGATTCAATTTTTTTGATCCAAACAACTTATCTGAAGTCAATCGAAACATTAATGTATCGTTTACAAAATTAAAAGTTGACAAAGAATGGGTAAAACCAAATGAGGAAAATTCAATATTGAAACAACCGTTTTTCTTAACGAAGGAAATTTTATTGGATTATAAACAACGTAGTTTCACGATAAAATTCCAAGCTTCAGATATTAGTAATCCAGATATTTTAAATTACAAATACATCTTAGAAGGCTCAAATGATGGGGAGATTCTACTTGGTTCGGATAATGAAATACATTTTAGTTCAATCTCGCATGGAGAATATACATTGATGGTTTATGCTCGGTTAGGGGAAGGAGAATGGAGTAAATACCCAGCAAAGCTGAAAATAACCATTGAAGCACCTTTTTGGTCAACTTGGTGGTTTATACTCATTAGTATACTTTCTTTTGCTGGTTTTATTCGTTTATATTTTAAGAAAAGAGTAGATGATGCCCGTAAAGATCAACTTCGATTGGAGATGAAAATCAATGAACGAACACGTGAGATTAAAAAGCAGAATAAAAAAATTGAACAACAGCGTAAAAAACTAGAAATTGAACGAAATAAAGTTGTAAAACAACAAGGAGAACTTCAAAAAGAAAAAGATAAAACAGAGCGTTTGTTAAAAAATATTATTCCAGAATCTATAGCTGATGATTTAAAAAAGAAAGGAAAAGCTAGCGCAAGATCATACGATTTAGTTTCCATTCTTTTTACTGATTTTGTAGGATTTTCTAAAATTTCTACCCAGATGAAAGCATCTGAATTGGTGAAAAAGTTAGATATTTATTTCACAAAATTTGATAAAATAATTATTAAAAATAATCTTGAAAAAATTAAAACCATTGGTGATGCATACATGGCTGCGGGTGGAGTGCCAGTTAGAAATAAAACAAACCCAATAGATACTTGTATAGCAGCTATTCAGATTCAATCGTATATGTTGAAAAGAAAGAACGATGCGATTGCAAATAACGGTGATTTTTGGGAATTACGTTTAGGAATCAATACTGGAGATGTAACTGCAGGTGTGATTGGTAGCGAACGTTTGGCTTTTGATATTTGGGGTTCTGCAGTGAATACAGCACAACGAATGGAAATGCTTGGTAAAGCAGGTAAAGTAACTATTTCTGAAGCTACTTATACCTTAATTGAGCCCTATTTTGAGTGCATATTCTTAGGTACTGCTCTTACTAAAAATAATGAGGAAGTAATGATGTATTCAGTCGAATCCATTAAAAAAGAGTTATCCATTAACAGTGAGGGAATAGAACCTAATGATAAATTTCATCAGATTGTAAACTTGCACTATTACAGTTCAATCAACTATTACAAAGCAGAACGCCACATTATCAATAAACTGAGTACTGAATTATCTGAGAACCTTCATTACCATAGTATTTCACATACAAAAGACGTTGTAACAGCAGTAGAACGTTTAGCATTGTCTGAAGGTGTAACAGATGAAGGGTTGTTTTTGTTAAAATCAGCAGCTTCATATCATGACGCAGGATTTGTTGAGAAATACGATAAAAACGAAAAAATAGGAGCGAGAATGGCGGAAGAAATTCTACCAAAATACGGATACACAGTGGAGCATATTGAAAGAATAAAACAATTGATTTATGTGACAGAAATTCCTCATAAGCCCAAAAATAAATTAGAAGAAATTATTTGCGATGCCGATCTAGATTATTTAGGAAGAGATGATTTCCATAAAATTGCAGGAAAATTATGCAAAGAATTAATGGAACATGGTAAAATAAACAATCCAAAACAATGGGATGAAATTCAAGTAATATTCTTGAAACAACACCGTTATTTCACCAAAACATCAATAGAAACTCGACGTAAAAAGAAAGAACAAAATTTACAAGAAGTAATTGAGCGCTTGGAAAGAAATGAATATTGAAAGATATTGAGTGTTTTTAAGGTAAAAAGGTGCTAAATATTAAATCGTTGCTCACTTGAGTTTATCTTTATGGCGTATAGTCTTAACGTATATGTAATAACGTCTAATCATGAAAATTTGGTATTCCACATTTAATAACGGGAACGAACCTGCTTTTTATCGAAGTGATGATTTTAATGGGGTTGAAGTCATTGAGAAAAACTGGTCAGAAATCAAAAGTGAACTTAGCGCTCATTTAGTATCAAACCCTCGGTTAAATCCATGTATTGAAAAATAAATGGTAAATCACCATGGTTCGTGGAAGACTATGCCCTTAATGACTTGGGGAGTGAAATTTCATAAAAACATTTGTAATTTTCCAATAACTACTGAAGTTTTAAAACAAATTCCAGGTCTTGTATCTGTCTCTTTTAATTTGTTAGAAAACAATTCTGAAATCAAAGAACATTTTGGTGAAACAAATGCAAGTATAAGAGTCCATTTAGGTTTATATATTCCAGACAAATTACCGGATGTTGGGTTTAAAGTAAGTGGAGTTTCTCGCTCATGGGAAGAAGGAAAAGTTCTTGTGTTTTGTGATGGACATGAACATTCAGCATGGAACTATTCTAATAAAGATAGGTATATTTTACTTTTAGATATAATTAGACCTGAATTTATCCATAAAAAGAGACTGATTTGTGGTAATGTATTAGCATCATTATCTCTTCAATCAGTGGAGAGTAAATTTACCTTTTTGTTTTACCTAATTTTTATACCATTATCGATACTTCATTTTTTTGCAAAAATTTTTGCCATAATTCTTACGCCTTTGTATAATTTCAGTAGTAGAATAATAGCAAATAACAGCAAATAATTCAATTAAAACACTCCATATCATACTAGGGAGAAGAAAAGAGATACATCAAATAAAGGAGTGGTAGTTTTTATTTACTTCCACAACTTCACATTATCCTAACGGGTTAAACTCCTGTCTCGGTTTCACTTCATTCACAGTTCCTTCTTCTACTCTTAAAATACGGCCGATATATTTTTCAACCATATTCATGTCATGTGTTGCCATTAAAATAGCCGCTTTTTCTTCTTTGGAAACCGCCACCAATAATTGCATGATTTCCTCAGAGGTTTCTGGATCAAGGTTTCCTGTTGGTTCGTCAGCAAGAATGAGTTCTGGCTTGTTGATTAACGCTCGGGCAATTGAAATTCGCTGCTGTTCTCCACCAGACAACGCAAAAGGCATCACGTTTATTTTTTGTTCTAAACCAACCAGTTGTAAAACTTCTTTTGCACGACTTTCCATCAGTTTTTTATCTTTCCAACCGGAAGCACCCATTACAAAAAGTAAATTTTTCAAAACACTTCTATCCGTTAACAATTGAAAATCTTGAAAAACAATGCCAATTTTACGGCGAAGTTTAGGAATATCTTTCTTTTTTAAAGCATTGAGATCGAAACCAGCAATAGAGCCAGAACCATCGGAAAGTTTCAATTCTCCATACAAGGCTTTGAGTAAACTACTCTTACCTGTACCCGTTTTCCCGATGAGGTAAACAAATTCTTGCGACTGAATTTCAATGTTAATATTCTTCAAAACAGTTGCACCGCTTTGTTTAATTTCTCCCGATTTTATTTCGATTACTTTGCTCACAGAAAATTATTTATAGTGTAAAGGTGGTGATTCTAAACAGAGTATTTTCTACAGTAGATAAAATAATCTTAACATAATCGCGTTTAAAACTTTTGAAACTCCTCTCCAGTTTCCCCCACAAGTAATGTAATTTTATCGATTAAACCATTTTGGGATTTAAAACGCAGTCGTATGAAAAGAATACTTATCATTCTAACCCTTTTTATTAGTTCGTCTTTATTTGCTCAGACGTCTGACAAATACAATAGTGAATACGAAAACTATTACCGTGCAGAAGATTTGTTCGAGAAAGAGCAATACGGTTCTGCACGAAAAGAATTCAGAATATTTATAGATGGTTTTGATCACCCTAATGATCCAATGTACATAAAAGCAATGTACTACGAAGCCGTTTCCGCACTAGAATTGTACAACAATGATGCGATCACTTTGTTGGAGAATTTTAACCAAAACTATCCGGAGAGTATTTATAAAACAACGATATACTTTAAAATAGGTAAGAATCTCTATTACAAAAAGAAGTACAAGGACGCATTGGTATGGTTGAATAAATTATCCTACCAAGATGTTGATGCAGAAAATAGAAATGAATTTTTCTTTAAAATTGGTTATGCTAGTTTCAAAACAAAAGATTTTGAAGCGGCAAGAAGTGCATTTTATGAAGTGAAAGACGGTGATTCTCAATACGCATCTCCTTCCATGTATTATTTCTCTCACATTGCTTACCAGAATGAGAAATACCAAACAGCTTTGGATGGTTTTTTGAAATTAGAAAATGATGAGAAATTTGGAAAGGTCGTACCGTATTACATTGCTCAAATCTATTATCTGCAAGGAAAATACGAAGAAGTAACAATTTACGCAGAAAAAATTTCTGAGAAAGGTTCGATTGTCAACGAGAAAGACATGAATCATCTAATTGGTGATGCATTTTACAGAACAGGAAAATACAAAGAAGCCGTTCCATATTTAGAGAAATACAATAAAGCAAAGAAAACAACACGGGAAGAAGATTACCGACTCGGGTATGCTTACTATAAAAGCGGAAGTTATCCAAAGGCAGTTCGATTGTTTGATCGCGTTAAGAAAAAAGAAGATAGCCTAGGACAAATTGCTTTTTACCACATCGGAGAATCAATGTTGCAACAACAGAATTTAGTTTCTGCACGATCTGCGTTTGAAGGAGCTGCTTTTATTGATAAAGATCCAAAAATACAAGAAGATGCATTGTACAATTATGCAATTCTCTCGTATAAATTAGACATCAATCCTTACGATGAAGCAGTAGAAGCTTTTGAAATGTACTTGAACAAATACCCAAACAGTGCAAGAACAGAAGACGTTTACCAATATTTGGTGAATGTGTACATGACAACAAATAATTATCCAAAAGCAATTGCCTCGTTGGATAAAATTCCAAACAAAGACATTCGATTGAAAACAGCGTATCAAATCATTGCTTTTAATCAAGGAGTCGATCATTTTCAGAAATCAAATTTCCCTGCGGCTATTCAATCTTTTGATTTAGTTGGGAAATACCCGATAGATCCATCTGTTTCTGGAAAAGCAATTTATTGGAAAGCTGATGCAAATTATAAACTTTCTAAATTTGATGATGCAATTGCTGGCTACCATTCTTTCTCCCTTTTACCAGGGCAAGATAAATTATTGAAATCTGAAGCAAATTACAACAGTGGTTATGCACATTTAAGAAATGATGATTTGGGTAAATCAACGGAATCTTTTCGTTTATATATTCAAAACAATCCAGAGAATAAGCACAAACAATCAGATGCCTTGATGCGAATCGCGGATAATTTCTTTGTTCAAAAGGAAAATGAACAAGCAATTAAATACTACCAAAAAGCGGTTGATTTAAAAGCTGGTTTCGAAGATCAAGCGTTATTTTATATGGCGAAAACGTATGGTTTCAGTGGAAACACACACAAAAAGATCAATAAACTTCTTACCATCGTAAATGAGTATAAAAAATCAAAGTATTATCAATTGTCTATTTATGAAATAGCGGAGAGTTATTTGTCCGAAAGTGAGTTTGATAAAGCAATGAAATATTATAAGATAATCATTTTTGATTATCCATCTTCTCAATTGGTGGTAGAATCGAAAATGTCTGTTGCAGATATCTACTTTAAAAAAGGAGAGTTTTCAAAAGCGGAGAATGATTACAGTGCTATTCTAACGAAATATGGTACAGACCTTAAAGTCTGTGAACGCTCTGTTTTAGGAATCATTGATGTGTATAAAGCGTCCCAACAATTGGAAAAAATTGATGCAATTTTAGAACAATACAGTTGTGCAAATATTTCAGCAGATGAAAAGGAAGGTTTGTATTATTTACCCGCTGTTGAAGCGTATAACGACAGTTCTTACCAGCAAGCAATTACATTATTTGATAAATATTTAGCAAAATTCCCAAATGGGAAATACAGCAGTGATGTTAAAATATTTAGAGCGAATAGTTATTATAAAACGGAAGATATTCCTAAAGCGGTTACTTTGTATAGAGAAATTTTAGAAGGTCCGAACAATGGGTATACAGAATTGATGGCATCCCGCGTTGCACATTATTTATACACAGAAGAAAACTTTGAAGATGTTATTCAGTACTATAAAACATTGGAACAAGTCAGTTCAACACCAGCTGTTATTTTCAATGCTAAGTTAGGTTTGATGCGTTCCTATTTCCTAACAGAAAACTGGGCAAATTCAGCACTTTATGCGACTAGAGTTTTAGAGAATAAAGAAATAAATGGTGACATAAAATTAGAAGCAAATTATGCCAAAGGAATGACTAACTATAACATCAATAATTATGATGCTGCGAAAGTGGCTTTGGTTTGGGTGTTTGAAAATACAACAACTGTGAAAGCTGCCGAGGCAAGATACACACTTGCAGATGTTTTTTACAAGCAGAATTATTTAGATCATGCAAGTGATGAAATTAAAGCTTTATTGAAACAAAAACCAACGTATAATTATTGGATAGCAAAAGGTTTAATTCTTCGCACTAAAATTTTAATAAAACAAGACCAATTGTTTGAAGCTGAACAAAATTTAAAATCGGTTCTCGATCACTATCCTGTTCAAGACGATGGGGTACTAGATGAAGCGAATCAATTGTGGGATGAGTTAATGCAGTTGAAAAACCAACCCAAAGAAATTGTTCCTGAAGAAGAACAAATCATTGAAATTAACGATCAAAACGAAGGAAATTAAGATGAAAAATATACTGAACATATTATTTTTGATGAGTGGCTTGACTTCTTTTGCACAAGGAGATGTTGTTGATGCAACGGCTACAGGAGATCGATTGATTGAGAAAGCATATAGAACAGCGATAACTCCACGGATTATTGACACTGTTATCCCAACAGCGATTGTTGAATACCCTTTGTTGCCGTTGAAATATGAAACAACGACAGAAGTGGAACAAATTCATCCAGCATCGATTAAAATGAAAGAGAAATTGCCTCAATTGTATAATACCTACATTAAATTAGGAATTGGTTCTGAATTGATGCCTTTGGGAGAAGTATATTACAATAACAATCGCTCACGGAAGTACATTTATGGATTGCATGTGAAGCACCTGAGTTCTTTTGGAAACATTAAAAATTATTCAAGTGCTCAATTTGACCGCACAAAAGCAATGATCTACGGTGGAATCAATGAAAAACGTTATTCTTTATTGGGTCAAATGCACTACAATAACCAAGGATTACACTATTACGGGATTTCTGACACACTGAATTTAGACAGAGATAGTATTGCACAACGCTACAGTGATTTTGGAATAAAAGGTGTTTATTCTTCGTTTAAAAAAGACAGTGCAACGATTAATTATACCGTTGGATTAGTGTACAATCATTATGCGTCTAAAAAACCATTGAATAAAGATTTATCGGACTGGAGAGCAAAAGAAAACTTCTTTGGAATTCAATCAAACGCTATTTATAAACAAGGAAAAGAAGTGTATTCATTGGATTTAAACATCAACTACAATGGATATAAATACGGTGTTTTAGACACAACATCTACAGGCTTAGATTCAGGTTTAGTGTTGAATAATACTGTAATTAATTTGAAACCGATGATTACCACTTTCTTATTTGGTGATCGTTTTAAGGCAAACATCGGAGTTGATTTAACCTTAGATGTTCACCGCAAAACAAAATTCTATATTTACCCATTGGCAGAAGTGAAATACAGTATGTTCAATGACATCTTCATTCCTTACGTTGGAATTAGAGGTGGGTTAAAACAGAATTCATTCAAAAGTTTAACCTTAGAAAATGAATTTATTTTACCGAATGTTGAATTGAGGAATGAAAAAACACCGATCGATTTTTACGGTGGAATTAAAGGAACATTGAGTAAAAACATTAGTTTCAATGCTGGAGTTAGTTTTGCAAACATAAAAGATAAGGCGCTTTTTGTAACAGATACACTGCATTCTATTGGGAATAAATTCAAAGTTATCTACGATACAATGAATGTAACAACCATCGAAGCATCTATTTCCTACCAAATGAAAGAAAAAATTAAAGTGGATGCAATTGGACGTTATTACTCTTATTCTCCATTAAACAACAGCTATGCGTGGAATTTACCTCAGTTCCAAGTCATTCTTAGAGGGCAATACAATTTGTACGATAAATTCATTTTTTCATTGGATTTTAACTTAGAACAAGGAAGAAAAGCATTGGTGTTAACGACAGATTCAGATGTAACGACAGAGAATGGACAACGCATCAAAGATTTAAAATTTGTTACTGACATTAACTTCGGAGTGGAGTACAGATATACGAAACGACTTTCTGCATTTGTACAGTTCAATAACTTGGCTTCACAACGCTACTACAGATGGTACAACAGTCCTGTACAAGCATTTCAGGTGTTGGGTGGAATAACGTTTCGATTTTAGTTAGACACCCAGGAATGTACGATTATAAGCTATTGATTAAAAGGTAATTATTTTGTAGAAGTTGAATTAATCAAAGGAGGAGAATCTAACTCTATCTCCCATTCTTTCAATGCAAACCAAAATAATTTTTCCAATTCCTCATTCCAAAATGGGTAGTCATAATGAGAAGGCGATTTATTAAAATTCCACATCGCTAATTTTAAACACTTTTTTAATGAATTATTAACACTACTTTTTTCTTTATAAAAAGCAATCGTTTTAGGATTTAAAAGGAGCTCAGCTTTTGTTTGAAGTATGTGGTGAAATGTCAATACAAATCCCCAGAATAGTTTCTTTTTTGTTCTCTTAGATAAGTCTAAAGTTTTGTAATCTGGAATTTTATCTTCTTCCAAAAGTTGATTTATTTGCTCAAAATTTTCAATAATTAGAATACTCCTTATAGAATCATGATGAATATTAGATTGATCTCTCTTGTAAATTTTTGAAAAAGTTGTATACAATTCTTTTTCAGAAAGTTGTTGAGAAAGAGAACTACTTATAGTACTCATGAAAATTAGCAATAAAAGTAAATGTTGTTTTTGATACATGCTTAATTATAACTTTTAACTATTGAGGCGTCATGTTTTATAACCGATAACTTCTACAAAGAAGAGTTTTGAGTAAGTACAATAAACTTATAAAGAAGTCGGTTTCTTGACTAACAGACAATTCTTATTTCGGGAAATATTTTTTCTGACGAATAAAAATTAGAATTACTCCAGATGTAATGGAAAAATCAGCAACATTCCAAATAGCAGGAAAAACTGATCCACCCCCTAACCAAGGCACCCATTCAGGCCAAATAGCTTGAAATTTAAACATATCCACAACATTTCCAAAAAGGAAACCTGTGTGGCGTGTTTCAATAACCCCCATAAAATCACAATCAGTGAAAATTCCTGATCCTTCAAGATGATTATAGCCCATACAAGGATTGTAGGGGAAAATCAAATCATAAAACATTGAATCGATGAGGTTTCCTGTTGCCCCAGAGAAAACTAACGCTAAAGCAATTAGAAACTCCAATGAAGCTCCTTTTTTGAGTTGTTTTACCCAATAATAAGCTAATCCTGAAATGGCAAAGATTCGAAAAATACTGAGGGATAATTTTGCCCAAATTGCTGACCCGAAAGTTGTTCCGAATGCCATTCCTTGATTTTCAATGTATTCAGCAACTAGCCAGTCACCTATTAAAGGAACTGATTCTCCCGGTTCAAAATTTGTTTTCACATAGATTTTAACCCATTGATCAATCAATAGTAATGCAAAAATGATAAGTATTACAATTAGAATTTTTTTCTTCACAGAAAATAGTATTGGAATGTAAACTTAATCTTGAGCGTTTTTCGCTGCAATACTTAACGTTGCATGAGGAACTAGCATCAAACGTTTCTTTTGAATCAACTTACCCGTAACACGACAAATTCCATATGTTTTATTTTTAATACGAATTAAAGCGTTTTCTAAACTCGTAATAAACTTCTCCTGACGATTCGCTAAGTTAGACATTTCCTCTCGAGATAATGTTTCAGAACCATCTTCCATCATATTAAAAGAACGACCAGTATCATCCGTTCCGTGATCGTCATTATGAGATAATGAACCACGAAGTAAAACTAAATCTTCTTTAGCTTCTTCTAATTTTTTGTGGATTAATTCTTTGAATTCATTTAAATCCTCATCGTTGTATCTTGTCGTTGCCATATTTTATGCTTAATGTGTTTAATAAATCCCTCTAAGATAAATAGATTTTTCCAAAATAAAAAGGAAGAAATCAATTTAGATAGGGTAAATATAGTTTTCTGTAGAAAACTACGCAATAAAGAAGCAATAAAAATGTATCTTCGCTTTAATGATAAAGATTTTTCACAGCAATAAAACCATCGTTTTAGTACTTATTCCAGTATTTATTCTGATGTTTTTTGGGTTGAATTCATTCTTTGAATACCATATTTCTGATGAAGAAATAAACCTTGGCCTTTGGGGAAAACATGAAACTGACTCTTCTTTGTTTTCAATAACATCCCTTTTTCTTGTTGGATTGGGTGCTGTTTTATTAAATCGACTGTTTAATAAAAATGAATTTTCAAATAAAAATAATTACCTCCCTTCTCTATTTTACGTTCTATTTTTAAGCTTGTCACATTCTTTTTATTTTTTAGATGGATTGACACTTGCACAATTTTTTGTCATTTTATCAGTCATGCAACTCTTTTTACTAAATCAAAAGGAAGATGGAAGAAAAGCTGTTTTTAATGCTGGTTTCTTTTTTGGTATAGCCTGTACCTTTTTTCCAATTCTCTTCTTTGGGTGGCCTTTTTTACTCTTTATGATCTGGATTAGTCGACCATTTTTATTTCGTGAATCAGCAATTGTAATTATTGGAATTATTGTTCCAAGTTTATACGCAATGTGTTTTTTAATGTTTTTTAATGTTCAGTTAGATCTAACTGTTATTAACTCATCTTCAAATGAAGTATTTGTCATCGATACAGCTGTATTCATTACAACGCTATCTCTCTTTTTCTTATTTAGTTTAAAGACCTTGTTCAATAAAATTCAAACAGGTTCAATCCGAATAAAAAAATCTTTTAGGTTACTTTTCTTTCTTGCAATATTGTTTTTTATTCTCTTCTTTGTAGATGTTCTTTTGTACGGTAAAACGCAATCAATTACTCTATTAATGATTCCTTTGGTACTTATTTTACCGTATTCCTTTGGAGAAAAAAAACTAAGATTAATTCCTACAATTATTTTCTATCTCTTTTTCATTTTTACCATTATTAAATTTTTTGTTCCATTTAATGGATAGTAATTCAAGAAAAAAGGAACGATTCCAAAGAATAACAATCTAAAATTACTGTCGTTAATATTCTAAATTAAAAAAAACATACTTCTGTGCGTAAGTTTTTTATTCCTTTTAATGTATAGGCTTATTTTTATCGTAATTTTGCAGCAGCTAATTAAAATAGAATAAAATGAAATTTGGAGTTGTTACTTTCCCGGGTTCTAATTGTGATGAGGATATCGTTTACGTATTAGAATCAATTCTTGATCAAAAAGTTGAACGCTTATGGCATAAAGACACTGATTTGAAAGGTGTTGATTTTATTGTCTTACCTGGAGGTTTCTCTTATGGAGATTACTTGAGATCAGGTGCTATTGCAAAACTTTCTCCAATAATGGGTGAAGTGATTAAGCACGCAAATAACGGTGGTTATGTAATGGGAATTTGTAATGGATTTCAAATTTTGACTGAATCCGGTTTATTGGAAGGTGCTTTGTTACACAATGACAATCAAAAATTCATTTGCAAAAATGTCTTTTTGAAGCCTGCAACAATGAATACAGCAATCACAAAGGATTTGGATATGTCAAAAGCATATAAAATTCCAATTGCTCACGGTGAAGGTCGTTATTTTGCTTCAAATGAAACAATTGATAAATTAGAAGAAAACGATCAAATTCTTTTCAAATATTGCGATGCAGAAGGAAAAGTAAGCAAGGATGTAAATCCAAACGGATCTCTTTTGAATATTGCTGGAGTTTGTAATGAAGGAAGAAACGTTTTCGGAATGATGCCTCACCCAGAAAGAGCAGCTGATGCACAATTAGCAAATGAAGACGGTAAAGCAATGTTTTTATCTATTCTTAATCACTGTAAATAAACAATATGAGAGTACTTCTTTTAGGTTCTGGTGGACGTGAGCATGCTTTTGCGTGGAAAATGGCACAAAGCTCTATGCTTGAAGAACTTTTTATCGCACCTGGAAACGCAGGAACACGAAATTTTGGTAAAAATGTTGACTTA
This sequence comes from uncultured Fluviicola sp., assembly GCA_964387525.1. GTDB lineage: Bacteria > Bacteroidota > Bacteroidia > Flavobacteriales_D > Crocinitomicaceae > UBA4466. Next base: position 129,201 of record CAYLWS010000001.1, read on the forward strand.
TCTGTCAATGATTTTCAAGCCATTAAAAAGTTTGTTTTAGAAAACACCATTAATATGGTTGTTGTCGGTCCTGAAGATCCTTTGGTAAATGGAATTGTTGATTTCTTTTTAGCGGATGAAGAGTTGAAAAAAGTACCTGTTATTGGTCCAAATAAAGAAGCTGCTCAACTCGAAGGAAGTAAAGATTTTGCCAAAGAATTTATGAAACGTCATAATATTCCAACGGCAAAATATGGAACTTTCACCAAAGATACCCTTGAGAAAGGATATGAGTTCTTAGAGAAAATGAATGCACCTTACGTTCTTAAAGCCGATGGATTAGCTGCAGGAAAAGGTGTTCTTATTCTTGAAACGCTTGAAGAAGCAAAAACAGAATTAAAAAGTATGCTTGCTGACGCAAAATTTGGCGATGCAAGTTCTCGTGTAGTGATTGAACAATTCTTAGATGGAATAGAACTTTCTTGTTTTGTTATAACGGATGGTGATGGTTATAAAAAATTACCAGAAGCAAAAGATTACAAACGAATAGGTGAAGGTGATACAGGGTTAAATACAGGTGGAATGGGAGCATTATCTCCAGTTCCTTTTGCAAACCCAACATTCTTAGATAAAATTGAAAATCAAATCATTATCCCAACTGTAAAAGGGTTAAGAAGAGATGGAATCAAGTACAAAGGATTTATTTTCTTTGGAATTATAAATGTAAAAAACGAGCCTTACGTAATTGAATACAATTGCAGAATGGGAGATCCAGAAACGGAAGTAGTCTTACCTCGTTTGAAATCTGATCTACTGGATTTATTTGATGGTGTGGCAACAGATACTTTATCTGAATGTGATATTCAATTTGACGACAGAAGTGTTGCTACTGTAATGATGGTTTCCGGTGGTTATCCTGATGCATATGAAAAAGGAAAAACTATTTTTGGAATGAATACTGTTTCTGATAGTATCATTTTTCATTCAGGAACTAGTGCAGATGGACCAGTTGTTACTACAAATGGTGGACGAGTATTAGCCGTTTCTTCTTACGGTAAAGATTTAGAAACAGCATTGAAAAGATCGTATGAATCTGTTGGTAAAATAGAGTTTGAAAAAGCAAATTATAGAAAAGACATCGGTTTTGATGTGTTATAATTTTAGTACCTTGCTTTTTTCTAATACAATTGAATGGAAGACGTCCCACTGATCGGAATAATTATTACCCTTATTTTTTCTGCTTTTTTCTCAAGCATGGAAATTGCGTATATTTCTTCAAATCGACTAAAAGTTGAGTTGGACAAATCTTCCGGGTCTTTAAATGGTAGAATTCTTGGACGTTTCTACAAAAATGAATCGCACTTTATAGCTATGTTGCTCTTAGGAAATAATATTTCCTTGGTTCTTTTCGGTTTATTTTCTGCCCAATTATTGGACCCAATTATCACAAATACATGGGGAATTGGAGATGAAGGTATTGTTTTACTTATTCAAACCTTATTATCAACAATTTTAGTACTTATTGTAGCTGAATTTTTACCGAAAACATTTGTGCAAATGAACCCAAATCGCTACTTGAAAGTGGTGACGTTTCCAATGTTTGTTATTTATACAATTCTTTTTCTTCCAACCTATTTAGTTTTAGGATTGAGTTCTGTTTTCTTAAAACTCTTAAAAGTCGATGGAAAAACAAGTGAAAAGGTGTTTTCAAAAGTCGATTTAGAACATTATGTTCAGGATATCACAGAACGAATTAACGAAGAACAAGAATTAGGGAATGAAATGCAAATCCTTCAAAACGCACTTGATTTTGACAGTGTGAAAGCAAGAGATTGTATGGTTCCTCGTACTGAAATTATTTCAATCGATTTAGACGATAACATTGATAACCTTCGAGACAGATTTGTATCTACAGGAAAATCTAAAATCATTGTTTACAGAGACAATATCGACAATATCATAGGCTATGTACATTCATTTGAAATGTTTAAAAAGCCCAAGACAATTAAACAAATTCTTCTGCCAATCCCATTCGTTCCCGAAGCCATTCCTGGAAAAGAATTATTGGAGCTTTTTAGTCAAAAATCAGGAAACCTTGCCATTGTTGTAGACGAGTACGGTGGAACAGCAGGCGTAATTACGATTGAAGATGTGATTGAAGAAATATTTGGGGAAATTGAAGATGAGCATGATAATGAAAATATGTTAGAAGATATTATTTCTGACAAAGAATTTCGTTTTTCTGCCCGACAAGATATTGATTATTTGAATGAAAAATTCGATTTAAACCTTGATTCAAAAGACGAATACGAAACCTTAGGTGGATTAGTTATTCATCATTTGGAGACCATTCCTGAAGCTGGAATTCGTTTTGAAGCGAATGATATTGAATTCTATATTGAAGAAGTAAGTGATAATAGAATTGAAATTATTCGGGTAAAAAAAATATAAAATGAAAATCAATCAATTTAAAGCAGTCATTTTTGACATGGACGGAGTACTGATCGATTCTGAACCACTTTGGAAAATTGCAATGGAAGATGCTTTCCATTCTGTTGGTTGCATGATTACTCGAAAAGATTTTCAAAAAACAGTTGGTTTACGCATTGATGAAGTCATCGCTTTTTGGTACAAAGAAGTGGGTTGGGAAAAACTTTCTCCAAAAGAAGTGGAACAAAGAATCGTTGATAAAATGGTGGTGCTCATTCGTGAGAATGGAAAACCATTGGAAGGCGTGGTGGATACATTACACTATTTACGCAAGAACAACTATAAAATAGGGTTAGGAACGTCATCTTATACAGTATTGATTGACGTTGTTTTAGCAACAATTGGGCTGAGAGATCAGTTTGACTTTGTTCATTCAGCAGAACATGAAGAATTTGGAAAACCTCACCCAGCAGTCTATTTAACGGTTGCAAATGAATTAAATGTATCTCCAATAGAATGTGTGGTGATAGAAGATTCAATTAATGGTGTAATTGCTGGAAAAGCAGCACAAATGCAAGTCGTTTGTATACCTGAAAAATCACATCATCCGAATCCAAAATTATCTTTGGCCGACTATACGTTTGAAACTATGGCAGAACTGCTCGTGGAAATGAAAAAGAAAGGATAGAATGATTAAATACAATCCCAAAAACTGGTTTAAACTTATTTTTGCTATTCATAAAAGCGACACATTACGAATCATGTGGAAAGAACTCATTTACATGGGCCTTTTTACATTATTGGTTGCATTTCTAGAAATCACCTATTTCCCAGAAGCCTTACTCTTGAAAGAATTGATTGCTGTATTCTCTTTGGTTGGTTTCGTTATTTCACTTTTATTGGTTTTCCGTACCAATACTGCATACGACAGATGGTGGGAAGGGAGAAAAAAATGGGGTTCCTTGGTGAATGACACCCGAAACTTAGCCATTAAAATTTCAGTTTTAATCGAGAATGAAGATGATCGACAGTTTTTTAAACGCATGATTCCAAACTTTGTTTTTGCAACAAAAGAACATTTGAGAGAAGGTGTTCTTCCTGAAGAACTAGATTTAAAGGACGATGAATTGTCAATTTTAGAGAATAAACATATCCCAAACGCAATCGTTAAGAAACTTTACGAAAGGATAGCAAGAATTAAATTCTCCAAAGAAATATCAGACATTGATTACATGGTTTTAGATAAAAACCTAAACGCACTGTTAGATAGTTTAGGCGCATGTGAACGTATTAAAAACACACCAATGCCCTTCTCATATAACATTTTTCTAAAAAAGTTTATCTTTATTTACGTTTCCACTTTGCCTTTGGCTTTTGTAACTACTTTTGGTTATTTCTCCGCTTTGATTGCCACTTTTGTTTTCTATATTTTCGTTTCAATGGAAGTTTTAGCAGAAGAAATCGAAGATCCATTTGGTAGAGATGATAATGATTTGCCTACAGATAATTTAAGTGAAAAAATTAAAGAAAATGTTAGTGAAATATTTGATTTGTAATTAACTTTGTATAAAACAAACAAAATGAAAAATTTAATTGCTTTATTATTTGTTGTGGCACTAGGTACTACAACTTATGCACAAGATTTCGAAAAAGGTGGAAATTACATTACCATAGGTTATGGTGTAGATGCTAATGGCTTACCAGGAAGTAAAGTATATAGAAAATTAGGGTTTGGACCGGTAATGTTGACTTACGAACGTGGTATTACAGATATTATTGGTATTGGTCGTATTGGAATCGGTGGAGGAATTGGATTCTCACATTATGGATACAATGATTATAACAGTTCTTTTTGGGGTGGCTATTATTACAGTAATGAATACCTAAAATCTGTAAACAGATTGAATATTTTTGTAAAGGCACCGTATCATTTTGAATTTGATATTGACGGTTTAGATGTATATGCTGGAGCAGGTTTTGGTGTTAGAGTTGATTTTGAAAAATATGATGACTGGAACGGTTTAGGTTATACGGAAGAAAAAAGAACAAAAGTTGGTTTTGATCACTACATTTTTGCTGGTGCACGTTGGTATTTCTCTGAAACCTTTGGAGTTTATTTAGAAGTTGGAGATGGTATTTCTAACGTAAATGCAGGAGTAGTTTTCTCTTTGTAAAACGAATACTAATTTTATAAAACCGGTTACTGAGCTTGTCGAAGTACCGGTTTTTTTATGCCAATTTTTTTGAATAGCAATCAAATACCGAAGGGACTTTGAGTTGCTTTGCTTTCTCTACCTTCTCAGTCTTTAATTCAAGAAATCCAATGGTTTCTTCATACTTATATCCGAGACGCGTGTACCAATTGTGAAGAATGGTTTTAAATTCTACTTCAATTTTTGCAGGTTTTAGTATTTCAAGGATCATTTTCTCGCCACCATTATCACGAGCAATATTTTCTACAAAAGCAATAAGTTCCCGTCCAATACCTTTCCCTTTTTGGTTAAAATCAGCGGCCAGTAAACCAAAAGAGAACGTTTTATCATCAATTGAAGAAATTTGAATGCATCCATTTACGGATTCATCGTCAAAAGAAAAATAAATTTCACCTTTTTGTATGAGTTCGTCATATTCATTTCGACTTATTCGACTGTAATTTTCACCCCAAACTTCCACTTCTGTTTGTGCATAAGCATAGATGAGTATTTCGTAAGCACGATCTAATGTTTTTTTATCTAAGGATAACGTTGCTTTTTTAATCATGTTTTTTCACTTTAGAAATGAATAATCCAAAAATACTCAACTCATCGAAATAATAATCGTTTCTTTCAGAATTCCAAACAAAAAACTGGACAGAATCTGATTCAATTTTTTCAGGAATTTCACACAATAATTGCACTTTTGACCATCCCTTTTTATTTTCTTTAATGTCGTGACTTAAGGCATAAAAATCCTCGTCATTTTTTAAAGACATGTGAATTCCATTAGAATTTTTCACCCAAGCAGAAATGTAAATATGATTAACATTTTTAATAGATATTTTATGATTCAGAGCATATTCATCACCATTAATAAATAAACTATTTTTACCATCTATCGCTTCCTTTGAAGATAAAAAAGAACTATTTTTTAATGAAATTGTATTGCCCTCTTCAAAAGAATAGAATTCTCCATATATAGTGTCTACTTTCATTTGTAAAACATCTGTCCTCCCTTTAATTGATGATTCAAGTATAGGTTCTTCAAGATAAAGTTTGAACAATTGTGAAGTTTCTGTTCGACCAAATGAATTCCAATACGCTTTTGAAGTCATTGAATCATAATGAATTCCCCAATGCCTGTATTGATATTCTTGAAAAATGGTGAGTAAATCATCGCCATTCCTGACGTTAATTTTATATATCTTGAATTATTACCTGTGTCAAAAGTCCAAACAACAGTACTTTTATCTTTTCTATAAACTTCTGAGTGTTGGAACTTTAAATCATGATGAATGAATAATGCTGGTAGGTATGCATAATACGCCCTGACATCTGCATTGATTATACCATTACTGTCATCCCATTTTTTTGCTTGAAAATTTGTAAACAAAACAATTGAAAAGATGATAAAAATGGCAATTTTAGAAAAACTATAATTTGTTTTCATAAGTTCATTTCAAAAATAGAAATTATATAACACCTATTATTATTTATTCAGAAAAAAAGCAATAGTATAGAGCATTCATTAAAAAATATTGAGTGTTGTTTAAGACAAAAAATAAGGGAGAATTTTTAAATTCTCCCTATTCTAAACGTTTAATTATTTTATGTGTTTCGTTATATATACGATATATTCTTCTAAAGATACAGAAAGCATTAATTCAGTTGCGCTGGCTTTATTGTTTAATTTTTTCATAGCATTGTTTTTATTTATTTGAAAACTGTCTTTTCAAAAGCTATGCCAAGAAATAAAAAACCAAATCTAATGAATTGTAAATCAAATAGTTAAGTTATTGTTGAAAACAAAAATAGGGGCAAGCTACTTATATCGCACCGCTACAACCTCATACCTTTGCTGCGTTCCCGCCCTGGAGGATTAAGAGGGAGCTGGTCGTACAAGACTTACCCCAGCTGCAAAAGTAATAGGAAAATTCTTTTTAGCAATGATAATTGAATAAAGAATTTCAAAAAGTTTCTTTATTCAAGTATAAAATGTGTAAAAGAGCAGAAAATCAATTATTTATAACCCGATTTACTTTTAGAAATCCTTTTCCTTATTGAATTAACACTCTTTAATTCTACAATAAAATTCAACAAATCCTTTTGTGTCAAATTGAATATCTAGAGAATTAATCAATGCATCTTTTTCATTTTCTGGAACCATTTTTTCAGCTGAAAAATAATGCATAGGAATTCTTAATTCTTGCGTATCGTTTGTAAATCCAAATTTACGTTGTAAACTAGGTGTTATTAATGTTAAATCTTCATTGCTTGAATCTTCAAAATTTATTTTTATTGAAATTGTATCAAACAATTCAGATTTTGAGCGTATATCTAACCATAATTCAAGGTCAATCAACCTTTTTGGTTCCGATAAAATAATATTAACTCCCTCAGATTCACCTTTGTAAATCCCTTCTCCTTTTGCAATTGTTTTTTTCGTCATGGATGTTTTTTTAGATTACAATTTATAATTAAATGATAGCTAAAGTTACGAAAATACTATTTCAGATACAAGAATTATTCTCTAGAAAAAGAGATTTTTTTATGGGTCAAGATCAAAAGTTGGAGAGTGTCGTTGTTTAAATCCCCAAGAATTGGTCTTGATCCATTGAAATACGACTATTTTTAAAATACAGTGGTTTAAAATAAAAAATCCAATAACAAATAAATGTTATTGGATTTTTTAAGCTCTCCCTCAAGGAGAAATTGTGTTTAGTCAAAGCCTTACTGGGTAAGGGAATTGCAAAGAGTTTGTTTCATCAGGTTACCAAATAGGTTACTTGAAATCTGTTTTGATTTGCTTTATTTTAAAGAACGATTACTGAGAATAAAGATAAACATTTTTGATAAACAAACCTAAATTGAGGTATTTAAAATAGGAAATGCTTTATATCTAAAAGCATACAATAATAATTATAGACACATTTGTATATGTAATAACATATAGTTTTATATATTTACAGAAGTTTATACTTAAAAGCATATAATGAAGAGAATCGCAGAATTCGTAAAAGAACGAAGAAAAGAGGTTGGTCTAACACAAGCAGAATTCGCTGAACGTGCTGGTGTAGCACTTACTGTAATACGAAAAATAGAACAAGGAAAAACGAATTTAAACATGGAAAAAGTGAATTTAGTTCTAAGTATGTTTGGACATGAGTTGGTTGCTGTAAGTATGAAAGAGTTAATGGATAATATTGATTAAAATGAGAAAAGCTGAAATCTACTATGGAGATTCTCTTGCAGGTATTTTAACTGAAACAGATGATGGTGATTATGTTTTTCAATATAATGATCTATACATAGAAAACTTCCCGAATGAATTTATTACTTTTTCAATGCCTGTTACTAAAAAGGTATTTCGAGAGAAACATCTTTTTGCGTTTTTTGAAGGATTAATTCCTGAAGGATGGTTATTAGATATTGCTTCCAAAAACTGGAAGATAAACCGCAATGATAGGATGGGTTTATTAATGGCTTGTTGTAGAAATTGTATTGGTGCAGTAAGTGTTATACCTTTAATTGATGATGATGAATAATTGTTTGTATTGTTATAAGCCTTTAGAGGAAGAGGGAGATTTTCATGACAAGTGTAGTAATAAGTTTTTTGGAACAAAGGAAACTCCAAAGTTATCATATACGATAAGTGAAATGTCTGAGTTGGCTAGGAATATAGTCGAACGAAGTGTTGCTGTACCTGGTGTGCAAGCAAAATTATCCATGTCAGTGGTTAAAAATAGAAATGAAGAGGTAGGAAATAGAATGACCGTGGTAGGTGCACTCGGTGGTAATTACATTTTTAAACCACCATCAGATCAGTTTCTTGAGATGCCAGAGAACGAGCATGTAACAATGCGAATTGCAGAAGCGTTTGGAATAAATGTGGTAGAATCAAGTTTGATTCGTTTAAAATCAGGGGAGCTTTCGTATATCACAAAACGAATTGACCGAACAAAGAAAGGAAAGAAAATACATATGATTGATATGTTTCAAATCACTGAATCATTTGATAAGTATATCGGTTCCATGGAAAAAATAGGAAAAGCTCTGAACGAGTATTCCGATAATACTTTATTGGATAAATTGTACTTCTTCGAACTAACGATCTTTAGTTACTTGACTGGTAATAATGATATGCACATGAAGAATTTTTCAATGATTCGTAATACGTCTGGTTGGTTCTTGTCTCCTGCGTATGATTTATTAAATGTATGTATTCTCAATCCTGAGGATAAAGAAGAACTGGCGTTGACGTTAGGAGGGAAAAAGAGAAAGCTAACACGGGATAATATTGAACGTTTTGGTACAGAACTAGGTTTGTCTCCTAAACAGATTGTAGGTGTCTTCAAACGATTCGAAAAGAATAAACCGAAGGCTATTGAATGGATTGGTAATTCCTTCTTATCAAAAGAAATGAAAGCGGAATATATTAACCTTTTGAATGAGCGATATTTTAAGTTGGAACTTGAAACAAAAAACGATCCTAAATAGATTTAGGAGTATTCAGTTTTTATTAAATAATACAGCTTTCTACCTCATCGATTTGTAAGCCCATGTACTCACAGAATTCAGTAATTGATACTATCTGATGGTTTTCTTTGTTTAGGTGTTTTTTGATACGTTGGATGAGGTAACGAGAATAACGTTCACTCTTTCCAGTGATTATCATTATGTCTTTTGGGTAAATTACTACTCGTTTCATTTTAATAAAGTTTGATGCACTAACGATTTTGCTTTTAAGATTAATTGTTGCTCTCATACACTCCCCATACATTAGCCATACTTAAACTATACACTATCCATGGAGTAACTATTGTCAAAAATACACATCAAAGTTGGTGTTCCAATACGCTAATTTGACACAAAACGGCACAAAGTTTTGTTCTCGGAAGTCGAGATTTTGGTTTTACATTTAATTGCTTTTTGTTTGTTGTACCGGTAGGTGAAATGGCTAACCTGTAAAGTGGCCTTTAACGGATAACAACATAATATTATGGCAAGACAAAAGAGTTTAATTAAACTGGATGGAACGATAGGAGGAATTACTTTCTATAAGACCAAAGATGGTTATTTAGCAAAAGAACAGAGCGGTGTAAGTGCTGACCGAATCAAGAACGATCCTGCGTTTGAACGTACACGTGAAAATGGAGCTGAATTTGGTTCATCTGCATCGTCTGGAAAGCTTTTGAGAGATTCCGTTCGTGTGATGATGCAAAATGCATCTGACAGATTAGTGACTTCTCGTTTGACAAAAATCATGACCCAAATTAAAAACATTGACCCGACAAGTACTCGTGGACAAAGAAATGTGGGTGTGGGGATTGCAGAACCTGAAGGGTTAGCATTGCTTAAAGGATTCAACTTTAACATCGATGCGATTCTAGGATCAATTTTATACAATAGTCATCAAGTGGACCCTGCAACAGGGATTATTACACTGGATGGTTTGGTTCCAATCAATGAAGTAAGTGGAACGCAAGGTGCGACACATATTACTTTGAGAGGTGCTTGGGTGAAGATTGATTTTGCAACTGGAGAGTTTGATCTGCAGGAAACTAATTCTGTGAATTTACCAATTGATGCTACTTCTACTGATGTTGTATTGACTCCTGCTGCTTCGGCATCGGGAACTGGAAACGATTTGTTTGTACTCATGATTGAGTTCTTTCAAGAAGTGAATGGTAATCAATACACGTTGAAGAATGGTGCGTATAATGCGTTGAGTATTGTTGATGTCCAATAAAATTGAAAGTATGAGAAAAAAGAAAATGCCTTTCGGCACATTTCGACAAGCTCAACGGGGACAGCTCAGGGGGCGAGATAAGTTGAAATCGTATTTCAAAAGATGTGGGCAAGATACTCCACCGTTTTTCAAGAAGTTGAGAATTGTGGGATTGGTAATTGCAGCAGCAGGAGCAACATTATTGACGGCTCCGATTGCGCTTCCAGCAGTAGTAATTACGATTGGTGGTTACTTGACGGTTGGTGGTGCAGTTGCTACAGCAATGAGTCAAGCGGCAATCATTGACCCTTCGCGACAAGCTCAGGGTCCGACTGTTTGGATTCAGGAGACAAAAAATAGATTTATTATGACAGGACATCATATTGAAAATGATACGATTGTCGGAATAGTCGGTGGAACGGTTCTTTCCATTATTCCGTCTCTAGATAATGCGGATGTTTATAGAACTTTGATTCTGGCTACTGTGGGAGCAGTGGCCAGTTTCTTAGTAACGCAAATTCTAAAGTGGATAAAAACGAGAATCAAGAAATAAGTTATTAATTATTAAAATAGGAAACATGCAAAAAAAAGAAGTTTTAGACGTTCAAGTCAGAGCATGCAGACGACCACGTTTCAAAGCGGGTTCTGATCTTTCGGGAAAAGTTAATCGATTGGTTTTAGATATTAATCAGACGATTGATGGAGACCAGGAGTGTGTGGGTGTGAATCTCAAGTGGGTAGAATCTGCTGATGCAAGCGATTGCGACGGAGAAATCTAAATTGAGAAGTGTTCAATGAAAAGGGGTATCAGAAATGATATCCCTTTTTTTGTTTTAAAGCGTGGGTTTTCGGTTCGATTTTTCGTTTTAAAGGCTTCTTAACGAAAAATGAAATCGATATCAAATATCCCTTTGAAACGTAAAATTGAGCGAAGGAAGTGGAGTGTAACGGAGCTGACGTATTTCGGCATTTCGGCAGGCTCAATGACCGTCGATAAACACCATAAATATAATCTCAATGAACAGGTTATATTGTATGATAATGAGACTTGCACCATTTATAGAGCTCAAAGTACATTCTTCTTTTATTGCCGTAAGGAAGTTCTATGGCCATTTGTTTAATGTATTTAGCTTGATTTATAAATTCTGTTTTGAGAAGTTTTGAAAGGTAACTTTTGATAATTGCTGGATTTGATTGGTAAGGAATGCCTATGATTTCTTTTTTCATAATTTTAATTATTTACTTTACGTAGGCATCAATAAGTATGAAGGAAGGAAATAGGCAAGGTTTTTTGTGTAAATACTACCTGTAAGGTGGAGATTTGGATAAAAATCAAAGACTTGACCTTGCCAATTTACGAGTGAAGACTATTTTTGATGGAGGTAAAGATTAAAGAAGTTGAAATATGAAATAGATGTTCATCAATTACTGGTGGTTGATAAGCTCATTTTTCATTTCCACTTTTTTTTGCCAGAGCAGAAAAAAAAGTTCGCAAAAA
>CAYLWS010000002.1:0-137996 GCA_964387525.1 uncultured Fluviicola sp.
GAAGGTGTTCAAACAGAGCTAGATAAACGAAAGCCTGGACAATCTTCTATTGTTACACAGCGTAAAGAATCGGATACGGTACAATTTCTTTCGGGTATTTTTGAAGGAAAAACTACTGGTGCATCTATTGGGTTTATTATTCCGAATGAGAATCAAAAACCGAAGGATTACGATCATTTAAAAGATGTTTATCGTCCTTCTCATGCTGATTTTACCTACGTAAAAAAATATGGCAATCGCGATTATCGTGGTGGAGGTAGATCTTCTGCGAGAGAAACAGCTTGTCGCGTAGTCGGCGGTGCTATTGCGAAACAAATCCTTGCTCAAAAAGGAATTGAAATTACAGCCTACGTAAATCAAGTTGGTGCTGAAAATCTAGTAGATACTGACCCTGTAGATTACAACGAAATTGAGAATAACATCGTTCGTTGTCCTAATTCGGATGTTGCCAAAAAAATGATTGCTTTAATTGAAGGAATCAAAAAATCAGGCGACACAATAGGTGGGAGTATTGTATGTGAAATCAATCATGTTCCACCAGGTTTAGGCGAGCCTGTTTTCGATAAATTACATGCAGAATTAGGGAAAGCAATGTTGTCCATCAATGCAGTAAAAGGATTTGAATACGGCAGCGGTTTTGATTGTATTACAATGAAAGGCTCGGAGCACAATGATATTTTCAATGAAGATGGAAGTACAAAGAGTAATCATTCAGGAGGTATTCAAGGAGGTATTTCTAATGGTATGCCTATCTATATGAGAATTGCATTCAAACCAGTTGCAACGATAATGCAAAACCAAGAAACTTTAAATTCCCAAGGTAAAATTGTTGAGCTACAAGGCAAAGGGAGACACGATCCATGTGTAGTTCCAAGGGCTGTTGTGATTGTAGAAGCAATGGCAGCAATGGTTGTTTTGGATATGTTGATGAGGCATACTGAGGTGTAATTAATTATATAAGCATTTTATATTCTCTATTTTTTCATTATCTTAGATGGGAACACTGAAAAATAATTATAATGCCACTATTACCACAACGCAAGTCTCAACGGCTTCAAGGGTACGACTATTCCACAAGTAATAAATATTTCATCACTTCTAATGTAAAGGATTTTATAAAAAGTTTTGGTCATGTGAGTACCGGAAAAATGCAATTGAATATTTATGGATGGATCGTTGAAGAACAAATTAAATGGTTAGAAAAGCAATATTCATACGTATCAATTCATTCTTATATCGTAATGCCAGATCATTTTCATCTCATAATTGAAATTGATTCTTTAAAAAAGAAAAATGGTGAAAAAATAAAATCAATTTCTGAATTAATTGGTGCTTTGAAAACAACTTCTTCTAAGAAAATAAGGGTAGGAGGATATTTAGGTTTCCAATGGCACCGATCATTTCATGATAGAATAATTAGAGATAATTTTGAATTTATTCGCATTCAAGAATATATTTCTCAAAATCCAGCAAGATGGTCGTGTAAATAAAATTAGATGTGCGGATAGGTGTGAAGAATAATAGTACGACAGGTCGTGTGATGAATAATGGTACGGACAGGTCGCGACCTGTCTGTACCATTATTCATTTCTACTAAGATTAATTACCTTTACAAAAAATAAAAATTGAATAGATTACCCAAAAAATCCATCGCAATCATCGGAGGAGGAGCGTCTGCTCTTTTTTTTGCAGCTTCAATCGACACGTCTAAATATTCAGCAACTATCTATGAGAAGAATAAATCATTGGGACGTAAATTTCTAGTCGCTGGAGATGGAGGGTTTAACCTCACTCATTCTGAACCAATTGAACAGATGATAACTCGATATACACCTTCAAATTTCTTGGAGGAAGCATTGGTAAAATACGATAATGTTTATTTTCAAAATTGGCTCAGTGATTTAGGTATTCCAACTTTCATTGGCAGCAGTAAAAGAGTGTACCCAGAAAAAGGAATTAAACCAATCGAAGTTCTGAATGCTATTCTTCAAAGGATAAAAGAGAACAAAGTTGAAATAAAATACGAGCAAACATGGACAGGATGGAAGAATGATAACTTATTTTTCAATTCTAAAGATGAAGTGACAGCTGATATTGTGGTTTTTGCATTAGGTGGAGCGAGTTGGAAAGTGACAGGTTCAGACGGTTCATGGTTGACTAATTTTAAGAATGCAGGAATAAAAACGTTTCCTTTTGAAGCGTCTAATTGTGCGTGTGAAACGATCTGGGAATCAAGATTTATTCACAATAATGCCGGTCAGCCACTAAAGAATATAGCAATTAAATGTGGTGATCTTGAACAAAAAGGAGAAGTTGTGATTACTGAATTTGGATTAGAAGGAAATGCAATTTATGCATTGAGTCCAAACATAAGAACGCAAATAAGTGTTCAAGAAAACGCTGAAATTTACATAGACTTTAAACCTACTTTATCTCTTGAAATAATACAGAAAAGATTAGGGGTTCAAGGAAGTAGATCACGTATTCTAAAAGAAAAAATAAAACTTTCTAAAACTGCAATTCAGTTAATAAAGTCAAAATTGAATAAAATTGAATTTTTAGATGATGCAGTTCTTGCAACAGCGATTAAATCTTTAAAACTACAACTGATTAATTTAGCTCCAATCGATGAAGCTATATCAACGGTTGGTGGAATTGCCATTTCGAGTTTAACTTCATCGTATGAAATAAAAAACAAGCCAAATTATTATTGTATTGGAGAAATGGTCGATTGGGATGCTCCAACAGGAGGTTACTTATTGCAAGGGAGCTTTTCTATGGGTAGAAAACTAGCCGCTTCGTTAAGTCTAAAAAAATGACTTATATGTTATCTTAGTTACGATAGATTAAGTTAAATATATGTATTTTTGAAAAAAAAAAATGCTAAACAAATCTAAATTAATCGTTTTCCTTTTTACTACACTTCTAACATCATCTACTTATAGTCAATGGACTCAAAAAGGGGGAGATATTGACGGAACTGCAATGAATGATTATTTGGGGAATTCAACGAGTGTTAGTGCTGATGCACAAACAATTCTCGTAGGTTCTCTAGGAAATGATGTGAATGGTAGTAATTCCGGTAGAGTTAGAGTCTTTGAGTGGGGAGGAACTAGTTGGACACAAAAAGGAAATGATATTTATGGAGATGTGAATGAAGCTGCATTAGGCTTTTCTGTTTCTTTAAGTTCTGATGGTAATACTTTTATTGCTGGAGCTCCAAATTATGGAAAAGGACATGTGAAAATTTATGAATGGAATGGGGTGTCATGGGTGCAAAAGGGAAATAGTATTTTAGGTGAATTTTCTAATGATTATTTTGGAGAAAGAGTGAGCATGAGTTCAGATGGGAATTCTTTTGCAGCTGGAGCATCAGGTAACAATGGTAATGGAGCGGATTCTGGACATTCTAGAGTTTATGAATGGAATGGAACTTCTTGGGTGCAAAAGGGAAGTGATATCGATGGAGAAAATGCAGGAGATGGATCTGGAGTTGTTTCTTTAAGTTCTGATGGAGATATTCTGGTAATAGGTGCTATTTTAAATGGTGATAATGGAATAAACGCTGGCCATGTTAGGGTCTTTGAATGGAATGGAGCAGTATGGTTGCAGAAAGGAAATGATGTTGATGGTTCTTCTGCAGGAAGCCAATTTGGAACAGCCGTAAGTGTAAACTCCTCAGGGACTTCTTTTGCTGTAGGAGGAGATTATAACGATGACAATGGTAATAATTCAGGATATGTACAGGTTTATGATTGGGACGGTTCTGCTTGGGTTCAAAAAGGAAATGATATTCAAGGTGAAAACAGTGATGATTGGCTCGGTCGTTCAGTTTTCCTTAGTTCAGATGCTAATACTTTAGCTGTTGGAGCAACTGGTTACGATTATATGGGGGCAAATACAGGTCAAGTTAAAATTCTGAAATGGAATGGAGTTTCTTGGGTTCAATTTGGAAATGATATATATGGAGAATCTGCAGGTGATAGAGGTGGTAGATGGATTAGTTTGAGTGAAAATGCGAATACAATTGCTATTGGAGCTATTCGTAATAATGATAATTCACCTTTAGCTGGACAGACTCGTGTTTTTACATGTGAATCTTCTTCTGTGATAAATGAGTCAACCTGTGGGAGTTACACTTCTCCAAGTGGGAATCATACATGGAATTCAAATGGTACTTATTACGATACAATTCCAAATGTTTTTGGCTGCGATAGTACAATTACAATAAATCTAACTGTAAACTCTTCTTCTTTAGGAGTTGATGTACATACTTCTTGTGCAGATTTTACATGGATAGATGGAATTACATATTCATCTTCAAATAATTTGGCTACACACACTATAGTAGGAGGTGCTTCTTCAGGGTGTGATTCAATCATTACTCTAGACCTAACAATTAATTCTGTTGACATTTCTACGAATGTAATTGGAGCGACTATTTCAGCCGTAAATTCTAATGCAGTATATCAATGGATTAATTGTAATGGAAATGTTTCTCTGAATGGAGAAAATAATCAAAGTTTTTCACCTATTTCAAACGGGAGTTATGCTGTTATTTTAACAGAAGGAGTTTGTGTTGATACTTCAATTTGTGAAATAATAAATACAATTGGATTAGATGAATTATTCGCTACTTCAGTAAATGTTTATCCAAACCCAACAAGTGATATTTTATATATTGAAACAAGTTTTGACTCTAATCAAGAAATCAGTATTCAAATTATAGATTTATTAGGAAGGGTTACTGTCAAGAAAGAATTCTATAATTCGACTCAGATAGATTTAAATAAATTGGAAGTAGGAACATATTTTGTAATTATTGAAACATCGAACTTTCAAGAAATTCGTGAAATAACCGTAGAATAATTGATCCATATAAACCGTAGAAAGTAATTATAAAAAAAGCCCCCATTTTTTGGAGGCTTTTTTTATAATGAATAATTGAAATTTATTTAACTTCTTTTAAAGCGTTATCAATCAATGTTACTAAATGATTTTTATGTGCTTTACTTGCAATGTCTCCGGAAGTGTTATTGGCCATCTTTCGTATTTGATTCAAATAATACAAGGCATGTGATTGTACAATATTTGAATAACGACTACTGTTTTTTCCAACCAAAATGTGAATGAGTTTTTGTGTATATGCCAATTGTAAATTCTGTCTGAATGAATTGACATTTCCTGCAATATCACTTTTAAAAATAGCATTGGTTAAATCTCCCAAAACTGTTGAAAGCTCATATTCGTTTCCATAAATTTCCGTATCAACAATTCGTTGAAGCGTGTTTTGATGTAGTAGGTGATTCAAAGCACCAACTTGAATACTTAATACTCTGTCGTGAATTTTAATTTCTTCTGACCTAGAGTAAAAATTAAATCCTCTTCTTTGTTGAGCGGCATTGGCATATATTTCTGCAGAAAATGTCATTGCATCAGTTGCGAAAATATATTTTTCTAGACTTGACATTGCTCTCTTTTGGGTTGCTAAATCTACGGGTGTGTATGGTTGAGTAGCTCCTTCTTGACCAATCATAGCTCTGTCCACATAAATTCCTCCGATATACCTTGATGTGACATTAGCAACATCTCGATATTGTCGCAACATTGCTAAATAAGCTATTCTTTGGTCTTGGTGTGAAGTATTATTCTCATTGTATTTCTCTAGAATGTTCGTTGAAAGTTCTTTTACTAATTCCAATCGCTCAATTCCGTAAGCTATCGCATCACTGGATAAATCGTAAATATTAACCCTAGGGTCAATGGCTTTTCCTGGAGAACGCATATCGTCTGCATCATTTCCAAACATTAAATCGTGTTCAGTCGAACGGTCTAATAATTTCTTTGTATCCTCAACAGATCTACCTTGCTCGTATGCAAACTGAATTGCCCATAAATCATAAGGCCCAGGTCTCATCGTGAAATATAAGCCTTGTTCTGAACGATTTCGAGCAGCATTAACAGAAGGGTAATCCATAACTGATCCCATTAAACCTTTCTCTTCGGATAAATTTTGATCATTCAGTTCTGTAAGATTTAACATTTGACTAGCTTTCATGTTATGGTTTAAACCGAGAGTATGACCTAATTCATGGAGAATGAGATAATGTAAATATTCTTTAACCATTTTACTATCTTCCAACGGTTCTCCGTCAATGTATTGAAGAATAAGACCTGCGAATGCACTATTCATTGCGCCGTATTCACTCGCTTGACAACCTATGTGAAGGTCAGTGTTCTCATTGTTTAAATCTATGGATTGCTCACTGAAAACTTTTTCTGTTCTATATCTTCCTAAAACAGATCGAAATTCAAACATAATGTCTGCACCCAAAATTTGTCCCGTTCGAGGGTTGACAAAACTAGGACCGTAACCACCAAATGGTGGAAATGGAGATGCTGTCCAACGAAGAACATTGTATCGTATATCTCCCGCATCCCAATCAGCATCGTCAGGTTGTTGCTTAATGACAACAGCATTTTTGAAACCTGATTTTTCAAATGCAATATTCCATTTTTCTGCAGCAGCTTTAATGATAGGGCGAAGATTAACTGGAGTTGTATTCTCCATCCACCAAACAATAGGCTCAACAGGTTCTGAAATTAAAGCGCTGGGGTCTTTTTTGACCAATTTCCAACGGTGAACTAAATCTCTGTAATTCGTATTCTCTGGAGAAGTCATGTCTGTTACTTGTGTCGTGAAAAAACCAACACGAGGATCTTCAAACAAGGGTTGGTAATCATTTTCTGGCATTTCAATTAAACTGTGGTATACTTTTATCGATACATTTCTACCGTCTGTAACGTCACGATTTCCACCGTTCAAAATGGATGTTTTTGAGTAAATATATTCCACTTCGATGTCTGTATTCTCCGGATAACTGCGAATGTCTTTGATCTTTGTTTTATCCTTGTTGAGATTTCCAAGTGTAAATGCCATTGGGGATTGACCAGGATATCTTGGGGGTTTAACTTGTGAAAATGTTTCACTCAAGAATAATTTATTTGCATCAATGAGGAGTGCACCATCACTTTCTGCTAAAATTTTAACACTGGCAACAACTGCATTGTTCATGTTTGCTTCGGATGCTTTTGAAATTGCATTTTCAGAATCAAAATACGAACTGGTATTTACAGCAATAAATTCAATTTTGTTGAAGTAACGTTCAATTCTAATAATTTTAGAACCTCTATAATTTCCTCGGTTACTTCGCATTGAAGCAATACCGTCGGAATTTTGACTGAAGTAAATGAATTCTTTCCCTATTTGGTCCTCTTTAATTGACATTTTGATAGAACCGTCAGTTGTGTCTTGGTAAATGGTAAATAATCCTTCAAATTTTTTACTTTTTTTAGTTAAATCATTAATTGTTTTGGAGTTGTCTTTTTCAGATGTTTCTGTTTTATTTCCTCTCTTTTTTTTTCGTTGTGCAGAAACATTTTGCATAGAAAAAGTAACAAAAAGAAGTAAAGCAATTTGGAGAAATTTCATAATTTATTTTGTGTTTGCATAAACATACAAAAAAAGAGTAGACAAACGCTACTCTTTTACTTAAGTGATATTAATTTGAGCTAGTTAGAAAGACTCTTGTCTAGCTCAAAATTAATTACGGGAAGAAGATAAGGCGATGGTTGTGTAACAATGAACGTATTATTCCATATAATTTCCATTGTTGCGAATTGCATGTCAACGATTCTCCCTTGTATATGAAAAATAGCCGTTATTTTAACTTTTTGTCCATTTTTTAAGGGAGTTGGTTTTGATCTTTTATTGTCATTAGCATAAATGACAGTTTCGTCAGTTCCCTTTCTTACAGCAGAAACTGAAAGGTGAGATGGATTTACAACAGCAATATCATTCCCTGTATAGGTGCATTCAAAAATAGCTTTTGCTTCTTTCGTAGATGCATTGTATTTCTTTAATACAACATTGAAATCTCCTGTTGAAAAACTATTTTTCGTTGCAGGGAGAATAAAATTTGGTGTCTCAATGACTTCTTTATCTGTTGGTATTTTAATTAATAGTCCCAATTTTGCACTGAACTTCTCTTGTAAAAATTCATTTCCGCCATTAACCGTTAGTGTTTTTGTTTTCGAATCATGAGGCATAATGTAGAAATCTTTAGTGTCAGATTTACGACTTCCAAATTCAAAATTAAACGATCCTTCTTGAGGGACAAACAATAAAATGGCGTCTGTTTTATTCGTTACAGTAACGGCCAATTTACAATATTCTTTCGTTGATACGATATTCTTAACGGATATTGTATATTCTTTCTCGACAATGTCTTTGGGGATTAAATAAGTAATTTTTGTGTATTCTTTTGTGAGTTGACCAAAAGATAACGAGGATATTACAACAAGTAATAGGGTAATGATTGTGTTTTTCATAATGTTTTTTTTCTGCTTTAAACAGTTTCTATGCCAAAAATAAAGATAATTTATGGATGAATCATTAAAATCGTATATTTGAGAAAATCTAACACTACATGAAAATATTTTTCGTTGTTTTCTTAATATACTCTTTCACAACTTTTGGACAGAATCAAGATGACGTTAATGAATATAAAAGGTATTCAGAATTATTCAATTTATATGAATTTGATGATTCTTTAAAAGCACGGATTTATTCAGATTCATGTTTGTATTTTGCTTTAAAAACAAATAATGATGAAATTATAGGTCGCGCGTATCAGACAAAAGGATGGTTTTTTGAAGATTTGTCAATGTTTTTAGAATCTAAAAATTTATTTTTTAAAGCAAGGAGTTATTTTGTCAAGGCAAAAAACACACAAGGTGTTGCAAATGCAAATGGGAATATAGGGAATGCTTTTGTTGATTTAAGAGATTATGAAAATGCGCTGAAATATCATCTTATTTCTCTTGACGTAAATCAACAAATAATTGACAAAAGTAAGGAAGAATCACAAGAGTATATCGACGCACATGATGGTCTTACAATTGCTTTACATAATATTTCGTCTGTTTATTCTAATATCTATTTGTATGATTTAGCATTAATTTTTGAGCAAAGAAGTTTAACAAGAGAATTGAAAAGTGGTAATCAAGGGGATGTCGGGATTTCTTATGCTGGTTTAGGACGAATTTTTTCTAAATTAGAAATGAAAGACAGTGCACAATTTTATTTTAGAAAAGCGATAAATATTTTTGAGGATGAAAAACTTGATTACAATCTTTCATCCTCGTTATCTTCTTTTGCTAATATGATCAACAATGATTTGTCAGTTGTACAACGTGTTGAAATGTTAGAAAAAGCATATTTAATTCGAAAAGGAATAGGTGATGTTGAAGCAGAAGTTAAAATATTACTCTCCATTGTTGAGTTAAATTTTAATGAATTTGAGAATGATTCTTTGGTTAAAATATTTCGTTTTTCGGATAGGGTAATTTTAGAGAATAACTTTATCAAACCTCGAATTGATTTGGTAGAATTAAAATCGAGGTACTTTTATAGAATCAAACAATACGATTCAGCCTACTTCTATTTGAATCAATCTCTTGAATTGATCAATGTCTTCGAAGATAATGAAAAGAAAAAAGAACTTGGAGTGCGTGAAGTTCAAAAGTTGTCGAAAGAAAAAATGGTAAAAGATAGTTTGGTATTTGAAAATCAAATTCAAATGGAACGATTTGAACACCAAGTTCAACTAGATAAAAAGCAAAACTCCATTTACATGAGTGTACTCGGAGGAGGCTTCATTCTTTTGATTTTAATATTTATACTTTCTGTAAATAAGAAAAGAAAGAAAATGAATGCTTTTTTAGCTGAAAAAAATAAACTCATCCAAAAGCAAAAATCAATTGTTGAATTAAAAAATCAATCGATTTCAGATTCTATCAATTATGCCCAACGTCTTCAAAATGCAATTCTACCGAAGAAATCAGATATTAAAACTTTTCTACCGGATTCTTTCGTGCTTTCTTTGCCTAAAGACGTAGTGAGTGGTGACTTCTATTGGTTCTTCCAAGTCGACACTAAAATAATGATTGCTTCTGCAGATTGTACAGGTCATGGTGTACCAGGTGCTTTAGTTAGTGTAGTTTGTAGTAATGCTTTGAACAGAGCAGTGAAAGAATATTCAATAATTAAACCTGCCGAAATACTCAATAAAGCGCGGGAAATTGTCATCGAAACTTTTTCTCAAAGTGGACAGAATATTTACGACGGAATGGATATCTCTTTGTGTGTTATTGATTTACAAACAAAAATTCTTGAGTTTTCGGGGGCAAACAATCCCGTATGGATTATTCGAAATAGTAAAGAGGAGTTGACAGAATTACCAATAAATATGGAGGGTGAATTCAATAAACTTTATGAAATAAAAGGAGATAAACAGCCTGTGGCTTTCTACGAAAAAATAAAAGAATTTTCTACGTCAGAAGTTCAGCTTAATTCTGGAGATGAATTATTCCTTTTTTCAGATGGTTTTGTCGACCAATTTGGCGGACCTAAAAATAAAAAATACAAAAGTAAAGCGTTTAAAAATTTCCTTCTACGCAACTCTATTCTGTCGATGAATGACTTAGAAAAAAGTATTTATAAAGAATTTATTGATTGGAAAGGTAATAATGAACAGATAGATGACGTGTGTGTTGTTGGATTTAGACTCCAGTAGATTGTATTTTTTTTGTTAAAATCATTAAAAATTAAAGATTGAATTAATTGATTGAGTATTTTTGACTCTAAGTTAAGATATGAAGTTTCATTTGCTCATTTTTGTTTGTTTTGTTTTTACTGGAAGTTTCTCTTTCGGACAGAAATCGTATACCGTTAAAAAAAGCGTGAATGAAATTAAAATTGATGGTTTTTTAACTGAAGATCAATGGTTAAAAGCAAATATCGCAACTGATTTTATTACCGCTTCTCCTGTTTATGGAGAAAAATCGCAATTCATCTCCATTGTAAAAATGTATTACGATGACAATGCATTTTATATTGCGGGAGAGATGCATGATCCTCATCCTGATTCGGTGAGCTATTCTATGTCTCAACGTGATGATTTTGGAAATGCCGATTGGTTCAATGTTACCATTGATACTTATGGTAATAAAACCAATGGCTTTAGTTTTGGGGTGACCTCTGCTGGTGTAGAATTAGATGCTTTAGCTTTTACAAATTATTGGGACGAATCATGGAATGCTGTTTGGCGGTCTTCTGTTCAAAAACGAGATTTTGGTTGGTCTTTTGAAATGAAAATTCCTTTTTCAGCACTACGTTTTCCAAATCAAGATGTTCAGAATTGGAACATTAATTTTGTGCGACAAGTGAGAAGAGTACGAGAATCTTCGACATGGAATCCTACTAATCCTGAAGTTTTCGGTGAGTTGACGCAAGCAGGAGTTTTGAATGGAGTTGAAGGAATTAAATCTCCCATTCGACTTTCTTTTACTCCTTATGTAACGGGATATGTTGAGAATTCAACGGATTATTCTACAGGAAAACAAACATGGAAAAGTCGTGTAACTGGTGGCTTGGATTTGAAATATGGGATAAATGATGCATTTACATTGGACATGACAGTTATTCCTGATTTTGGTCAAACAAGATCCGATAATCAAATTCTAAATCTTGGGCCTTTTGAGGTACGGTACAATGAAAACCGACCATTTTTTATTGAAGGGACTGATTTGTTTCAAATAGGAGGTGTTTTTTATTCGCGTAGAATTGCCTCTTCACCTTTTCATGAATACGATATATACGGTGATTTAGATGATTCAAAAGGGGAGAAGGTTGTAGAGAATCCTGGAATTACTCAAATGATCAACGGGACAAAGGTTTCTGGAAGAACAAAAAATGGGTTGGGTATTGGTATCTTTAATGCGGTTGAGGCGAGAATGGATGCCGTGATTGAAGATTCACTGGGGAATCGAAGATTATACCAAACAAATCCTTTGACCAATTACAATGTTTTTGTTCTTTCTCAGAATTTACAAAACAACAGTACTGTTTCATTTGTCAACACTAACGTTACACGTGCCGGTAGTGATAGAGATGCTAATGTTTCTGTTGGTGTAGCTAAAATATATACAAAAGATGGGAATTATCAATTGTATTCAAAAGTGAGCGTCTCTTCAATCATGGAAGATGAAGTAACGTATGGACATAAATTTGATATTGGTTTTTCTAAAGTTGCAGGAAAATGGAGGTACGGTGTTGATTATGGCGAAGAAAGCGATACTTATGATCCCAATGATTTAGGTTTTTTATACAATAATAATTCACGCTCCTACTCTGCAAATATTAGTTGGAATGATTTTAAACCTTCTAATAATTTTTTCAAAAGGTCCGTTCGATTGAATTGGTTTTACGAAGAATTATACAAACCACAATTGTTTAATTATTCTGGTTTTTTCTTGAATATTGGCGGGCTGCATAAAAAGCAAGTGTATATGTCTTTATCTGTTAGAGGAAGCCCTTTTGGTGAAGTAAATCATTTTGAATCAAGGCATTTTGGTAAAATAGTTCGTTATAATCCCGAAGGAGAAGTGAGTTATTTCTTTACAACTGACTATAGTAAACGTATTGCGTTGGATGGGGATATTGGTTATGTAAAATTCTTTGGTATAAATCAAGAGAAGTATAGCTTTTTCTTGAGTCCTCGCTTAAGGGTTTCAGATAGGATGATGTTAGTGTTAGATGCATCTTTGGATATTAATAACAATGGTTTCGGATTCGTTTACGGAGAAGATCCAAATTTTGATCAGGAAATAGTATTGGGTTATAGAGATAGAGTTGATGTTGAAAATTCAATTTCGCTAGAATTTGTGTTTACAAAAAGAATGGGAGTAGATTTCAGCTTACGTCATTATTGGGCTCAAGTTGAATACAGTCATTTTGTTAAGCTAGGAGAAGACGGTGAAATGACAGCGATAGACTATAAAGCTCTTGATGCAAATGGCAATTCTGTTCACAACAATAGTTTCAATGCTTTTACATTGGATGTTAATTACCGGTGGATTTTTATTCCAGGGAGTGAATTAAGAATTGTTTACAAGAACAACATTTTCACATCTCAATCTACGCTTGAAAATCATTATTTTGAAACTTTTGAAACACTCTTTAATCAACCACAAATCAATAGTATATCATTGAAACTGTTGGTATACATCGATGTGTTGTACTTCAAAAGAAAGAACAAGAAAAAAGAACAGAAAGTAATTTAGACTTAACGGTTTAGCATTACAGGCATCACCAACATTAAGATATCTTCATTTTCTGATGCTTCTGAAGGCATTAATAATCCAGCACGACTTGCTTCACTCATTTCAAGACGAACTTCAGGAGAATCAAGATTATTCAACATTTCCATCAAGAAACGAGAATTGAAACCGATTTCTAAGTCTTCACCAGAATAGTTACAAGTAATTCTTTCTTTCGCTTCATTTGCAAAGTCAATATCTTCCGCAGAAAGTGATAATTCAGAACCAGCTAATTTTAACTTAATTTGGTGCGTTGTTTTATTTGCGAAAATAGAAACACGTTTTACAGAACTTAAAAATTGTAAACGATCTATCGTTAATACATTAGGATTCTCTTTTGGAATAACTGCTTCGTAATTTGGGTATTTTCCATCAATTAAACGGCAAACCAAAACAATATCACCAAAAGTGAAAACGGCATTGGAATCATTGTATTCTAATTGAACTTCTTCTTCAGAGGAAACCGTTGACTTTAATAAGTTCAAAGGTTTTTTTGGAAGAATAAATGACGAAGAACTTGTTGCTTGAGAATCTTTTCGAGTATAACGAACCAATTTATGAGCATCTGTTGCTACGAAAGTAATGTTCTCCGGAGAGAATTCACAATATACACCACTCATTACCGGGCGTAAATCATCAACTCCTGTAGCGAAAAGTGTTTTGTTTATTGCACTTGTTATAATGTCTCCTGTAATTTTAATTGTACTAGGGTTTTCAACTTCGGGAGTTTTTGGAAAATCATCTCCGTCAAAACCAACCATTTTTGATTTTCCATTATCGTAAGCAATTTCTATTTCAAAATTATTTAAATCAATCTTGAAAGTACAAGGTTGTTCAGGTAAATTCTTTAAAATATCCATCAATAATTTTGCAGGAATACAAATTTTAAGATTCTCTTCAGAAGAATTGATTTCTACTTTTGTACGAATCATTGTCTCAGCATCTGATGCTGAAACGAATAAAATACCGTCCTCAATCTCAAATAAGAAATTGTCTAATATTGGTAAAGTGTTACTCGTGCTTAAAACACCAGAAATTCCTTGTAAACGCTTTGATAAGGTTAAACTAGATACTACAAAATTCATCTTAAAATCTTTTATTTATAACAATCAAAATTATTCATTAATCCTGATAAATTAAAAGATGAAGGTGCTTTTTTTTGGTGAGTTATTAACAAGTTGTTAGTTGACTACTGTGTTTTTATACCGTCAACGGTTCTGAATTTACTTTCATCCATCGGGAAGTAGATATGGCCAAGTAACAACGGGTTGAAAACAAAGTATTGACACTTAACGATTTGTCCATTCGGTAATTCACACCAGAAACGGTCTTCATCATTGTCCCTAAATTCGATGTGGCCTACTTTTTCAGTTGCGTCAGATGTTTTTATTCTAAAACAACGTAGTTTATTTACTTTTCCACTGGTTTCTGTAACGGTTAAAACCACAAATGGAGTAGTTTTCTGTAAACTGTCTAATTGAAGAGGGTTTAATTCATAATTAGGTGATTCATAATGGATTTTCTTGTACTGATTAAGGTATCTGTAAATCATTGATGTATCAACGTTTTCGAGTAATTTATCTTCTTGATAGACTTTTAAATCATTTCCATTTTTCACTACAGAAAAACTCCTTGAAGGTTCGTCTCTTGTATTCACTTCAACTTTTGAAATTTCATTTATATCAAGGCTAAAAATGTTGGTACACATCCATTGACGAGAATCTGCAAAGAAACGTGGCGAAATAATTCCATGTACTCCTTTGATTTTCATGATCACGGGAAAGGCACTTTTTCCATACTCTTTAGAATCTAGTTGCATAATTTGCCCATAATGATCTTGTGTAGAATTTCCGATGTACCATGTTTTTGTCCATTCTCCATTTTTGTAAATCTCTACATTAATGTGCTGAGCCGTCATGTCTTTTTTTGCATTCTCCAATTCCGTCTCGGCAAGGTAACCTTTGAATTCTATGTTTTTAAATGCGTCAATGATGAAATTGGCACTTTCTTGATTGATACACCCACCTTCTTTGTCTGTCCAAATACCATCTTTTTTAATTATTTCAAAAGAATAACTGTTAGCATCATTGATAATAACCCTGTCAACATCCTCTGTTTCTGTTATAGAAAACTCAATCAATTGTGTGTCAGATTGACCTTTGTTTTTGTTTAAGTCATACACGAAATAGGAAAGAACTCCGATAACTGTAACTGCAAGAAGTAAGGTGATTATTTTTTTCATAGAATTATTTAGTGTATTTTTTTCTTCGAATAAGGTTGATTAAAAAAGAGAGTAACAATACGGAAAGTATCGGAAGTCCAATGTTTAAATAGCGAAAGAAATTGGCGTGTGTTTTTACTTTCTCTTTATTCATTTCATGAATGTCAATCTGACGACTTCTAATGTCTAACACAGAATTGTCGCCCATCATATAGTCTGTTAAATTTTGAAAAAACTCTTGATTCCCAAAAAAGTGAGGTATTTTTAATTTAATCAATTCGGGAGAGAACTGTAAATCATTGTTCTTTTTTGGTCGGTATTGCCATCCATCTCCTAAGCGAGTTGGCATTGAATCGTATTCGTTTGCTAACCAACGTCCATTCCCAACCAATAAAACTTTTCCTTCTTTTAGACTTAAGGTGTCAAAATGAATGGCAGAATTATTGGCAAATTCATCGACAATACGATTTCTAAAATGTGATTTAAAAAAACCTTCCGCTAGACCCGCTAGGCATTTTTTGTTATTCTCATTGTCCGGATCAGCAACTAATTCAGGCGATTTACCATAATTCTTGTAGATGCCTAAATTCAACAAAGGAGCCATTCCTGATACTGTCGAATTTGAACTTGAAGTTAAAATAGGGGTCAAAGAAACTCGAGGGTTATTTCCTACAAACTGAATTTCATTCACATACTCCAGAGAAACAGGTTCTAAATTTCGAGAAATCGGATGATTTGTTGGTGTAGCAAGAACATGGTAAAACCAAGGGATTAATGATTGATTTGCAAACGGAACTGACATTGGTGCGCAATGTGCATCCATTACTAAGTTGTCATTTATTTTAAGTCCATAGTCAAAGAGCATTCTGTCTAACCTTAAAGCAGGATAACGAGTGGTGTGGGTTTCTCCATTTCTTCTTAATGAATCTTCATTCAAGTAAAGTTCATCCATAAAGCACATCAGTCGACCACCTTTCATGACGAATTGATCAATTAAATATAAGTCTTTATCGCTAAATCGCTTTCTCGGTTGAGCTATAATAAGTCCTTGAACATTGTCTAATGCGTTGATGGAATCATTCAATGAGATGTCTGCAACAGCATAATATGGAGATATCAATGCTCGTACACGTTGTGTTTGAGCGTAGGTTAATTCATCATGCCCATGAAGGAATGCGATTCTTGGTTTTTTCTCTTGGGTTGCTCTTCTCAACGAACTAATGAGCATGTATTCTAAATTATTAATAGAATTTTGAATTGTGTTCGTCATTTGGTCACTGTTCAATTGATACGGTCGGCCAGCTTGAGAACCAGGAAGTAATTGAATACTTTGAACTGATGATCCACCATATTCAATAATAACTCCGGGCCAAATCATCATCTGACTTTGGGCGCCGTCTTTCATGTAAACCAGGTCCATTGGGAGAATCCCAAGTCCTTTTGCGTAAATGGATTGAAATAATTCTTGTTTTTCTTGTTCTGTTCCAACGTTTGGATCAACAAATTGGTATTCTATTCTATTTCCAGAAATTTCTTTGAATTCGATTAATTTGTCCTCAACGGCATCTCTAAAATGTTTTATTTCAGCAGGTAAATTACCTTCCAAATAAATTTTTAAATTGATTCTTGTTTTAAAATTATTTGTTTGTTCTAAATATGTTTTTGTTCCTTCTGCAAGAGAAAAACGTTGATCTGCAGTTGTATCAAACCTTTTGTAAACAAAAGAGCTAATGATGTTAATCAAAATAACTACTGCAAGAATAATCAGTAAAAAGGTCCAGTTGTAAACTCCGGATAATATGTTCTTTTTTTCAGACATGAACTTATTTTTTTAAGGATTTAATAACTGTTAATGCTGCGTAAATAAAAACAACAATTAAAGAAAGAAAATAAACGATGTTTTTGGTGTCGATGACTCCTTTTTGAATGGCATTGTAATGGTAACTCATTCCGAAATACTGTACAGTAGCATCAAAATCACCCATTAAATTATAGGATCCCAACAGCGCTATACCGCCAATTTCAGGCATGAAAATCCAACAAAAGAACAAGGCTAATATAAAAGCAACAATTTGACTACTTGTTAAAGATGAAGTAAAAATTCCAATTGCAACAAAAGAAGCACCTATTAAAATAAGTCCAAGGTAAGAGGCGATTGTTGCTCCATGGTCAAATTTTGCAGGCTCTTGTGCTAATTGTACCATGGAATAATAATAGATCAATGTTGGTAGAATTGCAATTATTAGCAGTGTAACACTTGCGAAATATTTTGCTAAGAGTATTTTTAAATCAGAAATTGGCCGAGTGAACAATAATTCCATTGTGCCGGTTCGCCTTTCTTCAGCAATTGACCGCATTGTAATTGCAGGAATTAGAATTAGAAAAATAATAGGAGAGGAATTGAAGAAAGGAATTAAATCAGCTTCTGTTCCTTCTAATAAATTAGCTTCCGTTGATGCAATCCAATGCATAATTCCAGAAGCAATTAGATAAATTAAAATAAAGACATACCCGATGGTAGAACTTAAAAAACTCTTGATTTCTTTAAAATATAATGCTCTCATTCTTTGGTTTGAAAATATAAATCAATTCGTAGCTTCAAAAATAAGATTTTAGTTGGAATGTACAACGTAAAAAGTGTGAACTGAGTACTTCTTTTAGGTAAAGTGATGAGAATTGACACTTTTTGGAATTAAAAACAAGGTTTTAGCCTTCTTTTTCTTCGAAGCCATTGAAATATGCCTCAACACTCCATGCTTCAGGTTTAGCATTAAACCAAGGTTTTATAATTGGCCAAACGGCTCCGAAAGTTTCTGATTTTCGGTAAATATCCAAATCTTCTTGTGTCTCCCAATGACTATAAGTCATCACAATTGTTGGTGAATTAATATCTTGGTACAGTTTCATGCCAAAGCATCCAGGAAAACTATTCACTTTGTGTTTTATGGTGTCAAAAAAAACAAGAAAATCTTCAATTTTCTCTGGTTTGAATTCTAGTTTAACTATTCGTGTAATCATGTTAAAATTCTGGAAAAAGTTCGTTAATGGTATTCTTAGAACCTTTAGGTGTAAACTCTACCATGATTACATCTCCTTCTCTAAGTCCGAATAATTGTGCTGCGCCACCGGTTGTCTTCGTTGCTCCCCTGTTTATTGCAATTTCTAATAAATTACTTTCGTTAAAAAGCGCAACTTTCTCTCCTGCAGGAACCACATTATAAGAAGGCGAAATAACATCAATATAATAGTCTTTTCGTTTGAAACGGATAGTGAAAGGTGTATTTGTACCATTTCTGTCAAACAATTCTTTGTCAATATTTGTTATTGCATTCCCAAAACTATCACAATAAATGACGTGTCCACGAATAAGGTTTGGTTCTGAAATAGCGACTGATGATAAAGCGTTTCGATAGGAGTTGTGTGGAGATGAAATATCTTCGATTGTAGCCCCATTTAGTAGCTTAATTGCTGTCGCGATTAACATGTTTTTTGTGCAAGATTTAAAGAAACTAGGATTGGATAAAACATCGTCAATTCGCCAAAAAGAACTAGGTTTCTTGGTTTGAAGAAAAACGCCGAAGAATCCATTGTCATTTGAAATGAAATACTGATTTTCAAAAAATAGGATAGAAGGTAGACTACCATCTCCGTCTCCAAAATTAATGACAGGTTCACTGTCAACTCCGATAACATGTATTGTTCCGTCCGGAAAATCCTTGTAGCAAGATCTTAATTGAAAGGCCGCTTGAGAAACATCGAAAGGTCGAACGTCGTGCGTGATATCAATAATATATGGGGATGTGACAGAACTAAGGATTGTTCCTTTTAACGATGCTACATAATGATCGTTCAATCCTAAATCAGTTGTTAATGTTATTATACCCATTGTTAATAAAATCCGTGCAATTAAGCCAAAATAGTTTTAAATTTGTATCAAAAATAAGGTTAATTAAGGGAAAAGTATTCTTCCTACTAAAAAAAAAACATTTGCTCGAAAAAAAGATAGCTATAAAAGGGGTTAATCCAGCCGAATTATTTGGTGTTCGGAATGTAAAGTTGAAATATATTAAGTCATTCTTTCCAAAACTAAAAGTAATTGCGCGAGGTAATATTGTTACTATCGCTGGAGATGAAGAAGTAATGGAAGAATTTCAACGTAAGTTTGATTTAATTTTAAGGCACTTTCATAAATTCAATCGATTGACAGAGAATAATATCGATAATTTAATGATGGATGATGGACAGAAATTATTGAACACTGAAGAAAAAGATGAAATTCTTGTTTATGGAAACCATGGCAACAAAATTTCTCCTCGAACGATAAATCAACGTAAACTGGTTGAATTAGTTAGTCAAAAAGACATGGTATTTGCTGTTGGACCTGCAGGTACAGGTAAAACATATACTGCCGTTGCATTAGCTGTTCGAGCATTGAAAAATAAAGAAGTAAAACGAATCATTCTAACACGTCCGGCGGTTGAATCTGGTGAGAATTTGGGTTTTTTACCTGGTGATTTGAAGGAGAAACTTGATCCGTACATGATGCCACTTTACGATGCTTTGAGAGACATGATTCCTGCTGAAAAATTAGCAGACATGTTTGAGTTTGGTGTAATAGAAATTGCACCACTTGCATTTATGAGAGGTAGGACATTAGACAAAGCTTTTGTAATTCTCGATGAAGCGCAGAATTCTACAACAATGCAAATGAAAATGTTTTTGACACGTATGGGAATGACGGCGAAATTCATTATTACAGGTGATATGTCACAGGTAGATTTACCTTATCGACAACGTTCCGGATTGGCGTATGCGTTAGATGCTCTGAAAGAAGTTGAAGAAGTTGGTATTGTCCGAATGGGGACGTCTGATGTAATTCGACATAGTTTAGTCAAAAAAGTAATTGATGCTTTTGCAAAGATTGAAGAAATAGAAAAGAACGAAAAAGATAAAAAAAAGAACAATGAGTCAAGCAATAATAGAAAGTAAATTTCATTTCGAAGGACAAACGAAAGAATACAATGGTAAAGTACGTGATGTATATACATTGAACAATGGCTTACTTGTCATGGTTGCATCTGATCGAATTTCAGCTTTTGATCATGTTTTACCAAAAGGAATTCCTTTTAAAGGCCAAGTATTGAATCAAGTAGCAACGATGTTTTTGAACGCAACAGAAGATATTGTTCCGAATTGGTTGGTGGAAACGCCAGACCCTTCAGTAGCAGTTGGAATTGCTTGTGAACCTATCCGTGTTGAAATGGTAATTCGCGGATACATGTCAGGACATGCTGCTCGAGAGTATAAAGCAGGGAAAAGAATTCTTTGTGGTGTTGAAATGCCAGAAGGAATGAAAGAAAATGGGAAGTTTCCTGAACCAATCATCACTCCTGCAACAAAAGCAGAAGAAGGACATGATGAAGATATTTCAAGAGAAGATATTATCAAGCAAGGTATTGTCCCAGAAGAGATTTATTTAAAGCTAGAAGAATATACACGTGCTCTTTTTCAACGTGGAACAGAAATGGCCGCTGCACAAGGTTTAATTCTAGTAGATACGAAGTATGAATTCGGAATGAAGGATGGAAAAGTTATTCTAATAGATGAAATTCATACGCCAGATTCTTCTCGTTACTTTTATAAAGAAGGTTACGAGGAAAGGCAAGCTTCTGGAGAACAACAAAAACAATTGTCGAAAGAGTTTGTTCGTCAATGGTTAATCGAAAATGGATTTCAAGGGTTAGAAGGACAGGTGATGCCCGTAATGCCTGATGAATTTGTTCAGGTTGTTTCTGATCGTTACATTGAGCTTTATGAAATCATCACAGGAAACAAGTTTGAGAAATCAGACACCAGTGATATTACGCAAAGAATTCAAAAGAACGTTGATACATACTTGAGTACAATTTAGTATTTTTAACGAAGATAATAAGAAATAAAAAACCGTATCCAATTAAGGATACGGTTTTTTTATTTCGTTAAAATCATTTATCTGATTACAGTTACGTGACCATCAAAGGTGTATTTGTTATCATCGACTGGGTCTGCACATTTGACTATCCATTGATAAGTACCTTCTTGTACAATTTTCCCTTTGTATGTTCCGTCCCATCCAACAGATGGATCGTGTGATTCCCAGATCACTTCTCCCCAACGATTAAAGATTCTTAAATCAAAATCATAGATGTCAATTCCAGAAATATGAATGAGCCAATTTTGATTAAATTCATCTCCGTCAGGAGTAAAAGTGTTTGGTGCAAAAATGAGTACATCATTAATAATGATAACATTCCTTTCTGTTGTGTCTACACATCCGTATGCATTCTCAACAATTAAAGTGACAGGATAAACACCAATTTCTCCTTGCGGATAGATTACATCTTGCACATTTTGCGTATTTGCATTGTTTGGTGTTCCTCCAGGTAAATCCCAAGTCCAAGAAGTGACATCGTAAGAACTTCCATCTGTAAATTGTACAATTGGATTTAAGGAAGTGATTTTTAATGGGCTAATTAAAAAGCTTGCAACTGGATTGTTATGTACAACAATTAAAGAGTTATAAGTAATGGTGTATACACAGCCAAAAGTAGTCGTTACTGTTACTGTAATGTCATAAGTTCCTGGTGTTTCATATTGGTGGTCAAATGCATCAGTACCATTGTATGTCATTTCTGTTCCATCACCAAAGTCAACTACAGTAAAGTCAATGTCGTTGGACGCTGTAGTATTTGTAAAATTAACATGATGAGGGAAACAGCCAGAAAGCGTATCTCCTGCAATTCCAATAATTACCTCTGAAGGTTCTGTTATTGTAAAAGGTTCGACAATTAAACAACCATGATCATCGGTAATAGTAATTGAATCTATACTTGCACATAATCCATCGGCAAATCCATTTTGATCACCATTTATTCCATTTGACCATGCGTAATTATACGGAGAAGTCCCTCCGTTTGCAGTAGTTTGGATGTCACCATCACAAATGCCAAAGCAAGATGCATTGTTTAGTAATGTTGATGTTGCGAGCGATGTTGGCTCGTTGATGTTTATTGTAAGTGTATCAGAGCAACCAACTTGAGAAGTTACGGTAATTAAATAACTGCCAGCATGTAAGTTGTCAACTGTAAAAGGAGAATTTGAAATAATTGGAGCTCCAGCGTCGACTGAATAAGAATCAAAATTGACTCCTGTTATTGTTATTGAACCATTTATTGAGTCAAAACATAAAGCATCATTAATAACAGTTGACGTTATGTCTGCAAAAATTTCAAGAACAGTAATTGTAGCTTGATCAATACAACCATTACTGTCTGCTGTATAAACATAATTACCGTAAGACATGTTAGAAGGGTCAAAAGGCATGAACGCTGCAATTCCATTTGGATCAGTCCAAGTTCCATTTGGAGAGGCAATTGGACTTAAAAAAGGAAACAAATCAACAGGTAATGAAGAACTGCAAATTTGAACGGTAGAATCAATTCCTGCGTTCGGTACTCCGGATAAAGAAACAACAATTGTATCAGAAACGGCACACAAAGGATGTCCTATTGGGTATGTGGAGAGAATTAATGTTTCTTGACCAGAAATAGTTAATGTAGGATCAAGAATTGTAGGATCACTAAGGTTTGTACCGGGGGTCCATAAATACGTATAGTCAGGCGGGCAATTTGAAACGAAATTATCAATTGGATTCCCATTAATCGCAGGACCTTGATTTACAACAGTTACTCCATTTTCATCAGTGATTGTGTATGATAACTCTGAATAATAAGATCCTTGATTGGTTATTGTTACGGAAACATTAGCTCCATTTGGGATTTGTAAATTTTCAATTTGATTTGCGCCTGTTGGCAGTGTGTAGTTAGTTGCAATACCATTTACTGTTACGGTTAATGTTGCTCCATTCCATCCGTCACCAAAAGTATCATCCAAAGAAAGTGTATAGTTACAATCTGAAGAATAACCTAAAAGTTGTCCGTTCAATTGTAATCCATTACCTGAACAAAGTGTTGTGTCATTCCCAGCATCAACATTTGCAAGGGCGTTAACCGTTAACATTACTGTTGAGTCATGTGTACATCCAAAACTATTGGTAACTTCATATGTATAGGGGAAAGTACCACTTGCAGTTGGAGTAACTGTTAAATCATTTCCATTTGCTGAAAGTGAAGTTTGGTAAATAGGGTTTATCCAAAAAGAAGAATCAATTGCAACTCCAATTGTTGGGGTAAAAGATGAAACAGGAGGGTAATACGATGTGTCTAGTGTTAATGAAAAACCAAAAACAGTACCGTCATCTGCAGCCCAATTATCAATAACTGTTAGAGTCCAAACTCCGTTAGTTGGACAACCTACGAGATTAGAAAGCGGTTGAACCGATGCATAATTTCCAGCAGGTAAAGTAAGTCCTGCTCCTCCCTGATTCGTAACCCAGTCTACCCATGTGTCAGGTGCACTTGGAGTAAAACAATAATTAAAAGGTGCTCCCATTGTTGTAGGATCAGTACAGTCTACATTATCAGCTTGAATTGGCACACCTAGTTGAGTTCCACTACCACCTTGTTGATGCATAATGACATTCTGACCATTAGGACAAGTCAATAGTATAACTAAATCCCCCATGTAAGAGTGTTCTAAATCAAGGCAAATACTTTCTATGTCATTCACATTTGCAATTGTAGTACCGGAAGCGAAACCAGTTTGCATTAAATCGATATCTTGAGAAACTCCCAAAAGAGTATCAGGTAGACAACCATCATCTACAGTTGTATTACCTGGAAATCCATTCCATTCTACAGGGTAACTTGCAGGGTCAGCAATAAAATCCATTGATTCTCCTAAGCATATTGAAGTGTCCTGAGGAAATCCGATGAAGGTAGGATAAGTAGCAACGAGTACATCTAAATCAATTAAATTTGGATTGTCACAACCGTTGTCATCCGTTACGAACAATTGAACTCTATATAATCCAGGTAGTGACCATGAGTGTGAAACATTTTGACCATTGGCAATCGTCCCATCTTGGAAATCCCATGAGTAATCTACTAATGTAAATCCTGGTTGAGCAAAAGAGCCTAGTTCTTCAAAATTAACAGTTTCCCCTACGCAAACATGAATGCTGTCTGGAGTAATTCCTCCAACAATTACTCCGCCTGCTTGGGGGTTACTACAAGGTGTTTCACAAGCTACACTTGCCGTAAACATACCTGTTCCGACTGTGTTTGATGTGAATTGTAAAGTGATGCATCCTGTAGGGTTAGTTACAGTTGCTTGAATTACAACTCCTTGGAGTTGAGTGCCAGAATAAACTCCCAAAGAATTAGCGCTTGCATTATCTCCATCAAATACAGACATATAATCAACGTTTGTTGGTGGGCCAGGAGCATCATCTGTTAAATCTAAATTAAAAAGATTGAATACTATAGAGATAATTTCACCAGGAGTGTCTGGACAAAGAGTGATTGTTATATTTTCGTTATCTGAATAGCCTGTTCCTCCTTGTCCACCTGAATCAATAATAAAACCATTACATGAGTTAAATGTAATGCCATCACTAGCTGCTGAGAATGGAATAGCTAATTGAGCAGAACTATAAGAAGTCGTTACTAATAGAAGGAGAAAAGTGAGAAATAATTTCATAGAAAAACAATTGTAATTAATATGCGTATTCAGAGGGAAAACAACTAAAATCTTATTTGGTTGCTTTCTTTTTAAGAATAAATTCAAAATTACAATAAATTAAAATAACTCTAAACTAAATTGGTGTAATTACCTTAAAGATTAATCAATACAATTGCAAAGCTAATGTAAGAATTTCTTCAATTTTCAGTACTGGGAAATCTGTATTTGAATCGATGTTTAAAATACACATTTTCTTTCTTGTACCTTGGATTAAATCTGGATGATTGATTTCTTTACCTTTCACAAAACCAATGTAGGGTTCGTTGGTCTTTTTATCCATCCATAAATAGCACAGCATCTTTTTTTTATAACTGAAAAAAGGCATGCCGTATTTAACCGTAGATTCGATTGTACCATCGAAATTGAGTATAATTTGACTTAATCCCATAAAATGGGAACGTATAGGTTCTTCTATTTTTTCGAAGAATTGATCAAAAGCAGTGAGCATTATACAGTAATTAACCTACTCTATCTGCTTGTTCTCTTGCTTTTAGCATCACACTGTCTGCACGTTTTTTACCTTCGTCTTCTACTTTTTTAGCATTTTTATCTGCAGACTGGCGGATTGTCTTAGCACCTTCTTCTGCGATTCTTTTCTTAATCGGATTGGAACCAGCTTCTTTAATTAGATCTAACGCTTGTTTATCACCTTCTGCTCGAATAGCATCACCTGCCTTTTTAGCTTCAGCTACTATTTTATCTGCTTCTTTTTGAGCATCAGCTAGAATTTTTTGCTTTTGTTTCTCAATCTCCTCTTTTGCATTATCTATTTGCTCGTTAACGATATTTGTAAGTGTATCTTTAATTGTCTCGACCAATTGCTCTTTTATATTACCTGTAGCTTTTAGAATAGATTCTTTGAAGTCCGTCGTAATCTTAGGATTCGTGATGTCTCCAATCATTTTAACCTTAACGGGGATAAAATCAGGTAAACTTCCAATGTTTAAATTTGGTAAAGCTGAATTTAATTTACCCATTGCTGCTTCCACTTCTTTGATCATTCCCGCTGGAATTTCACTTTTGGGAACCATCATGTTCATTGAATAGTCCATTTTTTGATCCAAAGTGGTGTATCCCGAAACTTCTGAATTGATTTTACCCATTTTAACGTCGAATGGAGTAGTGGTAACTTTTCCATCTTTTACTTTAAAATTTGTTTTGAAATTTTTAAGAGTTTGAGAAGATAGATCTTTCAATTTCGTAACGCCTTCAATTTTCTTTAAGATTTCTACATCTTCAATAGATAGACTTTTAGAACGAATGTCTCCAATACTCTCTAAAGTTGAAAGAATTGGTTCAAACCCTGGAGTTAAAAAGGTAGACATATCAAAGTTTGAACTGATTTTTCCACGAGCATATTTTGTAATTGGTGCCAATTGCTCGACAGTATTGAAATTTACAGCCAATTCATGAATGTCAATTTCTTTTAGAGAGTATCCAAAGTCCATTTTAGGCTTAGCGTGATCTTGAGTATTGTAATCTCCGGTCAATCCTATTTCTCCCCCCATTGCATTCATGGTAACATGATCTAAACTTGCAACTTCATCTTTAATACTAATATCTCCATTGATATTTTTAATGTTCATTCCGTCATATTTTACTTCGTTAATTTGTGTAGCTAATTTGAAATCAATATTTCCAGGAATTAAAAGTACGTCTTCAGTACCGTTTGTTGGAGTTTCTTCAGTTGGAGCTTCCGTTGCCGTAGGAGCTTCTGATGCAGGCATTAATTCATCCAAATCTAAAAAGTTGCTTTTGAAAGTGAAATCTCCTTTCAACGTTTCATCTCTCATTGCATAGCCTAGATAGTTGTCAATCACACCGTTCATTGCGAAATCCGATTTCCCCATCGTAGCCTTCAATTCATTCATTTCTAAATTTTTTGGAGAGAAAGTGAATTTCATG
The DNA here is from genome assembly GCA_964387525.1 of uncultured Fluviicola sp. Taxonomy (GTDB): domain Bacteria; phylum Bacteroidota; class Bacteroidia; order Flavobacteriales_D; family Crocinitomicaceae; genus UBA4466. Next base: position 27,029 of record CAYLWS010000002.1, read on the forward strand.
CGTTCAATGTTAACATCACTTGGTAGATCCGATGATTTGTAATTCATTTCAGAAAGAATCAATTCTCCTTCCGCTTTGAATTTTTCAAAATCACTTTTTTCAAGATCACTCATTCTACCTTTTATTGCAACATCAGCATCTAATATTCCAGAATATTCTTCGCCCTCAGCCATTGGAACAAAATCTTTTAGTGTTGCTAAATTTAAATTAGCCAAAACAGATGCGTCAAGATTAGGGTCACTCATAACGCTGCTCATGAATAACTTTGCATCGAGGCTATTTTTTGATAGGTTGGCGTGGAATTTCTTTACTTCAACGGTCATCTTATCTAAATCAGTTCCTCCAGGAAATTTTGAACCAGCATCCAACTGTATATTTGAAATTTTACCAGGTAAATCTGGGTATCGAATAGAAGCGTTTGAAATTTTCATTCCTGCATCCCAAGAAGGAAGGTTGACGTCATCTATTCTACCTTTTGTAGAAGCATTGATAGCTAAACTACCCGAAGTCACCATATTTTCATATCCCGATTGATAGAAAGTAGGAATCAATGATAATATATCCTTAAAAGTCGTTTTAGAAGTGTTCAACTTCATGTCAATGTTATCGTATCCGTCCAACATTTCGTAGAAGCCATCGATAGAAAGTGTTAAAGCATTTAAACGAATTTCATTCTCCTGTAAAGTAAACTTAGATTCATTTTCTTTAAACTCCATCAATAAGTTAATGATGAGGTTCGTATTTACTTTGTTTAAATAGGAAATCCCGTCCATTTCATACGTCAGTTCATCCATTGAAGTCGTTGTTTTGAAATCAATAACGTCAGCCGTTAAATCTCCTTCACCCGTATGATTCAAATTTTGAATATTGGCAAATAACCCACCCGGTTCATCATCATAGTTAATAACACCGCCTGTGATACTATATTCTTTCAATGAGAGTTTAAAATTAGACTCTTCAGGAACTTCTTCTTCAGATTCTTCAGCAATCTCTTCAGCTGTTTTAACAATGTCGTAGTTGGCTGTACCATCTTGTAAAACCCTTACGTCAAATTTTGGTTCAACAATATGTATGGCTTCAATTTCAATTTGGTCTCCACCAATTACACTCCAAAAATCAACTTTGGCTTGCAATTGACCTATTTCAGCTAATGTGATGTCTTTGAATTGACCTACACCTTGTAATTTTACACCATCCAATTCAACCGTCATGTTTGGGAATGTACTGAAGAAGGTTAAGTCAAAATCTTCAAGACTCAACTCAGCATTCAAAGATTTATTCGCTTCTTCAATGACCATTTCTTTGATCTCATCTTTGAAAAAATAAGGAATAAGAATCAATGCTAAAACAATTAAAAGAACAGCAATTCCTGTCCATTTCAGTATTTTTTTTGGAATTCTCACTGCTTTTTTGGCTAAATTACTCATGTTGTCAGGGTGTAAATTTTAACTTCAAATATACAATTTCACTTGGATAACACGAAAAATAATAGACATTATTGAGCTTTTTTAACAGAGAAATACTATTTCTTACTCCTTAAAGCAATTTTACTCACTATCTTTGCTCGAACTAAATTGAAAATATGGAAAATTTTGCACGTGCTTTTTTCTCAATAAAAATGATGACCGTTGGATTGTTTGTCTTTCTAGTGGCGATAGCTTTTGCTACCTTCATGGAGTCTGCATATGATATTGATACTGCTCGTTTATTGGTTTACAATGCGACATGGTTTGTACTACTTTTGTTCTATCTCGGAATAAATTTAATCGTTAATATTTTTCGTTACCAAATGTGGCAGAAAGAAAAAGTAGCCATGTTTCTATTCCATATTTCTTTCATTGTGATTCTCTTAGGAGCGGGAGTAACTCGTTATTTTTCTTTTGAAGGAATTATGCCTATCAGAGAAGGTGAAACGGTAGACTATATTTATTCGTCAAATGCAAATTTTTGGTATAAAATTAACGACGGTGAATTACAATATACTTACCATGAATCTCGAATGTTCGCAACTCATTCTTGGGTAGGTAACTCCTTTAGTCATGATGTTGAATTCCCGAACCACACAACATCTATTTCGATTGAATATGTGAATTACCAAAAAGGAATGATTGATTCTTTAGTGACCAATGATTCTATTCAAAGTTCTGCTTTGGAAATTGTAACTGGTGGTATGAATTCATCATTTCTTTCTTCAGGTGGTTTTATGATGTTAGGAGGTATTGCGCTTTCTTATGATAAAACAGATGCAATGCCGGGTATTCAACTTACTGAAAAAACAGATGGAGTGTACATAAATACGGCTTTGCCAATTCGATATTTGCCAATGACACAAATGGTAGAAGCGAGAAAAAATGGTTTTGAAGTCGCTGATTCTATGTACACTGAGGTTCCATTGAATACAGAAGTCCTGTTTTTAGAATCGACGCTTTATCAAGTTGCCGATCAACAATTTGTTTACAAAGGGTTGAAAAAGAATACCAAAAAAATGTTGATTCCTTCTGGAAGTAAGAAGAAAGGAAAAACTGTTTTAACGGTGAAAATTACTGATGGAGAACATACTCGATTAGTGAAACTAGAAGGAGGACAAGGAGTAATTCCGGAACATGTTGTTTTTAATTTTCAAGGCTTAACGTATGAAATGGAATACGGGGCAATGAAAATTCCTTTACCATTTGCTATTCGCTGCAATGATTTTACGCTAGATAAATACCCTGGTTCTATGGTTGCCTCTTCTTTTGAGAGTAATGTAACGCTAATTGACGATGAAAATGACTACTCAAGAGATCAAACTATTTTCATGAACAATGTAATGGATTATGGTGGATATCGTTTCTTTCAATCGAGTTATGATTCAGATGAAAAAGGAACAATTTTGAGCGTGAACCACGATTGGTGGGGAACAAACATAACTTATTTAGGTTATTTAATGATGACGATTGGAATGATATTAACACTGTTTGCTCCAAAAGGTAGATCCAAAGATTTAATGAATAAGTTAAAAAAATCACAGCAAAAAAGAAAAAAACTGATTGGACTCTTTGCTGGGGTAATGTTATTCTCTTCTTTTGGTTTCTCTCAAGAAACGGAGCATAATCATGAAGAACACGATCATGCTCAACATCAAGAAGCTGTTTTTCGTGTAATCTCGGTAGAACAATCTGAAAAGCTTTCACATCTAATGGTGCAAGACTTTCAAGGGCGTGTTATTCCTTTTCATACACTTGCCGATCAGTTACTACGTAAAACGCACAGAAGTAAGACCTTTGCAGTAGGAGAAGATGAATACAATGCAGTGCAAACAATTATGAGTATGCACATGTATCCAGATTATTGGGCAGATGAAAAAGTAATATTTGTTTCTTCAAAATCGAATTTACGAAAGAAATTAGGAATGGACGATAAATACATTTCTTACAACGATTTAGTAGATGAACATGGAGATTTTATCTTACTCAAGGATTATCAAGCTGCACATCAACTCGTTGAAATGAAACGTGGTGAATACGATAAAAAACTGATTAAACTGGTAGAACGTTTTCAAGTAATGCAATCTGTTTTTCAGTGGAGATACATGCAAATTGTTCCCGCGAGAAATGATGCATCTAAAAAATGGTACGTTCCATTGAGTAGAACAGTCATGGAAATTGATTCTGTTGCAAGTCATTTAGCGATTAACTATATTTCAAGTATAGACCAAGGCGCAAAAGATGATAATTATACAGATGCTGATCAATCGTTGAAAGAATTAATTGCTTACCAACGTGAGGTAAGTGCTGATTTTGTTCCTTCAGAAGAAAAAGTGAACAAAGAAATTAGTTACAATAAGATGCATGTCTTTGAAAGTAGTTATAGAAGCTATTTATTTCTAGGATTTATTATGTTACTTGTATTCTTTGTGAAAATTTTCAAAAAGCCAACATTGAAATCGGAGCGTATATTTGGAATTTTAACTAAAATTTTAACAGGGTTAACGCTCATTGTATTTGTGTACCATGGTTATGGGATTTACATGAGAACAATTATTTCTGGCCATGCTCCGTGGAGTAATGGATATGAAGCAATGATTTTTATTGCATGGATTTTAATGTTGTTTGGATTACTTTTTTCTCCAAAGAATGCAATGATTCTTGCTGGAGCAGCAATATTAGCTTCTTTAATGATTTTCGTGACTGAACTGAATTTAATGGACCCTGAGATTACACCTTTACAGCCTGTTTTGAAGTCGTATTGGTTAATGATTCACGTAGCAATCATAACAGGTAGTTACGCACCTTTGGGGATTTCATTCATTCTCGGTTTCTTAAACCTTTGGTTGTATATATTTAAAAATAAAAGAAATGCAAAATTTGTAACATTGAACATCAATGAATTGACTTATGTTTCAGAATTGTCAATGACGATTGGTGTTTTTATGTTGACGATTGGTACTTTCCTCGGAGGAATCTGGGCGAATGAATCATGGGGGAGATATTGGGGCTGGGATCCTAAAGAAACTTGGGCGTTAGTAGCTGTTTTGGTGTATGCTTTAATTCTACACCTGCGTTATATCCCAGGATTGAAAGGTAAATTCTTATTCAGTGCAGTTTCAATGTGGGGATATGCTTCAATATTGTTTACATTTTTTGGCGTAAATTTCTACCTCAGTGGATTGCATTCTTATGCGCAAGGAGAAGGTTTGCAAAGAATACCCAACTGGATTTTCGTAACCTTTGGAATTTTCGTACTTTTCACTATTATAGCTGGAATTCGCAATAAAATGTATAAAGATGAAGTGGAAAAAGAAATCATGAACAATGACTGATAAAGTAGATATTCTCGTTTTTGCAGCCCATCCTGATGATGCTGAGTTATCTTGTGCTGGAACAATAATGAAACACATTGCACAAGGTAAAACAGTTGCAATTGTCGATTTGACACAAGGTGAATTAGGTTCAAGAGGAACAATTTCTTCTCGTTATGAAGAGGCAAAGAATGCTAGCGAAATAATGGGGATTTCTTTTCGTGAAAATCTAAAAATGAATGACGGTTGGTTTGAAATCAACGAAGAAAATAAGCGTTTAATTATTGAACAAATCCGTCATTTTCAGCCCGAAATTGTTTTAGCAAATGCCTTGATGGATAGACATCCTGACCATGGAAGAGGAGGGAAGCTTGTTTCTGAAGCATGTTTTTTAGCTGGTTTACGGAAAATAGAAACTTCGTTGAATGGAGAAAGTCAAAAGCACCACAGGCCAAAAGCAGTTTACCATTATATTCAAGATTACTACATAAAACCGGATTTTGTAGTGGACGTTTCTTCTTTTGTTGAACGTAAAATTGATGCAATAAAAGCATACAAAACTCAATTCTTTGATGCTGATTCATCCGCGCCGCAAACGCCAATTTCTGGAGAAGATTTTTTTGATTTTATTAAAGGTAGAATGAAAGAAATGGGAAGACCCGCTGGAATGAAATTTGCCGAAGGTTTTACAACGGAACGGTTTATTGGAGTGGATGATTTGATGGGGTTAGTTTAAATTTAATTCGAATTCAAAATGGAGTCTTTAAATAATTTTATGAGTATTAATATAATCAACTTTAAAGATCATTCTTTATCTGTCTTTGAGCTGATTCTAGTCGTTTTAATTTTTATTGTCACAAAGTTGGTTTTGTGGCAGTGAAAAAAACAATTGACAAAAAAGCAAAGAGTGTTAATCTTGATGAAGGAAGTTCATTTGCACTGTTTCAATTGATCAAGTATATCGTATGGATTGTCTCTTTTATTTTAATACTCGATACCGTAGGTATTCAGCCAAGTCTTATTCTCGCCGGATCTGCAGCTTTACTTGTCGGTATTGGATTAGGATTACAGCAAACATTTAATGATATTTTATCGGGAATAATTCTACTTTATGAAAAATCAGTGAAAGTTGGAGATATTCTAGATATAGACGGAGAGGTGGTAATTATTCAAAAAATTGGAATTAGAACTTCAAAAGGGATGTCTCGAAGGGATATTAGTATTTTGATACCGAATTCATTGATTACTACAAACAAAGTAATCAATTGGAGTCATCAGGCAAAAAAAACAATATTTTCTTTTGATGTAGGAGTGGCATATGCTTCAGATGTGAAATTAGTGGTTAAAATTCTGGAGGAAAGCGCAAGAGCACATGAAGATGTTTTAACTGACAGTTTAATTCAAGCAAGGTTAATCAACTTCGGTTCTTCTTCTTTGGATTTTAGAATTTTGTTCTGTAGTGAAAAGATATTTAGGATAGAAAAAGTCAAAAGTGATATTAGACTTATTATTTGTGAAAAATTTGAAGAGAATGGAGTCACAATACCATTTCCTCAATTAGATCTTCATTTGAAGAAAGGATAGTTCTTTTATTATTCTACAGTGAGAATTTCAATTTCCCCATTGAATTGAGAGATGTCTCCAGCTTTTTTTCCTGCTAATACTTTTCCCAATGGAGTGGTAATTGAAAGGCAGAAAACGGCATCATTTCCAACCTGAATTTTCCCTAATCCTACGGAGAAGAAAAAATAGCCTTTATTGGTTTGGACGAAACTTCCGAATTGAATTTTTGAATGTTTTTCTGAAGGATTTATTTTTGACAATGCTTCCCTCAGATCATTGAGCATTGTTAATTGTTGCGAAAGTTTCTCTTGCTCTAAATGTACCATAGCACGACCTGTTTCATGCTTGTCACCTGCTGTACTCTTCGAATCATCTTTTACAGCAGAATTTAGATCTGAAAATGATGATTCAATAACGATATACTTTTGAGAAATTACATTCTTCAAGGCTTGGAAAGCGGCTTCTTTAGTCAACATGTTTTGTGAGAATTGAAATCCATTTTTCTAAAATAGTTTCGGATTTGAAATTCATACCAAATGATCGAATGTATTTCGCATCAAAAGTTTTTTCTTTTTTTACCATGGCATACATTGCGTCACACAATTCAACCTCTGTTTGAACAATTATCCCTAAATCAGAACTCAGCTCATTTGCAATGCCAACATTTGTAGAAATGACAGGTGTCCCGGTAGAAAAAGATTCTGCTAAAACAACAGAGAATGTTTCGTACTTCGAAAATAACACAAACGCATCTGCTTTATGGTAATATGCTACAGTTTCATGCCATTGTAATGGTCCTATAAAATTGACGTAGGATTGTAGTCCTTTTTCATCAATTATTCCTTGCCATTTTTCAACATTTTCATCGGAGATAAAAGTGAATTTAAATTCTCCAGTGAGCAGAGAAAGTTTTTCAATCGCATTGATCATTCCTTCAGGATTCTTTGTATTCTCATCCAATGTTGAAATGTGTAAAAAATGTGTTTTATCGTTATTGTTTTCTTGTGAAAGAGAAAATAATTCAGTATCAATATGGTTTCCAAGAATTTTTATGTCCGTATTCTTAAAAACCTCTTGCATGTCATTCTTGAGAAATTGACTCACAGCAATTACTGTATCTGCATTCTTTTTCAATTTCCAAATAAGAAATTTCTCCACAAAATTCCAATTGTTGCGAATTTCTGGTCGATAGTATGAACCTTGGTCAATGTAGACTAAAGGACAGTTGAATTTCTTCTTTGCTTGAAGAAATTGCCATGATTTAGGCAAAGCAATTTCGCCAATAATTAAATCAACATTTTCAACCTTCGAAAGTCCCATCTCAAATGCATTGAATTGTATTTTTCTTTTTTTGAATAGCGACGATTCTTTTGGGAAGAGAACCTTAATTTCTGTGACGCCATTCTTTTCAATGACAACTGTTTCTAGCTCTTTAACAATATCATCACCAATGGTGTTGATTACGGTAACTTGATACGCTTGTGCTAATAATTCAGCTTGTCTTTGGACAAAATTACCTAAAAATGGTTTTTCAGGAGTAGGGTACCAAGAACTGATTAGCAGAATGTGTTTTTTTTCTTTCAAAATTTAAAACTTAAGCTAAAGTAGTGGCATAAACTGCTTTTATTTGTTCCAAAGCAAACTCAATTTCTTCTTTAGTTGTGTAGCGAGAGAATGAGAAACGAGCATTTGGACGGGCCATGTCAGCATTTATTCCCGTAAGAACATGCGAACCAACACTTGCGCCAGAAGTACACGCACTTCCTCCAGAACATGCAATCCCTTTAATGTCTAATGTGAAAAGTAACATACTCGACTTGTCAGTGATTGGAAAACTGACATTTAAAACAGTGTACAACGATTTTGAAGGGTCTATCTCTCCATGGAATTCGATGTCGTCAAAATGAGCTTTTAATTCAGAAATGAAATAATCTTTCAATGCTTGGACATGAGTTTGGTGGGCTGTCACATCTTCATAAGCAAGATCCATTGCTTTCGTTAATCCAACAATTCCATATATATTTTCGGTTCCACCTCTAAAACCTCTTTCTTGAGCACCACCATGAATTAAAGAAGATATTTTCACCGTATTTCGAGCAAAAAGAAATCCAATTCCTTTTGGACCATGAAATTTATGCGCTGCACAAGTCAAGAAATCAATTTTTAATTCGGATAAATCAAATGCATAATGTCCCATTGTTTGAACAGTGTCAGAATGAAATAAAGCATTGTATTTTTGACACAATTCACTTACTTTTTTCAGGGGTAATAACGTTGATATTTCATTATTGGCATGCATTAACGAAACAATTGTCTTGTCCTCAGAGTTCAACAACATTTCTAACTCATCCAAATCTACATTTCCATTGTAGTCAACTTTTACGAGAGAAACACGCACATTGAATTCTTTCGCAATTGCCTCAGCAGTATGACCAATAGCATGATGTTCAAGGCATGAAGTAATGATGTGCGTTATCCCCATTTTAACGGCAGAATAAAGTGCTAAATTATCCGCTTCTGTTCCGCCGGAAGTAAAAATAATTTCAGAAGGCTGGCAATTGAGGTGCTTTGAGATACTTCTACGAGAAGTTTCTATTAAAGCTTTTGCAGAACGACCGTATGAATGAGTCGAAGATGGGTTGCCAAAATCATTTCTCAAAATTGGAATCATAGCTTCTACGACTTCAGGAGCCATAGGAGTTGTTGCTGCGTTGTCTAAATAAATTGCCATTTTACCTTCAAAATTTAATGTGTATGCAAATCTAAAATAAAAAAATCAGATTAAAAGAAAAAGCGGAATCTCTTCGTAAAGAAACTCCACTTTAACCTAGGTTATGAAAAAAGTATAAATTGTAGTAGTATAAGAACGTTAATAGAGATTATTTTCGATTTTTAATACTTCATTGAATTCAGATCTATTTACATCATTTTATTAACGGTATAACTATCCAAATTGATGTTAAATATTTTTTCGGATACAGATTTCACATACATATGCATTGTTTCCTTTTCCTTTTCATCGAATGTGGTCATTTCCATCACATATCCTTTGCCTTTCGAAATAGTGTTTGATTTCCCTCCAAATATTTTCGCCATTGATTTTAAATAATTATTGTAATCAAAAGGAACATTAGGAGCAAACCATATTTGGGTTATACCATCTTCACTCGTAATAATGTATTCGAAACAGAGGTAACCGTGAATTTTTTTTGTTGCGCCTGTCTTTTCAATTTTTGCATTTTTTTCATTTTTTGATTCTTTGGTGACAGATTCCATCATCTTTTCCATCCATTGCATAGACATGATTGAGGCAGATTTATCTTCTTCATTTAAAACAATAATTTGTTCTGCATCAAAATCTTGAATCATTTTGTTACCATTCATATTAGCAAGAATGTATCCGTTTCCATAGGATTGTTTGATTGTGTTTGAGGAATTTCCTTCTTTAGATTCGATGACAATGGTTGCTGAAAAACTGAAAATGTAATTGGTTTTTAATTCTTCTGTTGAAGTAGATTTTCTTTTCTTTTTTTTCTTTTTGCCTGAATCAAATACACCATCTACGGCTTCTTCTGTTTTTTCTCCAGCTTTGTCTTCTGCTTTTCGCGTAATGGTTTCTTCTACTTTATTCTCGACTCTTTTTCCTAAGTTATCTAGAAATTGTGCCGAGGTGTGCAGTTGAATTGCAAGCAATGCAAGAACACTTAATGCGATTTCTTTTCTTTTCATGATCTCTTTTTAAAGATTGAAAACAATTCCACCATTTACATAAGCTTTTCCGTATCCTGCTTCAAGGTAGAAACCCATTTTTTCTTTTGGAAAGAAACGTGCCCCAACGTGTGGACCTCCGTATATCATATAACCAACATCATTTCCGTAAGCTTTGTAAGCACTTTTTGTAATCGCAAAAGCAGGTCCACTTCCCAATGATAAGCCAGCGTAAACATCCAATTTATCTGCATGCATACTCTTGCCCGATTTGTCTGCGATCAATTGATAGAAGTGAAAGTTGGAATGAACACCGATCGGAACTGCTAAACTCCAGAATGCACTATAATTATTGTATGCATAAGTAACCAAGCCAAATCCTGAACGATCATAATTCTTAGCAAATTCTACCCCGATATTCACTCCAATTCCAATGTATTTATGTACCCCAAATTCCATTTGAAATTGTATAACTCCAGAAGTTGGTTTTGCTCTACCTTTTGGTCCTTTGCCATTTGTTGGATACCAAGTGTCGTGTTGCGTTAATCCTAACCCGATTTGAAATTGTTTACTTCCTTTTCCTCCAAAAGCTTGTGCTGAACTGTTATTTGTGTAAGAAATCATCCCGATAACTAGGCACATTAATAAAATTGTCTTTTTCATAGTGTTACTTTTTTTGCATATAATAATGAAACAAAAGTAAGTCAGTCTTAAAGAGAACAACTGAGGGGAAATACGGGAAATGTAGGTGAGGGGAAACCCTTGTTTATTGAAAAAATGAACTTACTTTGTAGGTTGAGCTTGTCGAAGCCTACTTTACAAAACCTTGTAAAATTGCTTTCTTTATCAATCCAGCAACATTTTTCACTTGAAATTTCATCAATAAATTGGAGCGATATCCTTCAATTGTTTTTTCTGAAATGAATAGTTTCACTGCAATTTCCTTTGTAGAAAGTTCATTTTGAATTCCATCCAAAACTTCACTTTCTCTTTTCGTAAGTCTAATTTTAGTTTTTTCTTTTTCATTGGAAAGAAATGAATTGGCGATATTTTCAGTGATGTCTTTTGAGATATACTTTACGCCGTTTAATGTATCTTTTACAGCTAAAATCAATTCTTCCAATGGGGAAGTTTTGGAAACATAGCTATTGATACCTGTCGCAAGAACAGATTTCACAGTGAAAGCATCTATGTGAGAGGATAGTGCAATAATTTTTATGTTGGGCTGAATAAGGTGTATTTCTTGAATAATTTCTCTTGCATCCACTTCGCCAAATTGAACATCTTGAACAATTAAATCGAAAGATTGCTCTTTTAAAAGGTAAATGAGTTTTGATTTGTTTTTAGCGAAATAAACTTCAAATTCTGGAGCATTTTCTTCAAAGAAAGAAATAATTCCTTCACCGATTAATTCGTGGTCGTCTGCTACAATTATCTTCATGGAACAAATATAAACAAATTATAAAGGTATAGACAGCTGCACGATTGTTCCATCCGTACTCGAATCAATATTAAATTCACCGTGCATTCGTACTATTCTATTTTGAATACTGAGTAGACCTTGACCAAGTTGTTTCTGCTCCAATTCAAAACCGTTTCCATCATCTTCAACCGACCAGTTAAACAGGTTTTCTGAACACATAAATTGAATGTCAATCGTTTTAGCATTTCCGTGTCTTATGGCATTTTGAACCAGTTCCTGGACAATACGGTAAATCATAAGTTCACTGTCCTTGTTTAAAAGAATAGATGTACAGAAGTTTGAGAAATGAATTTGGGTAATTGTGTTTGAATTTTCTAGAGCAAACTGTTTGATGGCATCATTTATTCCTGAGTTTTCAATTTTCAAAGGAGATAGGTTGTGTGAAATTCTTCGGGTATCAATCTGAGCATCTCGAATCATTTGAATGAGTTCAATGTTCTTATTATTCCCATTGTTCTCCATTTTAAAACGAATTGAAGTAAGTGTTGAAGCTATTCCGTCGTGAAGTTCAGAGGATAAACGTTCACGTTCTTTTTCTTCTCCTTCAATGATTGCACGTAAAGTTTCTTTTTCTAATTGGTGGTTAGCAGCTCTTAGTTTTTCTTTATTTTTTTGTTGAAGAAAGAAATAAAGAACAAGTAATAATAGAAGGATAAAAGTCAAAATGGCAATGATAAATCTAAATCGACTAGATTTTACTTCTTGTTTCATTCGTTCTACTTTATTCTTTTGAATCTCCTTTTCTTTCTTCTCTGAATCGTATTTGATGAGAATTTCATTGATGGATTCTTGAGTGTCAAAACTGGTTGTTGCTTTGTAAATCTCATGGGCTTCACGCATTAGTTTAAAAGCTTTTCCGTCTTCTCCATTTTTGTGATAAGCCAATGCGAGTTTTCGCTTTAAAGAATAAGAGACGTTTTTATTCCCTATTTCCACAGAAATATTTAATGCTTTTTCTCCATGATAAATAGCTTGATCATATTCATTAATTCCTATATAGCAAGGAAGTAAGCCGATGTGATTCAATAGTGAAAAATGAAGTTGATTGTATTGGTCAGAAATTTCTAGAGAAGCAGAGAACCACTGGATGGCTTCTAGGTAATTTTCATGCTCTCCTTCAATATCACCTAATGCGTGATTTGAAACGATAAGGGCAAGAATATTATTCGTTTTTGTTGCGATTTCTAAAGCTTCTTTTGCATGATTGTAGGCATCTTCATTTTTATTTACTTTAGACTCTGCAACGCTTAAAACAGCTAGTATTCCTGCATAATAGGGGTTGTCTGGATGTTTTTCAATGTATTTGAATGAAGCAGAACTATATTTGTAAGCTGATTCATAATTCATTAAACTAAAAAACAGATTGGCAATATTGTTATTTACATACGCCGCTTGTTCAAAGTTGTCCGTCTCCTCACAAATCGCTAATGCTTTTTTGAAATAAGTAATGCCTTGTTGGTAACCTTGATTATAAGCATAACATGAAGCGATGATTTTTAAGAACTTGATACGATGGTCAATCTCTTGGTTGTTAGTGTATTTTTCAAGCGCAGTTTTAGAAATAACAATTGCACTGTCCATTTCTCCCGTTTGCATTAAGTATTTAGAGAAATAGAAATCGTATATTTCTAACAGTTTAGCATTTGATTGATTTCTAACTTGAATCGTTTTAAGTTCATTTATTGTCGAGTCTTTAGCGAGATGTCCAGTTGTTATTCCTTTAAATAGTTGTTCTATAGAAGTAGAATCGGTTTTGAAATCTTGACAGAAAATGAAGGAGTTTAACAGTAAAAAAGAAATGAATAGAAATGGTTTTGTCATTGATATTAGTATCAGTTCACTGTAAAGCTAATTAAAAAAAAGAACAACATCCCATTCAAATAATTAAAATTTGAATGGGATTAGATCATTTTTCATAACCTATTTTTTTTGCTTTAATCTCAATACTTCTGTTGAGCGAAGTGCCAAAATCATCTTTTTGTTCACTCGATTGCTTTTTTAATTCGACCTCAATATACGCTTGACGCTTTTGTGCTAAGAGAGCAATTTTCTTTTGATAGTATTCTCTTTTTTTAATCTCTACGGCAAGTAAAGCCTTTTTTTCAGCGATTGATTTCCCTTTGAATTCTTCTGGAAGTTCCTCTTCCTCAATGTCTTCTAATTTAATATTATTGTTCTCAATAGCGTCAATTAAGTCCCAAGAATTATTTTTGTAAACTCCTTTTTTAGATTTCACAACTGTTCTTTCAACCGCAACATTTGAAGAGGTAGCTTCAGCATTTTTATCTTCATTCACCTGACTCTCTTTTCTTTGTTGGCCTTCTGCACCAAAACCGTAATAAGTCTTGTTCAATGAATCGTTGTATTTAATTATTTCTTGATCATACGGAGTGTCAATTTGAACAATTGAGGCGTCAGAATCAATGTTGAAATAGTCTCCCTCACTACAGGTCGCTCCATCTTTCCAATGTAAATTAATTCCTTCTTGTTTATTTCCACAGAATATAGTGCTGATGATTACGCCTTTTTCAAGTGCTATAGCGCATTGTTTTTTAAAATCAACAGGTCCTTGCGTGAAACTTTCGTTACCAGCAATGTATATCATTTTCAAATCTCGAACATCGGTTGACCAATTCAAGTCAGAGAGAGATTTTCCAATTACTTGTCCGCAATATTCAGATCCTCCATTGGTTGTTAATGCAAAAAGTCGTTGAGAAATTAAATCTAAATCTGTCGTTAAACCAGTTACTTGTTGAATGTAGCCTTGTGAAGATTCTAAACGATCATTCCCGTATTGATATATTGCAATTTCAATGGTTGGAGTCTCTCCATGGAAAGTCAATGTGCTGACTTCGTTGACAATATTCCAAATACGCGTTTTAGCTTGGTCAATTAATCCGTCCATACTATTGGATGTGTCAAACAGAATGGCCAATTGAACTTTTCGGTTAGAATTTTGTGCAAATGTAAATGTTTGCACAAAAAATAAGCTGATAATGATTAAGATTGAATTTCTCATGTTGTTGTTTTTTAGGTATGTACAAACAACATTTAAAAAAGTTCATTTTTTAATCATTTTGAAAGATGAAAGGTTTTAAGAAAAAGAAGAGAGTAGAATTAGAAAAGATTAATTCCTATGAGAATTGTCCCTTTTGCAACGACTAGTGTTCTAGCTTATATTTTTTGAAAAAAGAATCCCAATTCCAAACAAAATTTTCAACGACATTGTCCATTCGTTTTAAAAATAATGGGTTAGGTGTTTGCATTCTTTTGAAATACTCATCTTGGTGATTGTATAAAGTATATTTATCAAAAATAGCTTTAGACATTCCGTACACCATATTCTTCGAAGGACTATTTAATCTATTGATGAACGTTCTGTATTCATTAAGCATTTGCTTGAACTCAGGAGTATTCATCTCATACATTCGAGCAAGTTTTGTGTAAACAATTTCTTCAACTCGGTCCGCCTGTTCAGGAGGGAAAGAAGATTCTAAGTAAGTAATGTTTCCTACTAAAACAATTAAAGAGAATTCAAAACTATCTGCAGGGTTGATGTTAGGAGAATTTACAAACGCAGGGTCTTCGTTAATGAATTCTGCAACCAAAGGAAAACTATTATCAATGGAAGTGAATATCCCATTAATAAAAATATTGGCTAGTTTATCATTACTGATTTTTTTCTTTAATAGTGTTCCAAACATTTCTTTGAGGTTGTGTGAATTGCTTACTACAAAATTAACGTCTTATAATCATCATAATCATACGTCTCGTTTTAGGTTATTAACATATTTTTCAACACTTATTAACAATTACATCATTTAGCCATCGTTTTTTTTGGTTAACTGAGCCATTCTCTATTTTAAGTAAAGTGAATGTTAGACCACACCATAAGTCCGCAAATTCTACCCTTTATCTACTTTTAAAACTAGTCATCAATTTTTCCGTAATTACTCCGCAGAAAGGAGTACTTTTATTCTGTTAAAAAGTAATTATGAAAAGAAGTCAAATTATTCTATTTATTATCTTTCTAGTATTTACAGGTGGTGCATACTTTGTACTGAGTAAAAACAAGAAAGTAGATATAGAAGGAACCAAAGAAGAAAAAAGTATACTTTATGTCCCTACATCAAAAGTGAAGAATTCAATGAAGTCAATTTCATTGGTTTCTTACGGTCAAATATCTCCGCATACAGAACTCTTTGTTTCTTTCGAGGTCCAAGGGAAGTTAGAACGTGGAAATGTTAAAATGAAACCAGGTGTTAATTTTAAAAAAGGACAAATCCTTTACAGAATAAATAATACAGAAGCGTTTTATACTTTAAGTGGAAGGAAATCTACTCTGGCTAATCTTGTTTTAAATGCTATGCCTGACATAGAAATGGATTTTCCTGGAGAGAAAGACAAATGGCTTCAGTTTTTAGAGGACCTAAACCCTGCATTAATCCTTCCTGCTTTTCCAAAAGTAAAATCTGATAAAGAGCGTTTATTCTTAACCAGTAGAAATATTTACACTGAATATTACAATTTGAGTGGATTGGAAGCGAGAATGGATAAGTATTTATGGATTGCCCCTTTCAACGGGTCGGTTATCGATGTTTTTGCTGAACCAGGTTCAATTGTCAATCCGGGAGCACAGGTGGCTAAAATCATTGAAACAGGTAGCTACGAAGTGAAAGTGCCAATTTCTATGGGACTGGTCGAAGAATACAGACAAAAAAGTACCGCAAATTTCACAACTTCTTCGGGAGAATTAATTGCAACGGGAAAAATAATTCGAATTTCGAACGTTGTCAACCAAAAAACACAATCTGCTGACGTGTATTATTCGATTAAACCTGTTAAAGGTAAAAAGATATACAACGGAATGTTTGTGAATGTTTCAATTGACCGCAAAGCAACAGAAATGACAATGACTATTCCTCGGACTGCAATGAAGAATGGAAAAGTAAATATTGTTTCAGACGAAAAACTGATTCAAGTTCCTGTTCAATTAATCGGAGCAAAACCAGATTCTATTTTTATTTCAGGATTAGTGGACGGAACATTTGTCGTTCTAGAGCAAGTCGAAGAATCTGACAGCGAAGTTAAATACAAAGGAATAAATAGATAATCAAACGCTATGAGAAAAATCATTCAGTTTTTTATCAATCGTCCTGTTTGGGGAAATGCAGCCATCGTTCTTGTTTTAATGTTTGGTTTGTTTTCTCTTTTCACGATGAAAAGATCATTTTTTCCTGAATTAGAACCAACTAGGATTACAGTTTCAGTATTCTACCCAGGAGCTTCACCAACAGAAATGGAGGATGGAGTAACGATTAAAGTCGAGCAATCAATCAAAGGTTTAGATGGAATAGAAGAGATTAATTCAACTTCTTCTGAGAATTTTGCGCAAGTCGTTATTAAGGCATACGTAGATACAGACATCGATGAATTGTTGAGTGATGTGAAGAATTCAGTTAATTCGATCAATTCATTCCCTGCCGGAGCAGAACGTCCAATCGTTAATAAGCAAAAATCTGGTGGAATGGCTTCTGTTGTTGCTTTTGTAGGTGTTTCTGCAAAAAGTGATGATGTGGCTATTACGGAACTCACCGATTTAGCATTACAGGTAGAAAGAGATTTGTTGAACACAAAAGAAATCACTCAAATTATTAAAAATGGTTTCCCTGAAAAGGAAATCAGTATCAATGTTCGGGAGCAAGATTTATTGCGCTATAATATCTCGATCCAAGAAATTGCACTTGCAGTAGGTTCAAATAATATTGACATTACTACGGGGGTTATTCGTGGAGGTGTGGAAGAAATGAACATCCGATCAAACAGTCGGGGGACTTCTGAAGAAGAAATTGGAGCAATCATTCTTCGGACATCACAAACAGGAAGTAAAATTGTTATTTCAGATGTGGCAGACGTTAATTTAGGGTTTTCAGAAAGTTCACAAGAAGCAAAGTATAATGGAAAGCCTTCAGTCTCTTTTCAGATTGAGAAAACAATTGACCAAGACATCACAAATATTACGGAAGAATTATACCTGTACAAAGAGAAATTCAACAAGAAACACCCCAATTTTGAATTCAATATATTCTATGAATTCAATGAAATGTTGAATCAACGAATTGAATTGTTGACGCGGAATGGAATGATGGGATTAATCCTTGTTCTTCTTTTCTTAGGCTTGTTCTTGAACTTAAAACTCTCTGCTTGGGTAGCATTTGGTATTCCTTTTTCTTTCCTCGGAATGTTTATTCTCGGAAGCATGTATGGAATGTCAATCAATATGATTTCTTTGTTCGGAATGATTCTCGTTGTTGGAATTTTGGTCGACGATGGAATTGTAATTGCTGAAAATATCTTTACACATTATGAGAAAGGTAAAACGGCACATCAAGCTGCTCTCGATGGAACGATGGAGGTTCTTCCTTCTGTTTTTTCGTCAGTAATTACAACCATCGTAGCTTTTTCAATACTCCTATTTGTTGAAGGAATGGAAATGATGCGTGAAATGGCTTTTGTCGTCATTGCTTGTTTGGCATTCTCCCTTTTTGAAGCATTTATTATTCTCCCAGCCCATCTTGGTCATAAACGAGTATTGGCAGAAGAGAAAGTTCATTCACTTTCTTATGGGAAAGGTTTTTTATTGATGCTATTGGGACTCGCCATAATTTATCTAGGTGCTGGATTCTTTCCTGAAGAAGCTAGTTTAGGATTAATTTTGTTCCCTTTTGGTTTAATTATACTGGGAGTATTGTTGTTTTTCGGTGGCTTTTCTAAATCACCAATGGAAGAAAAAGTTCTAGGTGGAGCTGACAAAGGAATTAAATATGTCAGAGATAATTGGTTCAATACAGCTGTAGAAAATATCGTAGGAACAAAAAGAAAATGGTTTAGATTAGGTTTCTTTATGCCAATGTTCTTTACAGTAGGTATGATTTTACTCACGATAAATGGAACAATTCAAACTACTTTCTTCCCAGATATTCAACCGGATTTTTTCACGATTGAAGCGGTGTATAAACCCGGAGATAGTAAGTTGAAATCTAAGCAATTTGTCGAAGAAGCAACACGTATTCTTTTTGAAGAAAATGATCGTATAATTCAAGAAACAGGAGATTCTTTATTGACTTATTTCTCTAGTAACGTCGGTTTTGCAATGAACATTGGTCAGTTTGGAAATCATGCCTCCATGGTACAAGTTTTCTTTGACGGAGAACACACGACAACTCCAGTGGATACATTGATGAATCGAATTGTGAAAAGAATCAATGCTACAAACAATGGGAAGCTTGCACAGAATACTTATGTCGGTGGGTTTAACCGTTTTGGAAAAGAAGTAGAAGTAGGAATGACCTCTCATAATGATGTTAGTTTGATGGAAGCTCGTAAAATGTTTAAAAGTGAACTGTCTAAAATGGAAGGTGTTTTTAATATTAAAGACAATATGCCACCAGGGAAGAATGAAGTGTACTTGACCATGCGTCCTGAAGCGGATATTTTGGGTGTTTCAAAAAATGATGTCTTAAGACAAGTTCGAGCAGGTTTCTTTGGACAAGAAGCACAGCGTGTTATAATTGGTACAGACGAAGTGAAAGTTTGGGTACGTTATCCAATAGAAGATAGAAATTCATTGATGGATTTAGAATCCATGAAGATAAAATCTCCGCAAGGACATGCAATACCTTTGCGTGAAATTTGTGACTTCACGATTGGTAGAGCTCCAGAGAATTTGAGAAGAAAAGACGGACAAAGAATCATTCGTATTGATGCTGAATGTACAGATCCAGATAAAGTAAAATTGGTGAATGACAGTATTTCTGCAAACCTTTTTCCTAAAATTACACAAACCTTTCCAGATGTTCAATTAAAAAGATTGGGACAAGCTGAAAGAAGTGAAAAAACAGGCGGTTCAATGAAAGCTGTAGGTATAATTGGTATAATTATAATGTTCATTATTCTGACCTTACATTTTAACAGCGTTAGTAGCGCGTTCTTAATAATGCTCGTAATTCCAGCAGGAATCGCAGGGGCAATATTTGGCCACGGTTTAGTTGGTATTCCAGTTTCAATTTTAAGTGTATTTGGTATGATTGCATTGACCGGGGTTTTGGTCAACGATGCCATTGTTTTCCTCGACAGGTACAATGATTTGTTACTGGAGGGGAAGACGATAAAAAAAGCGGCGTTAGAAGCTGCATCGTCTCGTTTTAGACCAATTGTTTTGACTTCTTTAACAACTGTTGCTGGATTGTTGCCTATTATTTCAGAGAAAAGTATGCAGGCTCAATTCTTAATACCAATGGCAGTTTCTATCGCATTTGGTGTCTTAGTTGGAACATTATTTATCCTATTTTTCTATCCTTCTGCTATTCTTTTCTGGAATGGGGTGAAAAGATTTAACCACAGAGTTTTTTCAGGAACGAAAGATATTGACCCACATTTGGTTGAACCAGCTGTGAAATTAGAACGTAATAAACATGAATTTTAAGATGAAAATAGTTGCTATTTTTTTGTTTGTTGGGATGACCTGTTTTCAGAACAGTGCTTTTTCTCAACATCAACTTTCTGCAAAAGAAGCTGTATTTATTGCTTTGGAGAATAATTACCAGATTCAAATAGCTGAAAAACAAGAAGAAATCAATGCGAAGAATAATAAATGGTCAGAAGCAGGACTTTTTCCAACAGTTACTCTTTCTGTTGCACAGAATAATGCCATCCAAGATAACACGAACAATCCGTTTACTTTTACACCAGGTATTATTTTATCACAAAGTATTACACCTGCATTGAACTTAAACTGGAATCTATTCAGTGGGTTTGCAGTTAAAATATCGAAACAACGCTTGGAGCAATTAGAAGCGCAAAGTGGATCAAATTCTATTGCAGTGATAGAGGCTACGACCCAAGATGTATTAAAAGCATACTATACGGCGGATTTACAATTGGTTCGTAAAAATCTATTTGCTTCAATACTTCAGATTTCAAGTGATAGAATGAAGTATTATGAATTGAAAGAAAAGTACAGTACAAGCACCTCTTTAGAGTTACTACAGTTTAAAAATCAATATTTAACGGATAGTACAAATTTTCTTTTGCAACAAATCTCGTACGATAACGCTATCCGTAACTTAGCTATTCTGATGAATGACACAACGTTGATTAAAGAAGGATATGAGTTAACGGATAAAATTGATTTACAAATCAATGAAATGAATTTTGATGAAGCAAAGAATGAAATGCTTCAAAACAATCAAAACCTGAAAAATCAGTTCATTAATTTAGAATTGCAAAAAACGAATACAGCTTTTCGAAAATCTTTTTTGTATCCAGTGATTAGTTTTCAGGCTGGAATGAGTCCGAGTTGGTCCAAGATTAGAGAAATGAAAAACACTTCTTTTCAGGCTGAAACAAATACTATTTCGTATTACGGTAATTTGAATTTACAGTACACGCTTTTCAATAACTGGAAAAACAAACGTGCAATTGAAGTGTCAAAAATTCAAGAAGAAATTGGTGAGTTGAACATTGAAAGCATGCAGAAAACATTGGAGAGTACATTAGAAAATCTAATCAACCTGTATCAATTGCGCGCGCAATTAGTAGATATTTCTCAAGAGAATATAGTATATGCTCAAAAAGCATTTGAATTGGCTGAAAAACGATTTAAAAATGGTGCGATTAATTCAATCGATTTAATGACTATTCAGAACAATTACGAAAATACACTGATTCGTCATTACGAGAATTTATTCAACAAAATGGAGACTTATCTAGAAATTTATAAAATGACAGGTAAAATAGGACTGGAGTATCAAAAATAATGTCCTTTGATTATATTTCTCTTTGAATTGTCCTCTTTTTTGTTATTTCAAAGACCTTCCTTGTTTAAAACAAGATTTACAAACGCAAGATTACTTATATGTGGGAGTATGTAAGTGTTTCTCGATTTTGAGTAATGGAGGTAAATCTTCCATGTCTTAGATCTTCTTTATCAAATTAAATATAGCATTTTATGTACTTATGTGACTTTTGTCACATTTTTTTATGGTATAAAGTCATATTTTTCCATTTCATACTAAATTATAAAAACAACTACAATTATGAGTAAACACTATCAAGTACTAATTATTGGAGGTGGAACTGCTGGGATTATGGTCGCTACACAACTTTTAAAGAAAGATTCTTCTCTTAAAATAGGAATTATAGAGCCAGCTGATACACATTACTATCAGCCAGCATGGACGTTAGTTGGTGCAGGAGCTTTTGATTTTAAGAAAACGGCAAAACCCATGTCGGAAGTTATGCCTTCCTCAGTTGATTGGGTGAAAGATTTTGCGACAGGTTTTAAACCCGAAAGCAATATTGTTTCTACGAAAGAGAATGGTGACCTATTGTATGATTATCTCGTAACTGCTCCCGGATTAATTATGGATACTTCACTCATCGAAGGTTTAACAGAGTCTTTAGGGAAAGGTGTTGTTTGTAGTAATTATACCGACCCAGAGCATACATACGAAGTATTGAAGAATTTTAAAGGTGGAAATGCCATTTTTACACAACCAACAACGCCAATTAAATGTGGAGGTGCTCCTCAAAAAATAACTTACTTAGCTGCCGATTATCTAAAGAAAAAAGGGTTAGCAGATAAATCAAATGTTATTTTTGCTACACCAGGAGGAGTTATTTTTGGTGTTAAACCAATTGCGGAAACTTTAATGAAAGTAATTGGACGTTATGGAATTCATTTGAAAACGCACTATGCACCGATAAAAATTGATGGAGAGAATAAAAGGGTGACTTTTAAATTGGTAAATCCTGATGTTAATCAGTGTATCATTAATGAGAATAATGTAATTGGTGAAAAAATATCTGGAAATGTTGGGGATATGACATTGGAAATGGATTTTGATTTATTGCACATTGCTCCACCTCAAACAGCTCCTAAGTTCATCAAAGAATCTTCTTTGGTAAACGATGCAGGATGGTTAGATGTTGATCATCATACATTACAGCATAATAAGTATAAAAATATTTTTGGATTAGGTGATGTCGCAGCTTTGCCAACAGCAAAAACAGGTGCAGCTATTCGAAAACAAGCTCCAGTTGTTGTCGATAATTTAATGCAATTAATGTCTTCAAACAAGATAGGCTCAATGTCTTACAACGGTTATTCATCTTGTCCACTCGTTACAGGTTTAGGGAAAATGGTTTTAGCTGAGTTTGATTATTCAGGTAATTTCACACCTGATCCAAAATTGAAAAGAATGCTTATTTCAGATTCTTCAAAAGAACATTGGAGATTGTGGATGTTGAAAAAATACTTATTGCCGTACCTTTATTGGAATAAAATGATGAAAGGAAAGCAAGTGTAGTCAGAGTAGAAAATGATGAAAAGAGGGCGAAAGTCCTCTTTTTTTAGTCTAAATTTTGAAAATAATCATCAGCTTTATCATTAATAAAGTGCCGGTTTTATTCATTTTCAGGATGAAATTATCATATAAAACCCCGTTCGTTTGTGAATTAGAATAAACGTAAAATGATGCATTGTTAATCCTCAAATATTAGTTTTCGAAGTAACTCTCGATCATTCTGTAAAGATTTAACCTTCTCTTCTTCATTGTTCATCATGTATATGAAATGAGCTTTTAGGGCGACATGTTTTACGTAGTAGTAATAATAGTATGCAAACATTCCCATCAACGGCATTGATGTGAAATAGGCTACTTCCTCCCAAAAGGTGAAGTGAAAAATGGAATCCGTCAAGTAAAGAAAGCTAACGTAGGTGAAAGGATAGAACACTAAACCAAGAAGTACAGCAACAGGTGCATAATACTCAATATCTTTCACGATTTTCGGAACTAATATGTCAGTTAATTTGAATGGAAGAATGCTGTGAATAAATCCATAAATGAACAACGGCAAACCTAAAAATATTAAAATAGTAGATTGAATCATTTGACGGTAAAACATCATCGGGCGGTATTTTCGATCTAAAAAATCAGCCTGGATTTCCAATTGGTGTAATTGTAGTTCAATTTTATTGAAAATGTATTCTATTCGTTTCATTTTAGTAGGACTTGCAACTATAATTCGATTGATTTTGTCATAAATCTCCTTGTATAAATCAACGTCTTTTTCTACACCTTTTAAATTTGATTTGATGTATCGAGAGGATAATAGCTCCACGATTCCGTCAGTCAATTTTTCAAATTCTACAGCATGAGAACCAATTAGCAATGCTTCCATCGATTCTTTAAAATCATTTGTCAGTTTTTTAGAAGTCTTGCCATTGTCGTCTTCGAAATCTTTTAAATACTTCAAATGAGGAATTGCTTGACCAATGTTTGCAACGACTGAACTTCTGAATTTTTCGGGTTGTAAATAAACCAATCCAATTGGAATAATTTTAAGATTAAGCTTTCCTTTATTTCGATGTTCAGCTTCTAGGGCTATTCGAGCAGTACCGGTTTTTAATTGCCGAAGAATACGTTCAGGAAAACTATTTCCTTCAGGGAAAATAACGAGGGTTTTTCCTTCTTCTAACAATTGATAACAGCTCTCAAATGAACTTTTATTGTCTACACCATTTGTTTTGACTTCTGTCGCTCGGTTGATTGGAATTAACCCCAATGACCGAAGGAAAACAGACTTCAATTTATTGCTAAAGAAAGTGCCTTTTGTCATGAAATAAATAGGTTCTTTACAGATTTGACCTAAAATCCAAGCATCCATTAAGGTGTTGGGGTGGTTTGCAATTAGAATCCTGGGACCATCATTCTGCAAGTTCTCGATGTGATTGATGTGTATCTTTTTATAATACAAACGAATCCCAAATCCAATCAATATTTTTAAAAATCGATAAAGCATAAGTGGAAAGATAGCAATTTTATCTTTTCTGAATTTTATTTAGGGCTGTAAACCGAAAAATTCTTTATTTTTGAGGGTGACTTATACTCCCGTTTCATATCTTAATTCCAACAATGGCGAAGCAATTTTAGCTTTTGATTCAGATGATACATTATTGGTTCGTTCAGATGATTCTATCAATGAAATTCAAGAATTCATTGATAAACATCATAAAGCGTATATTTTTATTGCATTGAGTTATGATTTGAAGAATGACATTGAAGAATTAAAATCAACAAATAACAATGCACTTAAATTTCCAAAAGCAATTCTTTGGGCTGCTAAAAATGTTGTAAAATTTAATGGAGACGGGTTTGAATTTCTTGCAGGTGAAGAAAATGAAAGAAATATTCAGTTCATTCAAACATTTATGCAGAAAAGGACTCAATCAGATTTTCCTCCATTAAATATTGAGTTTAAAAATAGGGTTGAATACACGGAATACATCGAGAATGTTAATCGGTTGAAAGAAGAAATTCAATTGGGTAATATTTATGAAGTGAATTATTGCCAAGAATTTTATGCGGAAAATGTTGAATTAAAAGACCCGCTGGATGTATATTTTAAGCTAAATGGAATTACAAAAGCACCTTATTCAACTTATTTTCAAGTGGATGAGTTTTCTATATTTAGTGGTTCACCAGAACTATATTTGAATAAGAAAGGAAATGTACTTCGAACTTCTCCAATTAAAGGAACCAGAAAAAGAGGGGGGAATTCAGCTGACGATGAACGATTGAAAATTGAATTGAAAAACGACTTAAAGGAACAAGCTGAAAATGTAATGATTGTAGACCTTGTCAGGAATGATTTATCTCGTATTGCAGAAAAGAATTCTGTTAAAGTAGACGAATTAATGGGGATTTATTCTTTTGAAACGGTTCATCAAATGATTTCAACAGTTTCTTGTACTATTAGTGATGAGGTTTCATTCTCCGACATTCTCCGGGCAACTTTCCCTATGGGGTCTATGACTGGTGCACCCAAAATTAGTGCGATGCAATTGATTGAAAAGCATGAAGTTTTTCAAAGAGGAGTTTATTCTGGTGCTGTAGGTTATCTTTCTCCAAACGGGGATTTTGACTTGAATGTAATCATTCGCTCGTTGATTTATAATGCAAAAGAAAAATACTTGACTTGTCCTGTAGGTGGAGCAATTACGATTAATGCAGAAGCAGAAAGTGAATACAAAGAATGTCTCGTGAAAGTACAAGGAATCTTAGATCAAATGAATGCATAAAATTGAAGAACATATTGATCAGAAATGGTGTTTTTTGAAAGATTCAACCATTTTTGTGGGATGTAGTGGAGGATTAGATTCTATTGTTTTGGTTTCTATTTTGAATAAACGAGGATTTAATGTCAAAGTTCTGCATGTAAATTATCAATTAAGAGGGAATGATTCAGAGAAAGATGCACTATTTGTTCAAGAATTCTGTCTGAATAATAGTATTTCATTTCAGCAAAAAACAATAGATTTAGGAAAACAACTCTCCGATGGTGGGAATTTACAAGAATTAGCACGTAATGTTCGGTACAATTGGTTCAATGAAGAATTAAATAAAACAGTGAATTCATACATCGCTGTGGCACATCATCAAAATGATCAAATTGAAACTTTTTTCCTCAATTTATCAAGAAAAGCAGGTGTGATGGGGTTGGCTTCGATGCTTGAAAAGAATAATAGAATGATTCGACCATTACTGCCTTTTTCTAAAGAAAGTATTCGAAATTATGCCATTGAAAATGAAATATTTTGGCGAGAGGATCAATCTAATTCTAGCAATAAATACAGACGGAATTTTCTTCGAAATACTATTTTGCCTTTATTAAATCTTCAAGTTCCAGCCTTGAACGATAGTGTTTTGACTTTGGTACGTGTAATGCAAGAGAATCAGACAGAATTGGGGAATAGAATGACTGATTTTCTGGATAATATTAAAGGTACAGGGAGGCTTACAATTTCTATTTTTCAAGAATGGAATAAGCTGGAACGTATTGAGTTTTTTAGACAATTAAAACAATCTCCTTCATTATCAATTGAATTGGATCATATTTCGACAGCAGAGAATGGAAAACATATTTTACTCAATGATCATCCTATTTTTTCTTCGATTGTGAAACAAAATGATGAGTTTGTATTTGTAAAGAATCAAAATAACTCAACGGAGAAGGTATTGGTCATTGAAAAAGTAGTGTCCTTACCGACCATTTTCACAAAAGATGAAATTTACGTTGACACTAATGAAATTCAAGGGGAACTGAAATTGAGGAAATGGAAAATTGGGGATAGAATTCAGCCTATGGGAATGAAAGGTTCAAAACTTATTTCTGATTGCATTAAAGATGCGCACGTTTCTGTAGAGGATAAATCGTCCGTTTTAGTTGTTTACGATGATCTAAAGATTCATTGGTGTGTTGGATTGGTTGTCGGAAGATTAGCCATTGCCCAAGAATTATCACCAACGATCAGGAAAATTAGTTTAGCAGAGGTCGGTCAGGACTTTTGATTTAACTAAATACGATTTGGTCCTATTGTTCTAATCAAAATACAGGAAATAAAAAGCCTCTACATTGTCCAAATAAGCTCCATCAAATCCAGCGTTGATTATTTTTTTTGTGTAGGAATTCGCGTCACCATATATGATGTCCGTCCAATCTTTTTTCCAAAATTTGACCCAGATTTCATCGTCGTATCCATCGTATTTTTTCTTCAACCAACTTGGATGACTAACTCGCCATCCATCCTGCCAGTAATACCTGTATTTTTCTGCCGCACCAACATTCATGTATGAAATAACCAACCTTTTTCCTCCATTGGCTTTTGTTTTCAATTGATTGATGTCAAAAGAAGTGAATTCATTCTCGTCAAAGAATAAATCCATAATAATGACATCGAAATTTGTATTGGAAACGGCCTGGATAAAATCTTGTTTGGAAGAATAATTGCCAGTACTAATCATGTATAGGTAATTTTGTGCATCCGCTAGTTTCAGAATGTCATTTGTGTTTTCATGGACAACAGAATTTGGAATGTAGAGGTAATCATAGTTGTTTTGAGCACGTGGAAAACAGATAAATTCTTCGTTTAAGTTCTTTTGAACAGCATCATCTATGTTGGAGTTATCAGAAACATATTCAGAAACGAGAATTTTTGTATGATTCTTTAATTTCCGAAGCATAGACAACCGTTCCTCGTCCGGAGTATAATCGCCGTTGTAAAATAATTCTTCAATTCCAATACCATCGATTGCTGCTAAATATGAAGCATGTTCTCCATCATTTTCATCCATGTAATTGAATGCTAGTTCTGCACCATTCTGTGGGATTACAATGAAATCGGGTTTTATTTCTCGGGCATAATTCGAAAGATTGATTACAAAATCTTGCATTTTTTCTCCTTTCTTATCGGATCGTTTTTCTTTGGAACAAGAAGTGAAGAAAAGAAATATGAGTAGGGGAAGTACGTATTTTTCCATAAGTTAAAAACACAAAAATAAAAGAATTATTGTGAATAGGAGTTGAATTTTAATACTTTAAGATTGAAAAGAGCAAGCACACTGCTTGTGAAGACGAATCGACTTGAACGGTAGTTCAATAAAGAGAGGTAGGGTTCTTTTAATTGAAAGTTGGGAGAGATTATATTTATCCCACTTAATCTAAAAATTTAAAGAAAAAGTGAAAATTCTATCGAAGAACAATGCGCCTTTATTTTCAGAATAAGTAAAGCGAATTTAAAAGTGTTAATGATGGAGAAAGACTGTAGCGGAGCGTAAGTATCATTGACATCATCACTTTTAAAGAGTGGAACGAAATGAAGAAAATTGAGCGCTAGACTTTTTTGCGAACTTTTTTTGGTAATGAAAAAAAGTGGTAATGAGACAATTTAAAAAAAGAAGATTTGTTATGATTTTCTTTAAGTCCCCAACAATTAGTCTTGATTCCTCTTTTCATTTTCTTCGGTATAATTTTTTGGTTCCAAATTATTGTAAAATAAAAGTTGAGCACAAAAAAAAGCGTCAACTCTTTCGAATTAACGCTTTAGGGTAGAAGATGGGGCTCGAACCCACGACCCTCGGTACCACAAACCGATGCTCTAACCAACTGAGCTACAACTACCATTTAAAAATCTTTCTACATTCGTTCATGTAGTGAGCAAACAAAAACATGTCGTTTGCGGTGGCAAAGATATATATATTCCGTGATTAATTGAATAGAAGAACGATTTTTTTTAACTTTATTCTGGAATTGATTTTTTAAAATGAATAGATGACTGAAAAACAAGCTATTATTGAAGAATTTGAGTACAGGGTTTTTTTAGAATCCTATGAAAGAATATTTAAATGTTTGTCATTGATTGTAGAAGAGGACTTATGGCGTTCTCCAAATTCAACAATTACAAGTATTGGATGCTTGATTCAACATTTGAATGGTAATGTTCGACAATGGATTCTATCAGGTGTTGGACAACAATTAAATGTTAGAAAAAGAGAAGAAGAATTTATTCAGAATTTTGACAAAACGAAGAATGTTTTGATGGAGGAAATGAAGGAACTTAAAATAGAATTGATTCATTTTTTTGAGAATACTCCCACAATTAATCTTCAACAAAAAATTACTGTTCAAAACTTTAATTTAACCATATTTTCTGCGATAATTCATGTAATCGAACACTATTCCTACCATACAGGGCAGATTACTACAATTACTAAATTATTGACGAACAAAGAAACAGGTTATTACGAAGATTTCACATTAGATTAATCCATAAAAATTTTACCCGGATTTAGTATTCCTTTTGGATCAAAAACAAGCTTAATGGATTTCATTAGCGCTAGCGTTGTCGGTGGGAAAACGATGTCCATATATGATTTTTGAACTAAACCAATTCCATGTTCTCCGGAAATTGTACCTCCCAGTTTTTTAACTTCGGTAAATAATTCTCGAATAGTAACAGAAAGTTCGTTGTTCCATTTCTCATCAGACATTTCACCTTTGATGATGTTTACATGTAAATTTCCATCTCCTGCATGTCCGTAGCAGACAGATTTAAAACCAAATTCTTTTCCAATTCTTTTTACATGTCCTAAAAGTTCTGGCAATTGAAAACGAGGAACAACGGTATCTTCTTCTTTGTAAATAGAATTCGCTTTAACAGCTTCTCCAACACTTCTCCTCAATCTCCACAGTGTATCTTTCTGAGCTTGTGATTCAGCAAAAAGTATTTCCCCAGTTTCATATTGCTCTAAAACCAACATAATCTGTTCGCATTCTTTCATCAATTGTTCTGTGTCAAAACCATCAACTTCAATGAGTAAATGAGCGGCATGATCGTCTTCAAGTTTTATTGAATCATCGTTTAAGAATTTTTTTGTCCAAACTAAAGCATCTCGTTCCATGAATTCAAGTCCACTTGGAGTAATTCCTTTTTTGAAAATACTCGAAACGGCTTCACAGGCTTTTTGTGCATCGAAGAATGGAACCAATAATAATAAATCATTCGTAGGATGAGGAATCAATTTGAGTACAATCTTCGTTATGATGCCCAGTGTTCCTTCAGAACCAACCACAAGTTGTGTTAAATTGTATCCGGTAGAATTTTTCAAAGTATTGGCACCTGTCCAGATGATTTCTCCGTTTGGAAGAACAATTTCTAAATTTAATACATAGTCACTTGTAACGCCATATTTTACCGCTTTTGGTCCTCCAGAATTTTCTGAAACATTCCCGCCGATGAAGCAACTTCCTTTACTTGCAGGGTCTGGTGGGTAAAAAAGTCCTTTTTCTTTTACAGCGTCTTGCAATACTTGAGTAATCACACCGGGTTCAGTCGTGATTTGCAAGTTTTCTTCGTCAATATTCAGTATTTTATTGAATTTTTCCAGCGAAAGTACAACTCCTCCGAATACAGGAATTGCTCCTCCACTTAATCCTGTTCGAGCACCTGATGGTGTGACACAAATAGAATGTTCATTACAGTAACGCATGATTTGAGCTACTTCTTCCACGGTTGATGGTTTTAAAACAACACCGGGAAGAATGGAAATATCCTCCGTTTCATCGTGACTGTATTTTTCTAAATCATCGGGGTGAATGGAGCATTTTTTTTCAAGAATAGTATGAAAAAAGGTAACGTGCTTCTGTTCTATTGGTGTGAAAGTATTCATGTATCAAAAGTAAGTATTAGTATTCTGCAAAAAAAGAAAGTTTGTGGTAAAGTAGTATAAAAAGAACACAGAGTTCTCAGGGAGAATAAACAAGTATTCTTTTGAATCAAGCTCTATTTGTCTCTGCGGAACCTCTATGTTCTCTGTGTAAATAAAAAATGAAACAATAAAAAAGAGAAGCGATTAAACTTCTCTTTTAATTTTTTTATAAAAACAGTTGTTTTAATTTCCTTTAATAACAAATTCTGTTCTTCTATTTTGTTGCCTTCCTGCGGCTGAATTATTGGAAGTAATTGGCTGCGATGAACCATATCCTTTTGCAGTCATTCTATTCGTAGCAATTCCTTTTGCTTTCAAATAGTTTACAACTGCTTGCGCTCTGTCTTGAGATAGTTTATTGTTCAGTTTCGCTGAACCAGTATTATCTGTGTGACCGGAAATTTCAATTTTCAAATTTGGTACATCTTTCATTAATTTCACCAAACGATCTAATTCTGCATTGGATTCAGAACGTAAAGTTGATTTACCAGTGTCGAAGAAAATATTTCGAAGTTCAATTTTGTTCCCCACTTTAATATTTTTCAGCTCAATTACTTTATTGACCAAGTTGTCAGCTGAACCATCTGGAATATCAAAATTCTCAGAATGGAAAAGATATCCATCTGCTTTCACAGCAATACCATAATTTTTCCCAGAAGCAAGCGTGATAATGAATTTTCCTGTTGCACTGTTTGTTGTGAATGTTTCTATGATTTTCCCTGTTGCATTGTCCGTAATTTCGATTTTAGCTTCAACCGCTTTTTTCGTAATTGCATCAATGGTTTTCCCTTTAAAAACGGTAAATGACTTCTTATTCACTTTTACAGTTGCTTCAATAGAATTATCCTTGATTGGATTGGCAATAGAAGCTAGTAAATAATCTTCAGTGGCTAAAACAGGTTGTTTTTCTTCTCCCCAGAAAGTTACTTTGTATAAATCATACCCTCCGTTTCCTCCGGCCCTGTTGGAAGCAATAAAAGCATATTTACCATTAGCTGTTGAGGAGAAAAAGAAATCATCGTAGGGTGTATTGATTGGATATCCTAAGTTTTTTGGCTTTGACCAAGACCCTTGGCTTTTGTGAGAAATGAAAATGTCATAACCTCCGTAAGAATCAAACCCTTGTGAGCAAATATACATCGTTTCATTGTCCAGCATTAAGTAAATAGGTCCGTCATTGAATTTACTATTGATTGGAGAAATCATTTGAGCTGCCATGTAGTTTTTCTTAATCTTACTTTGCATACTACTGTACATAATTTCATAACCATTACTTCTATTCGCGTTATCGCGACCAAAATAA
Source organism: uncultured Fluviicola sp. (assembly GCA_964387525.1). Taxonomy (GTDB): domain Bacteria; phylum Bacteroidota; class Bacteroidia; order Flavobacteriales_D; family Crocinitomicaceae; genus UBA4466. Next base: position 58,975 of record CAYLWS010000002.1, read on the forward strand.
ATACTCCAACCATCAGCACTGTATGCTGCATAAACTTCATTTGCTCTACTTGAAGAAATTTGAAAAGGCATTGCTGTTGGTGCTGTCCAGTTTAATCCTTTCAATTTACTTTCAAAGATGTCAAACTGACCGTCTACTTCACGGTGAAATAACATTTTTGTACCATCAAAGCTTAAATTGTTCGAAATATCATCTTTCGGTGTGTTTACCCCTCCTTTTAACGCAAGAGGCATTCTCCATTGATTGTTGGAATACGAAGAAGCGTAAATATCTTTATCGTAACTTCCAGCTTCGTTTGGTTTGTGACTATTTGGTTTGTCAGAGGTGAAAATGATTTCGCTACCATCTGTAGAAACAGAGGGTGCATAATCATTGAACGGAGAATTTAAGGATTTAATGTTGTCCACCCATACACGAACAGGGTTTTCGAAAGCACCTCGAGCATAACGACATTCTTTTTTGTGCTTGCTGACAAATTTCGTGAAATTATCCGCTTTTTTGTAATTTGCTTCAAAAGCTTCGAATGCGTTAATTGCCTCACTAAATTTTCCATCCAATTGTAAACATCTACCTAGGTAGAAATCTAAAAAAGGATCACATTCTGGGTTAAGTTTTACGGCATCATAAATGTATGAAATTCCTTTCTCAGCGTAGGGAGAGTTTAAATAACAAACACCAATTTTATAATTCAATTCTCCATTTTTAGGATTGAAGTTTTGTGCAATCTCATACTTTTTCAAAGCCAATTCATAATTCAATCCTGGACTTTTTACCAAAAATATAGCTTCGTTAGCTAATTCAAAAAATTCATCACCTTCTTTGATTGCAGTTGTAGCTAATTTTAGACCGTCCTTGTTGTCTTTGAAATTAGCCGATTTGAAATCAACATTTTGTGCTTTTGAAATAAAAACGAAAGATAAAACGATCGCTGTACATATATATTTAATCATCGTATTTCTTTTTTAATTTGAACAATTTCCTGCATAATATGCAGACCCAATTTCTACACCTAATTCTTTTGCTTTGTGCCAATCTTCACATGCACCAATCATATTACGGAGCATTTCGTTCGCATTTCCACGATTTACATAGGCTGAACCATTCTCTTTGTCCATCATAATCGCTTTATTGGCCATTTCCATTGCTTTTTGGTAATCTTTCTTCTTGAAATAAACCCCACTTAAATTAGAAGCAGCAGGAGAATATTTTGAATTGACCACTAAGGCTTTGTTAAAATCTTTGATGGCATCATCTAATCTTCCTTGGTTCATTAAAACAACTCCTCGGTTATTGTAAGCAAGAAAGAAATTTGGATCGATAGAAATTGCACGATTAAATGAAGCTAAGGCACCTGTGAAATCTTTCATCTTAACTTTCGTAGAACCAATGTTATTCAAAACAAAGGCCATGTCGGGATTTTTTCGAATTGCAGTTTCGTAATCAGCCAACGCTTTAGAATATTCCCCTTTCATTCGGTAAGAAGAACCTCTGTCGTTATAAGCATTAATCATTTCATTGTCCAATTCTATTGTTTTTGAAAAGTACTTTATCGCTCCATCGTAATCGAATTGTAAAAAACGCAATGTTCCAAAGTTGTAATACGCTTTAGGATTATTTCCATCCAACTGAATTGATTTTTCATAATCATTCTCAGCAGCTAAATAATTATTGAGCCCTTGATAAGATCTCCCTCTTTGAAAGAAAGCTTTTGAATAACTTGGCTTTAATCCAATTAGTTTTGTCAATGTTTTTACAGCATCGTTGTATTTATCTACTTCATTTTCAGCGACACCTTTGTTGTACATCGCAGCAGAAAAGTTTGGATCGAACTGAATCGATTTCTCAAACTCACCAATGGCTTGTTGATACTTTTTTTCAGAAAAGAGTGCGATACCTTTGTTGTATGCTTCTTGACTGTTGGCAATGGCTTCATTTTCAACATTAAGAGCAGTGATTGAGTCTTTGTAAGCTTGTTCTTCAGGAGTCAAATCATCGACTTGAGAAAAGCCTACGAAACAATGCCCTAAAAGCATTAGTATCATAAAATAAGTAAGTTTCATAGCTATTATCTTTTTTTGGTTTAGGCAGACAAAATACAAAATCCATATGGAAATAGGTGAAGAAGTTATCAACATCATAGAAACAGTGTTGAGATGGTTCGTTATTTAATTTATTTGTAATCTCGATTGTCTGCTGTTCAAATGTTTATCTTTTAGAAAGGAATTGGTTTTAACAAAGAGATAAAACTCTTCAAAATTTTCAATTCACAAAGGAACTCCGTACATTTGCAAGAATTAAAAAAGAAAATTACACAAATACAATATGAGTACAACAGAAAAATTAGCCTACAAAGTGAAAGACATCAGTCTTGCTGAATGGGGAAGAAAAGAGATTACTATTGCTGAAGCAGAAATGCCAGGATTAATGTCGTTAAGAAAAGAATACGGTGCTTCTAAACCTTTAGCGGGTGCTAGAATTGCTGGATGTCTTCACATGACGATTCAAACAGCTGTTTTAATTGAAACTTTAACGGCACTTGGAGCTGAGGTAACTTGGTCTTCTTGTAATATTTTCTCAACACAAGATCAAGCAGCAGCAGCAATTGCAGCAACAGGAGTTCCTGTTTATGCTTGGAAAGGTTTGAGTGATGAAGATTTTGATTGGTGTATCGATCAAACAATCAACGGATTTAAAGATGGGAAACCATTGAACTTAATCTTGGATGATGGTGGTGATTTAACAAACATGGTTTTTGATAAATACCCTGAATTATGTGCTGGAATTAAAGGTTTGTCTGAAGAAACAACAACTGGAGTTCATAGATTATACGACAGAATGAAAGCTGGAACTTTAGTGATGCCTGCAATCAACGTTAATGATTCTGTTACTAAATCTAAATTTGACAACAAATACGGATGTAAAGAATCTTTAGTAGATGCAATTCGTAGAGCTACTGATGTAATGATGGCTGGAAAAGTTGCGGTTGTTGCTGGTTATGGTGATGTTGGTAAAGGTTCTGCTGCTTCTTTAGCTGGAGCTGGAGCAAGAGTTATTGTAACTGAAATTGATCCAATTTGTGCTTTACAAGCTGCAATGGATGGTTTTGAAGTAAAGAAAATGGACGATGCTTGTAAAGAAGCAAATATCATTGTTACAACAACAGGTAACTTTAACATTATCCAAGGAAGACATTTCGAATCAATGAAAGACCAAACAATCGTTTGTAACATCGGACATTTCGATAATGAAATTGACATGGCTTGGTTGAACGGTAAATACGGTGATACAAAAGATACGATTAAACCACAAGTTGATCAATATTTAATCAATGGTAAAGTTATTTTTGTTCTTGCTGAAGGACGTTTGGTGAATTTAGGTTGTGCAACAGGACATCCTTCTTTTGTAATGAGTAATTCATTTACAAACCAAACATTGGCTCAATTAGAGTTATGGAACAACACGGATGCTTACAAAAATGAAGTTTACATGTTACCTAAACATTTAGATGAAAAAGTTGCAAGATTACATTTAGCTAAAATTGATGTTGAATTAGAAACGTTGACACAAGAACAAGCTGATTATATCGATGTGAAAATTGAAGGTCCTTATAAAGTAGACCATTACAGATATTAATAGATTTTTCTATTAGAACTAAAGGGATATCGAAAGATGTCCCTTTTTTTGTTTACTTTTTTTGGGCGTTCAAGCGGGCTATCCACTATATTTCCGATGAAAAATCGGAAGATGCCGCTCCTATCCCTAACGCAGTACTTTTAATAATCTAACATTCTATAATTCACTTTTTCTAATTACCTTTACTTCGTGAAAAAGAAACTTTACGAAATAATTTTTGGTACAACCACTAAAACAGGAAAACAATTTGATGTTGTTTTACTCTTTCTGATTTTGTTTTCGGTGCTTATCGTGATGTTTGAAAGTGTACCGGAGTGGAGAACTTTGTACGAAGAAGAGTTGCATTGGGTAGAGTGGGGGTTCACCATCTTATTTACAATTGAGTATTTGTTACGAATTTTAGTTTCTCCAAAACCACTGAAATACATTACTAGCCTTTGGGGAATCATTGATTTAATATCTATAATTCCTACTTTTATTTCACCCTTTATTTCTGGATACGCATCATTCCGAGCAATCCGTGCGGTTCGTTTACTTCGAATGTTTAGAATTTTGAAGTTGAACAGATTTACATCTGAATCTCAAGCGCTTGCCTATTCTTTGAAAGCCAGCTATTACAAAGTAATGGTCTTTTTATTCTTTGTCTTTCTGATGATGGTCATGGCTGGAACACTAATGTATGTCATTGAAGGTGGAGAAAATGGATTTGACAGTATTCCTGCAAGTATTTATTGGGCAATCGTGACAACGACGACAGTAGGTTATGGAGACGTTGTTCCTGCAACTGATTTAGGGAAAATAATATCTTCCGTAATGATGATTTTAGGTTATGCGATTATTGCTGTCCCAACGGGGCTGATTACTGTAGAAATGTCTAAATACAAAGACGATGGTAAAAAAGATAATTTGTGCGACCAGTGTAGTCATGACAACCCTTTTGGTTCAATATTTTGTAATCAATGTGGAAATGAAATGAAATTAGATTAATTTTCTAAATAGTTAAAGATGAAAGAATAAAATGTTCCTCTTTTTTCTTTCTTGAGTTTAAAACGACCTTCCATTTGTTCTACAACAGTTTCTATCATTTCCGACCCAAAGTTAGGCGTACTATCTTCTTTCCATCTTCCATTGTCACTATAATCTAAAGTGTAAGTTCCGTTGTGATTGGTTTGCATCGAAATTGAAATTAATGGTTTAGAAACGGATTCAAAAGCGTGTTTGTAAGAGTTGGTCATTAATTCGTTGATAAGAATGGCTAGTGGTACAACTTCAATACAGTCCGTGCAATTTATATTAGGCGTAATTTCTAATTCAATTTTTTTACTAAAGTTATAATTGCTTATGATATTTTTAGATAAATTCTTAAAATATATTTCTAGATCAAAATTAGTCGAGAATTCTTGCTTGTACATTGTATCATGGATAATAGCAATAGAATCAATTCTTAGAATTGCTTCTTCGAAGTTATTGACTGTTTTTTGCTGAGACTGCAGTCGAAGAATACTCGTGATAATCTGTAAATTGTTCTTTACACGATGGTGTATTTCTTTCAGCATCAATTCTTTTTCACTGTTTTGTTTTATAATTATTGCGTTATTTTTTTTGAGTTCTTCGTTTACTGTTTTCTCTTGTTTAAAAGCGTGTTTAGTGGTTTTTAAATATTGAATGATGATGTAATAAATACCAAAAGAAACAATCGAAATTTCGATGATAAAATTCCATAAGTCAGCTTTATCGTAAATCGGAATGTTTTGGATATTATCCGTCATTCTAAAATAAATATAGATGAAAAGAATTAAAAAATGAGAGAGTAAGAGAAAAGTACCCCACTTTCGACCTAAAACAAAAAAGCCTAGAAGAATATTAAGAATCATCCAGAGTGGAGTGGTGTAATGTAGAATATTCGTCAAAGTAAAATATGTAGTAGAGACTAAAAGAAGTACGGAGGTCGTTGCGAAATAAGTAACTGCTTTATACTTTCTTGTTTTATACAAGATTAATAATGCAGTAAATGCTATTGAAACAGCAATAATGTTAGGTCATATACTATAAGACTTATTGGCGTAATTTGAAATTGAAACGATTGTAAGAAGTACGGATAGGGCAATACTAAAATTCCAAATTAAATTGAATTTTGATTGTTCGTAAAAATTAGAATACGATGTTTTTGTGGGTAGCAAAAAATTCATTGTCTCTAAAATTAGACTAAAAAAATGAGGTGACAAAAAAAACTCCCTGTTTTCACAAGGAGTTCTTTTTATATAGTCGTTCTATCTATCCGAATAAATCGGGAAAATAGAAACGGAAAAAGAACCGTCCGTAAACGGTTCTTTATACTCTTAAAAGTGAGAAAATCACTTTTAGTTCATTCAACTAAAGTAAAGTTTTCGAAAACTAGACGAACAAATTCACATGAATTCATCGAAACATGTCATTGTCGTGAGCCTTCTGTCCGGCAGTCTGCCTGAGTCTGTCCGGTAGCTGAGCCTGTCGAAGCTACATCATTCCTGGCATACCGCCTGGCATTCCACCCATCGCTGCAGCAGATTCGTCAATTGGCTCATCTACAATTACGCATTCAGTTGTCAATAACATTGAAGCAACTGAGGCTGCATTTTCAATAGCGATACGCGTCACTTTTGTTGGGTCAATTACACCAGCTTCGTATAAGTTTACATATTCTTCGGTACGTGCATTGTAACCGAAATCATCTTTTCCTTCTTTTACTTTTTGAACAATTACAGCTCCTTCACCACCGCAATTTTCAATAATTTGACGTAAAGGTTCTTCAACTGCTCTTTTTACAATTGCAATTCCAGTCATTTCATCATCATTTTCACCTTCGATATCTTCGACAGCATCAAGACAACGAATTAAAGCAATTCCACCACCAGGAACAATTCCTTCTTCAACAGCAGCACGTGTCGCAGACAATGCATCATCTACACGGTCTTTTTTCTCTTTCATTTCAACTTCACTTGGTGCACCAACGTAAAGAACAGCAACTCCACCGGCTAACTTAGCCAAACGTTCTTGCATTTTTTCTTTATCATAATCTGATGTTGAAGCTTCAATCTGAGATTTAATTTGACCTATTCGAGTGTCAATGTCATCTTTTCGACCTGCTCCATTGATTACAGTTGTATTGTCTTTGTCAATTTCTACTTTTTCAGCAGTCCCTAACATATCCAAAGTAGTGTTTTCTAATGTCAATCCTCTTTCTTCAGAAATAACTTGTCCACCAGTTAAAATGGCAATATCTTCCAACATTGCTTTTCTTCTGTCTCCAAATCCAGGTGCTTTTACTGCTGCAATTTTCAGAGAACCTCTGATTCTATTCACAACTAATGTCGCTAACGCTTCGCTGTCTACATCTTCAGCGATAATTAACAGTGGTTTACCAGCTTGAGCTACAGGCTCCAAGACAGGTAAGATTTCTTTCATGTTGGATATTTTCTTGTCGTAAATAAGAATCATAGGATTCTCCATTTCAACAATCATCTTATCTGTATTTGTAACGAAGTACGGAGAAAGATAACCTCTATCAAATTGCATTCCCTCTACTGTTTTTACATCAGTTTCAGTTCCTTTAGCTTCTTCCACAGTGATTACACCATCGTTTCCAACAACTTTCATTGCATCAGCAATCAATGTTCCAATAACTTCATCATTATTTGCTGATATAGTAGCAATTTGCTTGATTTTATCGTTGTTTGATCCAACCTCTTTTGAAATTTCTTTCAAACGAATAACAATTTGCTTAACAGCTTTGTCAATTCCTCTTTTTAAATCCATCGGATTTGCTCCAGCAGCAACATTCTTCAATCCTGCACTTATGATTGCTTGTGCTAGTACAGTAGCCGTAGTTGTTCCATCTCCAGCAATGTCTGCTGTTCTAGATGCAACTTCTTTGACCATTTGTGCCCCCATATCTTCGATTGGATCTTTTAATTCAATCTCTTTAGCTACAGATACACCATCTTTAGTTACATGTGGTGCACCGAATTTCTTTCCGATAATTACATTTCTTCCTTTAGGTCCTAATGTTACTTTTACTGCATTTGCTAAAGCATCAACACCAGCTTTCAGCTTATCTCTTGCTTCTACGTCAAATAATATTTCTTTTCCCATGTTTATTTTATTCCTTAATGAGGTTAACCCTCGTGTTGTTAATAGTCTACTAAATGTATTTTAATCCAAATCCAAATCCAAATCCAAATCCAAATCCATTCACAGCACATCGTTCATCGAGCTTGTCGAGATGAGAGGTGCAAAGTGCGTATAATTAGATTTAAAAGATTCCGTAGATGTCTGCTTCTCGCATAATCAAATAAACCTTTCCTTCAATTCTGATTTCTGTTCCAGAGTACTGTCCATAAAGAACTTTATCCCCAACTTTCACCGTAATAGGTTCATCTGTTTTTCCGTTTCCTACTGCGACAATATTTCCTTCCAAAGGTTTTTCTTTCGCTGAGTCAGGAATGATGATTCCGCTGGCAGTTTTTGTTTCAACGGGTAATGCCTCGATCAAAACTCGATCTGCTAATGGTTTAAATGTTATTGACATAATATATGTGTTTTAATGATTGTTTAAAATGCTATTCAAGGGGTAGTTAAGAATTATGCCAAGTCGATTTTTGAGATGTTTTGACATTTTAGGGCATAAAAAATGTCAGTACGTATGACATACTGACATTCTAAATGTGTTTTTGAAAGAATTATTTTGCTGGAGTAGCAGGTTGTTCTGTTGGAGCTTCTGTTGGAGTTTCAACAACTTTTTCAATTGATTTCATTTTAATTGTTAAAACGATACTCAATACTGCAATTAAACCAGCAAGTGACCATGTTGTTTTATCAATGAAGTCATTTGTTTTTTGAACTCCACCCAATTGAGATGCAGCACCAAAGTCAGAACTTAATCCTCCACCTTTTGGATTTTGAATGAATACAACAAATATCAATAAGATACTTGCGATGATAATGATAACTGAGAATAAAGTTTCCATCTATTTATGTTTTAATTTTTGTTCTAATTCTTTTATTCGAAGTGCAAAGAAAATCTTTTTTTCTGGATTTATCAAGCTTAATTGCATATAAGCTGAAATTGCTTTAGGGAAATTGCCTTGTAAAGCATAGATTTTAGCTAAAGTTTCACTCACTGGAAGCACGTCCTCGTTTAAACTTTCTTTCGCTTTTTTTGTGGGAGAAAAGAAAGCTTTTTTTGGTTTTCGAGTCTCCTCAAGTAATTCTTTTTTTGTTTTTACAGGAGCTGTATCTTTCTTTAGGTCTGGGATGTGAGGTTTTTCTTCGTCAGATAAATGTGTGTAACTGTTGTTGGCACTTAACCAAGATTTAAAGCTTTGTTTTGTGTCAATTGTAATCTCATCTTTCGTTTTTTCTTCTTCTTTTTCTTCTACTTTTCGGGGTGAATTATTTTTTTGATTTAATTCAATTATTTCTTCATTATTTAATTCTGACAATTGATAATTGGCCGAAAAAGCATGTTGTAATATCGATTCGTCTACAACATCTGTCTTTTTTTGAATAGAATTGTCTTCAGTCTCCTTCTCTTTTTCGATCGATTGAATTACAATTTGTTCTTTTTCAACCTCAACTTTATTTTTTTCTTCAATTGGTGTAGAATCTTCCGTTGAAAGAGTTTCATTTTCTTCAATAATTTCTGGGGGAGAAGTTATTGGCAATAAGGTTTCAATTATTTCACCTTCATCCGGAAGAACTTCTTCTTCATCTTCTTCTGAGGTAGAATGTTGTTGAATAATGTTGTACAGTTGTATTCTGTCTGAAATTCGATAAGAATGTTTGACTAATTCGTCGTCAAATTGTATGCTTGAAGAATTGCGTAAACTTTTCAAATACAAAATAGAAAGTAAAGAAGAATAAGGGAACTTTTTACTGTATTCTTTCAGTTGGTCAACATTGTTAGAGTGACTAAGTGTAGGGTTTGCAATGAGCTTAGATATGTCTTTTATTGCGAGCATATTACCAGTTTGAAAGCAGTTTGTTTACAACATCTTGAACGATTTGTTTGTTCACTTCTTTTAAAAATTCAGACTCAACTTGTGCTAAATCAGTAGAGGCCGGATAATCGAAAAACCGAGTGCTTACCATGTGCATTTCATCGTCCTCAGGTGAATTGATGTAAATGTCAAACTTTACAGAAACACTTAATCTATTTTGGGATGCATTGTCGCCTTCTTGCAATGCAATTGGAGTAATTGAATAGCTTGTAATAACGCCTTCAATCTCTAATTGAGCATCTTCTGTACGTGTTGCCAAATTTAAGCGAGTTCCATTCTGTACAGCATCTTTTACATCTTCTGTTAGAATTGAATTGTAACTGATTGGAGTATTTGGAGCGTTGTTTTTAATTGTTTTCACAAAAAATTGTTTCCATTCTTCGGGCATCGATCCACTGTCTACAAACGAAACGCTTGAAGGCCAACAACTGCTCAAGAGAACTAAAACCGCAAGTGATAAAAGTATTTTCATTAGTCGACTAAGTTATATTCTTTTATCTTTCTATACAAGGTTCTTTCACTAATTCCTAAATCTGCCGCAGCATATTTTCGTTTTCCTTTGTGTTTAATCAAAGCTTTTTGAATCAATTCTTTCTCTCTGTCCTCCAGTGACAATGATTCTTCAACCTCTTGATGTATGGCAAAATTTTCATTCGGCGTTGGTGTTGGATAAGAAAATTTTTCTTCTTGAGTTGAAATAGGTAACATTTTTGCCGTTGTTTGTTCGGGTTCAATGTCATTCGCAAAACGGTTGACTAAACTCGTTTGGTCAGGACTTAAATTATTTGCTCCACCATTCGGAATAATCTCTAATACCAGTTTTTTTAAATCGGTCAAATCTTTTTTCATTTCAAAAAGAAACTTGTACATCAATTCTCTTTCATTAATTCCTTCTTTAGAAGAGTCAATGATCGCTGGAGAAAAATCCATTTTTTGTGGCAAGAAATGAATCAAATCTTCTGTACTTATTTGTCGAGATGTTCCGATTACAGATATTTGTTCTACAAGATTTTTTAACTGTCGAATGTTTCCTGGCCAAGGGTAGTTTTCTAAAATAGGAACAGCATTATCGTCTAAACGAACACCAGGCATTCTATATTTGTCTCCAAAGTCTGCTGCAAATTTTCGAAAAATTAAATGAATATCTTCTTTTCGATCACGTAATGGAGGCAACGTAATTGGAACAGTACTCAATCGGTAATAAAGGTCTTCTCTAAATTTTCCACTAGCAATCGCTTGTTGAATATTCTCATTCGTTGCAGCAACAACACGTACATTTGTTTTTAAAACTTTTGATGAACCTACTTTCATAAATTCTCCCGTTTCTAAAACTCTCAATAGCCGTACTTGTGTCTGAAGGGGTAATTCAGCAACTTCATCTAGGAAAATAGTTCCACCATCAGAAACTTCAAAATATCCTTTTCGACTTCCACTTGCTCCTGTAAATGAACCTTTTTCATGTCCAAATAGTTCAGAATCAATTGTTCCTTCAGGAATAGCACCACAATTTACAGCGATGTATTCATTGTGCTTTCGTGCACTTAGTTGATGGATTACTTGTGGGATAATTTCTTTTCCCGTTCCACTTTCTCCAGCAACCAATACCGAAATATCTGTTGGTGCAACTTGCATGGCAACTTCTAAAGCTCTATTCAGCCCAGGAGAATTTCCAATAATGCCAAATCGCTGTTTTAATTGTTGTAATTCCATCTTTATTTCGTTGGTTTTAATATTTCTACAACTTCTCCTAAAAGTGTTGCAGTTGTACAATCCGTAAGCTTAACCATAACGTAATCACATACTCCAAAGTCTCCTTTAGGGAAAATGACACGTGTATTGTGGTCATTTCTTCCACTCATAAAATCATCCGATCTTTTGGAAGTCCCTTCAACAAGAACTTTATGGATTTTACCAATTTGTTGTTTGTTTTTAATGTGTGAATTATCCCGCTGAATGTTAATGACCTCTGTTAATCGGCTTCCTTTGACTTCTTCGGGAACATTGTCCTCATATCTTCGCTCAGCTAAAGTTTTTGGTCGTTCAGAATATTTGTACATGTATGCAAAGTCCCACTGTACTTCTTTCATAATTGAAATAGTGTCAGCGTGTTCTTCGTCTGTTTCGTCACAAAACCCAGTAATTATATCTGTAGTAATTGCACAATCAGGTATAATCGTTCTAATGGCTTCGATCCTATTTAAATACCATTCTCTTGTGTAACCACGATTCATTCTTGCTAAAACTTCAGAATTACCAGATTGAATTGGAAGGTGAATATAGTTGCAAATATTATCATGTGAAGCAATAACGCGTAAAACTTCATCCGACATGTCTTTTGGATGAGAAGTGGAGAATCGAATGCGTAAATCAGGTGATAATTCAGCAACCATCGCCATTAATTCAGCAAAATTAGTCGTAGCTATTGTTTCGTCTTTTATTTCTCCTTTTGAAGTCATGTTCCAGCGGTAAGAATCTACATTCTGTCCTAACAAAGTAACTTCTCTATAACCATTGTTGAATAATTCTTGGCATTCTTGAAGAATTGTTTGTGGATCTCTTGACCGTTCTCTACCACGTGTAAAAGGAACAACGCAGAACGAACACATGTTGTCACAACCACGAGTAATTGAAACAAATGATGTTACGCCTTTCTTGTCTAATCGAACAGGGGCGATGTCTGCATAGGTTTCTTCACGAGACAATAAAACATTAACAGCTTTTTGTCCTCCTTCAACTTCTACAATTAAACTGGGTAAATCTCTGTATGAATCGGGACCAGCAACAATATCTACTAATTTTTCTTCTTCCAATAATGTTTTTTTCAAACGCTCAGCCATGCATCCTAAAACACCAACAATTAAACCGGGTTGACGTTTCTTACGGTTTTTGAAATTAGTCAATCGTTTCCGAACTCTATTTTCCGCGTTATCACGAATAGAACACGTGTTAATTAAGATTATATCAGCTTCATGCTCATCGGTTGTTGTTGAATAGCCATTATCGCAAAGAATAGAAGCTACGACTTCACTGTCCGAGAAGTTCATTGCGCAACCATAACTCTCCAGAAAGAGTTTTTTGCCATTCTTTTTTTTATTTTTAATAGTAGTTGCTTCGCCTTGACGCGATTCATCTATTTCTTTATTCAAGTCTAAAAATTCGTTCATTCTGTAAATTGATATAGTCGCAAATGTAGTGAAAAAACAAAAACGTGTCAAAATGGCAGACGTTAAAAAATGTTGATTTTTTTATTTGATCATTTTATTCGTGTTTTACGAGAAAAAATAGATGATATAATTTACTGATGTATAAGGCTTTAACATGGGTTGTTGTGTAGAGCGTTTTTTGTGAATATAAAAGTGAAATTTAGGCTTGAATTAAATTATTAATGACAAATCATTGCATATTGAAATTAAATGCTCTTATTTTGCATCCGAAATTGTTTTCATTACAAATAGATACATATATAGTATGGCTAAAAATTTAGTAATTGTCGAGTCACCAGCAAAAGCAAGTACCATTGAAGGGTATTTAGGTAAAGATTTTGTTGTAAAATCAAGTTATGGACACGTTAGAGATTTGGCCAAAAAAGGTGAAGCAATTGAAGTGGATAATAATTTTAAACCAAATTACGAAGTTTCTCCGGATAAAAAGCAAGTGGTTGCAGAATTAAAGAAACTTTCCAAAGCTGCCGAGACTGTATGGCTTGCAACGGATGAGGATCGCGAGGGAGAAGCTATTTCTTGGCATTTGTATGAAACGTTGAATTTAAGCAAGAAAGATACAAAACGAATTGCTTTCAATGAGATAACAAAAACGGCAATTTTAAATGCAATTGAAAATCCACGAGAGATAAATAAAGAATTAGTAGATGCTCAGCAAGCTCGTAGAATTTTAGATCGATTGGTTGGTTTTGAATTGTCTCCTGTTCTCTGGAGGAAAGTTCGACCGAGCCTTTCTGCAGGTCGTGTGCAATCAGTTGCAGTACGCTTAATCGTAGAAAAAGAAAAAGAAATTAATTCGTTTACATCGGAGACATTCTTTAAAATTACAGCTGTCTTCTCGACAGATAAAGGGAATATAAATGCAGGAATTTCAAAGCAACTAAAGTCAGAATCTGATGTTGTAGCTTTTTTAGATTCGTGTAAAAATAAATCATTTTCAGTATCTGATGTTGTTCAAAAACCAGCGGTTAAAAAACCAGTTGCACCATTTACGACATCAACATTGCAGCAACAAGCAAGTATTAAACTTGGATTCTCAGTTTCTCGTACAATGTCTGTAGCACAGCGTTTATACGAATCAGGTAGAATAACATACATGAGAACGGATTCTGTAAACTTGTCTGATACAGCAATCGATGCCGCTAAAAAAGAAATTGTTCGTGCGTACGGAGAAGATTTCTCTAACCCGAAAAAATATAAAACAAAAACCTCAGGGGCTCAAGAGGCTCACGAGGCCATAAGACCAACTGATTTTTCAAAACATTCTATCTCTGGAGAAAGAGATCAGGAACGTTTGTATGATTTAATCTGGAAAAGAGCGATCTCTTCACAGATGGCAGACGCTAAATTGGAGAGAACAACTATAAAAATTAACGCGAATGGAGTAGAGGAAACATTCTCTGCAAAAGGAGAGGTAATTACTTTTGAAGGGTTCTTAAAAGTTTATTTAGAAACTGAAGTAGAAGACCAGGAGAGTGAGTTTATGTCAGGACTTCTTCCTGCTGTGAAAAGTGGTGACGATGTGGAATCAAAAGAAATTGTTGTAACGCAACGATTTACAAGACATCCAGCACGATATGTAGAGGCTTCTTTGGTGAAGAAATTGGAAGAATTAGGTATCGGTAGACCGTCAACTTATGCTCCAACTATTTCTACGATTCAGAAAAGAGGATATGTTGAAAAGCCAGAAAGAGATGGTGAGGTTAGGCATTACGCACAATTTGTTCTGAAAAATGATCAAATGGTGAAAAATGAACTTTCTGAAACTACGGGTAAAGAGAAGAATAAACTTGCTCCAACAGATATCGGAATTGTCGTAACTGATTTCTTGATTGAGAATTTTAGCCAAATCATGGAATATAATTTTACGGCAAAAGTAGAGCATGAATTTGATGAAATTGCAAACGGTTCCGTAGAGTGGACGAAAATGATTGCAGATTTCTATACACCTTTTCATGAGCGTGTTGAATATACATTAGAAAATTCTGAAAGAGCTTCTGGAGAAAGAGAATTAGGAGTTCACCCAGAATCAGGAAGGAAAGTTATTGCTAGAATTGGTCGATTTGGACCAATGGCTCAGATTGGAAACGAGGAGGCTGATGGTGAAAAACCTCAATTTGCATCTCTTCGATCGGGGCAACATATCAATTCGATTACTCTTGAGGAAGCCTTGGAATTGTTTAAGTTTCCTAAAAATTTAGGTGAATTTGAAGGGCATGAAGTAGTGGTGTCTCAAGGTCGTTTTGGACCGTATGTAAAGTTTGGTGAAGCTTTTGTTTCTTTGCCGAAAGGAGAAGACATGGGGGCAGTTGATTTAGAACGTGCAATTGAATTAATCAAAGAAAAGCAAGAAGCTGATGCTCCAATTGCAGAATATGAAGGACTTCCTGTTCAAAAAGGATCTGGTCGTTTTGGACCTTTCATCAAATGGAATGGAATTTTCATTAATGTGAACAAGAAATACGATTTCGATAATCTTTCAAACGATGATATTGTCGAATTGATTGAAGTTAAGAAGCAAAAAGAGATCGATAAAATGATCCACAATTGGGAAGAAGAAGGAATTTCTGTTCAGAAAGCTCGTTGGGGAAGGTTTAACATTGTAAAAGGAAAGCTGAAGATTGAATTGCCTAAGACATTTAAAGTGGAGAAATTGACACTAGATGAGGTGAAGAAAATGATCGAAGCACAGAAGCCAAAGAAAAAAGCGGCTAAAAAGAAACCAGCAAAAAAAACGGCAAAGAAAAAAGTAGCTAAAAAGAAATAGAATTTTGTAAAGTTTTCAACTTTTAATGTTTTAAACCTTTTTTGGGAGAATGTTTCAATCACATCATTTTGATGTAGTTTTGAGAAAACATTCATTGCCATGAAAGATATTTCTATTTATTTCAAACCAGTCGATACCGATAATCTTGTCGTAAAACAGGATTTACTTGACTTTACTCAAGTTCACACAGAAGGTGAGTTTCCGACGATCGATAAAAAAGGGGTTGCGCTTATTTATGTGCCGGAATTTAGAGGTGAAAAAAAAGGCGTTTCCCATGTAGATGTTTTTAGAAAATCATTCTATCAATTGTCGAGAGGAGATCATTGGAATTTTTCTTTGTACGATTTAGGGACAATTCAACCTGGGAAAACCATCGATGATACGTATTTTGCTTTATCACAAGTGATTTCAGAATTAGTGAAGGTGGATGTAATTCCTTTTATCGTTGGCGGAAGTCATGATCTTACAATTGCATGCTATCGTGGTTTTGAAAATCAAGAACAAATGATCAATATTTGTTCAGTCGATAACACTCTCGATATAGGTGATCCTAACGAAGGAATTGAATCGGATGGCTTCATTAGTCATTTATTGATGCAACGACCTTGTTATTTGTTTAATTACACAACGATTGGGGTTCAACGACCTTTCACACAAAAAAAAGATCTAGAACTTTTTGATAAATTATATTTCGATGTTTGCAGACTAGGTGAAGTAAACGATGATTATAAAGTCGTAGAACCTTTTGTTCGGAATTCAGATGTCTTGACCATTGATTTTAAAAGTATTAAATCGAGTGATACTGATGTCAGTATTTATTCAAATCCAAATGGAATCAGTGCATCACAGGTTTGTCAAATTGCAAAGTACGCAGGGTTGAGTGATAAGATGTCTTGTGCAGGGGTATTTGATGTTGTGCAAAAAGAAATGTCACCATCCTCTGGATTGATTGCTCAAATTATTTGGTATTTTATCGATGGTGTTTCTCAAAGAGTAGGAGATTTCCCTGTTGGAACAAAAAAGAATTACACAAAATTCCTAGTAGACCTTGAAGATTTTGAAGATGATTTAATTTTTTATAAAAGTGACAAGTCACAACGTTGGTGGATGGAGGTGAAATACAATCCATCAAACGGAAGTAAATACGACCGTCATCACATGGTTCCTTGTAACAAAGAAGATTACGACAAAGCTTTAAAGAATCAAATCCCAGATTTGTGGTGGAAAACAATAAAGAAATTGGACTAATAGATGGTGTAGAAACGGTTTTTTATGCATTGTTAGCAATGAAAAAAAACAAAAAAAAACTACATTGAAGTTTCATTATTATAATAATTATAGCTATTTTGGTCGCCTAATAACTGTGTTTTTTAACGAAAACCGATTTTAATTTAGATGATTTTATGAAAAGAAATTACCTAGTATTGTTGTTCTTGTTGACGTTGGGCGGTTCCGCTTTTTCTCAGCAAGACAAGTTGATTACGCATTTTATGTACGATAAGATGAGTCTAAATCCTGGTGAAACAGGAATAGATGAAGGGATTTGTGGTGTAATGATGTATCGTAATCAATGGGATAAGGTTAATGGAGCGCCAAATTCAATAGTCTTGAATGTAGAGGCGAATATGAATCGTTTCTTCCCTGGAGGAATTGGACTTTCGTTTTACCACGATGAGATTGGTTTCAATAGACAGAATAATATCGTTTTAAATTATTCTTACCCGTTAGAATTAGGTGGTATTGGTACTTTAGGTATTGGTGTTGGTATTGGGTTAATGAATTTTTCAATGAGTCCTAATTGGGTGCCGCCATCAACGATAGTTGATCCGACACTTCCTGTTGGTTATGTTTCAAATAACTTAGATTTAAACTTTGGTTTGTATTTAAAAGGAAAGAATGATTTTTACGCTGGATTATCATCTACGCATTTATCGGAGTCATTATTCTCTTCGAAAGGTTTGAATGTAACAACGTTTAATTCACGTCGTCATTACTATGCAATGGGAGGTAAAACTTTTAGAGGAATAGGGGATGGAGATATTGAGACGAATGTTTTGTTGCGTACTGATTTAAAGAAAATGTCAGCGGATATTAATGCACGTTATTTGTGGAAACAAAAAGCATACGGTGGTTTGACTTACCGTACGTCTGATGCTATTGCAATTATGTTAGGGTATGTTCCAATTGAAAATTTGACAGTTGGTTACTCGTATGATATTTCAATCAATAGGTTAGCTGGAGTTTCTAAAGGTTCACATGAGATTATGGTGAAGTATTGTTACTTCTTACCACCGGTTCCTATTCAGAAATCGAAGCATCCAAGATGGTTGTAATTGAGAATTATTAAATAAAAAATGTAACCTTTAAGGTAGACGTTCCGTTATATTGTAGAATTGAGATCCTGTAAGTAAGTTAATCTAGATGTCCGGAAGAATAAAAAGAGGTAGAATGAAAAAAATATTGTTATTTGCTATTATTGGAGTGGTACTCGCATCGTGTAGTTCACGAACTGGTGAGTTGACAGGTGCTTTAGGGCGACCGATTTACCATCCTCAAGTTCCATTAGGAATGGTGTATATCCCATCTGGTTCGTACCAAATGGGGGAGAATGATGGAGATATGCCGTTTTTGCATCAAACAAGAGCTAAAACTGTTTCAGTGCAGGCTTTTTATATTGATCAAACGGAAATTTCTAACAATGAATACCGCCAATTCGTTGAATGGGTAAGAGATTCTATTGCACGTGATAAAATTTATTACGGTATGGATGAAGATGACGATGCAAGTCGTTTTATTAACTACCAAGAAGAATATTTCGATGAAGGTGCGCTTGAGTATGTTGAGTACGACGCTTCTGATCGTGAATTGAACAGGGAAGTTTTCTCGTTGAATTGGGACAGAGCTTTTTCTTACCAAGATCCTGAGTTAATTCCATTGTTGGCGGATATGTACTATCCTCAACCACAACGTTTCTACAAACGTCGTGAAATTGATATTCGTAGACTGATGTTCAGATATTACTGGATTGATTTAGTTGCAGCATCTAAACGTGGTAGAATTAATATTACACCAAATGGTTACGATAATCAAGGTGTTAAGATTGTTGATGATCATAGAACGTTAGAGTCTGCTCCTCATCCATTTTCTGGTGAAGATCAAGGTCAAGATCGAGATTTAAGTAACGGTATCAATAAAAAAGGTCAATCGAATGCTATTCGTGGTCATGAAAACCGTCAACGTTTTATTATTGATGAAACAATCAACGTTTATCCGGATACTTTATGTTGGGTACGTGACTTTACATATTCTTTCCATGATCCAATGACGAATATGTACTTCTGGCATCCTGCTTACGATAACTATCCTGTAGTTGGTGTAACTTGGACGCAAGCAAAAGCATTTTCTATATGGAGAACTCAATTGTTGAACAGTTGGTTAGTTGCTATGGGTGACTTATTTGTAAATAATTTCCGTTTACCGAATGAATCAGAATGGGAAAGAGCATCTCGTGGTGATATACAATTGTCTCAATACCCTTGGGGTGGACCTTATATTCGTAATGAATCAGGTTGTTTCTTAGGTAACTTCAAGCCAATGAGAGGTAGATACTTTGAAGATGGAGGTTTCCATACTGTTAAAGTGTTTTCTTACAATCCAAACGGTTGGGGATTATATTGTATGGCTGGTAACGTTGCTGAATGGACAGAAACAGCTTACGATGAATCAATGTATGAGTTTTCACATGATTTAAATAGTGATTATAGATATGATGCGATGGATTGGGATCCACCGTCAATGAAACGAAAAGTTATTAGAGGTGGTTCATGGAAAGACATTGGATACTTCTTAAGAAATGGAACTCGTACATACGAGTATCAAGATACTGCCAAGTCTTACGTTGGTTATAGAAACGTAATGACACACTTAGGTCGTGGAGGAAAAGATTTCACGAAAGAAGGTGGCGAAGAAATTCGAAGCGACATTCAACTACGCTAAGAATAAACAACAACAAATAAATTAATTAAACCAAAAAAAACTAGAGAATTATGAAGATTGGAGGAAAAGCTTGGAAGAACTTTATGGCTAAATTGTACGGTATCGGTGCAGCAGTTGTAATTATTGGAGCGTTATTTAAAATTATGCACTGGCCTTTTGCAGGACCAATGCTTGTTGCAGGACTTGGTACGGAAGCATTTATTTTCTTCTTTTCTGCTTTTGAGCCTATTCACGAAGATCCAAATTGGGAACTTGTTTACCCAGAATTGGCACTTGGACACCAGGATGAATTTGATACAGATGCTATCGCTACTCGCGGTGGAGGAAGAGGTGGTTCAGGAACTGGAATTACTGAGAAATTAGATGAAATGCTTGAAGAAGCAAAAATCGACGGTGATTTATTAGAACGTTTAGGTGACGGAATGAGAGCGCTTGGTGAGAATGCTGCACAATTAAAAGGTGTAACTTCTGCTGCTGCTGCAACTGATTCTTATGTAAACAGTTTGCAAGCTGCTTCGGATAAAGTATCT
This sequence comes from uncultured Fluviicola sp., assembly GCA_964387525.1. GTDB lineage: Bacteria > Bacteroidota > Bacteroidia > Flavobacteriales_D > Crocinitomicaceae > UBA4466. The sequence goes on from CAYLWS010000002.1 coordinate 79,160, forward strand.
AAATTATCAGATGCTTACGAACAAGCTTCAGTTTCTATCTCAGGAATGACTTCTTCTCATGCAGAAGGTGAATCTTTCGGAGAACAAATGCAAAAAGTTTCTAAAAACTTATCTGCTTTGAATAACGTTTATGAACTTCAATTGAAAGGTTCTTCTGCTCATTTAGAAGCAACTGAGAAATTCCAAGGACAAGTTTCTGATATGATGCAAAATCTTTCTGATTCTGTAGAAGATACAAGATTGTACAAAGAAAACATGTCTATGTTATCCAAAAACTTAACAGATTTAAATTCTGTTTACGGAAACATGTTAAAAGCTATGACAATAACTAAGTAAGAGCCTTAAAGCTTTTATAGTTATTTGAATAAAATTTATTAATGAATTTAATTTATTAAAACATGTCAGGAGGAAAAGAAACCCCTAGGCAAAAGATGATTGGTATGATGTACTTAGTACTTACCGCTCTTTTGGCCTTGAACGTATCTAAATCTATCCTTGATGCATTTGTTGCAATTGAGGAAAATACACAGAAAGGTAATATTGTACAGTTCTTTAGAGGAACTAATTTTATTTCAGATGTTAATTCTGAAATAGGAAGTTCTGAAAAAGATGCTGAAAATAAAGCTAAACTAGACAAATTAAAGTTTGTCTATAAGAAAATGGAAGCTATTGATGTTGAAGCATCAAATATGATTAAAGAAATCGATGAATTGAAAATCGAAATTCTTAAAGAAAGTGGTGAAAATGTTGAAGTTACGAAGGATAAAGATGAAGAATTAATTCTTTGGACTAAGTCTGATGCAGCTACTCCTTCTTTACCAATGCGTATGAATTTAATGGCTGTACAAGCTAAAGATCAATACGATATTCCAATGCATGTTATTATTGGAGAAGATATCAAAAACCCTTCAGGTAAAGGTATCACTTTATGGAATAATTTCAATAATTATAGAAATCGTCTTGTTGAAATGATTGGTTCTTACGACATGAATGGTAAAAAATTCGTCGTTAAAAACTTGAAAGCGATTAATGAGTTTGATTCCAATATGGATCTTCAAAATAAAGTTGAAGCCATGATTAAAGGAATGAAAAACATTAATAAAAATGAAGATGAACAAGCGATGATTGAGCTGTACATCATGATGACTAAAAAAGAAAAAGGTGAAGTACATGGAGTTAAAGGTGTACATTGGATTGGTCAGACTTTTGACCATTCTCCTTTGGTTGCTGCATTAGCATCTTTATCATCATTACAACAAGATGTACTTTCGGCTCGTGCTTTCGCTTTGAACCATTGGAAATCTAAAGTTTCTACAGGTGAGTATAGTTTCAATAAAGTAATGCCACTTGCTTATGGGCCAGTTGTTGCCAATTCTGGTGATTCAATTACCCTACAAGTTATGATGGCTGCTTTTGATTCAGATAATCAGCCTGTCGTTACTGTTGAAGGAATGGAAGGAGTTAACATTACTTATCCAGGAAATGGACAAGGTCTTGTTAAGCTAACAGCTGGAGGAACAACAATGTCTTTAAAAGGTACTGTAGCTATTCGTAAAAAATCAGGTGCAATTAAAAAAGAAAACTGGGAACATGAGATTATTATCATGAAACCTTCTGGTTCTATTGAATTACCTGAAATGAATATGTTATACAGAGGTTATGCAAACAAAGTACAAGCAACTGCTTCTGGTTATGATCAAACTTCATTAGGTGGTACAGGTGTTTCTATTACCAAGAATGGTAGTGAGGGATGGATTGTTAAACCAACTGGTCGTTCTAGAGAGGCTTATTTAACTGTTACAGGTAAAAATTCAGCTACAGGTCAATCGAAACAATTGAAAAGAGTAAAATACAGAGTGAGTAACTTACCTGCACCAGATATTTTCTGGGGTGGTGCTGCTTCTGGTACAAAAGCTAGTAAACGTGAAACTCGTTTGTTCGCTAAGTATCCACCAGAAATTCCATTAAACGCTACTTTCAGGATTGTTTCTTGGGAATGTACGGTTCCTGGAGCGCCAGGTAGACCTCCTAGAGGTACAGGAAGTAACATTTCTAGTGCTACCTCGTTAATAATGCAAGCACGTCCCGGTACTACAATTACATTCATGACTAAAGTAGTTGGTCCTGATGGAGTACAGAGAAAAAGAGTGGGTGCATTTAAAATTTAATTATTAGGATTATGAGAAAGTTAATTTATTCATTTTTTGCAGTGGCCTTATTAGGCTCAACAACTGCATTAGCACAACCGGAAGGTATCAACGGTGGACCAGTTAATGTTCCTACCGAAGGTATTATTGATGGGGTGTTTATTCAAGAACACATTCCAACGAAAAGAATGATTCCTTACGAACATGTAAGAGAAGCTGATGTTATTTGGAGTAAAAGAGTGTTTGAATACATTGACTTACGTGAAAAAATCAATCACCCACTTTACTTTCCAATGGATGAAATTACTCCTTCTGGTGCATGGGTAAAGAATGCAACTCGATGGAGTCTTTGGACGGTAATTCGTACGCATGTTATGAATGGTGATTTGAGAGTTTTCTCTCCTTATAATCCAATTAACTTTAATACCGTAGATGGTTACCAGTTGAAATATCCTGTTGATCCAGAACCTGGAATGAATTATTATACAGATTCATCTTTTCGTGAAAATATGGTTTACTTTTTAGGTACCTTAGGTCCAGAGAGTGATATTGCCCTTTCTAACTCATGGGGTGAAGATTCTGTAAAAGTTAATCCTGATGGTTCAATGGAAATGGTTTATCCACCTCGTGATACAATCTGGTACACTTCAAAAGATATTATTCAGTACAGAGTTAAGGAAGATTGGTTTATGGACAAAGAACGATCTGTTCTTGATGTCCGTATCATTGCTCTTGCTCCTGTAGTTTATGATATTCAAGAAGATTCTCAAGGAAATAAGAGTATTGGTGGTATGAAAGAATTATTCTGGTTGTACTTTCCACATTGTCGTTTTGTATTTAACAATTACTTTGTTTACAATACAAAAAATGATGCACAGTGGATGAGTTTCGATGATTTGTTCTGGAAACGTAGATTTAATTCAGTAATCTATAAGACGAGTAATGTCTATGATCGTATGATCGAGTCATATCAAGTTGGTTCAGATGCACTGTTTGAGTCTCAAGCAATACGAAATGAAATTAGAAACATTGAACACGATGTTTGGTCGTTCTAATTGAATAAAACCTTTTAAAAGCCCTTTGGAAACAAAGGGCTTTTTTTATGCGCTATATTTTCGCTTTTTTTTAAATGTTTTCAATCTTTTCCTTCCTAATTATCTCGTATTTAGAATTCTCCATTTCCAACTTTCTGTTACTTTTTCATTTTCCGACATTCTCTTTTTATAAACCAATAAAAAATACAACATGGCTGGAGGAAAAGAAACACCAAGACAAAAAATGATAGGAATGATGTATCTCGTTCTTACTGCTCTATTAGCATTGAATGTGTCAAAATCAATTTTAGATGCATTTGTTGCGATTGAAGAAAATACTCAAAAATCGAATATCATCCAATTTGAAAGAGGAAACGGTTTTATGCTCAACGTTAATACTGAGCTTGCGACGACTTCCAATGATTCAGAAAATAGATATAAAATTCAGAAACTGAAATTTGTTCAAAGTAAAATGAAAGATATAGATAACCTTTCATCGACCATTATTCTTTCTATTGACAAAATCAAACATAAATTATTGAATGAATCTGGAGAAAGCGTTGATCAAGTAGACTATCTCAAAGATGATGTCATTTTATGGAGTAAGCGAGACGAAGAGAAAAAATCATTGCCTATTCGTATGAATCTTATGGCTGTCGATGCTAAAGATCAATTTGATACACCTATGCATTTACTTATTGGTAACGATATTAAACACCCCAATAAATATGGAATGAAACTGTGGAATGATTTTCAAAACTTTAGGTCAGAGCTTGTGGATATCTGTGGAACGTATTCTTTGAATAATCAAACCTTTGAAGTGAAGTCAACTCTAATCAACACCTATTCTTCGAATAGTGATCTTGTAACTCAAGTTGAAAATATGATTGATGATTCTCCTAAATTAAATAAAGAAGATGACCGCCAGTTTTTAGTCGATCTTTATTTAGGTTTAACAAAAAAAGAGAAAAACAAAGTGCATGACGTAGATGATGTTCATTGGATCGGACAAACATTTGACCATGCCCCTTTGGTCGCTGCAATAGCTTCTCTTTCTTCTCTGCAGCAAGATATTCTTTCTGCACGTGCTTTAGCATTGTCGCATTGGGAATCTAAAGTTTCGACTGGGGAATTTAGCTTCAATAGAATTATCCCGCTAGTCTATGGACCTTCAATCGTTAATCAAGGAGATTCTTTATCGCTAGAATTTATGATGGGCGCATACAATTCTGAAGAGAATCCTCGTGTGACGATTGAAGGAATAGAGAATGCTAAAATTGTTTATCCTAAGAATGGAAAAGGAATTGCAACCATGAAAGTGGGGAATTCTTCAATGACATTAAAAGGAAAGATAGCCATCAAGAATAAAAATGGTGTTTGGAAAGAGAAAGAGTGGAAACATGATGTTATTGTAATGCAGCCTACAGGTTCTATTGAATTACCTAAAATGAATGTTTTATACAGAGGGTATGAAAATATCGTCAGGGCAACTGCTTCTGGTTATGATCAGACAATTCTTTCGGGTACCGATGTGTCCATTGTTAAACAGGGCGATGAATATGTTGTAAAACCAACAGGTCGCTCTAGGACAGCTTATCTTTCTGTGAAAGGTAAGAATAATACAACGGGAGAAACCAAAGAATTGCGCCGTGTGAAATACCGAGTTAGTAATATGCCAAAAGCTGAATTATATTGGGGAAGTGTTGCTGATGGTGGACGTGGCAATAAAAGAGAGAATAAAATATTCGCAAAGTATCCACCAGAAATCTCGTTGGACGCTAGATTTAACATTATTTCTTGGGAAGTTAAAATTGATGGTTCAAGAGGGGCTCCGCCGAAAGGAAGTGGAAATCTATTATCTTCTGAAGCAATGCGTTTAATCAATCAAGCTCCTAGGGGTAGTTCAATTTCAATTAGCATTAAATACAAAATGGTTGGTGGAAATGTAATTATTCGAAGAAACGCTTCGTTCAAAGTCTAAGTGTAATTTACATTTTTCTATTCTTTTTTATATTTTTTGAGAAATTTTTAACCAACTAATTAAGTTAAAATTATCTTTGCACATGATTAATTTAGAACAAATCGGCGTTCACTTGCCACAAGGTTACCTTTTCAAAGATATAAGTACTCAAATCAATAACAATGATAAGATTGGTTTGGTGGGTAAAAATGGTGCTGGTAAGTCAACAATGTTGAAATTATTGGCAGGTGTTGATCAACCAAGTGAAGGGAAAATTCATAAACCTTCGGGGACAACAATCGGTTATTTATCGCAAGATATTAAAATTGATTCGACTTTATCTGTCTTTGAATTTTTGAATCAATCCAATGAATTGTTGACTAAAATTAATCATCGATTAGAAGAGATTAACATTGAATTGGTTGAGCGGACTGATTACGAAAGTGATAGTTATTTAAAAATGCTGGATGAACTTTCTGAATTGAATCATGAATTTACCGTTCACGAAGGTTTCTTGTGGGAAGAAAAAATATCGAATACACTAAAAGGACTTGGTTTCGGAGACAAAGAATTGCACATGAGTTTGCAAACTTTTTCAGGTGGTTGGAAGATGAGGGCAGAATTAGCGCGAATTTTAGTGAACAATCCAGACATTGTTCTACTCGATGAGCCGACGAATCACTTGGATATTATTTCAATCAGTTGGTTAGAGAATTACTTGAAAACTTTCGATGGTGCTGTAATCGTTATTTCTCATGATAGACTTTTCTTAGATAATGTAACAAAAAGAACTTTGGAAATTACCCAAGGTAGAATGCTTGATTTCCCATTTTCGTATTCTAAATATAAAGTGGCAAGAGCTGAAGAAATTGAGCGATTATCTGGTGCAGCGAAGCAACAAGAAAAAGACATTAAACATACCCAAGAATTAATCAATAAATTCCGAGCAAAAAAGAATAAAGCTGCTTTTGCGCAATCTTTGATAAAAAAATTAGAGAAAACAGAAAGAATTGAAGTGGAGAACGATTCTATTGTTGGAATGAAAATCAATTTTCCTTTGAGTGTTCAACCTGGTAAGTGGGTCTTGGACATGAAGGACATGGGGAAAACCTATGGCGATAAAACACTGTTCAAAGGAGTGAATTTAACGGTTGGACGTGGAGAGAAAATTGCTTTACTTGGTGCGAATGGTACGGGTAAATCAACTCTATTGAAAAGAGTAATGGGAGTAATTGATGGCGAAGGAACGGTAGAATATGGACACAATGCCAATATTTCTTATTTCGCACAAGATCAAGCAGAAAGCTTAGATGTGAAGAAAACAGTTTATGAAACTGTGGATGATATTGCAAAAGGTGAAGTAAGAAATGGTTTAAGAAAAGTCTTGGGTGCATTCTTATTTAGAGGTGAAGACGTCGATAAAAAAGTGGCTGTTTTATCTGGTGGAGAAAGAACTCGTTTGGCACTTTGTCAATTGTTATTGAGTCCTTCCAATTTTCTAATTCTTGATGAGCCGACCAATCACCTCGATATCCAAAGTAAAGAGGTACTGAAAGAGGCACTCAAGAATTATGAAGGAACGTTTATTGTTGTTTCTCACGATAGAGAATTCTTAGAAGGGTTAACCAACAGAATTTGGGACATTGAAAATCAAAATTTGAAAATTCATCATTTTGGTGTAAAAGATTTCTTGAAACGAAAAATGGAATTATTAGAACCAACTTCATCATTGAAAAAGCCGAAAGCAAAAAAAAGTACAGCACCTGAAGAAGAGAAATCTGAACCACAATTGTCGTACAATGAAAAAAAAGAAATGAAGCGTCAAAAAAACAAATGGCGAAATCAAATCAATTCTTCGGAAAAAGAAATAGAAAAATTAGAGTCTAAAATTGCTGAAATGGATTCCACAATGGAAACATTGGACTATTCAAATGAAAAAGAATCTTCAAAAGTAATTGCTGAATACGATGCAATGAAAAAAGAACTTGATGTACAGATGGAACGTTGGGAAGAAGGAACTGAGGAAATGGAAAAGCTGGGGTAAATAATAACTTTACAGTATATTAAGGTTTTAAAGGTTATTTCTTTTTCTTCTTATGTTTCGCTATTCGTTTATTTCTACGGTGATTTTTTTTGATAGATTTCTTCGCTGATTTAGATTGCCCCTTCCAATACCTTTTGTATGCTGCCTTTTTAGATTTTTTTGCTTCTCTATTCGATTTCTTTTGTTTTTTAGCCAATTGTATCTCTGCTTCTTCTACTGTTGAAGGTGTTTTTCCAGGCTGAGAACTGCTACAACTATAATTGATTGTCACAATCAACAATAAAAAGATATAAGTAATCGTTTTAAACTTCATAACTTTGTTCTATATTCAACACAATGAAAGTACTATTTATTTTATTATTTGGAGTGAGTTTTCTGTATTCTTCATGCAAGAAGAATACTCAACACCCTGTTCCTAGTATTCCTTTTGACATTACAATTAACTTAACCCTCCCAACTTATTCTAATTTAATGGGAGTCAGCGGTTGGGCGTATGTAAACGGTGGCTCTCGTGGAATCATTGTTTACCGTCGTGGAATTGATGAGTTCATCGCTTTTGACAGACATTCTCCAGCAGATGCTGATGGAACTTGTGCTAACCCATTAACTCCAGATAGTGGTAATTACCTCATTTTAAACGATGATTGTAATGATGCAACGTTTTCTTTGTACGATGGTTCTCCAATATCTAATTCAAGTTTTGGCTTACGCCAATTTCAAACTTCATGGAATGGACAAGAAACACTTCGTATTTTCAATTGATTGATTAACTTTGCACTTTATTTTGAATTATGCAAGACGTTAAGGTTACCATCATTGATAGAGAAGGAGTAGAACATGAGTTAGATGCTCCAACAGACATGAACATGAACATCATGGAATTGTGCAAGGCGTATGAATTGCCTGTACTTGGAGAATGTGGAGGAATGGCAATGTGTGCAACCTGTCAATGCTACTTAGAATCTGATACAGCTCTTCCAGAGCAATCCGACGATGAATTGGATATGTTGGATCAAGCATTTCATGTAGAAGATAACAGTAGATTGGGTTGTCAAATTCACATTTCAGACGAGATAAATGGAATTGTGCTTCGATTGGCACCGGAATAATAAAAATAATAAATAAAAATAGTACGGATAGGTAGCGACCTGTCCGTACTATTTTTATTTAGAATCTATTTTACACACTGGAATAGCTTGCATTTTGTGCTGATTTGCACGATTCAATCTTTGGTAAATTTCCAGTACTTCTTTTTGACGATCTGTAAGAATTTTAGTCGGATTAGAAGCTGCTAAAAATTCCATTGCCCATTCTAATTCAGGATAACTAGCTCCAATTTGATCTTCATCACTTCGACCGTCTTCCCATAATCCATCAGTAGGTTTAGCGACAACAATCTCTTCAATAACTCCAATCTCTTTGGCTACAGCCCAAACTTCTGTTTTCATTAAGTCAGCAATAGGACTAATATCTACGCCACCATCACCATATTTTGTATAGAATCCAACTCCGAAATCTTCAACTTTATTTCCGGTACCAGCAACCAAACATTTATTTGCTTGCCCTAGTGCGTACAAAGTCGTCATTCTTAAACGAGCACGAGAATTCGCCATTGAAAGATGATGTTCTTCAATGTCGAAAGGCATTTTTTCTTCGAAAGATGTAAATGTTGTTGTTAAGTCAATGTCATAAGATTCAACAGTGTTAAAACGCTTTTTTAAATCTTTAATGTGATTCATAGCCCGTCCATACTCAGCTTCAGTTTGCCGAATAGGCATACTTACTAAGATTGTTTTTTTGCCAGTCATCGCACAAAGCATAGAAGTTAAAGCGGAATCTACACCGCCCGAAATCCCTATGATAAAACCATCTGTCCCAGCTTTAGAACAGTAATTGTCTAACCAAGAAACGATGTGTTGAGCAATCTTTTTTGCATTGAATTCTTTTTTCATTAGAATAAAATAGACAATTTGAAACGCAACTGACTTTGTTGTGCAGCATTATTGAAAAAATTATTGTTTGACCCTGAAATATCTGTTGTAAACAAACTTCGATCTTTTGAATCTTTATTTTTATACAAAGAAATAAAACCATAATAATAACCAATCTCAGCAACCAAACATGTTGATCCAACAAAATTCCATTCTGCTCCACCAGATAAACCAACTGAGGATTTAAAGAAAATCATGTCATTTTTGGTTTGACTCATGTTGTCATTCGTTGAAGCAGTTGCAGACCCAGATTCTAAAATAGGATTAATGTCTAATGGGAAATTATATCCTTCGTCAAATATTTTATTGGATAATAAAAAACTTGAACGCAAACCAAACTTTCCAAAATAGCGGAAGTAACCAATAAATTTAGTTCTAAATAAAGCCATCGTTGGAATGGTTAAATAGGTTGTTTTTTGTTTTCTTGAAGTCAATTGAAAAAGTTGAGAATTTGGATCAGTATTAGCTTGCTCATTCGTCAAAATAGTATTGTCGTTGTAGTAATAATATACGGGATTAGGACCTGGATTGTATTTTAATGTACCGAAATCAAATTCTATCCCTATTGTTAGTCCTATTGTTTCATTGAAAGAATAATTTACATTAGTTCCAACAGTGAAATCAGCACCAACACCACTTTTTACTAATTTTTTTGTTTCCATTTTTTGAAAATTCAATCCAAATCCTGCGACAATTCCTGCTTGTACTTTTCTATCTGCAGCTTCTTGTGCTGAAACATTTGTGATAAATCCTAAAAATGCTAATCCAAGTAACATTTTTCGTGTATTGAGTTTAAAGGTAGTGTTCATCATTTTATTTTAGGGTTGTTTTAATCTTATTTTATTACATTTGAGTACGAATTTAATTAAATTAAATGATTCTAAGATATTCCTTTTTCATACTTTTTTTTTCCTTGCTTTTTTCAAGCTGTAAAAATGACCCACTAAACATAGATGCGTCTAATGTAATCGTCGACGTTAAATTCACAAACATTGATAGTGCTTTGTTTTACAACGATTCTTTATCCTTAATTCAGGCACATCGTTCTTTTAAAAAGGAAATGGAGAATATCTATGCCTATGAGATCGGACATGTTCTGAAGATTGGAGATGTGGAAGATTCTGCTTTCTTTAATAGTATTCAACAGTTTCGTGCAGATTCTTCTATTCAGCAACTTGAACAATCACTTTTTGAACTAACCCCGAATTTAAAAGCAAAAGAAAATGGAGTAAAAAATGGTTTTTCTCATTTAAAATACCATTTTCCCCAAGGTAAAATCCCACGAAATATAGCTTATTTAAATGCTTTATTTACCACCGCTATTTTTTGTACAGAAGAAGAAATAGGAGTAGGGGCAGAGTGGTACTTGGGAAAAGAGAATCAAATTGTGCAACAATTGAATACCCAGTATTTCTTCGATTGGATGAAAGAAGCAATGGATGAACAGTTTTATGAAAGAGATGTTCTGACAGGATGGATTGAAACACATTATATTGACCCCGTTAACGGCAATCTTGCTGAGAATTTTGTACGATGGGGAAAAATACTATACCTTACTGAAGCTTCTTTTCCTGACAAAGAAAAATCGGTTATTCTCCGTTATTCTCCAGAGAATTATAAATGGGCATTGGATAATGAAGAAGAATTTTGGTCTTACCTCGTCAAAGAAAAACTATTGTTTAAAATTGACGAAAGGACAACACGGAATATGATCAAAGAAGGTCCGTTTACTCCGGGACTTCCTAATCAAGATTCTCCCGACCGTTTAGGGCAATTCATAGGTTGGAGAATGGTACACCAATACATGAAGAAGAATGAAATTTCTTTGGAAGAATTAGTGAAAGTGAATTACAACGATATTCTCCAAGCTTACGAAATTGACTAATCTATAATGTTAAAATAATTATTTAGTAGTCTTCTAATCCCTAAGACGTAGTTCGTGTCTCAAGTGAATTCACGAATGGACTTTTAGCGTAGCGTATCTTTCTTCCTATCATCATTGATAATATGAATATCGCGCTGTGGAAATGGGATGTTCAGGTTGTTTTTGGCTAATTCCTTGTAAACTTTTCTTCTTAAATCAGATTTTAAGTTTTCAATTCTAAAGGTTTCTCTTGACCAAAAAATCATTTGAAAATCAAGTGACGATTCTCCAAAATCAACAAAACGAGCAAATGGCCGTGGATTAGACTGGATACGTGTGTCTTCTTTCATTACATTCTCTAAACATTGAAAAACAAGATCAATGTCAGAACCGTATGCAACACCTAAGTTAATTGCAAATCGAACTTTTTCGTCATCAGTGGACCAATTGACTACTTTTTCTGAAACAAATTTTGAATTTGGAATGATGATCATAACGTCATCTCTAGTCATCACTTGAGAATTTCTTAAGTTGATTTCCATGACACGACCAACAACGCCATCTACTTCTAAAACATCTCCAATTTGAATGGTTCCTTCGAAGAGTAAAAATAGGCCAGAGACAATATCTTTAAAAATATTTTGTAAACCAAGTCCAAGACCAATCAGTAAAGCTGTTGAACCAACAAGGAATATTCCAACATCTATTCCAATCACTTCAAGGACAATTACTGTACTTATTGTCCATATAAAATATTTTAAAATAAGGTAAATTGAAGTTCTTCTTTTGATGTCAATTCTATGGGTAATAAACCGAGGACGAGTTACAGCCCTTTTTAGTCCATAAACAAAAAACCAAGTCAATGCAATGAGAATCAATGCAAGAATAAGATTTCCAACGATTAATTTGTAGTCTCCAAACCCAAAAATCTCGTATTTTAAAAATTCATCCCATATCATACTGCAAATATGAGCATAAAGTAACTCTTGTGAAAGAGAAAAAAAGAAAATTATCACTATATTCGTTGCATAAAATTAAAAATAATGGCAACAACTTCAGATATTAAGAATGGATTGTGTATCAATCACAATGGAAAATTAGCGCAAATAATTGAATTCCAACACGTAAAACCAGGGAAAGGTCCTGCTTTTGTTCGTACGAAAATGAGACAAATTGAATCAGGGAAAGTTTTAGATTTCACTTTTTCAGCAGGACATAAAATCGAAGTTGTTCGAATTGAAAATAGAGAATACCAATACCTATACCCGGATGGAGATGTGTATGTTTTTATGAATAATAAGGACTTTGAGCAAGTAAATATTCCGGATACAATGATTGAAAAGCCTAAATTCTTAATGGAAGGAATGACGTGTAATATTCTTTTTCATGCGGAAGAAGAATTGCCTTTAGTGTTGGAATTACCAATGCATATTATATCTGAAGTTACGTATACTGAACCAGGAATTAAAGGTGATACGGCTACAAATACAATGAAGCCTGCGACTATCGCAACAGGTGCTGAAGTTAGAGTGCCATTGTTTATCGATACAGGAGAAGTAATTAAAGTAGATACACGTACAGGTGTTTACGTTGAAAGAGTAAAAAAATAGATTTTAAACAATAGATTGAAAAGGGGTGAATTATTTCATCCCTTTTTTTTATGGAATGAATTAGAGTAAATAAATTTACCGCGTAAACAACCACTCATTCTCACTAGACTGATTTACGTCAAATTGATAACCATCGACATTAAATAACTTAATCTCCTCCGGATTGATAATATTATTTTTAACAATATACCTTGCCATCATTCCTCTTGCTTTCTTTGCGTAAACCATGATGGTTTTATATTCTCCATTTTTAAATTCTTTAAAGCTCGGAGTGATAATTCTTCCTTCTAATGTTTTTTTATCTACTGCTTTGAAATATTCATTCGAAGCTAAGTTGATAATAATTCCATCGCTATTTTCTGCATTGATGTTTTCTGCAATTTTCTTTCCCCAGAATTGATACAAATTTTTCGTTTTTGGAGTGATTTGCCACTTTGTTCCCATTTCTAATCGATAAGGATAGATAATGTCCATCGGTTTTAAAATGCCATATAACCCCGATAATATTCTGATTTTGTCTTGGGCAATTTCTAATTCTCCTTCTGAGAAATTTTCCGCTGCTAATCCTCGATAGACTTCACCGTCAAATACTGATGCGCAATAGGCACTGGATTCATTCTTTGTCACAATATTCTCCCATTCTTGATACCTCTTATGGTTTAAATTGGATAAATCAACCGATAAATGCATCATTTCACCAATTTTTTTTGAAGAAAGGTTTTTTAGTTTCTTCATCAATTGTTCCGCTTCCTTAAGAAAAAGTGGAGAAGTAGAATTTACTGTATTCAGCGTTTTCTTTGTGTCAATTTTTTTTGCTGGGGATAAGAGAATTTTCATAATTTTTCTATAAAAAAAGTAAACTAAATACAACAACGACTAGAACGCCAATAACATTTAAAACAAATCCGGTTCGTGCCATTTGATTGATCTTTAACATTCCAGAGGAGAAAACAATCGCATTGGGCGGAGTGCCAACCGGAAGCATAAACGCACAACTTGCTGCGAGTGTTACAGGCAGACACAATTGAAGTACAGAATAATCCGTTTTTAATGCAAAAGCAGCAACCACAGGAATGAAAACAGAAACCAATGCCATGTTGGACATTATTTCTGTACCGAAAATTGAAATAGAAACCAAAACAAGGAGTAATAGATAAAGAGGCAAGTTCTCATATTCTTTAAATACATCTGCCAATTCTGCAATTACCCCATTTATTTCTAACATTTTTGCCAAAGCCATACCTCCACCAAACAAAAGTAGAATTCCCCAAGGGAGTTTCTGGGTATCTTTCCATTCTAATAATTTGGTATTCTTTTCTTTACCGGGGAGAAAAAACAATAAGATTGCGCCAAAAACTGCAACGCCTTCGTCAGAATAATTGATGGGTAAATAATGCGTAATTAGCGACCGAAACGACCAAAGAAGAACAATGCTTGAAAATATTAGAATCACTCTTTTTTGATTGCTGGTCCATTTTTTCTTTTCCACTTTTGCGGAGTGAATATTTTCCTTTCCTTCTTTTCCCAACAATAAAAGGAAAAATAAATAAACAATGCTTAGCATAATTAAGCTTAATGGCAGTCCAAATTTCATCCAATCTAAAAAGCTGATTTCAATGCCATAATCTTTTTCTAACAACGATGCCATTAATATGTTTGGGGGAGAACCGACTAAAGTGGCAATTCCACCAATGCTTGCGCCATACGCTACAGATAGCAACAAGAAAACCGAAAATCGAGAATCGGATTTGTCTTCAATGTTTTTTAGAATTGCCATTGCCATGGGCAACATCATCAATGCCGTCGCAGTGTTAGAAATCCACATGCTTAATAGTCCTGTACTCAATAGAAAACCCAATAAAATCCGGGCTTTTGAGGTGCCGACTAAGCGAATAATGGCTTCGGCAATCTGTGTGTGGACATTCCATTTTTCAAGTGCAAGAGAAAGAACAAAACCTCCAAAGAATAAATAAATGTATTTGTGGCCATAGGCTGCCGTTAAATCGGAAGGTGCAAGAATTCCTAATGGTATCGCAAGAACAAAGGGAAACAAAGCTGTTACATAAATGGGAACAACTTCGAATAACCAGAAAAGAACCATTAATCCCGCAGTGGCAATAGCGTACCAATACGTTGTGTATTCATCATTTTTAGGCGCAAGAAAGATGATTGTAACAAATAAAAATAGTCCAATCGCAGCAATACTACTTTTTAAATTCATTTTTTTCATGGCATAAAAAAAAGCGTTCCTAATATAAGGAACGCTTAAAAATACTTTATTTTATTGAATAAAAATTAACCTAACTTGTTTAATTTTTCAACAAAATCAATTGCTTTTGTTTCAATCTCTGCGCTAAATCCTTTAAAATCAGCTTTACTCTTTGCTGAATTAATTCTAGATAAGAAATTGTCTTGAAAATCAGCAGCTTCATCAATGATTGTGTTCGCTTTCGCAACTTTTTTATCATCTATTAATGATGCTGTGTAACATTCTTCTACAATGTCAAAAACCATTGCATTCAAATTCTTTTTTAATATTCTTCTACTTGACATATTCTTCTTTTTTCTTAATTATCATACAAATATAAGTAATTTATAAAGATTTGAATCATTACAGAAAGCTGAAAACTCTAAACTCAACATACTTTACTCAAATCTCCTTCGTATATTTGTTAAAATTTTCCCCATGGATTTCAAACTTGTTTCTGACTTTTCTCCTACAGGCGATCAACCCCAAGCGATAAAAGAATTGGTGCAAGGTCTTCGCGATGAAACTCCTTTTCAAACTTTATTGGGCGTAACAGGGTCAGGAAAAACGTTTACCGCTGCAAATGTCATCCAAGAAGTCAATCGGCCAACACTTATTCTTTCACACAATAAAACATTAGCGGCGCAATTATACAGCGAATTCAAGCAATTCTTCCCAGAGAATGCGGTAGAATATTTCGTTTCTTATTACGATTACTATCAACCCGAAGCTTATTTGCCAATCACCGGGACGTACATTGAAAAAGATTTAGCCATCAACGATGAAATTGAAAAATTAAGACTTTCTGCAACTTCATCATTGCTTTCCGGAAGAAGAGATGTGATTGTTGTTGCTTCTGTTTCTTGTATATACGGAATTGGAAATCCGGTTGAATTTGCAAAAAGTATTCTACACATTAAAAAAGGAGAATTATTGTCTCGAAATAAATTCTTGTTCAAATTAGTGGAGAATTTATATTCTAGAGCTACAGAGAGTTTTGAAAGAGGAACTTTTCGGGTGAAAGGAGATACGGTCGATATTTTCCTTGCTTACGCGGATTATGCGCTGAGAATTGAATATTGGGGAGATGAAATAGAATCCATTTCTTCAATTGACCCAGAAACAACAGATAGACTTGAAACCTTTGAAGAAATTAGCATTTATCCTGCAAATATTTTTGTAACCAGTCCAGATACCACTCGAAATGCAATCGATATGATTGGCGAGGATATGGTTATACAAGTCGAGCAGTTTAAAAAACAGGGTAAAATAGAAGAAAGTAACCGACTGAAAGAAAGAATTGAATACGACCTAGAAATGATTAGAGAATTGGGCTATTGCTCTGGGATTGAAAATTATTCTCGTTATTTCGACGCAAGAGAACCAGGACAACGACCTTTTTGTTTACTCGATTATTTTCCAGATGATTTTTTAATGGTTGTGGATGAAAGCCACGTGACTTTACCGCAAATTCGTGCAATGTACGGGGGCGATAGAGCTAGAAAATTAAATTTGGTAGATTTTGGATTCCGCTTACAATCAGCAATGGATAATCGTCCGCTGAAATTTGATGAATTTGAATCCTTGATGACTCAAACGATCTATATTTCTGCAACACCAGCCGATTATGAATTGGAGAGGTCAGAAGGAGTAGTTGTTCAGCAAGTGATTCGCCCGACAGGATTATTGGATCCATTGATTGATGTTCGCCCAAGTAAAAATCAAATTGATAATTTAATTGAAGAAATACATAAGCGCATCGCTGTGGACGAAAGAGTATTGGTGACAACTTTAACGAAAAGAATGGCGGAAGAATTGCAAAAATACCTCGATCGACTAGGTATTCTATGTGAATACATTCATTCTGATGTAGATACATTGGATCGTGTTGAGATTCTTCGACAATTAAGATTGGGACAGTTCCATGTTTTAATTGGTGTGAATTTACTGCGAGAGGGACTTGATTTGCCTGAAGTTTCATTGGTTGCAATCATTGATGCAGATAAAGAAGGTTTTTTGAGAAATGAAAGATCTTTAGTTCAAACTGTTGGTCGAGCGGCAAGAAATGTAAACGGTTCGGTGATTATGTATGCCGATAAAATTACAAACTCCATGCAGCGCACAATTGATGAAACTGCACGAAGACGAAAAATACAGAAAGAATACAATAAAAAACACGGAATTACTCCTACAGGGATAAGTAAATCGACGAAATCTGTCATGAATACTTCAAAACCAGGAGAAGATGATAATAACTCGATCTACGAAGTTGGAGGTACGATTCCTGTCGCTGCTGATCCAGTTGTGCAATATATGACGAAAGAGCAGTTGCAGAAATCAATTGATTTCACCCAAAAGAAAATGGCTAAAGCCGCAAAAGAACTCGATTTTATTGAAGCAGCTCGTTTAAGGGATGACCTGCAAGTATTGAAAGAAAAATTAAAAGAAAAATGAATTTAAAAACAAGAATAGGTCAACTGAGACTGTTAGCTATCGCTGAGGGAATATCTTATTTAATGTTCGCTTTAACGATGCCTTTAAAATATGGATATGACATTGTTTTACCCAATAGAATTGTAGGAATGTTACATGGAATTCTTTTTCTGATGTATTGTTTATGGGTCGTAATCGTTGCGTATCAAAAAAAATGGTCACTTGGGATTACTCTAATTGGCCTGGCGGCTTCTTTATTTCCTTTTGCCACTTTCGTATTTGATGCCAAAGTACTAAAGAAAAACTCTTGATTGAGTAGTGTACCGTTAAATAGTGTTTTACTACACTTAGTATTAGATTAGTTGATGATTAGTAGAAGTTAATACACTTATTTCGTTTTTATTTTAATTCCCTTAAAAATTGTGTTAATTTAGCGATAGGAATGCAAGAATAAACTACATATGAAACCATCAACAGATCTCTTTAATTTAATAAAATCGCTGAGTAAATCAGAAAAAAGATTTTTTAAACTCTCTTCTTCTCTTCAGTCTGGGGAAAAGAATTACTTAAAACTTTTTGATTATATTGAAAAACAGCCTTCGTATAATGAAGAAAAATTAAAAATAATTTTTGAAGGAGAGGTGTTTATCAAGCATTTGCCTTCTGAAAAAAATCATTTATATAAACTCATTTTGAAGAGTTTGAGAATGTATTATAGCGATCAATCGATTGGTAGTGTACTGTCTCAAGATATTAAAAATATTGAAATTCTCTACAAAAAGGCGTTGTACAAGGAGTGTGAGAAATTTGTTTCACGTTCAAAAAATACAGCTGAAAAATACGAGAAATTCTATTACTGGTATGAATTAATCAATTGGGAGAAAAAACTAATTGAATCATCTTATGAGTCGGGTGTGTTTTCAATAAATATTGACGATTTAGTAGTAGAAGAAGAGATGGTTGTTGCGAAATTGCGAAATCTTGCTGAATACATGGTTTTGTACGCGAAAATTAACCTTATTTTTAGAAGTGGAGGATTTACAAGAAGCCTAGAAGAAGAAGAGCGTGTTGCGGAGATAGCCAATAACCATTTGATTAAAGGGAAAAATACGGCTATTTCTTCAAATGCAGCTTCAATTTGTTATTATATCAAAGGATTGTGTGCAGCAACAACTCGAAATTATTCGGACAGTTTTAAATTTTTTAACCGTACAAAAGAAATCTTAGATGATAATCCTGAAGTGAAACTAGAGTCCTCTAAAAGATATGTGTTGGCTCAGTTTCATTTGTTGAGATGTTATATTGATAGCAATGATTTTGGAAAAGCAGAAGATTTAATCAGTGAAATCAGATCTTTAAAAAGTCAAAAGGGATTCAAAACAATTGATATATCTGTTCAAATATTCTCAAATTCTTACGACCAAGAGTTGTGTATATTACATAAGAAAGGTGAGTTTGAAAAAAGTGTAGAGCTTATCTCAACGATTGATAAAGAACAACAATTACTGAAAGGTAAGATTACAAAAGAAATGGAAATTGTACTGAAGTACAATAAAGCATACAGTTATTTTGGGATTGGAGATTTTAAGACTTCGTTGCAGTATATAAATGATGTTTTGAATGACAATGAATCTATGTTGCGACAGGACATTTATAGTTTTTCTCGATTAATGAACCTTATTATTCATTTTGAGCTAGAGAATTATGATTTCTTAGAATACGTTATTCGATCTACAAATCGATATTTGAGTAAACAAGAAAGAGAATATAAAATTGAAATGCTTTGCATTAAACATATCCGTAAACTTTCTAAAACTAATATTGAAGCAAATCAAATTGAAATATTTGAAAAAATGAAAGAAGAAGTAAATCAATTACTTCAAGATCATCATGAATGCGTAATTTTAGAGTATTTTGATTTGGTTTCTTGGATAGAAAGTAAATTGAAAAAGAAAACATTTGTTGAGATTGTGAAAGTGAAGTAGACGAAGATAATTCAATCTATATTCAATATTTTTGTATACTATCTTTGCAATAATTTTCCCTTCAGCTCTTTTTCTTGTCCGTGTTTTTACTATTTTTGTTGTCTATCAAATAAATTCGAGATAAAATGGCGAAAAAGTACACGACACGTGAGCAAGATTATTCCAAATGGTACAATGAAGTTGTTTCCCGTGCTGACTTAGCAGAAAATTCAGACGTTAGAGGATGTATGGTTATTAAACCGTATGGCTATGCAATCTGGGAAAAAATGAGAGACATTTTGGATAAGAAATTCAAAGAAACGGGTCATTCAAATGCATACTTTCCCATTTTTATTCCAAAAAGTTTATTTGAAGCTGAAGAAAAGAATGCCGAAGGTTTTGCTAAAGAGTGTGCTGTAGTTACACATCACCGATTAATCAATGATCCGAATAATAAAGGAAAGTTAATCGTTGATCCAAAAGCAAAATTAGAAGAAGAATTAATTGTTCGACCAACATCCGAAGCTATTATTTGGAGCACGTATAAAAAATGGATACAATCATACCGAGATCTTCCAATCTTAATTAATCAATGGGCAAATGTTGTACGTTGGGAAATGAGAACGCGTATTTTCTTGAGAACTGCTGAGTTTTTGTGGCAAGAAGGTCATACAGCTCATTCTACAAAAGCTGAAGCAATAGGCGAGGCTGCTCAAATGAATGCAGTTTACGCTGATTTTGCAGAAAATTATATGTCAATGCCTGTGATTCAAGGTTTAAAATCCGAATCAGAGCGATTTGCAGGTGCAGATGAGACGTATTGTATCGAAGCAATGATGCAAGATGGGAAAGCACTACAAGCGGGTACTTCTCATTTCTTAGGGCAAAATTTCGCCAAAGCTTTTGATGTGAAATTTGCTACGAAAGAAGGAAAACAAGAATACGTTTGGGCTACTTCTTGGGGAGTTTCTACTCGTTTAATGGGGGCTTTGATTATGACGCATTCGGATGATGAAGGATTGGTGTTACCTCCTTTATTGGCGCCTATTCAAGTTGCGGCTATTCCTATTTATAAAACAGAAGAAGAATTGGAACAGATTTCTGTTTTGATGAATGAACTAGGTGAAAAGTTAGAAGCGAAAGGAATTTCATTCAAATTTGACGACGACGACAACAGAAGACCAGGATGGAAGTTTGCAGAGTATGAGTCAAAAGGTGTACCTGTTCGTTTAGCAATGGGACCAAGAGATTTACAGAACGGTAAAATTGAGGTTGCACGTAGAGATAATAAAACAAAAGAAATTGTTGATTTTGAATCGGTTGAAGACTACATTGAAACTTTATTGAACGACATACAAATTAATTTGTTGCAAAGAGCAAAAGATTTCAGAACTGAAAAAACTAGAGAAATCGATTCTTACGAAGAGTTTAAAGTAAAAATTGAATCTGAAGGTGGCTTTTTCTTGGCACACTGGGATGGAACAATTGAAACTGAAGAAAAGATTAAGAACGAAACCAAAGCAACCATTCGATGTATTCCTCTAGATCGAAAGGAAGAAGAAGGTGTCTGTATGGTGACAGGGAAAAAATCGAAAGGAAGAGTGATTTTTGCTAAAGCTTATTAAAATGGATTATACAAAAGACAGTGAAAAACGGCGCGAGAAATTGATTGATTTATTGGTCAATAAAGCGGCGCTTAAACAAGATATCGCAGATTATGCTGAAACTGTTCTCGAACGATTCAAAAGAATGGTTGAGAAAGAATTAAAGGTGCTAGGAAAACATGTCGATGATCAACGCATTAGATTGGTGTTTAAAGATAATGGGAAATATGAATTTAGAGTCCATGTTGGTTCTGATGCACTTGTTTTCCAATTGCACTCAAACGTTTTTCGTTTTCCAGATGAAAATCCAATATGGAAATCAAAATATTTAAAAGAAAATGGAGCAAATGGATATTTTGCTGTAATTAATGTGTACAATTTTTTGGCAGAATCCATTGAGAAAAGTAGGTCGAATGATGCAGGTTATTTAATTGGACGAATATTTTTGAACCACGATGAGCATTTTTTGATGGAAGGAAAAGGTCAACTTGGTTTTTTATTTAGAGATTTAGAGAATGGAAAATTGACAGATGAAGTAATTTGTCAAATTATTCAATCTTGTTTTTCTTTTGCGATAGAATTTGATTTAATCACACCTCCGTATGATTTAGTACAAGAAGTGTCTCTTTTTCAGATAAATGCAATCAGTTCGGACTTACATTTATCAACGGGGAAGCGTCTTGGATTTAAATTTAAAGCAGAAGATTCAAATTTTTATTAAAAAAAAGTGTTTTTTCGTTTGTAGTTAAAGAAATTCACTTTATATTTGCACTCCCAAATTGAGGGAAATTTATTTTTTGGCCCATTCGTCTAGTGGTTAGGACATGCGGTTTTCATCCGTAAAACAGGAGTTCGATTCTCCTATGGGCTACTAAAAATAAAAACACAACATTTGGCCCATTCGTCTAACGGCTAGGACATGCGGTTTTCATCCGTAAAATAGGAGTTCGATTCTCCTATGGGCTACTAAAATTGATTAATTAAATCGCTAACGCGAATAAAATACAAAAAACAATGGCGAATCATAAGTCAGCATTAAAGAGAATTAGATCGAACGAAACGAAAAGACTTCGTAACAAGTATCAGCACAAAACAACTAGAAATGCGATCCGTAATTTTAGAGAGTTAACAGATAAAAAAGAAGCGTCTACTATGCTTCCTAAGATTTTCGTTATGCTTGATAAATTGGCAAAAAGAAATATCATTCACAAAAATAAAGCTGCAAACCTTAAATCAGGTTTACAAGTGAAAATGAATAATCTTTAAGATTGTGAGTAATTCATATTAGAGAGGGCTTTGCCCTCTTTTTTTTTATCTTTACTTTTGGAAGCGTAAATAAAAAAAAATAATTTGCACAAACTATGTTGAAAGCAAGTGCTCTTTTTCTGTTTTTTTTCATCAATTTAACCCTGCTTGGTCAATTGGTGCAGGAATTTGACACCTTGCATTTTAACGATAGAATGAATGGAACTCTCGATTCTATAGATATCGTTGGCGCAAAGCTTCCTACGACGTTTGATGGAGGTCTGGCTGTTCTGTCACCAGAAGGCTTATCTGTTAATCAACTATTCAACCATTATACAACTCCAAATTTCATGGCAAAACAGTCGTGGGATAAAATGAGTTTCTCAGCATTGCCACACCTAGGGTTTTCCTATACTTTCGGTTCTCAAACTTCTCAGTTTTTAAATGCTCGATATGAACAATCATTCTCCGATAGCTTAATCCTTAATGTAGACTACAGTAGAACAGTCAGTCTGGGGACGATTAGGAATACAGGATTCAATACAGACAATGTTGCGGCACAACTTCAAAAATTAGGTAGAGTTTATTCGTTTACATTGAAAGGTCGATTTGTAAGTGAAAAAATCAATCATTCTGGAGGAATTACAACAGATACTCTTATTCAAGATTTTGGTTTAGAATTTACACCAGTTTTAAAACGAAATGCTTTTAGTCACAATAAGCAAGGAACAGTAGAGTGGAATAACTACTTCGACTTTGATAAAGACTCTCTGCGGTCTTTTGGCCTTGTAACGAAACATACGTATGAAATAAAAAATAGACTCTATACTGAACTAGATACAATTTATGGATTGTACCCTACAGTTTATGTTGATAGTTTTTCAACAAGGGATCAATACAATTTGGCGGGAATTAGAAATGGTGCGGGAGTTTTTTGGATGAATAAAGGGTTTTACATTGATGCTCTTGTAGATTATAATTATTGGGAGTATCATAATTTAGAGAACCATAAATATAGAAATGAGTATTCTTTACAATCAAGTGCATATGCGCAACTGAATAAGTTGAGATTAGAGAATACATTCTATTTTAATCTGCAAGGAGCTTTTAATGAGTTTAGCAATGAATTAAAAGCAAATTACCGATTGAATTCGATTGAATTGGGGGGAGGGATAGTCTTTGAAAAACTTGCACCTACTGCTTTTCAACGTTTTTACAGCAGTAATAATACGCTGTATACAATGAATGAAAGTAACATTAAATTGCAGCAATGGACGAAAGTAAATGTTAGTGCAAAGTATACGGTATCTTCTTCGATCAGTTTACGTGCTTTTGCTTCAATTATTTCTATGTCTTCAGTTTATCTGTTTGATGGTACAGAATGGGGAATGGACGAGAGTCAGCGTTTTTTTTCTAGTGTCGGAGTAGAATCTGCCATGAAGTTTGGTGCATTCAATATTCAACCCAGGTTTATTTATTCTTCCGACAAACAGCAATTCTTGCCTACTATTCAAGCTTCCTCTCGTTTATTTTTTAAAGGAAAACTTTTCAAAGCAAAAAAACTTGAAGCTGCGGCAGGTGTGGACGTAAGTTACATCAGTTCTTTTACTACAAGGTCATACAATTCATTGTTGGATAGTTATGATTTTTATGCAACAGGGAATAAATTCACCGACATGATTAATATGAACGCGTTTGTTAACTTAGGTATCTCTGAGTTTCGATTCTATCTACGATTTGAAAACATTGGGTATTTATGGACGCCCAAAGAACAGCTTGTTGTCAATAATTATCCAATTGCTGGTACTCGTATTAGAATTGGTTTGACATGGGATTTCTTCAATTAATGAAGGTGTCAACTCTCACAATCTCCATAGCCTTTCTTTATTCTGTTTCAATCTTCTAAAAAATCAATCAATATTTCTCCCAAAATAATAATTAGAGTATATTTGACAAAAAAAAGAGAATGGGATTATTAAAAGATAAAGTAGTTTTAATTACAGGAGCTTCAAGAGGGATTGGTAAATCAATTGCAGAAGAATGTGTGAACCAAGGAGCTAAAGTTGCTTTCACTTATCTTTCTTCGGAAGAAAAAGCCAAAGCATTGGAAGTTGAACTTTCAGTAAATGGAGGTGTTGCGAAAGGATTTAAATCAGATGCATCTAAATTTGATGAAGCTCAAGCTTTAGTTGATCAGGTGATTGAAGAATTCGGAACGATTGATGTATTGGTCAATAATGCTGGAATTACACGTGATACTTTATTGATGAGAATGTCTGAACAGCAATGGGATGACGTAATGAATACCAATTTGAAATCTGCATTTAACTTAACAAAAGCAGTTCAACGACCAATGTTGAAAGCAAGAAAAGGATCGATCATAAATATGTCATCTGTTGTTGGGGTTAGTGGAAATGCAGGACAATCCAATTATGCTGCTTCAAAAGCAGGGTTAATTGGTTTTACAAAATCAATTGCACAAGAGTTAGGGTCTAGAAGTATTCGTTGTAATGCGATTGCACCTGGTTTTATTGAAACAGAAATGACGGAAAAATTAGATGAAAAAGTTGTCGCTGAATGGAGAAATAGTATTCCTTTGAAAAGAGGTGGTTCTCCGAAAGATGTTGCGGACTTAGTTGTATTCTTAGGTTCTGATATGTCAAACTATATTACAGGACAAACGATCAACGTTTGTGGTGGAATGTTGATGTAAATAGAAATAGAAATGAAATATATAGAAAGGAGAACGAGAGTTCTCCTTTTTTTGTTTAAGATTATTGAAGGTTCAATCTTGTTTTTGTTTTAAGGAATTAAAATAAAAGGTTTGTAATTACAAGGATGGAAATGATGATTATTTCAATTTACTTCTCACTTTGGTATTGGTAAGGCGAATAATTCTTTTTAAAATATCAAAGTAAAGAAAAATATAAGCAAAAACAGTCATGCCCCATAGGATAATGATATTGATGTGGAATGTTTTAATACGTTTTCCAAATACATATTTATAAGGGGAGTAAAAGTGAGATTTGAAAAAAGAATTTTTCTCGGGTAATGTATAAATAGGTTTATAGTTTGAATGTAATTCATCGTCAAGAATAATAATTTTATTCATTTCTAAGCGATTTGTGACAACCATTTGTAAAGCTTCATTGACATTGTTCTTTTTCAATTCTTTGTATTTATCAAATCCAATCGATTGAATTAAAGACTGAATGGATTCTGATGTATTGTTAATGTCTAAAGTGTATTTATTACGAATAACTTGGAGAAATAAATCAATGTTTTTCCTGTTTTGAAAGTTAGGTTTTTGAAGATCGGTTAGGCAAGAAGAACATGTAAGATTTGACCATTTATCTTCCTCTTTCTTAATTTCATTCACAAGGATTCGAGAAGCTAATTTCTTTTCTTTAATTTCACTTTTTGTATCTGTTAATATTGCTAGTTGGTGTTTGATTTCTGGAATCCAGTAATCTTTTTTCCATTCAGATTGATTCTTAATGATACGTAAACGAATAAAGTCTTTCTCTAATTTGTTTTGTGTAGATTGTTGAACTGCAATCGCTTCGTATGACCATCGAGATGGCATTAGATTACCAACAATTGGTACATGTGTAGCCTCAGATAAGGTTGGGTTTAGCTTATCAAATTTAACAATTACACCACTGAACAAAAGCTGAGGAATGATAAGTAATGGAACAAAAATGTAGATTACTTTAGCTGAATTGAAGGCACTTGAAATATTTAAACCAATAACATTTGAAAGACAAGCTGTTGTGAATAATACAATCCAGTAGTCAAACATCATTCCTTTGATTTCTAAGATCGAATTACCGATTAATACAAATAATAACGCTTGAGTTGCAGAGATAATGAATAGAATAGCAATTTTTGAAAACAAATAACTTGACCTCGAAAGGTGTATGAACTCCTCTCGAATCAAATTCTTCTTATCCTTAAATATTTCTTCTGCTGAAACGATCATTCCAATAAAAATCGCTACAATCACAGCAAAGAATATGTACTGCGGTAAATTCTCGTTTTTGAAATAAGAAAATGATCCATTGTTGTTCCAATCAAAATATTTTATAAAATATGAAAGTGTAAATGCTAGAAAGGGACTTACGACAGCGTTGACAATTAAATACTGTTTATTTGATTTTTTCGATAAGAAATCTCTTGTTAAATATGTTTTGAATTGAGAGACTCTTGAAGGGATTTTATTTCCTTGAATTTTTGTGCCATCATTGTTGATGACCTCGTGAGTTGCATGATGTTTTAAATATTTTTTATACCAATCTAACGGAGTTTTTTTTCGTTCTCCTGTTTCTGTACCATATTCATCAACAATTTTAGAGTCAATGATGTTAAAAATTTGTTCAGAATTTACATTACCACAAACTGTACATTCTCTTTCTTCAGCATTTCCTTGGAAAGAATGTGTCTTAAAATGGACAATTGCATTCAATGGTATTCCGTCAAAAATGAGATATCCACCAACATCAAGGATTAGAAGTCTATCGAAAAGTTTAAAAATATTGGACGAAGGTTGGTGAATAACAACAAAAATTAACTTTCCTTTCAGTGATAACTCTTTGAGTAAATCCATGATATTGTCTGAATCTTTACTCGAAAGTCCAGACGTTGGTTCATCAACAAATAAAACAGAAGGTTCCCTTATTAATTCTAAAGCAATGTTTAAACGTTTTCTTTGTCCGCCGGATATTACTTTTTTAGTAGCTGACCCAACTTTCAAATGTCGAATCTCGTAAAGTCCTATTGATTGTAAAATACTTTTTACTTTTCGAATAAGTTGCATTTTCCCCATTCCTTTCATGGATAATTGTGCACTGAAGAAAAGATTTTGAAAAACGGTTAATTCCTCAATTAATAAATCGTCTTGGCTAACATTTCCTATGATTCCTTGTAAGTCATCTTTGTTCTCGTAAAGGTTTATTCCATTTATACTTATCTTACCGTGTTTTGGTTTTATTTTACCGTTTAGGACGTTCAATAAAGTCGTTTTCCCAGAGCCAGATGAGCCCATTAATCCAATTAAATTCCCGGAATTCCCAGAAATACTCATTTTCTCCAATGCAGTTTTTCCATTCTTGAAAGTGTGCATTATGTTTTTGGCTTCAAACGTAAGATTAATGTCTTTCTTCGTTGAGGTGAGTTGAGAAAAAATGTTACTATAATAGAATTGTTGACTTTTATTTGTTCTAAAAGTTGAACCAATGTTTAATGTATGCGTTTTATTTCTTCGGACTATTTGTCCATTCAAATAAAGTTCATCTTTACCTAGATACCTAAAAAAGATTGAACGAACACTTTCTACATAGAGAAGGATTACTGGTGCATCAAGGTGAGAGTGATAGGTGGTTTTAGCATTTTCAAAACTTCCCTCATGATTCAATATATACAGAAATGCCTTATCGTCACGTAAAGCTTCATTTTTATACTGAACAAAGAAAAGGATTTGTTCAAATTCATTGTCTTTTATGTGGAAAGTTTCGGCAACAGTTTCCACAAATTTCTGTTCACGTTCAGTTACTTCATCATCTAAATAAATAAATTCAATGATACGTAAAAGAACAATTATTTTTTGCCTTTGGGCTAATTCGGTATTAATCTGAGTACAAATCCGGAGAATTTTCACAGAATGCAAAGCTGTTCGTTTCTCGTTTTGATTTTTCTTCTTTTTCTTTCCACGAAGGGCAATTAAATGCTCTTCAAAAATTTGAATGTATTTTTCTATATAATCAGAACTAAGTTCAGATTTTAGAAAATCTTCAACAATTTTCTTTCCTTTAGAGCTCTCAATTTTTGTAGAATCCTCATCTTCGACGTCATCAATCTTTGCAATTATAGCAAAGAGGTGCATCAATGCTCGAAGAATTCTATCGCTCATTCAGGGGTTAGTTATTAAAACCAATCATCATTACAACACAACCCGTTACTTTCAAGTCCATGTCCAATTCTGTTGTAATCACTACAGGGATAGTATTTTCGACTTCAAAATCCCAATAAGGTGCGTTTCTGTAATTCTTATTGGAAAACAAAATATTTCCTTCTTGATCTTTTATCGTAAAAATCACATAATTTTCCTTTGAACCCGCACTAGCAGCTAATCTGTAAGTTGCTCCTCCGTAGAAAGTGGTGTTGAATTCAGCTTTTTCACGGTCCAAAAATGCCGTGTAAACTTGTCCATCAGAAATGAAAGTTGATCCATCATCCGTTTTCGTTAAGAGTGCTTCGCAATCTTTGACAATACCTTCGCAATCTTGGTTTTGAGCATGCACCATTCCAAAAATGAAAGTGATGATTAATAGTGTTATAAATTTCATGTTTTATTTTTTAATGATGGATAAACGAATAGATTCTACTTTTTCTATAATTTCAGATAGAACATTTTCTTCAATAGATACCTCTGTTTGATTTCTGAAAACAGTTGTTTTATTTTCTTCATCTGTTTCCGGTGCAACATATTCATAAGAAATATTTACACGATTGAAAATTTCAGATAAAGATTGCATTGAAGCAATTAACTCATCATTCATCCCTTTAGGGTTATATTCTGTGAGAATATCGACGATTGTTCCGATTGTTTGTTTTTGTTCTCCGATTCTTTTTCGAATTTCATCATTTGGATTTTTAGCATTCAATTCACACGCTAAATACATAGACTCAATCCAACCGCCAGTTAGAATTAAAGCAGAGGCAGGTTTTCTGTTGGCTGATTTTAAAAAGTTGTCTGCGGTTTTAAAAGCATCAGACATTAATTGAATCATTATCTTATCATTGTCAGTGTTTTTTTCAAATTCTTTCAAGAAATCATCCGTAAAAGCAACATCTAAACCTAATTCATTTGTAAGAACTTGTAAAGAAGATAAATAATTTAAAGTTGTATTCTTTTGGTTATACAAAGCTGAATAGCCTAAGTCTGTACTGTATATACCTAAGTTTAACGCTTGTTGATATTCAGAAATATAATTATTTACATTCTCAGGGTCATTTCCTAAACTCTCATCAAAAGATAAATCTAGACCTTTAATTAAATAGGCTGTTTGAACAGGTGAAGGGATACTGAAAATTTTACCATCAAAAACTGTATTAATTGCATTGTTTGGATCTAATACCTCTTCATCAATTACATTTTGTTCGATAGGCTCATCTTCAGTACAAGAAGAAAGTGATAGTAGCGCAAATGTTGCAATGAATAAATAATGAATTCTTACTTTTTTCATATAATAGTGTTAATTTGAATGTAAATATAAATAAAATTGTCTTTTTTAAAACGAACTTGCTAAATTTGTTGATAACATTTTATTGTATGAGAAGAAGACCAAGAAGAAATCGTAGTTCAATCGCCATTAGATCAATGGTTGAAGAAACAATGTTAGGAACAAATAATCTTATTTATCCACTATTTATTGAAGATGGAAATGATATTAAAACAGAAATTAAATCTTTGCCTGGCAATTTCCGTTGGTCTCTTAACCTTATTCTGAAAGAAATTGAGGAGTGTGTCCAACTTGGAATTGATAAATTCGTTCTTTTCCCAGCGGTCAAAGAGAATTTAAAAGACACAATTGCATCGTATAGTTATGCAGATGATAATTTTTATTTGAATGCAATTGCTGTAATAAAGAAAAATTTTCCCCAAATATCTCTAATGAGTGATGTTGCAATGGATCCGTATTCTTCCGATGGCCATGATGGCTTGGTAAAAAATAACATTGTTTTGAACGATGAAACATTGCCAATATTAGCGCGAATGGGGATTGCTCAAGCACAAGCTGGAATTGATATTCTTGGACCTTCGGATATGATGGACGGAAGAATAGGCTATTTAAGGGATTCACTCGATGAAGCGGGCTATTCTCAAACAAGTATCATGGCATATACGGCAAAATATGCAAGTGCTTTTTATGGGCCGTTTAGAGATGCGCTAGATTCTGCACCTAAAAGTGGAGATAAAAAGTCGTATCAAATGAGTCCAACGAATAAGCGTGAAGCTCTAATTGAGGCTGAACTTGACTATCAAGAAGGTGCAGATATGATGATGGTAAAACCAGCAACGAGCTACCTTGATATTATTCATATACTAAAAGAAAATTTTGACATTCCAATTACTGCCTACAACGTCAGTGGAGAATGTGCAATGATTTATGCAGCAAGTCAAAATGGTTGGCTTGATTACGAAGCATCAATGTCTGAAATGTTGATGAGTATTCGTAGGGCTGGAGCCGATGGGATCTTGACATATTTTGCGAAAGATTTTGCTCAATTCGTTAAGAATTCCTAAAGATTTTGCTCAATTCATTTTTCTAATTATCTTTAATCTATGGATTCGTTTGATTTTTATTCAGAAAAACCAGAATTAGTGGAGAAAACCCAGAAGGGAGGAATGTCAATGACTTTTTTTTCAATGGTTTTATTTGTGCTTGTTTTTTTCCTTTTTACAGATCAAATTAATTTTATAATTTATCTTGTTGTCGTTTTATTATTTCACGAATTGGGACATTTTATCGCCATGAAGGTTTTTGGTTACAGGGGGGTTAGAATGATGTTCGTCCCACTAATGGGCGCATTTGTTCAAGGTACAAAGTTAAATTACTCCCAAAAAGAAAGTTTTATCGTTACAGCAGCAGGTCCTTTTCCAGGGGTTCTTGTTGGTGGACTCCTTGTCTTTTTTGGTGCAGACTTTCATTTTTCTTGGATGGTTTCCGTCGGGTTGCTCTTTCTTTTATTGAATTTGATTAATTTATTACCAGTAGATCCTTTGGATGGTGGGCAAATGTTTAAATTGTTTTTTCGTAAAAAGAATGAATTGTTTTTAATGATTTTCGCCTTCATCTCGTCGTTGACAATTATAGGGGTTGGATGGTATATTTCGAGTTATATTTTGGTGATCTTTGGTTTTTTTATGGGGTTTAGAGTTCGTGCAATGCAGAAAAGGTATGAGATTCATAAAGAGTTAAATGAATGTGATGTAGATTATGCGACAACATACAACTTGCTAAGTAATAAGTCTTTTCATCAAATTAAGAGAATTGTAATAGAATACACGCCTGCATTAGAAAAATATATTGATCAAGTGCCAGAAGAAGAACTGAATCCTGTGTTAGCTTCTCAAGTAAACAATGTTTTGGTTACTCCTCTGGAAAATGACAGTAGCTTATTGTTTAAATTTCTAATCTTACTTTTTTGGGTTACTTCTTTTTTAGTTCCTTTTCTTCTTTTTTGGTATGTAGATATTCAATGGTACATCGATGCTTTATAGATCAGGAATGAAAGTAGTCTTTCTTCACCAAGCTGGTAGTGGAGTTGTGGAAGGAATCTTAAGTAACGGAAGAGTGTCAGTCTTAGATGGAGATGGATTTGCTCATAGTTATTTACCTTCTCAAATTGCGCCTGTTTACAACGAGGAATATCGTATTGAAGATGATGAAGCTGAAAATATTTACATACAAGACAATCGTTTAAATAAACGCCTTCATCATAAATCTTCTTCAGATATAAATAAAAAGAAATTTGTTCCAGAAATTGATTTGCACATTGAAGAATTAACTGATTCTCATAGAGGTTTATCAAATCATGAAATCCTTTCTCAGCAGATGATTGCATTTCGACAGTTTTTTACTCGATCAAAAGCGAATAAAACAAGGAAAATTGTTGCCATTCATGGTGTTGGAGAAGGTGTTCTACGCTACGAAATCCGTTCATTTCTGAACAAAGAGAATGGAGTTGAATATTATGACGCAAGTTATGAAGAGTACGGTCAAGGTGCAACTGTTATTGAGTTGTGGGGGAGTTAGAAATTTTACAAAAAAGGATAATATCTTTTGGCTATTCTAATTAATACGATTGAATCATAATCATCCCGCCTATTTTTCCATTGCTTTCTTAATGTAGAAAAATGTTCTATCAATCGTTTGGTATTGACCATTTGGTTTAGGTCCTAGTGCAGGACTTGCGACTATGTAGCCTTGGGCATCAATTAAAACATATAAAGGCAATGATTCTACTTGGTAGTTTTTCCAAATTGAATTTGAAGATTTGATAGGGTATACGTCCCACGGTAAATCATTTATTCTCTTAGATGCTATTTCAGTAAACTGACTATTTTCTCTTACTATAGATACAAAATCAATGTATGAACTATATTTAGAATACATTTCAACCAAAAGAGGTAGCTCTTTAGCACTTTCCTCACTTTCTGGATCGAAAAAATGAAAATAGATATATTTTCCGGAGAAAGAAGAAATCGTTTTACTCTCCATTTCTTTTGCCATTAAAACAAATGAAGGAGCTTGACCACCGGGAACTAATGCAGTTATTCTACTTTTTAAATTTTGTGCAATTATCTCGTTTTCTTTAAATAAGCACTTATTCGATAAACTGTCTAGAATTGTAATTATGTTTGTTTGAGGATAATCATCGGAATAATAGATTTCAGATAAAGTCTTGATCATAATCATTTCCCGTATACGCAGGTTGATAAGCGTATATTCAGTGCCTAGAGCTTTCATCATTAGTGTTGGACTACTGTTGAGAATGGCTTCGTAAACTGCTTGGTTGGTTTTACTCGGTAATCGAGGCATCATCTTTTGATAAAAATCACTGATGTATTGCATGTACGTTTCATTGTGATATTGCACTGGAGTATATTTTATGTAGAAATCATGTTTCTCATATCTATTCCGTTCTGCAGCTGTTTGAATGTTATCTAAACTGGCAAAAGTGAATTTAATGTGTGTTTTTAAATATGTACTGCTGTCGCTTTTATACGCTTTTTCAACGCGTAATTTAAAACGATCCATATTCTCCGTAAATTCAAGAGGTTCAGTACTCTTTAAATGATAATTATTACCCAAGAAATAATCTACCCAACGTTGAAAACCGAGTATTTTGTAATTTATATCTGTACTGTCTAAATTGTAGAATCCAATTTCAACCTGATTTCCATCGGGACGGTATGGAGTGTATTTATCTTTTTCAGGTAAATCAATTGTGTAAGTTGCGTTGGGTTGTACAAGTAGGAACCCTTCGTTATTGTTTGATTTTATAATTATTTTCTGCGTATAATCAGAGTTGAAATAAAGGGTGAAAGTACTGTCATCCTTTACTGTAGTTGAAGCAACCATTTCTTCTTTATGACTAAAAAAATCGAGTACTCGGAATGCTTGAATTGTTTTACCAACGTATGCAGGAGCAAAACCATTTATGGTTACTTGACCTGTGGATAAAAATGAAAATAGGAAGAAAAGAATAAGGAGAGAGAATCGCATACTGGTTTTATTTTTAGAACGACTGTTTCTTACATTAATTGTACCATTACTCAGAAAAGGAGTTCAGGCTTTGTAACGAAACTATCAATTGGACCACCATTTTTCTGAATTTCACGGATAATTGAAGAGTTGATTGCAGAGTATCTCTGGTCTGTCAAAAAGAAAACGGTTTCAATTCCCGAAATATCAAAATTCATGTGAGCGATTGATTTTTCATATTGAAAATCTTTTGAATCTCTCAATCCACGGATAATGTGGGAGGCATTTATTTCTTTGCAAAAGTTAACCGTAAGTGTTTGAAATTGTTGGACAGAAATGTTTGTTTCGTTCTCGAAAAGTGCAGAAATATGGCGCATTCTCTTTTCTAAATCAAACATGTATTTTTTTGAACTGTTGACTCCAACTCCAATGATTACTTCGTCGAATAATGCTAAACTTTTTTTAACAACAGCTTCGTGTCCTTTTGTGAAAGGATCAAAAGAGCCGGGAAATAATCCAATTTTCTTACGCATAACGTTGATTTATTGTTTAAAGGTAGAGATTTTATTTTGAACAGTACAAATCGGTTTTTATTTGATCTGTCATTGAAATTAAAAATAAGAGAAAGTACTACTAATTTTCTTCTTCAATCTCTATTTCAAAAAAACTAAAATGGACATTACCATAACTTTTCTTTACTTTGAAGTTAAGTTCTTGAGAAAGGTCCGTATCTCTTCCGTGTTCAATAATTAGAATTCCATCTTCTTTCAACCTATTTTGACCGTAAACTTTTTGAACAATTTCTTTATGATGCTCATACGCATAAGGAGGGTCAGCGAAAATTAAATCGAACTGTTTCTCTGATTTGTCTAGGTATTTAAGAATGTCAGATTTAATGATATGAATATCACGTTCGCAATCAAACTTCTTTGCCACAGTTTTCATGTGACGGATGCAATTGTAATTGATGTCTACAGCAACCACTTTTCCTATTTCTCTTGAAAGAAACTCCATAGCAATACTTCCTGTTCCAACACATAAATCTAAAATGTCCATGTTATCAAAGAAATATTGATGTTCTAGAACATTGAAAAGACCTTCTTTTGCAAAATCAGTAGTTGGTCGAGATGGAAATCCTTTCGGCATTCTGTAATACCTTGTTTTGTACTTGCCTCTAATTATACGCATAACAATTGTGATTGAGCGATAAAGTTATTTTTTTCGTTGACTTCCAAAGATGCCAATTCCTTAATTCTCTTGAATTTCCCCTTTAAATCAACAAAAGATTTTGTATTGGAATCAATGCCGTGTATTAATTCTAAAATACCTTTTTCATTGACGAGTTCTTTTTGTTGTAAAGCAAATAGAACATGGTAAATAATATCGTCATCGTTTTGGTAATCAAAGAAAGAATAAAACTCAAGGTTAGAATGCTTCACAATGGTCATGCAAAAATAATTAGTATGAAACATTAGTGATACTTTCAAATGAAAAGTTTCTGAATTCAGTATTTTACGTAAACCGTGTGTGCCTTCATGCTGAATAATTATTCTCGGGAATTTCAGTACGAAAAAACGTTTCAACCAATCTGGAATTGTATAAATGTTTACAATTGAAAGTTCAGAAATACGGTTGAAATCAACAGAATATTTTTCTTTTGGTTCACCAAAGCAAAGTTTGAAAATTGAATCAGGTGTAGATTCAGCAAAAATACTATTAGGTACTAATGAAGACTCTTTTGAGACATAACTCAAACTAATCTCGTCAAAATCGATCGAAAGAAAAGAGTTCTTTTCAAAACAAGTAGATAGTTCTTCTTTACGAATAGACTCGTCTGATAAGTTGATTTGAATGATTGCTTGTTGTTGAACCGTGTCACCTTGAAAAGAGGTAAACTGAACAAATTGATCAGCAACTTCAATCGTTAATTGAGATTTCGTCATTGATTATTCTTCCCAAGAACCACCAAGGTCGTTAATTGAAGTGTTTCCAAAGTAAATCAATTCTTTGTCTTCATTCTTTCCTTGAACTTCAGCAAAAGGAATATTACCTTCAATTCTTAACGTAGGAAATGATTCTTCTCCCATTTTTACGGAATCTTTTGTCATTACTGTCCATCTTTCCTGTGATCCTGTGAATGGAATAAAAGGCAATGAGTCAGCTGAAAACCGGTAAAAACCAAGTTTTTCTCTATTTTTTGTATAAGAAATGTTGTTAAATTTCAATTCCATTATACTTTTTTGAATCGTATCTCTTTTGAAATTTTTAAAATCTTTTGCCCAATTTGGACCTTCTAGCCATTTTGATAAAATATACGCTTGTTTTTCAGTCATGTCTTGATCAACTGGAGGATTTTTTCCGTTGTGCAAGTATTTATTCTCTGCTAAATCTACTTTACGATTTGGAACGTTTCCAATTGGATCCATATATGGCATAGTTCCATTTTGAACGAAATCAATTAACTCATTCCAATCAGAAATGTATTTCCCATTTTTCCCAGCATAAATTTTTTGAATGTATCGAATGTCTTGTAAATTTTGAATTGCCAAAGCTTTACACTCTTTATAGTTGTTATTGTAAGTTGTTGTTTCATTTACACTTTTCCAAGAAAAGAACAAAGCAACAATGGCTGCTATCCCTGCAGATCCACCCAAAACATAAACTACTCCTGATTTAAGAGAACCTGTACTGAGAAACACACTAAGCGCTCCAGCAACGAATAACATCACAGCTGCCATGTTGAACATTAGTCCTTGGTTTTGAGATATACCAATGGAGATAACAATCAATCCTATAATAAAAAACAAAGCTGGTACTGTGTATTTCTTTAATATAACGGTCATAATTTATCTTTTTAAATTTGAGTTTCAACAAAACTACAATTTTTTAGATTTTATCCACTGTCCTAGAGTAGTTTTTTTGAACCTTTTAATCAACGAAAAGAAGATATAAGTGTTTTTTTGCCGTTTTAATGGTTTTTCGACCATTTTTTTAGAGGTGAAATAAAAAATGGTAGTAGTTTTATCAAATGGATCAACCTTCGTTTTATTCAACTTTAGTTTCTCATTTTGGAATGCAGCCCACGGATGGTCAGATGGATTTATTTCAGCAACTGGAAGAATTCGCCCGAAAACGAGATGGAAAACAACTATTTGTAATAAGTGGATACGCTGGAACGGGTAAAACGTCTGTTTTAGGTGCATTTGTTCGTGCATTGAATAGTTTTAAAGTTAAAACGAAATTACTTGCACCAACTGGTCGTGCGGCAAAAGTATTTAGTCATAAATCAAACCAAGAAGCGTTTACAATCCATAAACATATTTACAGGAGAAAGTCTAAAGTAGAAATATCAGCAGGACTTACTTTGATGCCAAATTTATTTAAAAATACACTTTTTTTTGTAGATGAAGCTTCTATGATTGGTGATTATACCGTGACGAAAGATGGAGGAGTGAGCGCGAGAAATTTACTGGAAGATCTTTTCGAATACGTTTATTCTGGCGAAAATTGTAAATTAATTTTGATAGGAGATGAAGGGCAATTACCGCCTGTTGGAAGTGATTTCTCTCCGGCATTAAGTGTTGAGTACTTGCAGAATCATTTCTATAATTTATCCATATCATCATTCCAGTTGACTAATGTGCTCCGACAAGCCACTGATTCTGAAATTCTTCGAAACGCTACCTTACTTCGTAATACTGATTGGGTAGATTATCCAAAATTTCAATTGAAACCGAATACTGATCTAGTACGAATAACTGGGCAAGAATTACAGGAAGAATTAGAAAATAGTTTTTCAAATGTTGGGCAAGAAGAAACAATTTTGATTACCCGTTCGAATAAACAAGCAAATCAATACAACCAACATATTCGCGGTAGAATCCTTTGGTATGAAGAACTATTGTGTTCAGGCGATAGTTTAATGGTGGTAAAGAATAATTATTTTTGGTTGGGTGATGATACTAAAATCGGATTCATTGCAAATGGAGAAATAATTGAAATTCGTCGAGTCCGAAAAGTAGAAGAAATGCATGGGTTTGAATTTGCACATGTTATTGTTCGGTTCATAGATTACGAAGAATTGGGAGATATAGAATTGATTATTCACATTGAAACATTAAGTGTCGATGGACCATCATTGTCCCGAGAAAGAATGAAAGATTTATTCTATTCTGTGGAGAGAGACCATTCTCATCTTAGGAATAAAAAAGAACGGTATGACGCAATTCTAGCGGACCCTTATTTTAATGCATTGCAAGTGAAATATTCTTATGCCGTTACCTGTCACAAATCTCAAGGTGGACAGTGGAGTGATGTTTACATTGACCAAGGCTTTATTAATGATGATATTTTGGGGAATGATTATTACCGCTGGCTGTATACTGCTTTGACCCGAGCTACGAATAAAGTTTATTTAGTGAATTTCTCAGACGAGTTTTTTGAGTAATGTTGTTTGGGAATATTAATACAGACATAATGTTCATTTAATAGAATAAAGTGGGGCTCCTACCTTTCTTTGTGAAAAAAAATGGAATTATTCAGTATGATATTCGGAGCACTTTTCTCCGTAATGAACCCTTTAGGAACAGTGCCAGTTTTTGTTGGATTGACACATGAGCACACAAAGAAAGAAAGAACAAAAGTTGCTTTTAAAACATCAATTAATGTATTGATTATACTTCTAATTTCTTTTTTTATGGGGAAATATATTCTCAATTTTTTTGGAATAAGTATTAATTCTCTAAAAATTGCAGGTGGTTTAATTATTACTTCATCTGGTTTTGCTCTTTTAACAGGGCAATTCACGAAGCATAAAGGAATGAAAAAGAAAAGCGTGGAAGAAGACATAGAATCAAGGACTGAGATTTCGATGACACCGTTAGCTTTGCCAATGATAGCCGGACCGGGTACCATTTCACTTTTAATCACATATAACCAAGAGTATTCAGGTTGGGATAACATATTGACCATTCTTATTGCGATTGTTTTCTCAACAGGTTTGATTTTCTATATCTTACATTCTTCCTTTATGATAGTGAAAGTACTAGGTGCATCTGGAATTAACGCTTTATCTCGAATAATTGGTTTTATAGTTATAGCACTAGGGATTGAGTTTGTTGTCTCTGCAACGACTAGTATTATGAAGGATTTTATACATTAACTATTTATTCACACTGATTCATTAGTCAGCGTAAATCTCCTCGATTAAAACAGTATGTTTCTCCAATATTTTCTTTCTTTTCAGTTTTAAAGTTGGAGTTAATTCTCCACCTTCAATAGATAGTTCATTTTCTAAAATCTTGAAACTTTTAATTTTTTCCCAATTCCCATA
This sequence comes from uncultured Fluviicola sp., assembly GCA_964387525.1. GTDB lineage: Bacteria > Bacteroidota > Bacteroidia > Flavobacteriales_D > Crocinitomicaceae > UBA4466. The sequence goes on from CAYLWS010000002.1 coordinate 117,906, forward strand.
TTCCTTATTAAATGATTGAATTTCTCGTTCGATTCTTTCAATTACTTTAGGGTGATTAGCAATAGATTGATTACTACCATCACCTAAGTCAATGTGCTTTCTTTTTGCCCATTCTTTAATGAATTGGTAGGGAGGGACAATCAAAGCTGAAGGGTACTTTCTACCTTCGCCTAAAACCATGATTTGTTCAATGAAACGTGATTCTTTGAATTTATTCTCCATTGCTTGGGGAACTACATATTTTCCACCAGAAGTTTTGAAAATTTCTTTCTTACGATCGGTTATTTTTAAAAACTTACCTTCAATGAACTCTCCAATATCTCCTGTATGGAACCAACCATCTTTAATTACCTCAGCTGTAACTTCTGGTAAATTATAATAGCCAAGCATTACATTTGGTCCTTTGACTAATATCTCGCCATCAGATGCAATTTTTACTTCTACATTATCAATGAGTGCACCAACGGTACCAATTCTAATTCCTTTAGAAAAACTATTTACAGAACATACTGGTGATGTTTCACTTAATCCATACCCTTCTAAAATTGGAATTCCGGCAGCTAAAAATATACGTGCTAATCTTGGTTGCAAGGCAGCACTTCCTGAGGCAATTGCTTTAATATTCCCTCCTAAAGCTTCTTGCCATTTCGAAAAAATAAGTTTTCGGGCAATTTTTAATTTGAAATTGTAAAAACCAGATCGACCTACTTCTTTATAATCTTCCGCTACATCAACCGCCCAGAAAAACAATTTCCGTTTAATTCCTTTCAAATCATCTCCTTTTGCCATTATTTTGTCAAAAACTTTTTCTAAAAGTCTAGGAACAGCAGAGAAGACATCTGGTTTTACTTCTCTAATATTATCTCCAATTGTTTCCATTGATTCAGCAAAATGAATGGAACAGCCGATGTACATGTATAAATAGTGCAACATTCTCTCGTAAACGTGGCAAACTGGTAAAAAGGACAAAACGTTTGAGTTGTAAGATGCAGGGATGGGTTCAATACATGCTTCAACATTAGACAGTAAGTTTTTATGAGAAAGCATTACACCTTTTGGATTTCCAGTTGTACCAGATGTATAAATAATGGTAGCCATATCTTCATACTTTATCAATTCCATTCTAGAAAGAACATCTTTTTCATCGATGTTCTCTCCTGCAGAAACAATCGTTGACCAATGTGATTCTCCAGGAACATTTTCCATCGTAAAAACATCTTTCAGTAAAGGTAATTTTTTTCTTATATGTGCAATTTTAGAAGTCAATTCTTCATTTTCTAAAACACATAATTTGATATTGGCATCGTTGAAAATATATTCATAATCACTTTCAGAAATGTTCGGGTAAAAAGGAACAACAATAGCTCCGACTTGCTGTATTGCAATATCCATAACATTCCATTCATATCGTGTTTTAGAAACAATTCCTACGTTATCACCTGCTTCAACACCTAATGCAATTAACCCTTTTGAGATCGACATAACATGATCAATAAACTCTTTTGAAGAAACTCCTTCCCAAGAACCGCCAATTTTTGTCACAAACATTTTCTCATTAGGATGGTTCTTTAATTGATAGTGGGGAATGTCAAAAAGTCTTTTAGCTTCAATCATAATATCAAATTTGGTTTTCACGAATATAACGAAAAAAATGATCTTTATCTCTCTAAAAATAAGCTAAAAAAAATATTCAGCGAACTACCCTAAATATTCGATACGAGGTGTAGTTTGGTAATCGTCAGTTGGTATATATATAATTAACTAAAATTCTCCCGTTATTAGTGTAACAAAATCAGGTTGTCATTTGTTTTAACTGTAATCGATTTAAACATTTTTTTGAAAAGAAGTCAATACAATAGCGTCGTTAATCAGTATTCAAATAATTTATTTGGATACGCTTTCCGTTTTCTCAGAAATAGAGAGGATGCGAAGGATATTGTGCAAGATGTCTTTGAAAAATTATGGAACAATAGAAGAAAAGTAGAAGCCGAGAAAGCAAAATCTTGGTTGTTTACAACTGCTCACAATACCATGATCAATTTTAGAAAGAAGAAAGGTCGGATTCATTTAACAGATGATGTTCAAGCCTTCGATCGTGGAGTGTCAAATCACTATTTTGAATCTCGTCAAGTGGTAGATAGAGCAGTTTCTATTCTTCCTCCAGTTCAGAAAAGTGTTATTTTATTACGTGATTTAGAAGGGTATTCTTACAAAGAAATTGGTGAGATTTTAACGCTTTCTGATGCACAGGTAAAAGTCTATTTATTTAGAGGTCGAAAAAAAATTAAGAAACAGTTAAAAGGAATGGTAGAACTGGTATGAGCGGACCATCATTTTCAAATATAGACCTTTGGTTATTTGAATTAGAAGAAGGGAATTTATCTTCTTCTCAAATTCAACAACTTGAATTATTCTTGATGCAACATCCAGAATTAGATGTAGATAGAAATGTTTGGGAGATGGCAAAAGTTGAAGCCAATGAAATAATTTTTCCTTCTTCAGTTTCTTTGATTAAAAGTAGAGATTTTGGTTGGTTCTATTTTGCATCAGTGGCCTCAATTTTTCTTTTATTGTTTTCCATACCTTCAATTTCTAACAGTTTTTCTTCGGAAAGTTTAATCCAAATTTCGAAGAATAATACACAGTCGAGTTTGATGATGAGATTGTTGGAGAATGAAATCGAAATTATTAGAAATACAGAGATTAGTAAAAAAAATGACTCTAATAATTACTCAGAAATAAGAAGGTCATCAGATTTTATGGAAGATTATTCAAATAATGAACAAAGAATAACCAATGGTAATAATCAATCTGGAATAATAATAGATCCTAATATAACTAACTATGAAGGAGGAAATGAAAATGTTGTTCATTCGTTGAACAATGAATTACCATTTTATAGTTCAATGAATGAAGATATTTCAAATGAGGATGGTTTTACGAATTCCCATTCTTTGAATGAAAATGGATTGTCTGTTTTAACTGAGACAACGACTGTGTTTTTAAGTGATTTTAAAAAGAAAAAAAATAAACAAACCATTTCTTTCCAAAAGAAATTGAAAGGTTTTGCTCGGAAAGTAGAAAGAATGGCAAATAATCCAGTTGCATTGAAGAATTATAGAGATGCGGATTTTCATATCCCAGGATTGTTAATCAATGATGTTAATTTTAGTTCTACTGGAACGATGTTGTCTACTCGTTTTCAAGCATTGTCTCGAATTCAATGGTTAGGTGAGGACAATGAACAATTTATGAATAAGATTGCATTGGATGGATATTCTAACATGATGAAAGGCGGTGTAGGTGTTCAATTAAGCCATTCTACTTATGGAAATGGTGGAATAAACGTATCCAATGTTGCAGTTACATATTCTCCAAAATTATCATTGACCAAAACAGTGACCTTTGAACCTTCTGTTCGATTTAAAATGGGGAAAAAAGTATTGAATTTCGACAGAATGGAGAATACTAATAATGTTGAAATAGGACGCCAGAATATGCAAGACTTTTACCCACAAGGTCAATCTCCTAGTGGAAAAGATTTGTGGTACAAAGATTTAGGTGTTGGGTTGATGGTGAACACGGAATGGTTTTTTGTCAGTGCTCAATTAGATAATCTCTTTCGACACAAGGATAATATTTATGAAAACGATATAGATAATCCAAAAAGAGCTGATTTTTATTATTCTTTTACTGCAGGAACGGATTGGGTTTCTCAAAATAAAAAAATGAGTTTTTCACCTTATTTTGTTTATCAGAAGAATGAAAAATTATCGGAAGCTTGGCTTGGAGCTAATTACAGGTTGAATTGGTTAACAATTGGTGCCGGAGTTTCATCTTTGATGGACCCCATAGCTTCTTTAGGTGTAAAGTTTAAACACTTTTCAGTACAATATACAGCAGATTATTTATCAAGTGATATGACTCATGATAGAGCAATATCGCATCAAGTTACATTAAGAATAGTAGGTAAGCCAAACCGTTTTGGCAAAAGATTATTAAATCTATAAAAGATGAAAAAAGGAATTTTAATCATTAGTTTTATTTTGGGGGCTTTTAGCTCATTTTCGCAGGATCCCCAATTTACGCAATTCTACGCTAATCCTATCTACTTGAATCCAGCTTTCGCCGGATCAAATGGTTGTCCGAGATTTGCGATGAATTACCGTAACCAATGGCCAAGTCTTTCTGGGAATTATGTGACATATAGCGCTTCTTACGACCAATACTTCAAAAACATCAATGGTGGAATTGGAATTATCGGTATGCATGACCAACAAGGACAGGGAACAATTTACACTTCAATGATTGGTTTAGTTTATTCGTATCATTTAAAAGTCAACCGTAAATTCTCAATGCTTTTTGGAGTAAAAGCTGCAATGTTCAATAAATATTTAGACTGGGACAAATTAACTTTTGGTGATATGATTGACCCTCGAAAAGGATTCATCTATCAAACAGGTGATGTTCCAAGAGCAGGATCTCGTTATTTCTTTGACGCATCTGCAGGAATGGTTGGTTATTCTAAAAACTTTTTCTTTGGATTAGCTGTTCATCACTTGAATCGTCCGAATGAATCTATGATTGAAGGTGTTTCAAAATTACCGATGCGATTTACAGGTCACATTGGGGCTGAAATTAAATTGGGTAGACATTCTCAATATGCAAATGCTACTTCTATTATGCCAAATATTATTTACCAATACCAAAATGGATTTCAAGAAATTGCAATCGGTACCTACATCAAACATGGCGTATTTACTTTTGGAGCTTGGTACAGAAATAGAGATGCATTCATCCTATCGGTTGGATTACATACAGGAAAATTTAAAATTGGATACAGTTATGACGTAACAGTATCTAAATTAAACAATGGTGTTTCGGGTGGCTCTCACGAAATATCGCTAGGTTTAAACTTGAATTGTAGGAATAAACCAGCGTCTTTTAGAACAATATCTTGTCCATCATTTTAAAAGTATTCAAGACGGAATTCGATTTTTTTCTGGTTTAATGGTCGAAAAATTCGTTTTGACAAAGGTCTATTCTACGGAATAGACCTTTTTTCCTTTTATAAATGTCATGAATGCAAAATTATTCTTGAATTGTTCTGTTGCATTTAAAGGTGATTCAAGAATGATAATTGTCGCATCTTTTCCTTTTTCTATTGTTCCCAGTTCATTCTCTTGAAAAGCTGCAAATGCTGCCCAAATTGTCATACCACGTAAACATTGTTCTATCGAAATACTCTCTTCCATTTGAAATCCTCCACCAGGAATTCCTTCTGCATTCTGTCTGTTTACAGCTGCATGAATGGTTAAAAAAGGATCAGTTGCCTCTACAGGGAAATCAGTTCCTATGGCAATCATTCCAAATTGGTTCAATAAAGAACGATAAGCGTACGCACCAGCCATTCCTGCTTTTCCTAATCTAGATTCTGCCCAAGATTGATCTGAAGTTGCGTGAGTGGGCTGAACACTTGGAAAAACTCCCGCATCCGCAAATAATTTAAAATCTTTTGGGTCAACAATTTGTGCATGTTCAATTCTCCATCGGTGATCAGGCTTTACGTCATAAATTTCTTGGTAGATATCTAGCATTATTCGATTGGTTGAATCGCCGATGGCATGTGTATTCATTTGGTAATTTACTTCTTCACAAATTGTTGCTATTTCTTTCATGCGATTTAAAGAGGTCGTCAAATACCCTTTGTGGTCGTGCATGTCAGCATAATTATGTTTTAAGAATGCGCCACGAGAACCTAATGCCCCGTCACCATAAACTTTAAAGCTACGGATGGTTAAATTGTCTTTTTGGTAAATGCCATTTTCTCGAGCAAACGCAATATTGTCATCCGTTGGTAGAAGCATTCCGTAAATATTCAAAGGAAGTTTACCTTCTTCCATCAATTCGTCTAATATTTCAACTTCTTCAAATTGTAAACCTGCTTCATGGACACCAGTTATCCCATAACCGAACAATTCTTCCTGTACTTCTAAGATGGCATCTTTTAATTCGTTCAAAGGGAAATCAGGGAGGATATCCAAAATTGGATTCATGGCATTGTCAATGAAAACGCCTGTTGTATTTTGTAAGGAATCGAGAATGAGGTAGCCTCCTTCGTGGAGTTCTGGGTTAGTATTGAATTTTTCGACAACATTTGAGTTTTTGATGAGGTAATCATTGGCGAGTAATGCATGACCGTCAATTCTAAACAAACAGACTGGAATATCCGGAAACAATTCATTTAAACGATCGTTGGTTGGCATTCCATCACTCTTTTTCCATAAATTTTGATTCCAACCACGACCGATGATGAATTTTCGGTTGTGGCGACTTTGGTACATCTCTATACGAACTAACATTTCATCGTAAGATTTGCAACCAACTAAGTTGATGCTTAATTTTTGTCGGGCATAAGAAAGAATGTGACCATGCGCATCAATGAAACCAGGGTAGATACTTTTACTTCCTGCGTCAATGGTTTCTTCTGCACTGTATTTGTTGATAATCTGTCTTTCAGGGCCAACTTCGAGAATTTTACCATCTTTGATTGCAATTGCATTGTGGACGGTATTGAAATCATCCATTGTATAAATTTGAGCATTGTGAATTACAAGATCAGCAGATTCTCCTTTCATACAAGATTGTAGTAGAGAAAGAAAAATAAATAGTACAATAATATTTTTCATAAAATGAGTTTTGGCAAAGTTAAGGAGAATTTTTAGAGTTGTATTTCAAATTGACTTTATTCTATTACACGGAGAATGGGAGGAGTTACAGAGTTGCGTAGAGTTTTATTAAAAAAAAAAATGATGATAAAATGGTTTTCTACTTCCAAACCTTCATTCTCTCAGTGAACTCTGTGTTATTCTGTTACATGGAAAATAGGAAATGTATGAGAGTATGTACTACTCTTTCAAGTCTTTAATTTTCTTAGTACTTTTTAAATATCCTCGAAACCCTGCTCCATAAGCTGGAGTTTTCTTTTCAGCATGCAATTGAATGATTTCGATAATTTCGGTTTTTATCTCAGGATACTTTAAAGTGAATAACGCAAGAAGGTGCATGGAGTAAACTTGAGTAGCGACTTTGTTCTCAAAATTTTGAATGAATGAAATAAGTAAGTCTATGAATTCACTTTCTCGGTAGGTGGAAATTTTAAGGTGCTGAATGACGTTTAAAATATTACGTCGAACGGATTGATTCTCATTCACAAAGAGTATTTCAATACACCTAGAATAAAATGGAGCAACTAATTCTTTTTGTGATTTACAAATATGCACTAAAATCCAAGAGGCATATTCTTGAAGTGGGTATTCAGCCATTTCTTCAACAAGAGTAACCAATTCTTCAACCTCACTTGGATTTTTCTTAAAGTAAGATTGATAGGAATCGAATTTACGTCCGTCTTTGATTTCAAGAACGATGGAGTTGATATTCATGGTGTAAAGGTGTAAAAAAAGTGCGTATGAAAAGCAAAAAAAATACGGATAGGTCGTAACCTGTCCGTATTTTTTTTAGGCTTATCGCCTATATTTTATTCTTAAGCTTTTACACCTAAAACTTCTGCCATTTTAGAACCGATATGAGCAGGAGAATCAACTACGTGAATTCCACATTCTCTCATAATTCTTTTCTTTGCTTCTGCAGTATCGTCATCTCCACCAACGATGGCACCAGCATGACCCATTGTTCTACCTTTAGGCGCTGTTTCTCCAGCGATAAAACCAACAACAGGTTTTTTAGAATTGTCTTTAATCCAACGAGCAGCATCAGCTTCTAAATTTCCACCGATTTCACCAATCATAACAATACCTTCTGTTTCTGGATCGTTCATTAACAATTGAACCGCTTCTTTCGTTGTTGTTCCAATGATTGGATCTCCACCGATTCCGATTGCAGTTGTAATTCCCATACCAGCTTTAGCAACTTGATCAGCCGCTTCATATGTTAAAGTACCTGATTTAGAAATGATACCAATTTTACCTTTTTTGAAAACAAAACCTGGCATAATTCCAACTTTCGCTTCTCCAGCAGTAATGATACCAGGACAGTTAGGTCCAACTAAAGTACAGTCATATTCAGAAATAAACTCTTTTGCTTTAACCATGTCGTTTACAGGAATTCCTTCCGTAATACAAACAATAACTTTAATTCCAGCTTGAGCTGCTTCCATGATCGCATCTGCAGCAAATGCAGGTGGAACGAAAATGATAGAAACATTAGCTCCTGCTTTGTCAACCGCATCAGCAACTGTATTAAAAACAGGTCGATCCAAATGTGTTTGACCACCTTTTCCTGGAGTAACTCCTCCAACTACGTTTGTTCCATATTCAATCATTTGACCAGCGTGAAAAGTACCTTCACCACCTGTGAAACCTTGAACTATAACTTTAGAATCTTTATTTACTAATACGCTCATATTTGCGGGTTTAATTTTTCGATTATTAATTGTTTTCAAAAGTAAGTTTTTGAAATTGCATTATCAATATTTGAATGAAATTATTTTGATAAAAATTGAGATATATTGAAAACAAGTGAAATTGATGGGCGTTCGAGCGGGCTAACCACTATATTTCCGATGAAAAATCGGAAGATGCCGTTACTATCCCTAACGCAACGATCTTTTCTCTACGAAAGCCTTTCATATCAGCTAAGTCATCGAACTCTGCAAGAAGTGAAAGGTGGCTGAGCTTGTCGAAGTCACTTCACTTCCACAACTTCCAATGTAAACACTAAAATAGAATTCTGCGGAATATCATCCAGCTTGTGGTCACCATAACCTAATTGAGGAGGAGAAACCAAAAATACTTTTCCGCCTTCATTGATTTCTAGTAAAACTTCTTTCCAACAAGAGATTAATTGTTTAACATAAAAATCAACGGGCTCTTTCTTGTCATCAAACACGCGACCGTTCAATAATTCTCCACGGTATTTAAAAGAAACTTGGTCAGAATATTTTATTTTACGCCCTTCTCCTTGTTCTATGATTTTGTAATACAATCCCGATTCAGATTTTTCACAATCCATTCCTTTTTCGGTCAAATAATCTTGAATTTGTTGGTCAAAACTACCTTTATCTTCTTCAGAGTAGGTTGCACATGACGTTAAAAAACCAAGAAGTAGGAGGGAAGTAATTATTTTTAGCATTGTTTTTATTTTTCTTTTAAAATTACCAAGAATTGATCATTCTTGTCGTATATTTTCTCAATTGTTAATCCTACATTCTCGGCTTTCTCTTTGAAAGAGTTGAAATCAACATAGAGCCATTCGAATTCATCAGAGACATGTTTGTCGTATAGCATTGTGAATTTGAAATTACCGTAATATTCTGTATTTAAATCTACCCACATTCCACCGTCTTCGTCTTCAAAAAGAAATTTTACATCAGAAGAATCGCAGATTATTTGTCCGCCAGACTGAAGTAAGCTTTTAGCTTGAATTAAAGTGTTTTCTAGATTAGACAATTTTCCTGAAATACCAATTCCATTCATTAGCATTAAAACAGTGTCGTATTTTTCATCCTTCAGCGCAAAAAAATCAATGCATCTGGCAGATAAGCCTTCTTTTTTTAGATAGTCAATGGACAAAGAGCTAATGTCAATGCATTCGACATCAATGCCATTTTTAATTAAATATTTTGCATGTATTCCTGCTGCGGCACCTACATCTAATGTTTTTCCTGTACATTTTTCTAATGCAATTTGCTCCAAGCGAGGCATTTCTTCAAAAGAACGAAATAAATACTCTGAAGGAATTACATCGTCTTCACAAATATCAGACTGAACAATAATATCTTTGTTTAGTCCTGTCTTTGCAAATTCTTGAATGGCTTTTCCGATGGGATCTTTCATAAAAAGTATCAGTTTCTATTATTATGGAACCTGTTTATTATTAGGGTACTAGGTTTTTCTTCTTGATTACTCGGTTGTTGAGATATTCAATAGACTAATAATCATCATATTCTCCAAAGTCAAACTCATCTTCTTCCTCTTCATCGCCTAATTCAGATTCAGTTTCAAATTGAAGATCATCATTTTCCATTGGTTTAGAATCTTCTTTTGGAGCATTCCCAATAGATAAAACTGTTTTGGGAACACTAGGTTCTTCTTCTTCAATTCCTATTAATTCAACTAAAAACATCCACATTCTTAAGAAATCATGCACCAAAATCATTTTCTGATCAGGATCTTGAATAAAATCTCGGACAATAGATTCTTTCATTATCCCAGGGAGAATTTGTGAATCGTCTTCACCAAATGACATGTCAAAAAGACTAATTTCAAATCCTTTGTCCCAATTGTGGTTAGATATATAGAAAGAAGCCATTTGATCTTCTGTGAAATCGTAAGCACTTAAAATTGCTTTGTAAAAAGACTCAAAATTATCCGAATCACTGATTAGAATGTCGCGAAAAACTTCATTTTTGTTTTTTGAATCGAGTAAAACTCTAAATTTTAATCCTGGCATTGTCTTTTGTTTTTAGAACTGTATTCTAGTACGTTTTAAAACGTTAATTTGTTTCAACTCCTAATTCTTTAGCAACGATAAACATGTGTTTGTATGCTTCTTCGTAGTTATTTTGAATTTCTCCTTCCAAAATAGCTTCTTTAATCCGAGCTTTTATTTGACCAATTTCAAAACAAGGTTCCATCTTAAACGTTTCCATAATTACCTGTCCTGAAACGGGCGGTTGGAAATTTCGAATACGGTCTTTTTCTTCAACGGCTTTTAATTTCTCTTCCACCAATTCAAAATTCTTTTTGTATTTGGCTACTTTATGTTCATTTTTTGAAGTAATGTCTGCGTTGCATAATTTCATTAAATCATCGACATCATCTCCTGCTTCGGAAAGTAATCGTCGAATGGCAGAATCGGTCACAAACCCCTTTACCAAAGAAATTGGTCGCAAATGAAGTCGTACTAATTTTTGTACGTATTTCATTTTTGAATCCATTGGTAATTTCATTCGCTTAAAAACACGAGGAACCATTCTCGCTCCAAGATCTTCGTGTCCGTGAAATGTCCAACCAGCTCTTTTATCAAATCGTTTTGTCGGTGGCTTGGCAATGTCATGCATGATCGCAGACCATCTTAACCATAAATCATCTGTTGCTTCACAAATGTTATCCAACACTTCTAGTGTATGGTGGAAATTATCTTTGTGGGATTTCCCATCACGTGTTTCTACGCCATAAAGTGCAACCATTTCCGGAAAGAATTGGTGCAATAACTGCGTAGAAAACAAAAGATTAAATCCACGAGAAGGCTTTTTGCTAAGAATGATTTTATTCAATTCATCCATGATTCTTTCTTTGGAAATAATTTCCAAACGGTGGGCATTCTCACGAATAGCATCTAAACTCTTTTTCTCAATTCTGAAATCCAATTGCGTTGCGAAACGAATAGCACGCATCATTCGCAAAGGATCATCACTGTATGTTTTCGAAGGCTCTAATGGTGTTCTAATTATTTCATTTTCAAGATCAGTAACTCCATTGAATGGGTCAATTAAATCGCCGAAATTATCTTTATGTAAACTGAGTGCAAGTGCATTAATACTGAAATCTCGGCGGTTTTGATCGTCAGAAAGTGTTCCATCTTCGACAATTGGTTTGCGCGATTCCCTTCGATAGGATTCTTTTCGTGCACCAACAAATTCAACCTCTAAATCTTTGTAAACAAATTGTGCCGTTCCGAAATTAACGAATGTGGAGACTTTTTTTACCCGAAGTTTTTTGGCAATTTTCTTGGCAAGATCTAAACCGTTTCCAACGACAACAATGTCAATGTCTTTGGAAGGACGACCGAGAATTAAATCACGAACGTAGCCACCAATTACGTATGCTTCCAAATTTTCTTCGGTTACAATTTCAGCTGCAACTTTAAAAACAGGATGTTTGAGATATTGACTATAGTTTTTTGACATTTCGGATGCAAAGTTAAGCATATCTTTCTTTGAAAAAGGGAAGAATTAAAAAAAGCTTCATTTTTCTGCTTTTATTGTACGATTTTTGTATCTTAATGTAGAATGAAAAAATCAGGGTACATAGCGAATCATGTTTTCAATAAAGTGGAAAAGTTGATTGAAAAGAAAATGAAAAAGGCAGAATTGTCTCTCTTTCTTACGCATTTACACGGGGATACAATCGAGTATTGGGACAATCAAAAAGATTTACCGGTACTACTTCTTTTACATGGATTTGGGGCTAGAACTAAATACCAATGGTTTAAACAAGTTGAGTTTTTATCGAAAGATTATCGGTTAATTCTCCCCAATCTAATTCATTTTGGCAATTCAACTTCTCCGAAAGAAGATGTTGGCGTTTCCGATCAAGTGGAAATGGTTGAAAATTTATTGACTTCTTTGGGAATTGAATTTTTTACCACGATGGGCGTTTCTTACGGTGGATTGGTTGGAATCGAGTTAGCACAGAAAAATAAAATGAAAATTGAACAATTAATTATTGTGAATTCTCCCATAAAGTTTATGCTCAAAGAAGACATTACGAATGTCTGTAATCGTTTCAATGTTACTACGGTAGAGGATTTGTTTGTTCCAGAATCTCCGAAAGGGTTAAAGAAAATGTGGCATCTATCTTCCGGAAAGAAAATTTATTTACCTGATTTTGTTTTCAATGAATTTTACAATAGAATGTATGCAGGAAATAGAGAAAGTAAGCGTAAATTAATGCAGAATTTAATTGATAGCCTCGAAACTTTTGCCCAACATGAATATAACTTTGGTATTGAAACGCTACTCATTTGGAGCGATGACGATATGATAATCCCTGTTCAACGAGGTCGTTTATTGAAGAAATACCTGGGTAAAAAAGCAGAACTCCACATCATTCAAAAAGGTGGACACATGGTGAATTTGAATAAAACAAAAGAGTTTAATCGAATATTGATGCGGTTTTTACTCTCATAACGCGGTACATTGATGGTTGTGTAACGTTTTACTTTTCTTTTAGTGGTTTGTTTTTTTAGTTTGCTCATCTTAATTGATCAAATATTTCATCCTTATTTTCTAGCTTTATTACAACTGTTGCAGAATTAGGATATCTAATTTCATCAACTATAATATTTTGGACATACTTTTTCTCGTTTTTATGGTAGATTTTTAGATTTCCTTTTTTAGCAAAACTAATTATTGCCCATCTTAAATTGTCTGAAGGATAAATATCAATATTTTTTTCAATCGTATCATTTCCATTTTTATACACTTCTTTTCTTGATCCTGTAAGTCTGAGTTCATCCGAAATTGTTATAGGGTTATTATCATTCTTCTCTATATATTCGATAATGGGCCTATATGCATTGTATAGAGGGGAGTTGTTTTCTTTCTCTTTTAAATAAGCTACATAGTCATTAGATCCTAAATAAAAAATAGCCTTACCATCCTCGTATTTAATTTCTTTTTGTTTCTCAAAGCCATTTAGACTAACTTTTTTAGTCTCATGATTGACACAAGAATTAAGTATTATCATTAAAAGTAATATGTATGTAAAGTATTTCATGATATTAGCCAGTGTTTAATGGTGGTATCTTAATTGAGTAAGTAGTCTGTAATCCTACCAAGAATACCTTTTCGAGCAGTTTTTACTTCGCTGAAAGACTCTAGCTCATCATAAAAGTCTTGGTCAGAATTGGATATAAAATTTAATCTTCTTGACATATTATCACTCCATTCTCTAATCAACCTCAGGTATTGCCTTTTATCTTCTTCAATTCCAATATTTTCAATTTGATTGTCTTCAATTTTTTTGTTCATAAAATCAATTTCAGAATGAAATGATTCTATGATGACATCAATCATATTAGAGTAATATGATAAATAATCTTCCGTTTCAGATTGTTTGTTCCGAGATTTAAAATTTAATATTAAACCTTGTAGTATATCTACATAAAGTCTTATCGATGGGTGTGAGGTAAGGATATAATTTGAATAGGCTAAACCTATTTTTTCAAAACTTGGTTTATTTACATGTACAAGAACCATATTTGGCTCGTTCGAAGCAAATTTATCGAAATAAGCACTTTCAGCATTAAGGAAATCTTTAAAAAAGTAAAAATCAGGACTTAAATCTTCGTCAAGTTCCATGATCAAGTATTGAGCTTCATCTCTATTTTCAGCTTTTCCCCATCTATCAATAGAAACGTAATAATTCGATTTAAATAAAGAAGTCACTTTAGAGATAATTTCATTTTCACGTTCAATCTGAACAATTTCAATTTTATCCTCAGTTGTTAATTGATTTTTTCCTTTAGCTAAAAGTTTGTGAAAACGATATAGTTGAGGATGGTCTTCTCCTTCTTTTAATTTAATGTTGAACACTACATCAGTAATCTCTACTAGAGTTGCCCAAAAATGTTGCGAACGAGTCCTAAGTTGTATTTCGACGAACCTCTCTTCATTAATTGGCTTTACTATTAAATGGTAACTTACATAACCAGTATCTCTAGGTTTAATTATATAATCAACTCTATCAATAATCTCAAATTGATCATTCTTCTCAAAATCAGCAACGATATTATAAATCTGACGTTCAGAGTCAACAATAGATCTACAACCTGCAATGTCTTGCATTTTTGAAAAATCCATTGTTTTTTCTCGATTTATCTTCCTAACAATAGTGTCTATTCTCTTAAGTCTGTAAACAGTCAGGCTTCCTTTGTAATGATATTTACTTCGAGCTACAAGAAAGTCAAAAACATTATTCATTGATTTTTGAAACGAAACTCTATAAGCTTGTAATTTTTCAAGGTCCTCATCTTTAAAAGAATTTGATTCTCGTTGGCTAACTCGAATTGATTTCCCAAGTTTTTTTATTTGAGTTTTAGTAATGTTCATTTTACAATGATTGGTTTTTTTCGACGTTACCACTAACATTTTTAGCCATTGTTAGCCTCTTTTATTATTTTTCTGTATTCATACTCTTCAGGTAATCGCACCATATTATCCTCACATTTTAAAGTGTCAGAAAAAGGTTTTTGAGAATAACTGAACGTTGCTTTAAATTCTTTTGAGGATTCAATATAAATCTCTATACTTTCAATTGGGTTCAATTTGCCGTCTGTCAAAAGGTATTTGGTTGCACTTCCGCCACCAAGTCCATAATAGTATGAGGTAATTATGTTTTTGTCGAAAAAATAAGATGGGTTCATCAAGGTAATGCAGGAATCTGAAAATTTGTTTTCTGTTGGTTCAAAAAAGTATATATCAATTACATTCTTTTCTCCAGTTCCAGATAAGCCATAATATTCAAAAAATAAGTCATCATAACCATCCTTATTAAAATCCAAAAGCGCAAAGCTAGGACCAACTATTCCATATTTATCTTTAATGTCAAACGGTAAGTTGATTTTTGTATCATTTATCCTACTTACCTCATTTGTAAATTTATACGGAAGTATTATCTCTCTTGACTTTAAATATCTCTGATTATCTGTTAAATCATTTTCTTCTTTTTTGATATCAGCAGTTTCAAGGGTATCAATTTTCTTTTCGTCTTCTATTTCATTATTTCCCTTCGGAGAAAAGTTACAACTTGAGAGAATTGTTATTAATATGATAATTATTAGTTTCATTTTTTTTAATTGCAGGTAACAACCAGATAAAGTGAACCAGTGCACTTTATTCACGCTGCATTTGTTTTATTTACTCAAATTTAACAATTCTAACCGTATTCTAACCGTTTAATATAGGTTTTTTTACCTCCCAACGATCAAAATAAAAACAAGAGAAAGGACTCCATTACGTCCACCGTAAATTGGCGTAATCTCATCCTATGTTGCGTACACGCAATTAATTAGTGGTAGTGTTAAGGAAAAAACACTTTTCCCTTACTTCCTTATCACTGTTACCTTTCCGTCTAAATCAACTTTAATAATTTGAGATGGAGTATTCATTTTCATTTCTGTCTTTTCTTCCAAAATAGCATTTACTTCGGATTTAATTTTCTCATCAATCTCGTCAAAACACGTTGGGATTTTTTCACCAGAATAATTTGCAGATGTACTGACTAGAGGTTTTCTCATTGCACGGATTAGTTTGAGACAATTGGCATCTTTCGTAATGCGTATACCAACTGAGCCATCTTTTGCTAAAACAGAAGGAGCCAAACCTTTCGCTTTTGGGTAAATAATTGTTAAAGGTTTAGATGCGAAATCAGCCAAATCATAACAAACTTCTTGAAATTTTGGGATATAACGCTCGAGCATTGCAAATCCATCAACCAATAAAATAAAGCTCTTGTTTTCAGGTCTTTTTTTTATCTCAAGAATTTTTTGGCAAGCTTCCTCATTTGTCGCATCACATCCAATTCCCCAAATAGTATCCGTAGGATAAAGGATTGTTCCGCCGTTTTTTAATGTCTCTATCGTTTCTCTCATAATCTACTAATTTTTCTTACCCTTTGTTTTTGAGGGTTGAGCTTGTCGGAAGGTCCAATAAATCAGGTCTTCTTTTTTTCGTTCTTTCCAATGCTTTCTCTTCTCTCCACTGATCAATTTTGGCAAAATTACCACTAAGTAAAACATCGGGCACTTTCATTCCGTTGTATTCCGATGGTTTTGTATAAACTGGAGGAGATAATAAATTGTCTTGAAAACTATCGGTTAAAGCAGATGTTTCGTCGTTGATAACCCCCGGAATTAACCGTACGACACTATCCACCACAACACAAGCAGCTAACTCTCCACCTGTTAAAACATACGAGCCAATCGAAATTTCTCGCGTAATATAATGTTCCCGTATGCGTTCATCAATTCCTTTGTAATGTCCACAGAGAATAATAATATTCCCTTTTAAACTGATGTCGTTCGAAATTTCTTGATCCAACACTTCACCATCGGGTGTCATGAAAATTATTTCATCGTATTCTCTTTCTGCTTTTAATTTTTCAATTAAATCGACAATGGGTTGAATTGTCATGACCATTCCTGCGCCTCCACCGTACTGAGTAGCGTCTACTTTTTTGTGTTTATTGGTAGAGTAATCACGAATATTGTGGATTTGTAATTCTAAAAGTCCTCTTTCTTGAGCTCTTTTCATTATCGATTCAGAAAAAGGTCCTTCTAAAAGTCCTGGTAAAATGGTAAGAATATCTATTCGCATGGGACAAAAATAAGGAAATAGAATAGGTTTCTTCAAATAAAATAGAAATGAATAAAAGGATTGATTAATTTTGCAGCATATTATTCTAAAAAAATGAATTATGACGTTTGATATCGCGATTATTGGAGGAGGAATTGTTGGGGCTGCTACTTTTTATAAATTACAGTCAAAATACCCAGAATTGAAAATAATGTTGGTGGAGAAAGAAGCCAAGCTAGCAGATCATCAAACAGGACATAATTCGGGCGTAATTCACTCTGGATTGTATTATAAGCCAGGTTCTTTGAAAGCAAAAAACTGCATAGAGGGACGACATGAATTGGTTGCTTTTGCAAAAGAACACGGTATTGACCATGATGTTTGTGGTAAAGTGGTTGTAGCTACAGATGAGAGTGAATTGGCTAACATGGAAAAAATCTATAAAATTGGTTTAGAGAATAAAATTGAAGGTTTACGAAAGTTAACTGGAGAAGAGGTGAAAGAATTCGAACCTCATGTTGAAGCTATAGCAGGACTTTCTGTCCCTTGTACCGGGATTATTGATTTTGTAGGAGCAACAAATAAGATGGTTGAGTTGGCATTAACACTTAATACTGAGAGTAAATTATTTCTTGGACAAGAGGTGGTTGGAATTACAAAGAATGATTCAGATACAACTTCAAATGTTGTTACAAAACAAGAAACATATAGAGCAAAGCACTTGATTTTTTGCGCAGGATTAGAAGCTGATCGTTTGGCTAAGAAAGATGGCGTAGATTTGAAAGAAAAAGTAGTTGGTTTTCGTGGAGATTATTACGAACTAACAGAACAAGGAATGCATAAAGTGAAGAATTTAATTTACCCTGTTCCTAATCCAGATTTTCCATTTTTAGGAGTTCATTTTACACGTATGACGAATGGAGATACTGAATGTGGACCGAATGCTGTTTTTACATTTAAAAGAGAAGGGTATGGTAAAACCGATTTTTCAATGCGCGATACTTGGGATGCTTTAACCTATGGCGGAACTTGGAAATTGTTTTTCAAGAATGCTAAATTTGGAATCAATGAATACCGTCGAGCATTCTCTAAGAAATTATTCTTAAAAACTTTGCAACGAATGATTCCTTCTTTAACAATGGAAGATTTAAAACCCGGTAGAGCAGGAGTTCGTGCGTTATTGTTGCGACAAGACGGCGATACAAGAGATGATTTCAGAATTGAATACCACGGAAATTCAATCCATGTTTTAAATGCACCTTCACCAGCAGCAACAGCATCTTTAGCGATTGGTGGGTATATTGTCGGGAAAGCAGAAGAACATTTTGATTTAAAATAATCTTTGTTGCACAGAGTGCATAGAGCCAATCCCGAGTATTTTTTATAATAAAATTGAAAACAGAAGGAGTGTTTAGTTTCCTCCTTTGGAGGAGGACTCTTTTCTAAGAACAAACGTTAGTGTAGTGAAGGAAATGAAAAATGATTATAGTTATCCTCTCCCTAGCCCTCTCCAAAAGAGGGAACTAATTTATGGTTATCATTAATATTCTACTTATATGAAATTAGTGTATTCGTGGCAAAAAAAACTTATTTCCCCCCCCTAAACAACTCCTTTTTCAGAAAGGAGAATTGCAATGGATTTTGTTTTATCAAATTGTGCAAAAATGATGATCATTGCAACTGTAATTGGGACACATAAAAGCATACCAAGAATTCCCCAAATACTTCCCCATACAGCCAAAGAAATAATTGTAACCAATGGACTGATGTTTAAAGAATTCCCCATAACACGTGGCTCAACTAAACTACCAATCGTTACAACAGTTGTTCCTACACCAAAGAAAATGATAAAGAAAGTTCCAAAATCACCGAATTGCATTAGTGCGTATATGGATGGGATTATTGTTCCGAATATTGGTCCAATAGCAGGAATAAAATTGAAAATAAATATTAAAAATGCCCAAAAAACTGGAGAATCAATGCCCGAGATGTAGAGAATAATAAAACTCAAAGAAGCGGAAAATAGATTGACCAAGGATTTTAAACTGATGTAGTTGGCCATTGATTTGTCTACTTTTTTTATTATTTGAAGGACATTCTGGTATCTTTTTTCATCAGAAAAAATAATTCTAATTTTATTTTGAAAAAAAGTTTCTTCAAAAAATAGAAAAGTTACATAAAAAACAATCATCACAAAGTTTCCTAAACCAACCGATAGTGAATTTGCCAAAGATTTAAATTGACTTGAAAAGTTAGTTGTTGAAAGATAATGATTCACTCGTTCATCAATGTCAATGTGAAATATTTGATTAATTTCATTCAATAATTCTCCAGTATTCTTGGAGTTTTGCGAAAAAGATTTTGCTAAATTCTCGACATTTGATCCCATTATTCGAAAGATGAAAAAGAGAATGCCAAAAATGAAAAAAGAAGCTAAAAAAGTTTTTGTCCATTGTGGAATATTCTTTTTTATAAAATTAGAATGATCTAAAAGATTTCTCATTTTCTTTACAATGAACCAAATCAATAAAGCCACAACAAAAGGTATAATGATGGATTGGGCAAAAATCAATATTCCAATAATGATTGAAATTGTGATCAAAGTATAGGTGATGTTTTGAATCTTCATAGTTGTAAAAGTATAAAAAGACTAGTTCAGTCCAAGAAATCTGTAGTTTATTTTTAATTCACCCTTCATTTTTTCTCTAGCTGAAAATTGAAGTGTACAGTCTTCTGTATACCAGTCGTTTTGGTAAATGAAGTCGATGGTTCCTTTTTTTAGCTTAATTTCTTTTATAGCTTGACCATTAGAATTAATACTGACAACAGTTAAATTTGTTGCTGATTCTCCTAATATTTCAATCTCTAGGGCGAAAATTTGACGTTGTGTTGTTTCTTTTAGGAGAAGTATATTGTCTTTTTTCGACAAATCAATTTGGGTTGTTTGTTGACCATTATTGATATACAGAGGAGATACATATTCTTTGTACATA
>CAYLWS010000003.1:0-110275 GCA_964387525.1 uncultured Fluviicola sp.
GCTTACCTCTTTCATTCTTGATTAGTATACTTTTACAGTATCTTTTCGTTAAAAAACATAAATAACGATGAAGTCTGATTCAAGAAAATATGTTTTTTTCGTCATATTTATACTCATAGGTATTCTCTATATTTCGAAGTTGTTCTATATGCAGGTTATAGATGATAAATGGACGCTTCGTGCTCAACAAATTGCGGAGAAAAGAAGAGAAATTACCCCACCAAGAGCCGTTGTTTTTGATCGAAATGGGAAAAAAATCATTTCCAATAAGACTTATTATAATTTAATGATGGTTGAAAAAAACATCAAAGAATTAGATACCACTGCTTTTGCAAAATTAATCGGTTGGACAAATGAAGAAGTTAGCCAGCGTTTTTTAGACATTCGAAAAGGAGAAGGGAGATATTACAATAAACATACGGGTAAAACAACTTCCAATTATCAAACGATTCGACCCTATCCGTTTATTAAAGAACTTACTGCGGAAGAAATGGCATTGATTGCGCCATATTTAGAAAATTTTCAAGGATTTTACAAAGAAGTAACGAGCATGCGAAATTACCCGTATCCGAATGGCGCAAACATTATGGGTTATTTGGCTGAGGTGAATGGTGATGAAGTTAAAAGGGATAAGTTTTATAAACCAGGTTCTCACATTGGCAGATCTGGAATTGAACGCTTTTACGAAAAAGATTTTAGAGGTCAAAAAGGAATTAAATACATTGTAACCTCTGCCATGAATAATGTTGTAGGTTCTTTTGAAAATGGAAAATACGACACACTTGCTGTTCAGGCTCCTGCTATAAAATTAGGTATTGATATATTATTACAAGCTTATGGAGAAAAACTTTTAAAGAATAAACGTGGTTGTATCGTTGCAATTGACCCTAAAACAGGTGAAATTCTTGCCTTGGTTTCTTCTCCAAATTATGATCCTAACTTATTGGTTGGAAATAGAAAAATCAGAAAGAATTATCCCGCTTTATTGAACGATCCAGATAAACCTCTTTTTTCTCGCCCTTTAGCTTCTCAATACATGCCTGGTTCTACATTTAAGTTGTTGCAATCATTGATTGGGATGCAAGAAGGAGTGATTACCAAGAACTCTGGATTTCCCTGCAATAAAAGTATTGTTGGTTGTCACAATCATCCTTCAGCAAGAAGTGTATCGGATGCGGTAAAAATGTCGTGTAATCCCTATTTTTACGCCGTTACTCGAAGAATTATTCAGCAAGGAAAAAAATCAAGTAGTTTTGAGGATTCTGAAATTGGGTTAGGAAAATGGGCAGAATATATGCACAGTTTTGGATTAGGAAAAAAATTAAAAGTAGATATTCTAGGGGTACAGCCAGGGTTAATTCCAACTCCAAAGTATTATGATCACTGGTACGGTCACCATCGTTGGAAGTTCTCAACTATTCGTTCAATATCTATTGGACAAGGAGAGGTTCAGTTAACACCATTGCAAATGGCAAATGTTGCTGCAATTATGGCCAATAGAGGTTGGTACATCACTCCTCATTTTGTGAAATCATTTGGGGACAAAGGACCGAGAGAAGAATATACTGTAAAACATAAAACCCTCATTAAAAGGGAACATTTTTTACCTGTGGTTGATGGAATGAGAAGGGTTGTCTATGAAGCAGGTGGTACAGCAAGAAGAGCTCGAGTTGAAGGAGTGGTTGTTTGTGGAAAAACAGGTACTGTGGAGAATTACAGAGGAAAGCTAAAATTGAAAAACCATTCTGTATTTATCGCTTTTGCTCCAATGGATAATCCAACAATAGCGATTTCTGTATTTATTGAAAATGCTGGCGGTGGTGGTGGAACATGGGCTGCTCCCGTAGCAAGTTTAATGATTGAGCAATACATTTATGGAAAAGTGAAACCTTCTCCAAAGGAACAACGGATTTTGGATGCTGTTTTATTGAAAAAAGAAAGATGAGAAAGAATCAATCCATTATAGGAAATTTTGACTGGCCACTATTTATAGGCTATCTACTCATCTTATCCATGGGAATTGGAACGGTATATTCCGTAGCTTTTGACCCTGAGCATCCCTCTATATTTGATTTTTCTCAAAAATATGGGAAACAAATCATGTGGATTGGGATTTCTATGTTTTTAGGGATTCTTGTATTCTTGATTGATTCTGATATTTACCGAAAGTTCTCGGTTCCAATTTATATATTCACCATAAGTTTATTGGTGATTGTTCTTTTTATGCCTGCAGTTAATGGGGCGAGAGCATGGTTAGGAATTGGGTCGATGGGAATACAACCCGCAGAATTTGCGAAAATTGGAACAGCTATTCTATTGGCAAGATACATCAGTACTCAAAAAATAGAGAGACAGAGTAGAAAAACAGTATTGGCTGCAAATGGAATTTTATTATTACCGATGGTGCTCATCTTATTGCAACCAGATGCCGGAACTTTTGTTGTTTTTTCCTCTTTCTTATTTGTTCTTTACCGTGAAGGAATCTCTTATGACCCAATTATTCTTCCAATAATCAATGCGATTCCTATAAAAGCGATTTGGTTCAAACAAACTTGGATAGGAACACATTTTATTCCGATTCTTTTTGTCGTGATATTCTTAAGTGTTGCAACTTTACTATTGAGCAATGAATCGTTCATTATTGAATCATTTAACCTAGAATTAGCAGGATATTGGGCGGTTTTCTTCTTTTTGTTCGCAATATCATCGTTAGGCTACTTTTTTATGCGAATGATTTTCTCTAAAAGAGATAGAAAAAGAGCGTTAACAATTGCAATCATTGGCTTTGTATTATCGGTCACCTTGACTTCCGCTGTCAATTATGGATTTCAAAAGTTAGCAGGTCACCAGAAAGAGAGGATTGAACTTGTGTTAGGTTTAAGAGAAGATCCCAATGGAGATGATTACAATAGAAATAGAGCAATGGCTGCTGTTGGTTCTGGAGGAATGTTTGGAAAAGGATACCGAAAAGCAACCGTTTCTAGTGTGCAAACCAACCATGTTCCAGAAAGTGAAACAGATTTTATTTTCTGTCCTTTTGCTGAAGAGTGGGGATTTTCAGGGAGTTTAATTTTAGTGCTTCTTTACTTATTTATGATCATGAGAATTGTAATCATTGCAGAAAGGCAGAAGTCGACTTTTAACCGTGTATATGCTTATTCCGTTGCCATGATTTTGTTTTACCACTTTGCCATTAACATTGGAATGAATATTGAATTTGCACCAGTAATCGGAATCCCATTGCCCTTTTTTAGCTACGGAGGATCTTCCATGATGTCTTTTTCCATGATGCTTTTTATTCTATTGAAATTAGATAGTCAAAGAAAAGATGTACTGAATTAGAACAGAACAGCAAGAGAATTGAAGAAGATTAGATGAAACTTATTTTACGAATCAACCTTTTACGTAGCTATCACCATCAAAAATCACACTCATAACTTTTGTTATAATTATTCTCCTGTAACTAACTATTCCAACGAAAACTTTATATTTGTCTATAAATAAACACAAGAAGTATTTTTGTTTAAGTTTACACTAACATGGCTAAAAACGTACCCACCAATACAGAAAAGAAAGTATTCTCAAAAAAAACGAGTCGTATTTTAACGATTCTTCTTTGGTTAGGTGCCTTTTCTCCTGTATTTGCTATTTCTTTACTTATATTTTCTCAATCTGAGGAAGATCTACCTTCCGTAGAAACACTGGAAAATCCACCAGAATTATTAGCATCTATCGTTTTGGCAGATGATGGAGAAACAGAACTAGGAAGGTATTGGAGTGTGAATAGAACCAGTGTTGCTTACAAAGAAATCTCCCCGTATGTTTTTGATGCATTGATTGCTACTGAAGACGAACGATTCATGGAACATTCCGGTATTGATTTTAGAGGAGTAGGAAGAGCTATTTTTAAAATGGGTAAAGGTGGTGGTGCATCCACAATTTCACAACAATTAGCCAAACTAATTTTCACCTTAGAGAAAAGACAACGTGTAGCTAAAGCTAAGGCAGAAGGAAAATCGATTGAAGGGAAAAAAGGAATTTGGAAACGATTGGATGAAAAAGCAATTGAAAATATCATTGCAGTTCGTTTAGAAGAAAAATATACCAAAGAGGAAATCATTACAATGTACTTGAATCAGTTTGATTTCTTGTACAATGCTGTAGGAATTGACAATGCTGCAAAAGTGTATTTCAATAAAAAAGCAATTGACCTTTCCAGAGAAGAAGCGGCAATGTTGGTTGGAATGTGTAAAAATCCTGGATTATACAATCCACATGCTCCAAAAGTGAAAAATTACCGTAGAATTGTTGCTTCAAGAAAAAAAATAGACCAAGAAGAAGTTACGCTTACTCAAATGAGTGAAGCAAGGGCAAGTGATAGCACGAGAGCAATTAGCCGAAGAAACCAAGTCCTTTACCAATGGAAAAAAAGTACGTTGAGTAATAATTCTGCGTTAAAAAACCTGATGACTCAGGAAGAATACGATTCTTTACGCGTTATACCCATCGTTGTTGATTACCAAGTTGTTGATCACAAAGAAGGATTAGCGCCTTACTTTCGAGAATCTTTACGGTCTGACTTGAAAAAATTATTTTCTTTGAAAGACGACAATGGGGAATTGGTGTATAAAAAAGACAACGGGGATGCTTACAATGTTTATAAAGACGGTTTAAGAATTTATACTTCGATAAATGTTGATCTTCAGAAACATGCTGAATATGCGTTGAAAAGACATTTATCAGAAGATTTACAGAAAGAGTTCGATAAAAACAATCGGAAATTGCGGAATTATCCTTTTTCAAACACAATATCGAATGATGTTGCAGAAACTTTAATGAATTCTGGTAGAAAGAATTCTGAACGATATAAAGCAATGAAAGCTGCTGGAATATCTTCTTCTGAAATAATGAAAAGCTTTGAAACAAAATTTCCAATGCACGTTTTTTCTTGGAAAGGAGATATTGATACTTTAATGACTCCAAACGATTCAATCCGATATTACAAAGGGATTTTAAGAGCTGGTATGATGTCTATTGAACCAAGTACTGGCTTTGTTAAAGCGTGGGTTGGTGGAATTGATTTTAAACATTTTGCATTTGATCACGTAAAACAAGGGAAAAGACAAGTTGGTT
Organism: uncultured Fluviicola sp.; assembly: GCA_964387525.1. GTDB lineage: Bacteria > Bacteroidota > Bacteroidia > Flavobacteriales_D > Crocinitomicaceae > UBA4466. The sequence continues at coordinate 5,134 of CAYLWS010000003.1, forward strand.
CTACCATCAAACCTTTTGTTTACGGAACGGCACTTTCTATGGGTGTAATCAAACCATGCACAACTTTTGAATATGGTTCTTCTTATTGTGTGGATGTTTACGGTGCAAATGGACAAGTTGAGAACAGATGGTGCCCGAAAGGAGAAATTAAGCCTAAAAGTGGAAAAGACGTAACAATGGCTTGGGGATTAGCGAATTCTAATAATCCAGTAACAGTTGGAGTAATGTCTAAAATGGGAGGAAATGCAGGTCCTAATACGATATCTAAAGTGTTGAAAGGTGTAGATATTAACTTACGACCTGAAGATGAGGTTCCATCAATGTGTTTGGGTATTATGGATTTATCTGTTTATCAAATGGTAGCAGCACAGGCAATGTGGGTGAACAATGGAATATACAACCGACCGACAACCATTCTGCGAATTGAGGATAGAAATGGAAACATAATTTACAGTGCTGAATTGTTTTCCCGAGAAGCAATGAATTCTAACATTGCTTACCAAACTTTACTGATGATGAAAGGTGTTGTACAATTTGGAACAGCAGGTAGCTTACGTGGCGGTAGAAAATGGGGAGGAATTAAATACCCAATGGCAGGAAAAACAGGAACAACTCAGAATAATTCTGACGGTTGGTTCATGGGATTAACGCCAGATTTAGTTACTGGTATATGGGTTGGAGCAGAAGATAGAGCGGTTCGATTCAGGACAATGACTTGGGGGCAAGGTGCTCGAATGGCATTGCCAATTTATGGGTATTACATGCAAAAAGTGTATGCAGATAAAAAATTGAAAATTTCAAAAGAAGATTTTAAAGTACCTATTGGCTTTGATCCATCTTTCTTTGAATGTGAGAAACAAGAAAACGTCTCAGACGAGAATTTAATAGATTTTTGATATGAATAAAGAGGTAGAAAATGTAGAAATTGCATTAGAAGGTTTAAAAGATGACATGACTGTAATGTTGGGCGGATTTGGATTGTGTGGAATTCCAGAAAATTCAATTCAAGAAATGGTCAAAACAGGTGTAAAAGGATTAACCTGTATTTCAAACAATGCGGGTGTAGATGATTTTGGTCTTGGATTACTTTTGCAAGAAAAACAAATCAAAAAAATGATCTCTTCTTATGTTGGAGAGAACGATGAATTTGAACGACAAATGCTTTCAGGGGAACTAGAAGTCGATTTAATTCCGCAAGGTTCTTTGGCAGAAAGATGTCGTGCTGGTGGTGCTGGAATTCCTGCTTTTTATACTCCTGCTGGATTTGGAACAGAAGTAGCAGAAGGGAAAGAAGTAAGAGATTTCAACGGTAAACCACATATTCTTGAAATGGCACTTACCGCAGATTTTGCAATCGTAAAAGCATGGAAAGGCGACACAGAAGGAAACCTCGTTTTTAAAGCTACCGCTAGAAATTTTAATCCAATGATGGCAATGGCTGGTAAAATTACGGTTGCAGAAGTGGAGGAATTAGTTCCCGCTGGAGAATTAGACCCGAACGAAATTCATACCCCGGGTATTTTTATACAACGAATTTTCAAAGGTGAAAAATTTGAAAAAAGAATAGAACAACGAACGGTTAAGCCGAGATCTTAAATGATTTATTCGAATAAAATACACAAAGGAGTCTCAGTGCTCCTTTTTTTGTTCATTTTTGGCTACCTTTTATTGAGACTTCTATTCAATGAAACTTTGCACGACGAAATAGCTACGTATTATTTTTATTTCTATCACGGTGATTTTATCGGAAAAACCATACAATGGGATGCGAATAATCACCTACTGAATTCAGTCATCGGCTCTGTTCTGTATAAAATATTTGGGGATAATTTTACAATATTGCGTCTACCGAACTTACTCTCTTTTATTCTCTTCTTTGTAGGAAGTTACAAATTAACCGTTTCCTTAAAAACACCTTTTTTAAAGTTGACAGGTTTACTCGCTTTGACCTGTATCCCATTTGTTTTAGATTATTTTGCTTACGCAAGAGGGTATGGAATGTCCATGGGGTTTTTAATGCTTTCCCTTTATTATTTTCTGAATTACCAACAAACATTCTTACGCAAAAAGCTATTCTATTCCTATCTCCTTCTTCTTTTGGCGGTTTCAGCGAATCTAACACTCATCAACACGGCTTTTATAATGATGGGCTTGAATATTCTAGCTCCTTTTTTACACGACAATCGGAAGAATTTTGAATTAAAAATATGGACTATTCACCTTTTTTGTTTTGTAGGAATGCTTCCTTTAATTCTTTTTGCATTAGTACTCAAAGAAACGGGCGCTTTGTATTATGGGAGTTTGGATGGCTTGTGGGAAATCACGGGGAAATCACTCAGTAAAATGGTACTGTTTTACGATGGAGTTGAAATAAAAATCATTCTCCTTTTACTTTTTATGGCTTTTAATGTATTGTTTTTTAGAATGTTAAAAAACTCAATGAAATCAACATGGTTGCAAAAACCTTTTGTTCTTTGGATTAATCTATTGTATGGAAACGTTTTAGCTATTCTCATTTTGGCTTGGGTATTAAAAGTAAATTACGCGGAAGATAGAACGGGAATGTACCTTATTTTCTATTTTTTATTGGCTTTCATCTATTTACTTGATGCAATTTCATGGGGGAAATGGTTGCAATTGAGTTTATTATTTTTTCCACTTTCTTTGCTTACTCACCTTAATTTGGATACCTCCATATATTCCCCAGAGCAAAGAATGAATGCTGCATTTTATTCGAAAGTAAAAACGCAAATTCAACCAGAACATAGCGTTATGATTTACGGTACAATGTTTTGGAATTGGGTTTTTAATGAATCTCATCAAGAAATAAAAGCAAGCGTTAGTCAAACAAATAATCCCAACACATTGTTCTCGGATATTATTCTGACGAGAGAAGGAGTATTGAATAATTCCAGTATCCCGTTGTTATATGACACAATTGCTGTTCACAAACCTTCCGGTTATATCGCTTACAAACGAAAATTGGAAATTAAAAAAACAGTTTTGGATTCTGTCATCGATCAAACGTTTGTTGGAACAGGAGAATATTATAATTTAGGGAGGTTCAATTTAGAAAAATTAACCCAGAAGAATTTACAAATTGACATCTCCGGTCATCTTAAAACATTTACGCCAAAAGACAAAATTTTACTCCTAGTTGAAACGAAGAACGGAGCAAATGAAACGGTTCGTCACTTTTACTATTCTTTCGATGCTTGTTACCAGGGAAAATTAATCGACGATGACTTTTTACATCATTTCGTTATGGAGAATATAATGGAGAATGAGCAAGAGGTCATTGTTTATTTTTGGAACAGAAGTTTGAAGGAAATTGATGCAACTGAAATTAAAACTATTTTGATGGAGTTGGAATAATTGTATTAAAATGTTTTTAAGTGTTCAAAGCACTTTTACAAAAGTATTTTGATAGAAAAGAAATAAAAGTTTATCTTTGGAATAGGGAATTCCCCTTGTTGAATTAGCATATTATTCTATTTATTGGAATTAAAAATAAAGAACATGAGTTTAGATAAAATAGGCATTGCAAAACGAATTGCGCAAGAATTAAGAGATGGTTGGTATGTAAACCTTGGAATTGGAATTCCTACTTTGGTGGCAAACTATATTCCTGAAGGAATTGAAGTTGAGTTTCAATCGGAGAATGGGATTTTAGGAATGGGACCATTTCCAATTGATGGAGAAGAAGATGCTGACTTAATCAATGCAGGGAAACAAACCATTACTGCGTTAAAAGGAGCTGTTTATTTTGATTCTGCAATGTCTTTTGCAATGATTCGTGGACAGCATGTTCAATTGACTGTTCTTGGTGCAATGGAAGTCTCACAAAATGGGGACATTGCCAATTGGAAAATTCCAGGGAAAATGGTCAAAGGGATGGGGGGAGCAATGGATTTAGTTGCTTCTGCTGACAATATTATTGTTGCAATGATGCATGCAAATCGTGCCGGTCAATCAAAACTATTGAAAGAATGTTCTTTGCCTTTAACTGGAGTGAACTGTGTAAAAAAAGTAGTTTCAAACTTAGCTGTTATGGACATTAAAGAAGGGAGATTTCATTTGGTAGAACGTGCACCAGGGGTTTCTGTAGAAGAAATTATCGCTGCAACTGAAGGTGAATTGGTAGTACCTGAGAATGTTCCTGAAATGGTGATCGATTAAGGATTAATCCAATCATTTCTAATTTGAAATTAAAAAATGTCTGATCAGATATAAATGAAAAAAGGAGTTTTTGTTACAATTTTTTTAGGCATAATAGTTTTCTTACTCTCATTAAAATTCGATATAAATCCTTTGTATGCTATTGGAGATGAAATTGATGAATTGGATGGAGTTGTTGTTTATTATAATGGTCCAATAAGTAATGTAGGTGATAGAAAAGTGTTAAAAGGATACAATGTAGGCTTAGAGTTTCAATGTGTTGAATTCGTTAAACGATATTATTATGAAATTTATCACCACAAAATGCAAAATTCCTACGGTCACGCAAAAAGCTTTTTTATAAAGGGTTTAAAAGATGGTTCATATAATTCAGAACGAGATTTAACACAGTTTTCGAATGGAAGTTTTTCGATGCCTCAACAAGGAGATCTAGTAATATTTGACGCTTCTTTTTTTAATTCTTATGGACATGTTGCTATAATTTCAAATGTAACTGAAAATTCAGTTGAGATTATACAACAAAATCCCGGGCAGTTTTCTCCATCTCGAAAGAGTTACTCTATACAATATTCTAAAGAGAAAAGATGGACATTTTATTCAAGTAGAATCCTTGGATGGTTAAGGAAATCCTAGCTTAACTCTCTTTATTTTCCCATCCGATGAAACCTCATAAATAAATCCATTTTTTAAACCAGATAAAACCGTAGTTGTTCCATTTAGCCAATAAATGCTTAGTTTTTCTAGTTTTTTCGCATTATTCAATCCAAAATATAGAATTCTTGTGCTTTGAGATGCGTGACCTGATGAACCATCTACTTGAGAAATCATCTGAATAGTGTCTTGTTCAAATAACACTTTGCACCCAAAACAATCCCTATTGATGTCGCCTTTTCCGATTAATTTTATACCAATCCAATTCTTGGAGGCCGTATTGTTTTTGTACACTTTTAATTTCTGCTCTTTATTCGCAAAAGGTGCCCAGGGAAGTTTAACTACAGAAGAAATAATGTCTAAATCACCATCGTGATCGTAATCGAAAATAATTACACCATGGTGTGACAATATATCTGCCACGCCAGAAGACACAGAGACATCCCTAAAGATTCCGTCTTCATTGAGAAATAATAAATTGGGATCTGAAATAGCTGTTTTGGGGACAATTGTCAAAACATTTCCTTTTGAAACAAACAAGTCTAAATCTCCATCAAATTCAACATCGAAAAACAGTCCACTCCAACTTGTTCCTTTTGTGGAACCGTATGAGTATGTGGCATCAATTCCCAATTTTTTTGCTTCATTTTCAAATGATTTCCCATTGAAACGAAATAAATAATTCTCCCCTATATTTGTGATGTAATATTCTAAACTTCCATCCAAATCATAATCAGCGGTGGAAATACCCATTCCATACATTTTGTGGTTGAATCCTGCAGAATCACTTAGGTCAGAAAAGTATTTTTTTGGATATTCATTTCTAAAAAATTTATTTCCTTCACCCGTCCATTCACCAAAGTCATTGAGCAACAATAAATCAAGGTCACCATCATTGTCAACATCTGTGAAGTTAGCCGACAAACCACATCCTCCATCATTAACTCCATATTCTTGGGCGCATTCTTTAAAATGACTTCCATTTATGTTAAGCAATAACTTGTTGTCAAAGCAACTTGTTTTATAGCCGACTTCAACACCATTTGAGTCCAATAAAACACCCATTGTTGCAACGTAGTTTGTTAAATAGATATCAACAAAACCATCTAAATTGAAATCTCCCAATGCAGCTGAAGAAAAATCTCCTGGTGCAAGAATACCCTCCATTTTTACAATTTTAAACAACTTACCTTCAATATTCTGTAGCAAAACAGGAGACTTTTTGTCCCCCATTCCCATTCCTCTTCCATAATTTACAATAAAAAAATCTTGAAATCCATCATTATTGAAATCGAGGCAAACAGCTCCTTGAATAAAATAGCCTTGTAAACCATCTAATCCAAATTCTTTGGTTGCATCTCTAAATATTCCATGCTCATTGATCCAAAGTTTTGAATCAAAAACTCCTCCCGATTGAAAAAAATCTTCCCAACCGTCGTTATTGATATCTATCACCATTAAACCTGCTCCAGCCATTTGAAATCCATTACCTGGGTAAATGTAATCTAGTCCAATTTCTGTACTTACTTCTTCAAATGTTTGCGCATTACTGCCGAAAAAAGAAAAACATACAAGTACAAGAGCAATAAAGTTTTGAATCATTTTCTACATTTTAATTTATTGGTGACATAAATGCCGATTTTCCTTCCATAAGCTAAACTAACATCCAATGATTCTTGAAAATGAATTCCACCGTACAAACGAGAAATAGAAATTTCTTCTGACATTTCAGTGAAAGAAGAATAGGTTCTAGGAGTCCCATCAATGTCATTTCGATTAAAATTTGTTGAATCGGTGATGGTTGTTTGATCTGTAAAAAAAGATTTCATTACTTCGGTTGCTGCGCCAGACTGAAAAGAATGACCGGAAGGAAATTCCGGAAAGGGAGGACTTGCAATTCTTGAGTTGAAATTTTCATCGATATTTTTATGAATATATGTGATCGGGCGAATAAAATTGTATTTATATTTCAATTTGAAAGCGGCAATAAAAGCTTCATTTACTGCTACTCCAAGTTTTAAATACAATTCTAGAGCTTCATCTAACTTCATGCTTTTTTGTTTGACCAATTGTGAAGCAATCGTAAAAAAATGACCGGTAGGTGTACCAGAATAACCTGCTCCATCATCCCAATATTCAGCAATTATTTCATAGGTTGTATCCGTTTTTTTTGCATTTTCATATACAATCATTGCTTGTTTAAAGAGAAAAGAATTTGTGTCTTCAGAAAATTCAAATACAGTACAATCGTCTGAAATACGATTACTTTCTTTCAATAATTGTTTATTCTCACCCCAATAAGGGAGTAAAGAAGGTAAGAAACCAGGTGTTGTTTTGACCCAACATGCTGAACAATATGGAGCTTGAAAGTCAATAGGGAAGTTTTGAGCAAAACCCTCATCTCCACCATCTAGTTTTGACCATTGAATAATTTCTTGAGCTATTTTCACTCCGTAAAGAGAAGAACGATGGTTTACTTTTTTAGAATTATTTTTAGAAAACTCTTTTAGAATAGAATCATTCATAAAGTCAATCTGCCTTTTATTTGAAGGAGGCATCGCCCTATACATATAATTTAAAATTGTATAATCAACCGCATTTGCAACAAGCATCCAATTGAGTTCTTCTTCTTGATTTTTCCAAACTTTCCTGTCATACCCATCCAATTGTCCAGAAACAGAAACCAGTTCTGGAAGAATTTCAATAGAACTCTCATACATTCCAATCGAAAAATAACTATAAGCTCTACCACTAACTGGTGCTGTAAAACCAACGGTGTTTTTGGTGAGAATAAAAGATACTTTGAGCCAAGAATGATGAATATTTAAACACTCTTGCTGAATTTCTACGGAATCAATTCTACGTGCAAAGACTTTGTTCTGAATTGAAAAAAAGAGTAGAAGTAAAATTGGTGTAAAAAACTGTTTTTTCATGCTTTCATCATAATATTTACACTAAATGTAGTATATATTTTATTCAAAATTTAGCTAAAGCGAATGATTGTCTAAATTTGGACAAAAATAAGGGTTACCCCTTGTGTTTTTATTGGTGCATGAGTCTGTAGGAATAAAACTTTCTACTTTCGTCAATAAGAGGAAATAAAAAACTGTAAACCTTAGCGGTTCAATTCTGATTTCAAAAAAACAACTATCTTTGAAAACAGAGAAACATTTTCTTAAAACGAATAAATAATGAAAGAAAAGAAAGCAATAATTGTTGGAGCTGGTCTTGTTGGTTCACTTTGGGCGGTATATTTATCAAAAGCAGGTTACCAAGTAACTATTTTTGAGTCCCGACCAGACATTAGAAATGCTGATATTTCAGCAGGTAAATCAATAAATCTTGCATTATCTACACGTGGGTGGAAAGCTTTGGATACGGTAAATGTTGGTGACGAAATTCGTAAAATTGCTATTCCAATGTACGGTAGAACTATGCACGACATGGAAGGGAATTTATCGTACCAACCTTATGGTAAAGACGGACAAGCAATTTATTCTGTTTCGAGAGGTGGAGTAAACGCTACGATGATGGACATTGCCGAGAATGAAGGGAATGCAACCATTCAATACAATATGCAATGCATTGATGCAGATACTCAAAAAGGATCTGTTACGCTAAAAAATAGAGAAACTGGAGAGGTTTCAGAAGAATTTGCAGATGTTGTTTTTGCAGCAGATGGTGCTTTTTCTGCCGTTCGTTACCACGCCATGCAAAAGGTTGACCGATTTAATTTTAGTCAGAAATACATTGGGGATGGTTACCGTGAATTATTACTTCCTGCCAATGCTGACGGTTCGTACAAATTAGATAAAAACACACTACATATTTGGCCAAGAGGTAAGTTTATGCTCATCGCATTAGCCAACGAAGAAGGTTCATTCACCTGTACGCTTTTCATGCCACACGATGGTGATGAATCATCATTCGATAAAATTAATACAAAAGAGGAAGTAGATACTTTCTTCAAAAATACTTTTCCAGATTTTTATGAAATGATGCCCAATATCGCTGACGCATGGGAAGATCATCCACTTTCTGCGCTTGTAATTATGCGTTCTGATCCATGGCACGATGGAAAGACAGCCTTGATTGGAGATGCCGCTCACGCCACGGTTCCATTTTATGGGCAAGGTATGAATGGAGGTTTTGAAGATTGTACTGTTTTGTGGGAATTAATGCAAAAACACACCGAGAATGGGGAAGAAAACTGGGAGGCTATTTTCGAAGAATACAGTGAAGTTCGTAAACCGGACGGAGATGCATTGCAAGATTTATCCTTGTACAATTACTATGTAATGCGTGATTCTGTTGCTGATCCAAAATTTCTTTTACAGAAAAAAATTGAAGCTAAATTCTCAAAATTGTACCCAGATAAATGGATGCCGTTATATTCTCAAGTTACATTCTCAGACATTCGTTACAGTGAAGCGTTAAAGAATGGGAAACGCCAAAGTAAAATTATGAATGAAGTAATGGAAATGGAAAACATCGAGTCAAAATGGGATTCTGATGAAGTAATGAACGCCATTCTTGAAAGAATATAATATGAGAAATAAAATTTTAATCGTAATTATTGCATTGTTGCCTACCTTGTTGATTGCACAACGTGATATGACGCCAGGGAAAGGGAAACGGAGTAAAGTTTTTGGGAAACGAGACTTTCGGAAATTAAGCAACACCGGTTTACAATTTCAACTCGGCCCAACGTGCTTAATGACGCGAACAAAAAATCCTTCTGTTCTGTTCCAAAATAGTTCCAATGGAATTACGAATGGACGCTATACCATAGACCCAAAAGGGTTATTGGGTTTTTATGGAGAGATTGGTTTGATTCATTTCCCTAAAAAGAGATCAAAACTTTCTTTGGCTTTGAAAACCGTTTTTGTCAGTTATTACGATTGGGGAATAGGGTTTAAATACTTCCGTGGACAAGAAACAATGACTTTAGAGCGATTAAGCCCTTCCGGATCAGTGCTCGGAACTCAATACTTAACTGGTTCTTATAATTCCGGTTTTTTATACGGTAGATTTAGTTTACATAAAAACGTTCATTTTAAAGCGCTCAAAAATTTCTTTTTAGACAATAGTCTAGGATTTAATTTTGATTACAATATTTTAGAATCTAAAATGACTCAAGATGACCTTAGCTATACTGGCAATGCTCTTTCTGTTGGCGCTCCTGTTCACTTCCATTCGGTTTTAACAGCTCAAATTCACTATGGTTTAGGGTTTGGTTTTCGTTTAAAAAGAGGTGCATATTTAATTCCAGGAGTGCGGGTGCCTATTTTAGGATTTGCTGAAGGAAATAAAGGAAACCCTTCTTTGAAATGGTTTACTCGAAGTTATTGGCCAATTCTTTTCCATGTGAAATATATGTTTCTGTTTGAGAAAAAAGCTAAAGCTGGAGATTGTCCTGCAGCTGAGACGAATGACCAAGATAGGAATACCAACAGAAATAGATAAAATGAAAAAGATATATCATTTAAAATCGTGTTCTACCAATGTTAGAATTCTTAAGGAACTCAATTTGGAGGGGGTAGAATTACAAAACATTAAACAAGAAAACATCGATGAAAAAACATTGAGTTTTTTGAAAGAGAAAGTAGGTTCTTATGAAGCATTATTCTCTAAAAAAGCAATGAAATATCGTTCCATGGGGTTAAATAAAATGGAGTTAACCGAAAAGGATTATAAAAAATATATCTTGGAAGAATACACCTTTTTAAAACGCCCGTATATGATTAACGGAGATGAGGTTTTTATAGGGAATACAAAAAGTGTAGTGGAAACAGCGAAGAAATCGTTTTCATAAATGAAAAACACCTCCTTTCTAAAAGCTCATTTTGCACTCTTCTCCGTAAACGCATTGTACGGAGCAAGTCATATCATTGCAAAGGGAGTAATGCCAGATTTTTTAACCCCCAGTGTCTTTATTTTGTTCCGAGTAGTTGGGGCTGTTCTTTTATTCTGGTTGGTCAAATTCTTCTTTATTCAAGAGAAAATTTCAAGAAAAGATCTTTTCCGTTTTGCAGGAGCAGGAATGTTTGGGGTTGCAGTCAATCAAATGTGTTTTTTTCATGGACTAAGTTTATCTTCCTCGATAAATGCAGGAATTATCATGACAGTTAACCCAATTTTGGTGGCAATTTTATCCTATTTCATTCTCAAAGAACGACTTTCTGTCCGTAAATCGGTTGGAATTCTTATTGGTGCAACGGGTGCAATTCTCTTAACCTTAACGGCAGGAACAGGCTCTGGAGATTCTATTTTGGGTGACTTCCTTTTGTTTATCAATGCAACCAGCTACGCTCTTTATCTAGTTTTGGTAAAACCACTCATGCAGCGTTATGCTCCGTTAACTGTGATTACTTACGTGTTTACATTTGGGTTGGTTTACATCCTCATTTACCCACCGACATTAACAGAATTCTTTGCAACCGATTTTTCTGTATTTACTACAGCAATCATTCTTAAAATCGTATATATTGTGGTAGGAGTAACTTTCTTAACCTACTTATTAACGGTTTATGCACTCAAATTTTTATCGCCATCTGTTTCCAGTTCATACATTTATTTACAACCAGTATTGGTGATGTTATTTGCCGTTTTATTTGTGTGGTTAGGTTGGTCTGAAGATTATACAGAAACAATTACATGGAAGAAAATTTTCTATATGCTGATTATTTTTGTGGGTGTTGGTTTTGTGAGTTATCGAAAGAAGAAAGGGTAGCAGTATCGTTTTTATAGAAGTGTTATTTAGTCAGAACTGTTTTGCACAATAAAAATGTAGAAAAGCACTCTGTTTAATAAGATTAAATTACATTTGATAGTAGCATGATGCTACTAATGAAGTCACCTTACGAATTAAAAACAAAAAAATGGATTTTATATTTTTAATTCTAGGATTTACTTTTATAATGCTCTTAAAGATTGTTTTTAATATCAAAAACGACAGAGAATGGCATAAAGGATTGTTTGAAGATGAAACAAATGACAAACATTCTGAAGATCCAATGCTAGAAGCCTACATTAGCTTAGGAGCTCTTATGATTCGCAAGGATAGGTCATCTTACAGTGAGAAGATTTTATACTTAAACAGCTATTTTGCAAGAAACTTCCCTCGTTCGCATTACAATTTTGGTCGATCGTTTACAGAATCATTGAAGAATCCAGTTCGACCTAAAGTCATCACACGATGGTTGAAAAGAAAACTTCCTAAACGGGAACAACGTATCCAAATCATGTATTTTTTAGCAGGATTATCTACTGTTGATGGCTCAATGAACCAGCGGGAAATTGATTTATTGAAAGAGATGAATGTTCTTTTGAACCTTTCCCCTAAATATTGAAAGTATCATCGCTATGTACACCCAGCGAAAAGAACGAAAAAACTCCAGTAAATCATCAAAACCAACCCTGTCTAACGTTCAACTGGCTGCTAAGATTATAGGTGTGTCGGTAGATGCATCCCTTGATGAAATAAAGAAGTCATACCGTAGTTTGGTGAAATTGCACCATCCTGATCGATTTGCAATGGACTCAATTGAACAACAGGAAATTGCCGAACAGCGATTTATTGAGGTTCAGAAGGCATACGAAGTTTTGAAAAATCGTAGAAATAATAAGCATTAGAAGTTTATCTGTACATCAAGTGTAAGAGGTTATGAAAATTAAGCAATGAACAATATTACCCACAACAGGGATTGGAGTAGGGTACCTATTATTACTTATTTATGTAATATATGCGTGGAATTATGGATTGATTTATATGTTGAAAATTCCCAAAGCATATCTTCTATTATTGATCTTTGCATTAATGCAATTTTCGTATAAAGATTTTATTCTTAATGACTCTTATCCTGAATGTTTTATTATAATATACAGAATATTATTCTTTATTCCCATCACTTCTGTCACTCCATTTAACAACTATAATTACTATGTATACAAGGTAATTAGAAAAAGTTACAACGTTAGCCAAGCGGGAGGAGCTGGTATGTCTATTAACAAGGCAAAACACAGAGAAGAATATTATGCAATAGTTGGTCGAAATAAAAAAACCAACGAAGAGGAAGAAATATGCAAAGGTTCTAAAGAAGAATTGAAAACGATTATTAAGCAATTTATTTTGCCTTTAGGCATTCCTGTTTATGTAGGAGCTCACAAAAAAGGATATGAATTCAAAGGGTAATAAAAAGATACCTAACTAACCTTCTGACTTCCTACTGCCCTCTTTCCTCAATTATTCCTACCTTTGCCAAAAAATACAACTATGTTAAAATCAATGACTGGTTTTGGAAAAGCTACTGGAACTTTTCAAGCCAAAAAAATATCAATTGAATTGCGTTCTTTGAACAGTAAATCATTGGATTTAAACACACGAATTCCTTCTTTTTACAAAGAATTAGATCCGATCATTCGCAAAATGATTTCGAAAGAAGTAGGTCGTGGAAAAGTGGATTTCTCATTGAATTTTGACACGGTAAGTACAGAGAATAAGTCGTCAATCAATCAAGAGCTAGCAAAATCATACTACAGTGAACTTAAAGAATTAAGCGAATCTTTGGGAGAACAAAGAGAAGATTATCTTTCTTTAATTCTACGTATGCCAGAAATATATACTTCTCCAACAGAAGAATTGTCTGAGGGAGAAAAAGAAGCAGTTCTTAAAATAGCCGAAGAAGCTATCCAAAACCTCAATCATTTTAGAAGAAAGGAAGGCGAGGATTTAGAGCGTGAATTTTCAGATAGATTGAATGATATTCAAACACTATTGAATGATGTTCCAAAATACGAGCAAGAACGAATAGATATCATCCGAGAAAGAATGAAAAAAGGATTGGAAGATATTGAATCTGGTAGTTATGACGACAATCGATTTGAGCAAGAAATGATTTTTTACATTGAAAAATTAGATGTTGCAGAAGAGAAAATGAGACTATCGAATCATTTAACGTACTTTTCTGAAACAATGAAATTAGATCAATCGGGTAAAAAATTAGGTTTTATTGGACAAGAAATTGGCCGAGAAATAAACACACTAGGTTCCAAAAGTAATCACGCTGAAATGCAAAAATTAGTGATTGGAATGAAAGATAATTTAGAGAAAATTAAAGAACAGATTTTAAATACACTTTAATTGTAAAAGAATGAATTTTAAAAACAAAGGTAAATGTATTATTTTCTCAGCACCTTCTGGCGCTGGAAAAACAACCATTGTTCATAATTTATTGCGCCAAAATATAGGGTTAGAGTTCTCCGTTTCTGCTTGCAGTAGAGATCCTCGGCCGAATGAAATAGATGGCAAAGATTACCATTTTTTAGGAGTGGAAGGGTTCAAAGATAAAATTCAACAGAATGCATTCGTAGAATGGGAAGAAGTCTATGCAAATAATTTCTACGGAACTTTAATTGAAGAAATTGATCGAATTTGGGGAGAAGGTAAAGCCGTAATTTTTGATGTAGATGTGATTGGAGGTTTAAACCTTAAAAAACAATTCAAAGAAGATGCAATGGCGATATTTGTGCAACCTCCAAGTTATGAAGAATTAGAAAAACGTTTGAGAGGAAGAAGTACGGAATCGGAAGATAAAATTAATCAACGCATGGAAAAAGCGAATACTGAATTGGCTTTTGCTCCTGAATTTGATGTTGTTTTAATCAATGATAACCTCCAAGAAGCGTGTGAAAAGGCGAAAGAATTAGTGGTAGATTTTTTAGGGAAATCGTAGATGATGTAAATATCCTCCTCTAACGCTCCAAAGGGGGAAGATGTCCGTACTTGAAAACAATAAAATATAATCCTTTTAGGTGTAGAAATATGAAAATATCAAGACGCAATAATTAAAATGATTATTGTAATCTCATCCCTCCTTTGGAGGAGGTAGGGGTAGAAAAGAGAGAAGGACAATAAGGAATTTAAGAACAAAATCATGAAAATAGGATTATACTTCGGATCATTTAACCCAATTCATGTTGGGCACCTTATCATAGCCAATCACATGGCGGATTATTATGATTTTGACCAAGTATGGTTTGTTGTTTCTCCACACAATCCGCATAAGAAAAAAGCATCACTTTTGGAAGATTATCACCGATTGGCATTGGTGAAAATTGCCGTAGAAGGAAACAATAAACTTTCTGCCTCTGACATAGAGTTTAAGTTAGATCAACCCAATTATACGGTAAAAACATTGGCGTATTTGAAAGAGAAATACCCAAAGAATCAGTTTGCATTATTGATGGGAGAAGATAACCTGCGTTCTTTCCATAAGTGGAAGAATTATGAGGATATTCTGAACAACCATCCTGTTTATGTTTACCCACGGTTATCAGAATTAAAAACACCAACTGAAAACCATGAAGGTGTTTCAAATCATCAAAACATTCATTTTTGTGGAGATGTTCCAGTAATGAAAATTTCTGCAAGCTTTATTCGTAAAGCAATCAAAGAAGGAAAAGATGTCAGCTATTTATTGACGCAACCTGTACATAAATACGTGGATGAGATGAATTTTTACAAATAAAAAGAGGATTTAATTCATTTTCTTATCTTTACTATTCAATTTTTGAAATGAAAAAACAAATTCTTCTTACCGGTTCAACTGGGTCAGCTGGAACGGCAACATTGAAACAACTGTACAAATTAACGGATAAATATGGTGTGACTGCTTTAGCAGTTGACACAAAATTAAATCGAAAAAGAATAGCTCCTTATATAGACAATGTTAATGTTGTTTATGGAGACATTAGAGATGATGAAACAATTGATAAAATAACAAAAAACATTGATTTTGTGATTCATTTGGCAGCAATTATCCCCCCTTTGGCTGATGAAAAACCTGACTTTGCTTATCAAGTAAATACCGTTGGATCAAAGAAATTAATTGATGGATTAGAAAAAAATTCACCCAATGCTTTCTTCTTATATACCTCTTCTATTTCTGTTTATGGAGATCGAGTGAAAGAACCGTTTATTCGTGTAAATGATCCAATTCTTCCGAGTGATAGAGACGAGTATGCGTTAACAAAAATTGAAACAGAAAAATATTTACAAAAATCAAAATTGGATTGGTCCATTTTTCGATTATCAGCAATGATGGGGGATCATAAAATGTCCAAAATAATGTTTCATATGCCTTTGAATTCAGGTATGGAAATAATAACTCCCCCAAGAGTTGCGATTGCCCTAGTCAATGCTATTGAAAAGGAAAAAGAGTTATCCAATAAAATTTTCAATTTTGCAGGCGGTGAAAAAATGCGATTAACTTATCAAGAATTATTAGAAGGTTCATTCAAAGCTTATGGAATGGGGAAGGTTAACTTTCATGAATATGCTTTTGCGCAACAAAATTTTCATTGTGGTTACTATGAAGATGGAAAAGATTTAGAGGACATTCTTCATTTCCAAACAGAAGATTTAGAAAGCTACTTTAAAGATTTACATAACGAAATTAATCCTTTCCAACGAGCTATAACGAAACCAATGAGTGGAATTGTGAAATATTTTATGCAAAAACAATCCGAGCCTCTTCTTGCGTATAAAAAGAAGGATGAAAAGGAATTGTTGCATTATTTTGGAACCACTCAATTAAATTAAGATGAAATTTTTAGTTCCCTTCTTGCTTCTTCTTTTACTTTCATCAGCAAGTAAAAATCCAACTTTAAGGGTTGAAATAACAGGGATAAAAAATACAGAAGGATTAATTGAAATAGGTTTGTACAATAAAGCATCTACGTTTCCTTCCACGACTGAACAATATAAAGTACAACGCGTGAAAGTTATTGCTCCAATCACTACCGTTATTTTTAAAGACATTCCAATTGGCGTGTATGGTATATCCATTTACCACGACAAAAATGAAGATAAAAAATGTAATCTAAACTGGATCGGTTACCCCACAGAAGGATTTTGTTTTTCGAATAATTTCAAACCATTTTTGAGTGCTCCAAAATTCAAAGATGTGCAATTTGTTGTGAAAGCAAACAAAACAATACAAATTAAAATACTCAATCAATAATGGATTTTAAATTACTTTTCACGTACGCATGGATTGCTTCAGGGGTCATTACTTTTTTCTATTTATTGTATGGAAAAACGGCTCCGTATGGTCGACATTCTTCGAGCAACTGGGGTCCGATGATTTCCAATAAAGCAGGTTGGATTTTAATGGAAAGTCCAGCTTTCTTTCTCTTCATTGCTTTCACATTTTACGGAAGCCCAAGTTTTTCTAAAGTCGCTTGGGTTTTTATAGCACTTTGGTTGATTCATTACTTTAACCGCACCTTCATTTTTCCACTTCGTACCCGAACAAAAGGGAAGAAAATGCCATTGGTCATCGCGCTTTCTGGTGTTGCTTTTAATGGTGTAAATACATGGTTAATTGGTTCTTATTTGAATGAAAATGCAACAACCTACACCGACGAATGGTTTTCTACACCACAGTTTATTATAGGGGTTTCGTTGTTTGTGATTGGTTTTGTGATGAATCAACGCGCAGATCACATTTTATTGAACCTTCGTAAGCCTGGAGAAACAGGATACAAAATTCCACAAGGGTTTTTATTTAAACGCTTATCCAGTCCTAATCTAATTGGAGAAATGATAGAATGGACGGGTTATTTTGTGATGCTGTGGAGTTTACCTGCGTTGACTTTTATGGTTTGGACAATCGCCAATCTTGCGCCTCGTGTTGTTGCACATCATAAATGGTACAAAGAAAAGTTTGAAGATTATCCGAAAGAAAGAAAACCGTTTGGTTTATTTTAACGAAGGTTAAGAACTGAAAAAGGTACTTTTCCGCCAATATTACTACATTTGTTACTTAAAGATTCTAACCAAACAGAATGAAAGAAATATTAAAACAATTACGTTACGATAAAGCCTACTTACGAATGGCTAAAACGTGGTCTGAATTGTCTTTTTGTGAACGAAAAAAAGTGGGCGCAATCATTGTAAAAGATGGAATGATAATTTCAGATGGTTTTAATGGAACGCCAACTGGTTTTGATAATTGCTGTGAGAATGAAGAAGGTGACACCAATTGGTTCGTCCTTCACGCTGAAGCAAACGCCATTCTGAAAGTAGCAAAATCAACACATAATTGTAAAAACTCAACGCTTTACTTAACTCTTTCACCGTGTAAAGATTGCAGTAAATTAGTCGTGCAATCAGGGATTGAACGCGTTGTTTTTATAAATAAATACAAAGACACCAGTGGAATTGATTTTTTAGCAGAAGCTGGAATCAAAGTTGAACATATTGATAATCCTTTTGAAAAGTGAATAATAAACAGAACCAATTCCTAATTCCAATCGTGATGGCGTGTTTTCTTGCCATTGGTTTATTATTAGGGAAGAAACTTGCCCCAACAGAACAAGAAATTATTTATTCTAACGGAGAAGTACGTTACCAGAAAATTCAAGAAATCATCCATGTTTTGGATGAAAAATACGTTGACACGATCAATGGCGATCGATTGTTTGAAGAAACAATCAGTGACATGCTTCACAAATTGGACCCACACAGTAATTACATTCCTGCGAAAGATTTAAAAGCAATGAATGAATCTTTGGAAGGAAAATTCAGCGGAGTAGGAATACGCTTTTTCATTATTCGAGATACCGTCTGTGTCACAAATGTATTGAACTATTCTCCAGCAATGAATGCAGGTTTAAAAGCAGGGGATAAGATTGTTCTTGTAGATACGTCCCATGTTGCCAATGTTAAAATTACCAACAATGCAATCATGGGATTACTCAAAGGAATTGCAGGAACGGACGTCAAATTGAAGGTTTGGAGAAATGGATCGCACAAGAATGTTACGATAACCAGAGGTTCTATTCCGCTTGAATCTGTCTCTGCATCTTTTATGATTGACAATTCAATCGGATATTTGAAAATCGACCATTTTAGTGTTGCAACATCAGAAGAATTTAGACATGCCACATCCATTCTGAAGAAAGAAGGATTGAAAAAACTAATCATTGATTTAAGAAGTAATGGAGGTGGAGTTCTAACAGGAGCGACAGAAATTGCAGATGAGTTCTTAAAAGCCGGAATCCCAATTGTAGAAACGAAAGGTGAACACTCGGAGGATTATATTTATCGCGCTACAAGTAGAGGGAATTTAGAAAATGTAGAATTGGTGATATTGATAAATTCAAACAGTGCATCAGCTTCTGAAATTCTCGCTGGAGCAATTCAAGACAACGATAGGGGGATTATTGTTGGGCGACGTTCTTTTGGGAAAGGATTGGTGCAAGAAGATTTATTACTGAGAGATGGCAGTAATTTACGCTTGACGATTGCGCGGTATTATACGCCGACTGGAAGATGTATCCAGAAACCTTACCAAGATAATTTGGAAGATTATTACAGCGATCAAAAAAACCGATACGATAGCGGAGAAATGTACAAAGTAGACTCAACGTTGTTAGTCGATTCATTGAAATTCACCACTCCTGCTGGAAAAACTGTTTATGGTGGCGGAGGTATTATGCCCAATAAATTTGTTCCAATGGATACTTTAGGGACAAGTTGGTATTTTACACATTTACGTTATTCTTCAGTGTTTACAACGTTTGCTTTTGATTATGTGAACGATAAACGTACAAAATGGCGTTCTGTGAAAGCATTTATTCGTGAGTTTGAAGTGACAGACGAAATTTTAGAACAATTCATTGAATTCTCTGAAACGGAAGGTAAAGTCGAACGAAATGAAGAAGAATTAAAAATTAGTAAAGAGTTGATTAAACAAACCATTAAAGGTGAAATTGCTCGACAATTGTGGGTAGAACAAGGTTATTATCAAGTGAGAATTCAAAACGATGTTGATGTGAAAGCTGCCATTAAAGTACTGAAATAGTGGCTGTTTTTCTTCCCATAAAAGCGTTTCAATCTTTATACGGTTCTTTTTCTGAATTGTTAACTCCTGAAGGAATTGCTACTTTTCAAAATAGAATAGAAAAAGAAGGAAGTTTAATTTTTCAAGAAAAAGAATTTTCAGCAGTAGAAAAGCAAGATTTTATTCTTTCATTGAACAATCCTAAAACTATTCTTTTTCACAGTTGGGTAGAACAGAATAGTGTATTATACGCTTTATTAACTGAAGGAAAATTGAATCATTTTTCTGACAGATCGAAACATCTTCAACATCAATATGCGGAAGAATTCAAATCGTTTATCTCCCCATTTCTTTCGACTACTTTGTTGAAATTCTCCGGAACAACTGTTTTTCCAGAACGATTAAATGCCCTTTCATTCTGCATTTTATTGGATAAAAAACACAATGCAGTAGTAGAATCCCAATTGTTTTCTCCTTTATTGAAAGAAGTGAAAACTACGGCTGATTCATGCAAAGTAATTGCAGATGAAAAAGATTTAATCAGCAAAGTGACGCCATTATGTAAGCAAGAATTGATAGAATGTGTGAACTATTTATCCCGTGCTTCTTATGCTTTAAAGTTGGGATATGTTGATGCTGTTTTGTCTGTTCTAAAATACAAATCATGCACACCTCGTTTTGCAAATTGGGTACTCAAAGAGTTGAGAAATGTTCAATTAAATACGGAGCATGAACATAAAATCACAGATTTAATTCGTGATTTAAAAAAAGGAGATTTATCTGTTCGAAATCACGGGAAAGAAAAAAGAATTATCAAAGGGAGTACAGTTTTAACAATTATGACTGTTTTTCTTCTTGCGGGAACTGTTTTTTGGTTCGTTAAATTTAAACCTTTTGGCGATCTCGAAGAGGAAGAATTTTCCAATGAGACTTCTTTTATGCAGTTTTCTTTGGAAGAAAGAAAAAAAATTGATTCACTACTTTTAGTGATGAATGGAAATGTTAAAGACGATCATTTACAAATTGACCAAGGAGCAACGTTAATTGGGGAGAACGATGTATTAACCTTTCGTAAAAAGTTTAAAAATTCTACTTTTGAAGAAATACACACAGATTTTGTTTTAGATGCGGAACAAAGAGAATTCTTTTACGATTCCTGTGAAACGGCTATTTCTTTCAAACAAATTGATGGGACAAAAACCATTCAAGAGAAAAAGGGATCCACAGAAGCAATGTTGAAAAACGAATCGGATTACGATGTCATTTTAGTCATTGCCACCGATAAGAAAAAAGGAAAAGTGTATTCTACCCTGATAAAATCTGGGAAAACAATATCTTTCGAATTAGGGAGAAATGATGTGTTGTTTTTAGTTGCCGGAAATGACTTGAATGTATACAAAATGACTGAAGTAGAGAACGAAACATTGCCTTCCGAACATTTTAAATCAAGTTTTTGTGAAATTGATGACAATTATTTCCGATCTATTTCAACCGTATATCGTTTGAATAACCTTAATCTTTCAAAGGTTAAATTCTTATTAACGGGAAATAAAGGAGCCTACTTTTCCTTAATTGATTTGCATTCGGTTTTAGTGGAGGTTTGAGCGTATTATCTTACAAAGAATCGTAAATTCTTCATTATAAACTTTACCTTTACCCCATGATTTTATACAATGTTACTGTCAGCATCGATCAAAGCATTCATTTGGTTTGGTTGGATTGGATGAAGAAAACACACATTCCCGATGTGATGAATACGGGGTGTTTCAAAGAATGTCGAATATCTCGTGTTCATGGAGAAGAAGAAGGTGGGATGACTTTTGCCATTTCATACATCGCTCCAACACAAGAGAAATTTGATGAGTATCAAAAAAATCATGCGGATACTTTACAAAAAGAACACAGTACTAAGTTCAATGGAAAGTACGCAGCATTTAGAACTTTACTTACAGTACTTGAAGAATTCAAACAATGAGTGTAAAAGCAAAAAAATCCCTCGGGCAGCATTTTTTAATTGATAAAGGCGTTTGTGAACGTATTGCTAACCAGTATAAACAGCACCAAGGGTGTAAAAAAGTGTTGGAAATTGGTCCAGGAATGGGTGCGTTAACAGAATTTTTATTGAAAGAAGATTCTGATGTTTACGTTATGGAAATTGACCGAGACAGTGTGCCTTATTTACAAGAACATTTTCCTGCATTGAACAATAAAATTTTTGAAGCCGATTTTCTAAAAGTTGATTTGAAAGAATACATGGGAGAAGAACGATTTGCTGTTGTGGGGAATTTCCCGTACAATATTTCTTCTCAGATTTTGTTCAAATGCTTGGAATATAGAAATCAAATCCCCGAAATAATGGGAATGTTTCAACGGGAAGTAGCTTGGAGAATAGCGGAGAAACCAGGAACGAAACAATACGGTATTTTGAGTGTTTTTATGCAAGCTTATTACGATATCGAATATTGTTTTACGGTAGATGAACATGTTTTTGATCCACCACCAAGAGTGAAATCTGGAGTTATTCGCTGTACACGAAATGAAAGAAAATCACTTCCTTGTGATGAGGTTCTCTTTAAACAGGTTGTGAAAATGAGTTTCAATCAACGTAGAAAAACAATCCGTAATTCTATAAAAGTATTGCTCAAAGGAAATAAAGTTGATCATCCTTTTATGGCACTTCGTCCTGAAACACTTTCTGTTGACCAATTCATTGAACTGACTCAGATTGTTGAAAATCTTACAGAAGTAGCGTAATTCTACTGAATTAGTGTTAGAAAAGTTTGTTAAATGAAAGAAAATGGTTTACTTTGTAGTAATCAAAAATTAAAATTATGACTTGGAGTAAAGTTTTTTGGGGAATTGGTGATTTTTTAGAATCAACTTTTGGTATGCTACAGAGCGATGGAATTGGGAATAAATTTAACTATTCAATGATAGTTTTAGGTTTCATAGGTTTGTTCTATTGGTTGAACTTTCAAAGAAAATCTGATATTAAAGCGAAAAATGATCCAAATAGAATAAAATAATATTTCTAATTTATTAGGAGGAAAGGTTGTCAATGTGGCAACCTTTTTTTATTTTTAAGCAATGAGTAAATTCAGTGTAATAATTACTGCCGGTGGTATAGGTAAAAGAATGGGATCTTCTTTGCCAAAACAGTTTATGCCGATTCACGATAAACCGATTTTAATGCATACCATCGAAAAGTTTTATCATTTCGATCCAAGCATTCAAATTATTCTTACTCTTCCTACTGACTGGAAAGATCATTGGGAGAAATTAGTCCTAGAAACAAATTTTAAAATTCCACATCGAGTAATCAATGGAGGTAAAGAGCGTTACCATTCGATTAAAAATGCCCTTAAATATTGTTTTGGAGATTATATTTCAATCCACGATGGAGTTCGACCTTTGGTTAGTCATTCTACATTAAAAAATTGTGCCCGTAAAATTCGCCATCACGATGCTATTATTCCTGTAATTCCACTCATTGATTCTTTGAGAATGAAGGATGAAAACACTACAAAAGCAGTTGATCGTTCAGATTTCTTGTTGGTACAAACTCCGCAGTGTTTTAAAGCTGAAGTCATTAAAAAAGCTTACAATCAGCCCTATCACACTAAAATCACAGACGATGCTAGCTTGGTGGAAGCAGCAGGTTTTGAAATAATTACCGTTGAAGGAAATACCGAAAATATTAAAATTACCAATCAATCGGATTTAAAATACGCTTCCCTCTTTTTGGGCTAGTCTTGTAAAAATAGAGACTTTCTATTACTATTCTGACCCAAATAATGCGTTTTGAATCGTCGTTCTCTGATATTTAGTCTTTTTCAAAAAAAAAGATGCTTTTTCAATCGTGAAGTTTATCTTTACGCTTTATTATAAGAATGAAAGTAACCCAACACATACAAGAAGCGAAAGAAACACTATTTTCTTTTGAAATTTTACCACCATTAAAGGGGAAAAGTATTCAATCTATTTACGATGGTATTGATCCTTTGATGGAGTTTAAGCCGAAGTTTGTGAATGTTACTTACCATAGAGAAGAATTCATTTACAAAGAAAGGGAGAATGGTTTATTGGAGAAAATAGCCATTCGAAAACGACCTGGAACTGTGGGGATTTGCGCTGCAATCATGAACAGATATGATGTAGATGCTGTTCCTCATTTAATTTGTGGAGGTTTTAGCAAAGAAGAAACAGAAAATGCTTTAATCGACCTTCAGTTTTTAGGGATAGACAATGTTCTCGCTTTACGAGGTGATTCTATCAAAACAGAATCGAATTTCCGTCCACATAAAGATGGACATTCTTTTGCAAAAGAATTGATTGGACAAGTTTCTGAAATGAATCAAGGGAATTATTTAATGGATGATATTCATCTTGAACCTACTGATTTTTGTATCGGTGCGGCTGGTTACCCAGAGAAGCATTTTGAAGCGATGAATCTATCAACGGATTTAATTCACCTCAAGCAAAAAGTGGATGCGGGTGCTGAATACATCGTAACTCAAATGTTTTTTGACAATAAAAAATACTTTGATTTTGTAGATGCATGTCGAAAAGCTGGAATCAGTGTTCCGATTATACCAGGATTGAAACCGATTAAATCAATGAATCACATTTCGTTTTTGCCAAAATTCTTCCACATTGATTATCCTGAAGAATTATCCAAAGATTTATTGAAATGTAAGAACAATAACGACGTTAAAAATTTAGGAATCGAATGGGGAATTCACCAGTCGATTGAATTAAAAAAAGCTGGAGTACCATGTATACACTATTATACAATGTCTAATTCCGAATCTGTAAAAGCCATCGCTCAAAAAACATTTTAAATTATGAAAAAAGCCACATTATTTTTAGCTATTCTTTTGATTTCAACCATTTCAATGGCGCAAAAGAAAGAGAAATTACACTTAACAAATGCTCTTGTGATTGCTCAATTGGATAATCCTGAAGATAGGTATACACTTGAGATTAACATGACAGAATTGTTAACTTCGAGAGGTGTCAAAGCATTTCCTTCTTTGAATTACATGAAACAAGGAGGTGATTCTCAAATTTTAGCTTCAGATTCTATTCAAAAAATAATGTTAGAAGCGGGTGTTGATACTTATGTAATCATCACAATCCGTGGTTACGATAAACGGTTTAAAAAATCCAAAAGAAAAGAAAGCCTTGAAACAACATTAAGTGAAGGTGGTATTTTTGATTTGTATAGAACAGACATTGTTTCCATTAGTTTTGAATTCAAGTTTTATCGAAATGGAGAAATGGTTTATTCTGACATTAGAAGATGTGGAAATATCAGTGATAGATCAACCGTTATAAAACGTTTTCGTAAAAAAGTAGGAAAAAGAATTTTTAAGTGGATGAAGTAGTAAAATACTTTTTTAGATCAATAAACTGGCTTGATATAATTTTAAATCATCCCAAGTAAATTGACTGCCGACTCTTTCTTTCAAAGGAGTTAATGAACCGCCATCATAATCATCAAAGAAGTCTGAGAGTTTGTTTCTCATTGGTGCTTCCATTACTTCAGAGAGTTCTATTTTCTCTAACTTAATTAATCGAGCACAATGTGTACTTACTGTACCTATCGATAACTGTCTTTCTTTGGCAATTTCAGAAATAGGCATACCGTCCTTGATTAAAGACAACGTTTTGTCGTAAGTAGATACTTTTTCTTTTTTACTCTTCTTCTTTTGAATGCTTTTAGTCTTTAAATGGACAAAATCAGTGTCAAAATCAAAGGTTGAATTATTTGTCCTCATCTCATTTTTAACCAATTCAATTTTCGCAGCTTTATAGTTTTTAATGTCAGAATCCGTTAGAATAGATTTATCTATTTTTCGACCATCTTTCACTGATTGCAAAAGAATATTTGTTTTTTTGAGTTTAAGGATAACAGTTGTGAGTAATAGGTCTAAATCCTCTAACTCTTCATTGTATTGTTTGGTATTTTTTAGCTGTTGTAATTCAGCCATTTTTTTAAGATTGGCATATAGAACTCCATCCAAAATTTTATAAAAATAGTTGAATCCAGCATCAACACGTTTAAAAACGTGTTCAATATCTATCGGTCGAACAGAAAATAATCGACTCAATTCATTTCTAAATTTACGAGAAGTTTCTGCAGTTTTAGAAACTTGCTGAGTTTGCATACTCACCCATGCGTTATTTTTACCTTTCATGGTTTTAGCGCCTTGGTTTTTGTAGCTAGCCTCATGGGATTGCCATCCACTAATTAGATCAAACCAATCGTATGTTAGTGTCAATTCATCGTATAGAAAGCCAAGAGTTGATTCTTCTAATTGTTCCGTTAGAACTTTTTCATCTACTTTAGATTTCGAATAAGCAACAACATTTGCATCATTGTTTAATCCATTCAATCGAATTGGCTTTAGTAATACCATCCCTTCCAGAGAACGCAATCTTGACAAAGCTACATATGCTTGCCCGGCAACAAAAACCTTAGATACATCAAGAATTGCTTTGTCAAACGTTAATCCTTGACTTTTGTGTACAGTTATAGCCCACGCCAACTTTAAAGGGTAGTGAACAAACGTACCCAAAACTTTCTCTTCCACCTCACCATTGGTTTGGTCTAAGGAATATTGAATATTATTCCATTCATATTTTTCAACAGAGATTGTTTTGTTTTCTTCGGGAAAGTGGACGTTAATTTCTTCTTTATTAATCGATTCAATGCGCCCCATTTTCCCATTGTAAAAGGCTTTGTCAAAAGAAATGTCATTTTTAATAAACATTACTTGCGCTCCAACTTTTAACTCCATCGTCTCTTCAATAGGGAATAAGTTTTCCGGAAATTTTCCGACAACTTCAGCTTGATAATATTCAGATTTTCCTTTTATTTTTTGAAGCGCTTCTTTATTGATACGGTCAGCATCATTATTGTGAGTTGTAAGCGTAATATATCCTGCTTGTTCAGTTGCGTCGAAATCTGGCTGAACATATTTATTAAGTAGTGTCAGATCCTCTTCAGTGATGGTGTTGTTTCTTAAGTTATTCAATACTGAAAGAAAGACTTCGTCATCTTGACGGTAAACTTTCTCTAGTTCTATATATAAAGGAGGGGCTTCTTGAACTGAAAGTGCGTTAAAGAAAAAGATTCCAGCATAATACTTACTTAAAAATGTCCACTCTTGTGGTTTGATAACTGGTGGTAATTGCAATAAATCTCCAATAAAAAGCACCTGACAGCCACCAAAAGGTTTGTTTATTTTACGGACATTTCGCATAACCCAATCTATGGCATCTAAAACATCTGCTCGAAGCATACTCACTTCATCAATAATCAACAATTCAAGATTCTGAATCAACGATTTACGGGTAGCATTCATCCTAAAATGACGCATTAAAGTTGATTTTGTTTCAAGTTTTACATAGTCAGAGAATTGAGCAGAACTTTCGAAATCAGGTATAAATCCACCAAAAGGCAATTGAAAAAATGAATGAATGGTAACACCACCTGCGTTTAAAGCAGCAATACCAGTTGGCGCAACAATAACCGTCTGCTTGTAGGTTGAGCGAACAATTTTTTTTAGAAGTGTTGTTTTTCCTGTTCCAGCTTTTCCTGTTAAGAAAATGGAACGATTCGTTTGATTGATGAATTGCTCCGTAAATTCAGCAATTTGATTGGTTTGTTCACTCATTATTTGTCTTGACTTTTCTAGAGGTTTAGGTGTTCTAAATTAAGTTAAGTAAATTTTTTAATTGAACAATAAATAAAATAAAAAATTTATTACTTAGCCAAAGAAACATTTGATAAAGAAACAACCATATCAATATTGCAGTTGATTGGTTGAGGAGCTTTACTTGGTAAGTAGTCAAATAAGATAATTAAACCTGTTTTGTTGAATGTTTCATCAAGGTTTATAGGGTACATTGTTATCTTTTTACCTTCTAAAGTTACTTCGATAGAAGTACAAGCCTCTGTATTTATAATTAGACCTTTAGTTTGATTATTATCTGTTGTTTCACTGTTTTTAGATGTGCCACAAGAGAGTAGTGATAGTGATAGAATAAGAAAAAAAGTTTTCATAATAATTTGGAGTATAATGTATATCCCAAAATTAAACAATTTAAGTTTAGAACTTCAACAATAAAGTCATAAAAATTAACGTTTTTTGTAATTTATTAATAAATAAGTGTTAATTTTAGTTGATTAAACTATAAAATTAAACTGTTATGAAAAAAACTATTTTAGGAATATGCCTCAGTGTTCCAACACTTTTTTTTGCACAAGAAGTTGACCAAGTAAAACAGGTCAATATGCAAAATATTGAGTGGGGAACAGAATCACATGTGATTCCATGTTCGAACTTTTCAATTTCTCAACCTTTGAGAGAATTGATGAAAACAGATCCTTCTGAAGTAAAAAGTAAGAATAAAAAAATGAAAGAATATCCTGATAAAAGGGATATGCCTGTTCAAACTTTTGTATACAACCCAAAAGATAATGGGTCTGAATATGGAAATGATCCTTCTATGGTTCAGTCTGAGTTTGGAAGAAATAATGGGCAGCCAACTAATAAAGCTTTAGAACAAAATTTTGCTGGTCAAGCACCAAGTGTTGGTTTTAGACCTTACGATCCGTCAGGAGCTGTTGGTCCAAATCACTTTATTCAAGCTATCAATGGTGATACCTACAGAATTTGGAACAAAACTGGAGGTATAATGGCAAGTGGAAACATTAGTGCTTTATTTCCATCAGGAAACGGAGACGGTGATCCAATTGTTTTGTATGATAAAACAGCAGACCGTTGGTTTATGGCTCAATTTGCCGGTAGTGGAGGTGGAAATGGTATTTATATTGCTATTTCTCAAACTCCTGATCCACTTGGATCATGGTATACCTATGAGTTTACTTCATCAGATTTTCCAGATTATTTGAAGTTTTCAGCTTGGCAAGACGGTTATTATATGACTGCAAATTACTCACAAAAAATATTTGCTTTTAATAGAGACAAAATGCTAGCAGGTGATGCATCTGCTGAAGCTGTTTTTCAAGCTTTTAATCCGCCTACTGGTGGGGGCTTTTTCGTTCCGTTACCTGCAGACGCGTCTGATGGAACTCTTCCGGGGTCAGGAACTCCTTGTCCTATATTTTCATATTCTGATAACGCTTGGCCAGGAGGAAATATTGATGCTGTAAATATTTTTAATGCCTCTGTTACATGGGCAGGAGCAGGTTCTGCTCTGAATGTTACTTCTGGTGGTAATTTACCCACGAATGCTTTCGACGCTTCTTATGAAGCAAGTTGGAATGATATCCCTCAACAAGGAACAGCACAAAAACTTGACGGTATTGGTGGTGCAATGATGTTTAGAGCACAATGGAAAACTTGGCCTGGTTATAATTCAGTGGTTTTGAATTGGGCTGTAAAAGTAAGTAATTCTCAAAGAGGTATCTACTGGTGTGAGCTAAGACAAGATCAGAGTACGAATGTTTGGTCAATTTACCAACAAGGTATTTATGCTCCTGGGACGGAGTCGTTTTGGTTAGGTAGTATTGTAATGAATGATGCTGGTGATATTGGACTTTCTTATGCTAAATCAGGTACGTCAACTTATATGTCTTTAGGTTATGCTGGTCGTCATGCGTCAGATCCTTTAGGAACTCTTCCTATTGCTGAGGTTATAGCGATAGCTGGAGGTGGTTCTCAAACAGGAATAAATCGTGTAGGAGATTACGCACAAGCTACTTTAGATCCTGATGGACAAACATTTTGGTATACAGGTGAATATATTGGAGCTGGAGGTAATGTAAAAACAAGAATCTATTCTTATACTTTTGCTTCTCCATGTACACCTCCTACAACTCAAGCAACAGGTTACAGTTCTTCAGCGATTGGAGACAACCAAATGACAATTTCTTGGGCAAATGGAAACGGTGATAGAAGAATCGTTTTGGCACATGAAGGTGCAGCTGTGAATGCAAATCTAGGAGGTGGTTCTTCTTATACTGCTAATGCAGTGTTCGGAAATGGTGACCAAATAGGAACAGGAAATTATGTTGTGTATGACGGAACAGGAACATCTGTTACTGTAACTGGATTAACAGAAGGAACAGATTATCATTATTCTGTTTTTGAATATACGTCAGCTACAAATTGTTATTTGACACCTGCTTTAGTAGGAACTTCAACGACAACTGGTGTAGCACCATGTGTTATATGTAGTGATGTTGCTTCTGCAACTGATGATGATACAGGTTTGACTAATGTGACCTTTAATACCATTTCGAATACTTCTATAGGTGCTCCTGCTTATACTGATAATACAAGTACTTCTACTGACTTAAGTATAGGACAGTCCTATAACTTATCTGTAGAAGTAAATTCAGCTGGAGCATATACAATAAACACAAAAGCATGGATTGATTGGAATCAAAATTGTGTATTTACAGATCCAGGAGAAGAGTATGACTTAGGTGATGCTATTTCTGTTACTAGTGGTACTCCAAGTTTATCTCCAGTTTCTATTACAGTTCCAGGTGGTGCATCTTTAGGAAATACTGTGATGAGAATTAGAAC
Source organism: uncultured Fluviicola sp. (assembly GCA_964387525.1). Classification (GTDB taxonomy): domain Bacteria; phylum Bacteroidota; class Bacteroidia; order Flavobacteriales_D; family Crocinitomicaceae; genus UBA4466. Next base: position 35,378 of record CAYLWS010000003.1, read on the forward strand.
TACTTATAATGTAGCTCCAACTCCTTGTGGTGATCAAGATTACAGTGAAGCAGAAGATTACACAATAAATGTTGTAAATCCTTCAGCTCCACCTGTCGCTTCTTTTACACCACCATCAGCTGTTTGTTTAGGTGCCGCAGTTACTTTTACAGATGCTTCTACTGGAGCAACAGGATGGTCTTGGGATTTCGGTGATGGTTCTTCTGCAGTTACTACACAGAATCCTTCTTATACTTATACTGTTGCAGGAACTTATACGGTAATATTAACAGTAACAAATGCTAATGGGAATGATAATACTTCTTCAACAGTAACAATAGGTTTACCTACTTCAAGTACTCAATCATTTGATATTTGCCAAGGTGCTTCTGTTACAGTTGGGTCAAGTACTTATACTACTTCAGGAACATTTACAGATGTTTTAACAAATGCAATTGGGTGTGATAGTACAGTAATTTCTACAGTTGTTGTTAATCCTTTGCCTACTGTATCAACAACACCAACAAACATTGGACTTATTTGTTCTTATTCTGACCCAATTACCTTGGTAGGAGCACCTGCAGGTGGAACATTCTCTGGTAATGGTGTAACTGGATCTACTTTTAATCCTGGTATTGCTGGAGTAGGTAATCAAACAATTACTTTTACTTATACAGATGCTAACGGTTGTACAAATACAACTACAATTTCTGCTCAAGTAGATGCTTGTGCTGGAATTGAAGAACAAGCATTAGAAGGTGTTGCTTTATTTCCAAGTCCAAATGATGGTCACTTTGTGATTGTTGGTTTAGATGAGGGTTCGGAATACAGTATTTATGATGAAAAAGGTCGCTTGATTTTAAAAGCTATTGTAGATACAGATCCAACTAAAGTTACTCTTCCAGTTGTTGAAACAGGTATGTATTACTTACAATCAACTAAGAATGGTAAGCTTGGTAGAATCAAATTCTTAATTGCGAAATAAAGAAATTTATTTTTATACGAGAAAGCTGGAATCGAAAGATTCCAGCTTTTTTTATTCAACAGAATTAAGTTTTTTTTAAGATTTCAATAATATATAGATTCATGTAATACTGCATGTATTAGTTTTCTTACCTTTGAATATTAGTTATACACTAAATTAAAACTATATGAAAAAAACCCTAATAGGATTATGTCTTAGCTTTCCTGCAATATTATTTGCACAAGAGACAGAATCAACAGCAAAACAGATAGGACAAGAAATTGAATGGGGAACAGAATCCCATGTTATTCAATGTTCTAATTTTATTATTACTGCTCCATTAAGGGATTTAATGGAAAAAGATTTTGAAGACAACCAAAATGTAGGTCAAATAACAGGAGAACATCAAGATAAAAGAAATATGCCTGTTCAAACTTTTGTTTATAACGAAGAAGAAGATGGTGTTGAATATGGAAATGACCCTTCAATTATTCAAGACAAACATGGAGATAAAAGCGGAACGAATAAAGTGTTACTTCAAAATTGGTATGGACAATCTGCATCTGGTTTTAGACCTTTTGATCCTACAGGAGCAGCAGGACCGAACCATTTCATTCAGGCAGTCAATGGAGATAAGTATAAAATATGGAGTAAAACAGGTCAATCTTTAGGTGGAGGAAGTATAAGTTCTTTGTTTCCTTCTGGAAATGGGGATGGGGATCCAATTGTACTATATGATAAAGAAGCTGATCGTTGGTTTATGGCTCAGTTTTCCGGAGGTGGTTCAAATAAAATTTTTATTGCAATATCTCAAACAGCTGATCCTCTTGATTCTTGGTATTCTTATGAATTTAATTCACCAAGTTTCCCTGATTATTTAAAATTCTCAGCGTGGCAAGACGGTTATTATATGACAGCTAATTTCTCTCAAAAAATATTTGCGTTTAATCGTACAAAAATGTTAGCTGGAGATCCTTCTTCAGAAGTTGTTTTTCAATCTTTTAACCCACCAACTGGTGGAGGGTTTTTCGTACCGATGCCTGCTGATGCTTCTGATGGAGTAATGCCTGGTTCAGGAACTCCTTGTCCAATTTTTTCATATACTGATAATGGATGGGGTGGTTCAAATATTGATGCAGTTAAAATTTATAACGCAAGTGTAACTTGGAATGGGTCTTCTTCAAATTTACAAGTTGCTTCAAGTATAACTTTACCGACAAATGCTTTTAATGCTTCTTACAGTTCATCTTGGAATGATATTCCTCAGAAAGGAACTTCACAAAAATTAGATGGAATTGGAGGAGTGATTTGGTTTAGAGTTCAATGGAAAAAATGGCAAGGGTATAACTCTGCTGTTTTGAATTGGGGAGTTAAAATTAATGCGAATCAAAGAGGAATTTTTTGGTGTGAATTAAGGCAAGATCAAAATTCCGGGGTTTGGTCAGTTTATCAACAAGGTATTTATGCTCCAGGATCAGATTCATATTGGTTAAGTGGAATTGTAATGAATGATGTGGGAGATATTGCGCTTGCTTATGCAAAATCAAGTACGAATACATATATGACATTAGGTTATACAGGTAGACACGCATCTGACCCATTAGGTACTATGCCTTTAGGTGAAGGTATAGCAGTTCATGGAGGAGGTTCTCAAGGTGGGGGTAACCGTGTTGGTGACTATGCTCAGTTAACTTTAGATCCTGATGGTCATACTTTCTGGTACACAGGTGAATACTTTCTTTCTGGAGGAAGTGCTAGAACAAGAGTTTATTCATTTAACCTTCAGGGACCTTTAGCAATAGAAGAACAATCTATTGATGGTATTTCTTTGTACCCGAGTCCAAACAACGGGAACTTCGCAGTCCAAGGATTAGATGAAGGTTCAGTTTATAGTATTTACGACGAAAATGGTCGTTTGATCTTTAGTGATGTTGTAACAAGTGTTGAAACACAAATATCTTTACCTATTGTTAAAACAGGTATTTACTTTTTAGAATCAACAAAAGATGACAAACAAAGTAAAATCAAATTTATCGTTACGAAATAAGACTTAAATAGAATTATAATTTTATAGCTGGAATCGTAAGGTTCCAGCTATTTTTTTTGTAAAAAACTTATGTGATAATGCTTGTACAGCAGTTTTTTATTCTTGCTGGTAAATGTAAACGAAATTGAAAAGTAGCCAACTCCAAAGGATATAAGGTTAAAAAATAATATTTCGACAAACTCAATATACTACTATGAAAATTGAATTATTATCAACACTAGTTTGTCCAGAATGTAGACACGAGAAAACAGAACAAATGCCAACGGACGCTTGTCAATATTTTTATGAATGTGAAAATTGCCACGTTGTCCTAAAACCGAATAAGGGAGATTGTTGTGTATTTTGTTCCTACGGAACAGTTCCGTGTCCACCAATTCAAGAGGATAAATCTTGCGGTGGAACAGATTGTTGTTCATGAAATTTATCAGTAGGGTCAACTTGCGAGTTGATCCTACTGATTTTATGCTTTTTCTAAAGTAATTTTAGTGTCTTCACTTTCGACCAAATCTGTGACTAAAGCAGCATTGTCAAGTATTGTGAAAACAACGTCATTGGCCAAAACTTCGTTGCAAATATACGATGAGTTGGTTTCAATTGCTTTTCTAATCTCTTCATTGGTTTCAACTTTTAAAAGAATACGATCTGTAACCTCTAGCCCAGAGTCTTTTCTTAAATTCTGTACTCTATTCACCAATTCTCTTGCAATTCCTTCTGCTTTTAAGTCAGCTGAAAGCGTTACATCTAAAGCAACCGTTAAATTTCCTTCTGAACTCACCAACCAACCAGGAATGTCTTGGGCAACGATTGTAAAATCTGTTGCATCAAGAGAAATTGATTCTCCATTAATTTCACCTGTCCAACCTTTGTTTATTTCAATTGCTGCAATATCATCTGAAGACAATTGAGCGACCATTCCAGCAATTGCTTTCATGTGTTTTCCGTATTTTGGACCAATTGTTTTGAAGTTTGGTTTTATACTTTTAACTAAAACGCTGTTGTCTTCATCCAATAACTCCAATTCTTTTACATTTACTTCAGAAAGAATTAAATCTTTAACATGGGTTATGTTGTCCGCAAATTCTTGATTCAAAACAGGAACCATTATTTTTTGCAATGGCTGACGAACTCTTAACCGTTCTTTTTTTCTTAAACCTAAAACCAATGAACAAGTTCGCTGAGCGATTTCCATTTGTGCTTCTAGTTTCACGTCGATAAATGATTCATTAACAACAGGGAATTCAGCTAAATGAATAGATTCTAATGTGCTTTTTCCACTTACTTTGTTCAGGTCTAAGAACAACTGATCCATAAAAAATGGTGCAATTGGTGAACTTAACAAAGCAACGGTTTCCAAACAAGTATACAATGTCTGATAAGCAGATAATTTATCTAATCTTCCAGCTTCATCCGTTGATTCTTTCCAATAACGTCTTCTACATAAACGTACAAACCAATTGGACAATTGATCTCCAACAAATTCTTGAATTAATCGGCCTGCTTTTGTTGGTTCGTAAGAGTTAAAAGCATCATCTACATTTTTGATCAAAGAATTTAACTTCGATAAAACCCAACGGTCAATTTCTGGACGTTTTTCTATGTTTAAATCATCTTCAGAATAATCAAATCCATCGATGTTTGCATACAAAGCAAAGAATGAATAGGTGTTGTAAAGTGTTCCGAAGAATTTACGTTGCACCTCTTTAATTCCATCCGTGTCAAATTTTAAATTATCCCAAGGTTGCGCATTGGTAATCATATACCAACGTGTTGGATCAGCACCGTATTGTTCTAACGTGTCAAATGGATCAACAGTATTGCCTAATCTTTTAGACATTTTAACACCGTTTTTATCCAAAACAAGTCCATTTGAAATTACATTTTTATAAGCAACAGAATCAAAAACCATCGTTGAAATAGCATGTAAAGTATAGAACCATCCTCTGGTTTGATCTACTCCCTCAGCGATAAAGTCTGCTGGGTAAGCTTTTTTATTATCGATTAAATCTTTGTTTTCAAATGGATAATGCCATTGTGCATAGGGCATAGACCCTGAATCAAACCAAACATCAATAAGGTCAGATTCACGTTTCATTACTTTCCCAGAATTAGAAATCAACGTGATGTCATCCATGTAATTTTTATGCAAATCAATCTTAGCATAATTCTCTTTGGACATATCATTTACTTCAAATGTATCCAAAGGATTTTCATTCATTAAACCAGCTTTTACTGCTTTTTCACATTCTTCTTTCAATTGTCCTACAGAAGAAATAAAAATTCTTTCATCTCCATCTTCTGTTGACCAAATTGGAATTGGAATTCCCCAATAACGTGATCGAGAAAGGTTCCAATCGTTCAAGTTTTCTAACCATTTTCCAAAACGACCTGTTCCAGTCGATGCTGGTTTCCAATTGATTGTTTTGTTTAATTCTGACATTCTTACCTTTCCATCTGTCGCTTTGATGAACCAAGAATCCAAAGGATAATACAAAATAGGTTTATCTGTTCTCCAGCAATGTGGGTAACTGTGGACGTATTTCTCCACTTTGAATGCTTTATTCTCTATTTTCAGTTTAATTGCTAATTCAACATCCGCTGATTTATCAGGAGCAGTTCCGTCGTCGTAATATTCATTTTTGACATATTTTCCTGCAAATTCTCCCATAGCATCAGAAAACTTACCTTGTAGATTAACCAACGGTTTTGGCTCACCTTTATCGTCTAAAACTAACATACCTGGTACACCTGCATCAGCCGCAACTTTAGCATCATCCGCACCAAAAGTAGGGGCAATGTGTACTATTCCTGTTCCATCTTCTGTGGTAACAAAATCTCCGATGATTACTTGAAATGCTTTCTCTGCATTTTCGTAAGGTAGAGCATACGGCAATAATTGTTCGTATTGAATTCCTGCTAAGTCTTTACCAACACATTCTCCTGCAATGAAAAATGGAATTTTTTTCCCGCCTTTTTCATAATTAGCTAATTCTTCTTCATTTTCTACACTGAAAAAGTTCTTAGAGAATTGGTAACTCACTAAATTCTTCGCAACAATAACTTGAATTGGTTCAAATGTATATTGGTTGAATGATTTTACTAAAACATATTCTATTTTTGGCCCAACACAAAGTGCTGTATTGGAAGGAAGAGTCCATGGGGTTGTCGTCCAAGCGAGGAAGTGGATGTTCTCCCCATCTCCAAATGGAGTTAATTGACCTGCTTTTATTTTGAACTGAGCAACAACTGTTGTGTCGGTAACGTCTTTATAACAACCTGGTTGATTGATTTCGTGCGAAGATAATCCTGTTCCTGCTTTTGGAGAGTACGGTTGAATTGTATATCCTTTGTAGATTAAATTCTTTTCGTACAATTGGCCCAATAACCACCAAACAGATTCCATGTATTTTGAATCGTAGGTAACGTATGGATCTTCCATGTCTACCCAGTAACCCATTTTATTGGTCAAATCTGCCCAAACATCCGTGTAACGCATTACAGCTTCACGGCAGGCTTTGTTGTAAGCATCGACAGAGATTTTAGTTCCAATGTCTTCTTTGGTTATGCCCAATTCCTTTTCAACGCCTAATTCAACAGGAAGTCCGTGTGTATCCCAACCAGCTTTACGTTTTACTTGAAAACCTTTCAGCGTTTTGTAACGGCAAAAAATATCTTTAATTGAACGTCCCATTACGTGGTGAATACCAGGTAAACCATTTGCAGATGGAGGCCCTTCGAAAAATATAAAAGGCTCTTTTCCTTCACGAGTTTCAATGGTTTTTTGGAAAATGTTTTCTTTCTCCCATTTCTCCATTATTCTTGAAGTTACTTCTGGTAAATTTAACCCCTTGTACGTTGTATATTTTTGACTCATGTTTTATCGCTGTTTGAATCTGCTAAGATAAGTAATTTTGATGGAAAGAGAAACATGAGAACGGTCATTTATTGAATGAGAAAGAGCTTGTACTTTTGTGTAAAAAATAAAGATGAAAGATTATAAAACAATGACGGTTGCAGAGATTGTAACTGATAAAATAGAAGCTGGAGACGTATTTAAAAAATATGACATTGATTTTTGTTGTGGTGGAGATGTTCAATTGACCGAAGTTTGTCAAGAAAACAACCTAGACATTGATGCAGTTGTTTCTGCTATTGAACAAAGTTCATCGACTGTTTTTTCTGCCCATGATTATAATGCATGGGATTTAGATTTTCTTGTAGATTTTGTGGTAAATACACACCATAAGTTTGTAGAAAAAGAAAGTCCTATTCTTTTGCAATATTCAGAGAAAGTAGCGCAAGTACATGGTGCTTCTCACCCAGAAGTGATTCGAATCAATGAATTAGCGAAAGCTTTAGTGGAGGAATTATTGGGTCACATGCAAAAAGAAGAAATGATTCTCTTTCCAAACATTAAAGCATTAGTAACTGCTTCAAAAAATGGAACGACGTATCAAGTTCCACCGTTTGGAAGTTTACAAAACCCAATAAATGTAATGGAATCTGAGCACGATGGTGCTGGAGACGTGATTAAAGAAATTAAGAAATTAACCAATGATTTCACTCCACCAGAAGATGCGTGTAACACATTTATTGCGCTTTATGCAAAGTTAGAAGCTTATCAGAATGATTTATTCCAACACATTCATATTGAGAATAACATCTTGTTTCCAAAAGCAGTTGAGTTAGAAAAGGATTTTATTTAGAATAAATACGAGTATAGATAAAGGGAGGGGATTTTAAATTCTCTCCCTTTTTATTTGATTATAGTACTACATTCACAATTCTTCCTGGAACAACAATCACTTTTTTCGGTGCTTTTCCATCCAACCATTTCAGTGCAATTTCATGCGCTAAAACTGCTGCTTCTACGTCTTTTGGATTCATTTCTGTTGGCAATTCGATCTTAAATCGCATTTTACCGTTGATGGAAACAGGATAAGTTATGTTTGCTTCTACCAAATGACTTTCATCGAAAATTGGAAAAGAGGCATAACTCAATGTGCCTGATTCGTGACCTAATTTCACCCATAATTCTTCAGAAATATGAGGTGCATAAGGCGAAAGCATAATCACTAATTCTTCTAAAATTGCTTTGTTGTTGCATTTTTGATCGTTGAGTTCGTTCACACAAATCATAAAGGCAGAAACACCAGTATTGAATGAATAGCGTTCTAAATCATCTGTAATTTTCTTAATCGTTTTGTGCAAAGTCTTCAACGCATCTTTTGAAGGCGCTTTTTCATCCAAAGCTACATTTCCTTGTTCATTGTGGAATAAACGCCACATTTTACGCAAGAAATTATGCACACCATTGATTCCTTTGGTGTCCCAAGGCTTACTTTGCTCCAATGGACCTAAGAACATTTCATACATACGTAAAGTATCTGCTCCAAATTGTTCCACCAACTCATCTGGCGTTTGAACATTGAACTTGGATTTTGACATTTTCTCTACTTCGTGACCACAAATGTAAGTTCCGTTTTCTTCTAAAATGAATTCAGCGTCTTTGTATTCTTCTCTCCAATTTTTAAATGCTTCTACATCGAGAACATCATTGTCAACCATAGAGATGTCTGCATGAATAGGAAGTGTTTCATACTCTCCTTTTTGTGTCGATGTAATAAATTTATTCGTGTCTTTAATTCGATACACAAAACTACTTCTCCCCAAAATCATTCCTTGGTTGATCATTTTTTGGAAGGGCTCGTCAAAAGGAATGAATCCCATATCGTTTAGAAATTTCGTCCAAAATCGAGCATACAATAAATGTCCCGTAGCATGTTCCGAACCACCGATGTATAAATCAACGTTCTTCCAATAATCGACTTTTTCTTTGCTTACAAATTCATTCTCATTCTTTGGATCCATGTAGCGCAAGAAATACCAAGAACTTCCTGCCCAACCTGGCATAGTATTGAATTCCATTCTATCGCCTTCAAAATGATTCCAAGCTTCTTTTTTGGCTCTTGCCAATGGCGGCTCACCATCTTCTGTCGGCAAATATTTATCTACTTCAGGTAAAGTAATTGGCAAACTAGCATCATCTACTAAATAAGGTGTCTCTCCTTTGTAATATACAGGAAAAGGTTCTCCCCAATATCTTTGTCGCGAGAAAACAGCATCTCTCAAACGGTAATTCGTTTCTCCTTTTCCAATACCTCTTTGTTGAATTTCATATATCGCCAATTTCATGGCTTTTTTGACTTTTAAATCATTCAAGAAGTCAGAATTTGCAATTACGCCTTCTTTTTCTGTGTATGCTTTTTCAGAAATATCAACATCTTTAAAAATGTTTTTGATTTCGATGTCAAAATGTTTTGCAAAATCCCAATCGCGTTGATCACCACAAGGAACGGCCATTACAGCACCTGTTCCGTAAGAAGCAAGTACATAATCACCAATCCAAACAGGAATTTTTTCTCCAGAGAATGGATGAACAGCATATGCACCGGTAAATTGACCGGTAATATTTTTCACATCAGCTTGCCTGTCTCTTTCCGATTTAAGCGATGCCTCTTTTTTATAATTTGCTACTCCTTCTTTGTATTCTGAAGTTGTGATTTCATCAACAAATGGATGTTCTGGTGCTAAAACCATGAATGAAACACCAAAAATTGTATCCGGACGTGTGGTGAAGACTTCGATTGAGAGTCCTGCACCTAATTCCGAAGAAGATAATTCGTTCTCTCCCTCCTTCAAAAGCAGTGCTTTTTCTTCTCTCCAAAGAGGGAAGTTTACAGATGCACCAACCGATTTTCCAATCCAATTACGCTGTTGGTCTTTGATAGAATCAGTCCAATCAATCGTATCTAAACCAGTCAATAAACGTTCAGCATACGCTTTAATTCTCATCGACCATTGGCGCATTAATTTTTGTTGTACAGGATGTCCACCTCGTTCAGAAACACCGTTTACAATTTCGTCGTTGGCTAAAACAGTTCCTAAAGCAGGACACCAATTTACCCAAGAATCAGCTAAATAAGCCAAGCGGTATTCTTGCAATACTTTTTCTTTTTCAACTTCAGAATAAGCATTCCATTCTTCAGCAGAGAAAATATCTTCTTTATCGGAACATGCATTTACATCAGCATTTCCATTCTTTTCAAAACCAGCGATTAATTTCTCAATCGATTCTGCTTTGTTAGAATTGTTATCGTAATAAGCATTGAATAGTTGTTTGAAAATCCACTGCGTCCATTTGTAATATTCTGGGGAAGAAGTTCTAATTTCACGGTCCCAGTCGAAAGAAAAACCAATTTTATCCATTTGGTCTCTGTATCGATTTATATTTTCTTTGGTTGTTACGGTTGGGTGTTGTCCGGTTTGAATGGCATATTGCTCAGCAGGCAATCCGAAAGAATCGTATCCCATTGGGTGCAAAACATTAAAACCTTTCAAACGTTTGTAACGTGCATAAATATCAGAGGCAATATAACCAAGAGGGTGACCAACGTGTAATCCTGCACCAGATGGATAAGGAAACATGTCTAAGACATAAAACTTAGGTTTTTTAGAATAATCTTCTGCCGCAAAAGTTTTATTTTCTGCCCAAAATTTTCTCCAATTTGATTCTATTTCTCTAAAATTATATTCCATTTATTTGACTTTATGAAGGGCAAAGATACATTTTCTAAGTGTATTTTTCGAAATGTTTTAGAGAAGAAATCTAGAATTACGGGGAAAGAAATATCAGATGAAAATGAAAATATTGATTTTTCATTCTGTTTTACAATTTGATTTCGTTATTTTTACTCAAAATGAATAAAAAAAGGACTAATTTTCGACTTGTTCTCTTATTTATCTCTTGTTTTTTTGGGATGAATAGTTGGGCGCAGCATACGAAAGAAATCCATTTTATTCAGGCCATTGAAAAGGAGAACAACCCAAGAAAACGCTTTTACCGCATCATGGCTTTGGGCGAGTTTTACAAAGAGAATAATATTGAAAGAGCCGATTCTATTCGAGAAGTTATACTAAACGAAAGCCGAGTTTTTGATGATACAACCCGATTCAGCGCATTGTTTTTTAATGCTGAAATTGCTTTTGTCATAGGAGATTTAGACGAGTATTTTAAAACAATTTTGGCTTGTCAACCTTTTTTAAACAAGTTGGAATCGGAAGATGTTCGGTTTAAAATATACAGACATTTAGGGTACTACCATACGAGTATGCAAGAGTTTGAAACGGCTGAATTTTACTTTAGAAACTGTATAAAAATAGCAAAACGAGAAAGGAAAAAAACAGATCAAAGCGAGGCTTATTCATATTTTGCATTAAATTTTATGCATGCCAATGTGAAAGATTCAGCACTGTTTTATGTTGGTAAATCCATTCAAATTGCCCGAAAATCGAAAGACAAAGTTACGTTAGCAAGTGCATTTAACACACAAGCAAGAATCTATGATTTTTTTGGTCAAATTGAATTAGGTGTTGCTAAAAATCTAATCTCATTACAACTGGTTGAAGAAGTGCATAATGTACCCTTATTGGCTCAATATACTAGAGAATTAGGTATTGATCAACAGCTAATATTGAACTTAAATGATGCAGAATATTATTACAATCAATCGTTAAAATATGCGCGGACAATTCACGATCAACGCCAAATAGCATTGGCGCAAACTCGATTGGCTTCCGTACAGTTAGAACGGCAAGATTATGAAGCAGCTATTGAAAACGCGAATAGTGCAATTCAATATTTAACGGAATTAAATGATAATAATGGTTTAGGGCAAACGTATAACATTCTTGGTGAAATTTTTAAAGCTCAAAAAAAATACACAGAAGCCTCCAGTAATTTTAATCAAGCATTGGTTTATTATGAATCTACGAGTAATAAAGAAGAAATAGCTGGAGTTTATCACAATGTTGGAACTATATTTAAGGAACAAAAGAAATATAAAAAATCTTTGGAATATTTAAATAGATCCATCGAAATTAGAAAACAATTTGGCGCCAAAAATCAGATATATTATACGTATCGTGTAATTTCTGATGTTTACAAAGATATTAACGATAAGGATAAATCTTTGGAATATTTGGAGTTGTACTTGAATTATGTAGATAGTAATACGATTCTTCAATCTGCAACCAAAATTGCTGAACTGAGTGAATCGTACCGATCAGAACAACGTGATAGACTGATAAAATCTCAAGCTGATTCTTTGGAAAAGCAACAGCAAGAAAAATTAATTACGTCAACAAAACTTGAAAACAGTCAGTTAAGAAATAATTTTCAAATGTATATAATTGTTGCATTTTTAATCATTGTTGCTCTTGCAGGTATTATTCTATTTTACCGTTGGAACCAAACTAAGATTAAACAACAACAAAAAGAAGCTGAAATGTCTCAAACCCTCCTTCGAACTCAAATGAATCCCCATTTTGTTTTTAATGCAATGTCTGTTATTCAAAGTTATATTTTCGAAAATGACACGGTGAATTCTTCCAAATTCTTGGTTAATTTTTCACGATTAATGCGATTGATACTTGAGAATTCTCCCAAAAAGGCGATTCACATTGAAACTGAAATGGAAATTTTAGAAAAGTACTTGGGGATGCAAAAATTACGTTTTGAAGATCGTTTTGAGTTTGAAATAACATCTGATGAACAGTTGTATCTTGAACACGCTGTTATTCCACCGATGATTACTCAGCCTTTTATTGAAAACGCAATTGAGCATGGGCAACTACATACGGTGGAAGGAGGTTTTATCCATGTGACATTCAAAAAGGAAAAAGGAATGTTAAGAATCTCTATAATAGACAACGGAATTGGTAGAAAGAAGTCTAGTATGAACAAGAAGAGCTCTGCTCATAAAAGTATGGCTATGGACATTACAAGTCAAAGAATTAACAACCTGAATAAGAAATACAACAGTGACGGTGAATTACTCGTAGAAGATTACGATAAAGAGAATAAGACTGGAACTAAAGTGTTAATTTCGTTACCTTATCGAGTTGACAACAACCCAACAATCTAAAACCCATAATGATGAAAAAAGTATTGATAATTGATGATGAGAACAGAACAAGAGAATTAATCGCAAAAATGATTGATTCTTTTGGGTTAGATGTTTTGACAATTCCAGAAGGAGAGAATGTTCAATCGGGTATTGCAGCGATTGAAAAGCATCAACCAGATATTGTTTTTTTAGACATTCAAATGCCTGATGGAACTGGTTTTGATGTTTTAGCATCAATTCCAGAAAAAACGTTTGAAGTGATTTTTATTACTGCTCATGAAGAATATGCTATTAAAGCAATAAAATTCAGTGCTTTAGATTATTTATTGAAACCTGTAGATTTATCTGAATTAAAAGCTTCACTTGAGAAAGCCATCAATACTGTGGACGATAAAAGTGAACATGAACAGTTTGATGTTCTCCAAAACAACATGAAACCAAATGAAAAGAAACGTTTGGTACTGAAAACACAAGAAAGTGTTCATGTGGTTGAGTTAGATCAGATTATTCGCTGTGAATCGGACCGTAATTACACTTCTTTCTACCTGTTGGACAACAAAAGGATTCTTGTTTCAAAAACATTGAAAGAATATGAAATGCTTTTATCAGGACATAACTTCTTACGCGTTCAGCAATCTCACCTTGTAAATTTGAACTACATTGATCGATATGATAAGAAGAATGGTGGAGCTGTCGTTATGAAAGATGGCTCTGAAGTTCCATTATCTCCTGCTAAAAGAGAAGTTTTCTTTCAAAGATTAGAGAGTTTATAATTCATTATTCAGTGAAAATACTTGAATGTTCATTCAGAACGCTTGAATGTTCATTTAAGGATTTTAAACCGAATATTTGCCCTACATTTGAAATAGAAATAAGGAGAAATATCAGGAATTTTCTTTAAGTTTTTTGAAATATTGGAAGAACACACTGCTTGGAGAGGCAGTTTCATTTTCTAGTTTGATTAAAGAGTATAACAGTTCTTATATCTTCCAATTCAAAAAGTGTTTTACACACCTTTTAGACAATTCCTGATTTTCAACTTTAATAGAATACTACAAAAAAAATTGTATTACTACTGCGATAATGAAAATAACTTACTTCTACAAAGAGTTGAATTTATTCAGCTCTTTTTTTGTATAAAATAGGTCGACTTGGAGCGGCATCATTTTCAAAAGGTGCAACATGTAGATTTAATATATACTCCCCATCACAAATTGTATTTTCAACATAAATAAGTTCTGTAATTGTACGTTCAAAATTTGGTGAATGCGGAACATCCCAAAAAGCATGATGAAATGCGAGGACACCATGATCATTTTCTCTGTCAACCGAGGGTAAATCTATGAGTAGGTGCTTAATCCCTTTTTCGAGTAGGTGCTTTGCACAAGTAACGTCCAAATACGGAGGGTTTGTTGTAGAATAATCTTTTGTTTTCTTCTCGTCATTATTAGGTAAAGTTCTAATTACAATGGCTTCAGTTCCATGTGGTATTAATTCAAAATGTTTTGGGTAAAGAACTTGGTCTTCAGCACCATCTTCATTGAGAAGTTTTTCGGGATTAACACTTATTAAATAAGCTTTAAAAAAGAAAGTGTCTAACGTTTTATTAATTGAAAATACTTCTTCAGTAATATGGCCCAAACATTCTGTGTGGGTTCCATGTCCATGTGGGTTGAAATAAATATCTCGAAAATTAACACTGCCACCTTCCTTGACTGAACCAATATAATTACCTGTACGAACCGGCTCAAAAACAGGAGGGTTAACATACCAAGCTTTAGGGTTAGAGTCATTATTGCGAAGAGCCATTGATAAATCCAAAGGATAATCAGTGTCAATGTATTCTTTTTCTTTGATGTACAATTTCATAGAAGCAATATACAAATATGCGATTGATTTAAGATGCAAACACTTTTTTTCTTTTCTTTGGCGTATGAAAAAATTTGAAGCAGTGATTTTTGACTATGGAGGGGTGATCATTAATATCAATTATCAAGCAACCCTTGATGCGTTTAAAAGTCTAGGTATACTTGATATTGATGGAATGTATTCGCAGGCTGCTCAATCTAATTTGTTCAATGATTTTGAAACAGGAAAGATCTCTCCACAGTATTTTATCAATCAATTGCTTTCTTTTGCCCCAGTAGGAACGACTCCAAACCAGATTGTACATGCTTGGAATGCTATGATTTTGGATGTTCCAAAAGAATCAATCGAACTTCTTGAGCGATTAAAACTGGAAGGTTACAGAGTTTTTCTACTTAGTAACACTAATTCTTTGCATATTGATTTGGCAAATCGGAGATGGGATGTTGTTTCAGATAAATCTCCAACAGAAATGTTTGAAAAAGTATATTACTCTCATGAGGTGAAAATGAGAAAGCCTTCTGTTGACATTTTTCAAATGGTCATCAAAGAAAATGATTTAAACCCGGAGAGAACTTTGTTTATTGATGATTCAACACAGCATATTGAAGGGGCTAAAAAAGCGCAGTTAGGGACTTTACATTTGCCAAAAAGAGAAGAATTATTTGATTATTTTTCTTGACAAAGTTCAACCAAAAGTCCTTCGGTAGATTTTGGGTGTAGAAATGCAATTCTTTTATTATCAGCACCATCTTTTGGTGTTTCGTGAATTAAGATAAAATCGAGAGATTGTAACCGTTTTAATTCTTGATCTATATCATCGACTTCAAAAGCAACGTGGTGAAATCCTTTTCTTCCTTTTTTAAGAAATTTAGCAATGGCTGAAGTCGAATTTGTAGCTTGTAAAAGTTCTATTTTAGATTCACCAATATGCAAAAAAGCAGTTTTAACGCCTTCAGACTCAACAATTTCTTCTTTGTAACAAGAAGTGCCTAAAAGATTTTCATAAACTTTCAAAGATTGATTGATGTCGTCAACAGCAATACCAAGGTGTTCGATTTTCTTGATCATTAAAACAGGAAAGAGTTACTACGTTATTAGCTTTTGATGAACTTCTCGTTAACGTTATCAAAATTGATATAATACACGCCACGAAGAAGGTTCGAGCAGTTCACGGAAGAACCTACACCTTTTTTCACAATATTACCGTATGCATCATATATCTCGTAACGAGTTTCTGCAGGTTGGCCGTTTGATATGAATCGGATTTCTTTTTTAACTTTCGTTGGAGTTTTTGTAACTAAAGGAGTTTTAGAAATAAATTTAACTTCTTTTGAAGGTCGTTTGGTTCCTGAGTGATCTATTTGAGCAACACGAACTGTGTTTTCACCTGAATGAGGAGTGACTGCGAATTCATATGAATTTGTAGAACCACTTCCTTTTCCTTCAACCTCTCCAATTGTTACCCATTTATTCCAACGGTATTGTTCAATAATAAAAGGAAGTTTGCCTTGTTCGTCATTTGTTATCCAAGATAGTTTACCGTCGTCTGAAATATTCATCTCTGAAATATTGTAGGTAGATCTTGGTAATAAAACTTCAGGATTCAAAACCTTAGGTTTACAACCATTGTGATGCTCAATCACAATAAAAACAGGCTCGCCAATCGCGATATTAAATAATAAAAAATTAATTTCGAATGCTCCCATGCTAGTTCCACCAGGCATAATATCACCATTTACAGTTACCTTTGTTGCACAGTATCCAAAACCTTCATCATCCATAGGGTTCTGGATGTATAAGTTTTTACCTTGATATGTACCTTCAACAGATAAGGCTCCAAAAGCAATAATACTTAAAGAAAAAAACAAAAATGTTAAAATAAAATTCTTCATTAGTTAGAATATAATAGTGTATTAGGAGCTAAATTTAACCCCAATAACTCACAAATATAGTATGTTTTTTATTTATTTAATGGCTTTAGTGAAAAAAAAATAATTAATTCCCAAATTTGGGATGAACTTATGAATTATTCAATGATTTACTGTATATTAGATTTTTACAATGTGTATTTAAATCAATAAGCTGATATTTATTGACATAATTTAGAGCATTTATTTTACTAACCGATTTAAATTTAATGAAGAAATTTTTCGTTTTCCTACTAAGTTTATTTTTTATTTTTTCTTGTAGTCAAGACAGTCGTCAGCAGTTTGAGTTCAGTGGTGGTTCTTTAACAATGGCCCTAGAAAATCAACCTTCAACATATATTCCTCGACAAGTATTGGATTATTATTCTGCAGCTGTTCTTCATCAGATTTCTGAAGGATTGGTTTCTTTTGATGCTCAGAACTTGAAAATTCAACCAATGATTTCACATTCTTGGAGGACTAGTGATGATGGTAAATCGTATCAGTTTAAAATTAGAAGCGACATTAAATTCCATCCGCATGAAGTATTTAAAAACGAGGAAGACAGGTTGTTAACAATTGAAGATATCATTTACTCTTTTGAACTAGCTTGTAGTCCAAATGTGAATAACTCACCAACGCCTTCTTATTCTTTAATCTTTAAAGGTTTGATTAAAGGTGCTGAAGCATTTTATTTGAAAGAAGAAAAAACAATTTCTGGATTAACCTATGTTGATAATGTGTTGACCATAGACTTGTTGTATGAAGATAAAAATTTCCTAAACAAAATGGCTAATATTGCTTCTTTTATTAGTTCAAAAAAAGTGATTGAAGCAGGGAATGAGACGGATAAAATTGGCACAGGACCTTTTTTGTTTTCTAAATTTATTGATGATGAGGTACCTAAATTGATTCTTCTTCGTAATAAAGACTATTATAAAAATGACGATGAAGGAAATGCCCTGCCTTATTTAGATAGTTTGATTTTTGATTTTCAAAGCAGAAAATTAGAGCAATTAAATATGTTTGAGAATGGGGAGCTTGATTTAATCATTGGTTTGCCTACTAGCAGAATAACGCGAATGCTGGAAGGTAGGATTCAAGATTTTAATGTAAATGAAAACAAACCTCCTGAACTTGTTTTGGAGAATAATCCATTGCTTGAATCTCAGTTTTATTATTTCAACATGGAAGATGAGCGATTTAAAAACCCTCTTGTCCGAAAAGCATTTAATTATGCAATTAATAAAGAAGATATTGGGCGTGAAATTCTTCGTAACCAGTACTATGAAATTGGGAAATATGGTATAATACCTCCTGTTCGTAATGCTCTTCGTGGATATGATTTTAAAGGAGTTGAAAAAGTGGGTTATTCATATAATCCTGAATTAGCACAGAAATTATTAGCAGAAGCTGGATACCCTGGTGGAGAAGGCTTTGGTTCTGTAAATTTACGATACAGTATTAATGACATTCATTCAGCTGTAGCAGATGAGTTTTCAAAGCAAATCTTCAGAGTTTTAGGAATTAATGTAAATATTGATGGTTCAAGTTTTGAACAACTAAATAAAGATGGCGCTACAGGTAATGGGGATATTTTTAGATTAGGATGGGCTGCTGATTATCCAAGTCCAGAAAGTTTTTTAATGAATTTTTACGGTGGATATGTACCTGACTCTCTCAGTGAGCCTTCTCCATTGAATAAAAGTAGATACAATAATTTCTTATTCGATGAATTCATTGATCGAGCAAAAAGTTCTGAGAAAAAATCGGAGCAAATGTCTAACTTTTCAAAAGCTGAAATTGAATTGTTAAAAGATCCACCAATGATTCCATTATGGTATTCAGGTGATATTCAGATTACCCAATCTTATATTAGAAATCTTCATTTTAATGCTTTAAATTATTTTGACTTTAGAAAAGTGTATATAAAAGTATGGACGCTCGAAGAATACAAAGAGAATTATAATTTAGCCAAAAAATAGTATTGAATCATGTCAAAAACGGTCGTTTTTTACCTTTTCACCCTTATTACTTCATTTTCATTTGCACAACCTGTCCAAGATGTTCGGGGTAATGTGTTTGACTCTGAAACTCACTTTCCAATATTTGGAGCAAAAGTGCAATTGTTCTCTTCTGATTCAACGAAGAAGTACGGAGCTATTACGAACATTGACGGAGCTTTTACGATTAAAAATGTTTCTGTTGGTAAATATGAAATGCTCATCCAGTTTTTAACCTATGATTCTAAGAGTACTAATCTTGACGTAAATTCTGGGAAGCAATCGATTATTGAAATTCCTTTGCAAGAAAGTTTTCAAGATCAAGACGAAGTTACGGTAACTGCGCGAAAGAAAGGTGCTGTTATAAATGAGTTAGCGTTGGTTTCAGCTCAGCAATTTAGTGTTGCAGAAACAGATAGGTACCCGGGCTCTCGTTCTGACCCTGCACGAATGGCTTCTAATTTTGCAGGAGTTGGTGGGGCAGATGATTCCAGAAATGATATTGTGATTCGGGGGAACTCACCTTTGGGAGTTGTATGGAGGATAGAAGGAGTTGACATTCCTAATCCTTCGCATTTTGCAATTGCAGGAAGTACAGGGGGGCCAGTTTCAATTCTAAACAATAAAATCTTAGGAAATTCTGATTTTTTCATGAGCGCTTTCCCTGCTGAATACGGGAATTCAACTTCTGGAATATTTGACCTTAAATTGAGAAATGGTAACAATGAACGGCATGAATTTACAGGTCAATTTGGTTTTCTAGGAACTGAAGTAATGGCTGAAGGACCGATGAGTAAGTCTGGTAATTCAAGTTATCTAGTGATGGGAAGATATTCTACATTGAGTATTTTTAAAAAACTAGGAATCAACTTAGGTACAGATGCTGTTCCTGTATATGGAGATGGGGCTTTTAAGTTCAATTGGAAATTGAAGAATGGTGGTGCGTTGTCATTATTTGCCATTGGAGGAGCTAGTGATATTGACATTGTTATCTCAGACCAAACAGAATATTCCGATGAACTTTACGGTGAAGGAGATCGTGATCAATATTTTAGTACTGCAATGGGGGTTGCTGGTCTTTCCTTAAAAAAACCGCTGAACGAAAGAACGTTCATCATGTCAACAATTGCATATTCTTATGAAAAGCAAAGTGCACAACATGATTTCTTGATACGTAATATTGATTCAAACAATACAATTACATTGTTGGATAAGTACAAATTATTGGATTATACTTTTGCAGTGTCCAAAGCATCAGCCTATTTTTCATTGAATCATAAGATGAATAAAAAGCACTTAATTAAAACTGGTTTCAATGCTGATTTGTACATGTACAATATGATTGATTCTGTTTTAAAACAAGGACATTCTTCTGCCAATCATTCAGATTTTAATACCCGCTGGGATTATCATGGAACATCTGCTTTAATTCAAGCATTTGTACAATGGAAATGGCGAATTACTGAAAAAATGGCATTTACAGCAGGCTTGCATAATCAATACTTTAGTCTAAGTAATAGCTACAGTGTTCTAGAACCAAGATTAGGTTGGCAATGGAAACTTAAAAATGGGCAATCACTGAGTGCTGGTGCAGGAATGCATAGTCAAACACAGCCTCAATATACCTATTTATACCATCAAACAGATTCAATTACCGGGGCAAGAACTTACCAGAATAAAGACATGGATTTCACTAAAAGTCTTCATTCTGTTATTGGTTATGAGAAAGCTTTTAAAAAGAGTTTAACTTTTAAAACAGAGGCGTATTACCAATACCTGTATCAAGTTCCTGTAACGGTTGCTCCTTCTTCGTTTTCTTTAATTAATATGGGAAGTGGCTTCTCTCGTTTTTTCCCAGAAGATCTTGAAAATACTGGAACAGGATACAATTATGGATTAGAGATTACACTTCAAAAATTCTTTGACAAGTCTTTCTTTTTCTTGATTTCTGCTACTATTTATGATTCTAAGTACTATGGAAGTGATGGGATTCTTAGAAACACATCATACAATGGACAATATATCGCAAATTTTCTAGCTGGTAAAGAATTCAAAATTAACGCTAAACAATCAATTTCTCTTGGGTTGAAAATTACAACTGCTGGAGGAAAAAGATATGGTTACGTTGATGTTGCAGCTTCTCAAGCAGTAGATGACATTGTATTTTTAGATCAAGGTTTTAATGAAAGACAATTCTATGATTATTTTAGAACTGATTTGAAAATCAACTGGAAGTTTAACGCTAAACGTACTACGCATGAAATTGGATTAGATTTAGTGAATATTTTTAATTCAAAGAATTTATTGAGCTTGGCTTATGCACCTAATTTAGCGAACCCATCTGCTGAACCTATTTCTGAGAAAACTCAATTGGGATTTTTACCGATTTTCTATTATAAAATAGACCTTAGAATTGGAGGGAAAAACAAGGAATAATTTATTTCTTAACATGAAAAATTACAATTTATCTCATTTACAAGAATTAGAAGCTGAAGCAATTTTTATCCTTCGGGAAGTGGCCGCACAATTTGAGCGTCCAGTATTGTTGTTTTCTGGAGGGAAAGATTCATTGGTTTGTTTTCATTTGGCAAGAAAGGCATTTTACCCTGCTCCAATTCCTTTTCCATTAATGCATATTGATACAGGGCATAATTTTCCTGAAACAATAGAATTTAGAGATGATTTAATTCAAAGAAATGGTGCTAAATTGATTGTTGCATCTGTTCAAGAATCAATCGATCAAGGAAAAGTTATCGAAGAAAAAGGACTGAATTCAAGCAGGAATTCATTGCAAACAATCAGTTTGTTAGATGCGATTGAATTACATCAATTTGATTGTGCGATTGGTGGAGCTCGAAGAGATGAAGAAAAAGCAAGAGCAAAAGAACGGTTCTTTTCTCACCGAAATGATTTAGGTCAATGGGATCCAAAAAACCAACGACCAGAGTTGTGGAACGTTTTCAATGGAAAGAAGAATAACGGCGAACACTTCCGAGTTTTTCCTATTTCTAATTGGACAGAAATGGATGTTTGGCAATATATTCTTCAGGAAAATCTTGACATCCCTAGTTTATACTTCTCCCATGAAAGAGAATGCTTTGTGCGTGATGGAATTATAATGGCAAAAACAGACTTCATTGAAACCTCTTTGGAAGAAGAAACCCTCACCAAAAGAGTTCGTTTTAGAACGATTGGCGATGCTACATGTACTGGAGCGTTTGAAAGTTCTGCTTCTACGATAGAGGAAATAATTGTTGAAGTCGCTGCGTCAAGAATTACTGAAAGAGGAGGGAGATCTGATGATAAAAGAAGTGAATCAGCGATGGAAGATCGAAAAAAGAAAGGCTACTTTTAAAAACATGAAAAACGCACATAAATCATATTTAGAAATGGACTTGCTCAGATTTACAACTGCAGGAAGTGTTGATGATGGGAAAAGTACACTTATCGGACGGTTGTTGTACGATACGAAATCAATTTTTGAAGATCAATTAAAATCCATAGAAAAAGTCAGTAAAAAGACCAATGGAATAAACTTTGCGTTATTAACGGATGGATTAAAAGAGGAAAGGGAGCAAGGAATAACAATCGATGTTGCTTACCGCTATTTTGCCACACCTCAACGGAAATTTATCATTGCAGATACACCAGGTCATTTTGAGTATACTCGGAATATGATAACGGGAGCATCGACCGCTAACCTTGCTTTAATTCTTGTTGATGTTAGACATGGGGTTGTTGAGCAGACCAAACGACATTCTTTTATTGCTTCAATGTTGGGGATTTCTCACATTGTTTATTGTATCAATAAAATGGATTTAGTCGATTATTCTGAAGAAAAATTTTTGGTACTGAAGAAAGAATTACAGCAGTTTAGTTCAAAACTAACTTCAAAAGATGTTCGTTTTATTCCTATGAGTGCGTTGTTGGGCGATAATGTTGTCAATCGTTCTGAAAAAATGAATTGGTACGAAGGAGGAACATTACTTCACACGCTAGAGAATATTCACATAGCATCTGATTATAATCACATTGATTGTCGTTTTCCAATTCAATACGTTATTCAATCGGAATCAATTGATACTTCTAATTACATTGGTTATGCGGGTAGAATTGCAGGAGGTGTTTTCAAAAAAGGCGATGAGGTGATGGCATTACCTTCTGGTTTGACTTCAAAAATTTTAGCTATAGAAACGATGGATGGCGAAATTGACGAGGCATTTTCTCCGATGTCAGTGACTATTCGATTGGAAAATGAGATGGACTTATCCCGTGGTGATATGTTAGTTAGGCCAAACAACTCACCTGAAGTTAGGCAAGATTTTGATGCATTGATTTGTTGGCTTTCAGACAGTCCTATGAAAAAAAACACCGAATATATAGTTCAACATACGAGTACAAACACAAGTTGTATTGTGACAGAAATAAAGTACAAAATTAACATCAATACGCTTCACAGAATGGAAGATGACAAAGAGGTTGAAACGAATGATATTACACGGGTTTCAATTCATGCATCACAACCTATATTTGTGGATCGTTACGATAGAAATAGAACGACAGGAAGTTTTATATTAATTGATCCATTGACCAATAACACTGTTGCTGCAGGAATGATAGTCTAGAATTGTATTAATTCCAGCTGCTTCCTTCTTTTGAATCTTTTACGACAATTCCCGCTGCTGCTAATCCATCTCTAATTTTATCAGAGGTTGTCCAATCTTTATTTGTACGAGCTTCTTGACGTAAATCAAGCACTAAATCCATTACGGGTGCTAGTTTGTCATCACTAGAATTCTGAACCAATGAAATCCCAAGAACATCTACAATAAATCCATTCATTTCTTTGGAGAGAAGTTGTAAGTCAGTTTTTGAAATTGTTGCGTTGTTGTCTTTTACAGAATTGATAAATTTAACGGCTTCGAAAAGATTAGCCACTAGAATTGGAGCATTGAAGTCATCATTCATTGCTGAATAGAAGTTTTCGACCAAAGCATTCACATCAATTGAAGACTTTTCTTTTGTTTCCAATTTTGAAAGTGTTGTAAGTGCTTCCATTAATTTATTGAATCCTTTTTCTGCTGCTAAAAGTGCTTCAGAAGTGAAATCGAGGGTAGAGCGATAATTCGCTTGCATCATGAAAAATCGAACAACCATTGGGTCAAATGCTTTATCCATAAAGTCATTTTCACCAGAGAATAATTCATGGGGAAGAATAGAATTCCCTGTAGATTTACTCATTTTTTTACCGTTGAGCGTCAGCATATTTCCGTGCATCCAATATTTTACTGGAGAAATTCCATTTGCAGAAGTTCCTTGTGCAATTTCACATTCGTGGTGCGGAAATTTCAAATCCATACCGCCACCGTGAATGTCGAATTGTTTTCCTAAATATTTTGTACTCATCGCAGAACATTCTAAATGCCAACCAGGGAAACCAATTCCCCAAGGAGAAGGCCATTTCATTAAATGTTCATCAGAAGCATTTTTCCATAGAGCAAAATCCAATGGCGCTCGTTTTTCACTTTGTCCATCTAAATCGCGTGTATTAGAAATTAAATCTTCAATTTTTCGACCTGATAATTCTCCGTATGGATGAGATTCATTGTATTTTTCTACATCAAAATAAACCGAACCATTGGATTCGTATCCAAAACCTTTATCAATAATGGCTTGAACCATTTCTATTTGTTCGATGATATGTCCTGTTGCTGTAGGTTCAATATTCGGTGGGATATTATTGAATTGTTGTAAAACGTTATGAAAATCAACGGTATATGTTTGAACGATTTCCATCGGCTCCAATTGTTCTAAACGCGCTTTTTTGGCAATTTTATCTTCGCCTTGGTCAGCATCATCTACAAGGTGACCAACATCGGTAATGTTTCGAACATATCGCACCTTATACCCAAGGTAAGTCAAGTATCGGTATACAATATCAAATGAAATAAAGGTACGGCAATTACCCAAATGAACATTACTGTATACGGTGGGACCGCACACATACAATCCAACAAAACCATCGTTTAATGGTGTGAATTTTTCTTTATTTCCAGTGAGGGAATTGTAGATAGATAATGCCTTTTTCATTTTTAATAAGTCTGAGATTCTAACAAAGATAAATTATATAAATGAAAAAGTATTGGAAGTGAGTTTTTTTTACCTCGAATACTACTTACTCTCCCACATCATCTTAAAAATAAACCATGAATTAACGACAACAATAGACGCGTTGGTAATCACAACTGGAATAGAACCCAATAAAATTCCATAGAAGATAAAAAATAGGACAATTGAGAATGTATGGTTCATACTTTTTTAGCAAAATTCATGATTGAATGTAAGCAAACAAAAGTAAATTTATAGAATAGCGTAAATTTAAAATGGTTATCTATTTAAAACAAATTGTAAAATAATGTCTTGCCCATTAAGAACGCTTTCCCGAGTTGGATAAACCTCAAAATGCGGACGAGTACCATGTCCATTTGGGAATAGGTGCTGATTAACATTTTGTTCTGCAACCACGATAAAGAGACTTATTTCAATTCCAGAATATGGAAGTTGATATTCTAAAGGAATTGACCCTGTGTGTCTGTAATAACCACCACCCGTTTCTTCTCCAATAAAAACAGCATTACTTTTATCTCTCACCAAAGCACTAAATAATGCGCCTCCTGAGAATACGTTTCCACTAATGAGGATGTATTTGTTTCCATAAAAACCATATTTACGTTTTTTTTCATGGATTATTTTTTTTTCTTTATAATAATACAAACTATCTTCTGCTTGGTAAAACTCACGGTGAAGAGTTTTTTGCATTTTTGAAACGATTTTCGCATCATTTTTGTCTTTTAACCCCATCATTTCTTTCCATTGATTGGTTAAATATTCGGGGTAAATAGGTAGCTCTAAAGTTTTTAGCTGACGGTATTTGTTTTCGCTAAAAGATTCATTGATGAGGTAAGAGGCTAGACGCATATCGTTTCCGTCATCACCTCCTGTATTTTCTCTTACATCAACAATGAGAGTTTCTATTCCTTTTTTGTGAATCTCCTTGAAACTTTTCTTAAGGAAACGAAAGAACTTTAACTGATTGATTTTTGTGTTGGTAGAAAAAGTGTTTACGGTTAAAATTGCCTTTGAATCATTCACAAAAGTTAAATAATAAGGTTCCAATTCTTTTTCTTCAAAAGTAAAATCACCTTCTTTCAATCGGTTTATTTCTATAACTGAGGGAACCTTTGAATTGTATGGAATGTACTTAAGTTTTATTGTGTTTGACTCTCCGTATAAAATGAAGTAATAGTAGAAAAAATACTGTTCTAACTGTCTGTATTTAAACGTTTCATTGTATCCATCAGAACTCATAATTTTAAACGCATCACTTGTTATTTCTTCCACAGTTTTACCATTGATAGCAATAATTTGAGCTCCAGCATCAACACTTCTAAAGTTTTTGGTAAGAATCAAACTGTCTTTAATGAACTTCACATCAAACGGTAAAAACACAATTTTTGTTGTGTCAATTTGCTGGAATATTTTCTCGCTTGGAGAAGTGCTGCTATGTCCACATCTAATTTGAGTGTGAATGTTAGAAATTAAGAGATAAAAATCTCTTTCAGACAAATCTTCATTCTCAACAATATGATTAGCCTGTTTAAAAATAGAATCAAAAACAGGTTTAGGAGTGTAAAGATATAGACCGGAATGAGATTTTTCTAAAATTTCTTGATAGATATGCAAATCATTTTTGTATCCGTTTTGAATTGCATTTGTACCTTGTGTAAAACTGAATGTTGAATAAAGTAGAAAGGTAAATTGAAATATTATTTTGATTGTTTTCATTTGATCTATTGTAATTCTAAAATTGCTCGTTCAATTATTTCATCTTGTGAAGTCACTAGTGTATCTAAAAGAACAGTAATGTCTGGTTCAAACCCATTGTCTAAATACTGTTCATTCCCTGCGTCATCTACGCCAACAAACTCACTTATAGATAGATTCCAGTGCCAACCATTTGCCAAATAACCATCCGCAACAGAACCACTACCACCACCGGTACGTTGTCCAATAAATTTCACATTAGAAAGTGGGTTTGTAGAATAACAAAAAGTTGTAGTTGCACTATAAACACCTCTATCTGTTAAAACAGCAACAGGATTTAAAAACTTATTGGAAGAACTTGACGGCTTTAAGTTCGCGAAACTTTTTGAAAAATCATTTTCACTTGGACCAACTTTGAAATTCTCATAACCGATATAAATTTCATTACTGGTAAAATATGCAGCAATTTTTGTGGCTAAATTGGGGCTTCCACCTCCATTATTTCTTACATCGACAATTAGCCCTTTAGCACCGGAAAAAGAAGTAAACATGGTTTCCAATTCTGCATCTGTAATATCCACTTCAAAAGAAGCAATTCTGAGGTAAGCGATGTCTGTATCTTGCGTCAATCGACCATAAATAGCTCTATCTTTACTTAATTTTGTCATTCCTGCATGGATGTAAATATTATCTAATATTCCTTGATGGAAAGAAACAGGGTAACCTTTTCCGATATTAAAAAAAGCGACTCGGGTTAGTTCTTTACCCACTGGGGCGTAACTTCTAAGAAGAGTATGACCATCTTTTAATCTTCTTGTAATAACACCTAAAACGTTAAATAACGAATCCTCAGTCATATCATCGTTAACAAAAACGCGTAATGAATCGGAAAGATGATTGATGTTAACCTGCTTAAAAGTTAACATTCCATATTTTTCACGAACCAATTTTGTGTATTCATCGAAAATGGCCGTTGGAGTCGTTTTTGGTTTCGGTTTCATAAAAATTTTCTCACAAGAAACCGTTGTAAAAAAAATCAATCCTATAATGAATAATATTTTATTTTTCATGTGCTTATTTTTTAGAAATTCTTTTTTTTGTTTTGTATATAAAATTAAATTTTGCTCCAATTATGTGTTGAGAAAGCGTCAATGGATATCTTTTTACGGTTGTATAATTCAACATATTCCAATGGTAATAAAACACCCATCTTTCTTTCAATTCCAGTTCGAGTTTTGTTTCAATAGCATTCATTTTACCAATAGTTTTAAATTGGTAATACTTTAAACTGAATGGATTTTGGGTACCTTTATCTTGAAAATCAAAATCTCCATTGATCAATACATTTTGAGGGGCAGTGTATCCAAAGCTTTTAAATTCTTTAATCATTCCAAAGAGTCCAACGGCTAAGGAGAAAGTTACTTTAAATTTATCGTTTATTTTATGCTCGTATTTACCGTATGCATGAAGTCTAGAACTGGAAATGTAGTTTAATCCATTGTTTCCCAAGTCTGAAAAATTAATATAATTCGCTTCAAACAAAGTCCATTTTGCTCCAATTTGAAATGGAGAATATTTCTTTATTGCATAAGTGAAATCGAATCGTCCATGAATGTTTTTTGCAGTAAATGGGTGATTTTTTGTTTTTAAGGAAGTGAAATCACCGTTAAAATCAATACTCCAAAAGTATTTATCGGTTTCTCTACTGGTACCAATGTTGAGTGCGAGTAAAGTTCCGTGGTATTGAATATTGGAAAACTTAACATCTTGAAAACCGCTTCGAAGTAGCCCAAGTCCAACGTAATTCTTTTTTAAAACGGTTCGTTTCAGGTTGGGTTCTTCTTGTGCTTTTACGTTTTGCAATATTACGATTGCAATTAATGCGAAGATAAATTTTTTCATTTTAATATATTGAGTTTGTCGAAATGTTATTTTGTTGGACAATAGTAATAGATTAACGGAAAAGTTACTTTAGAAAATTGAAATAATGAGTGTCAAATTCAGCTTTTGAAACTAAAATCATTGATTACTCTCCGTTTTCAGATGATTTATATGCGTTGGGAGTCATTCCCATTTCTCTTTTAAATGCGCGAAAAAAGGTGCTTTTGGATTGAAACCCTACTTCATTCCCAATACCTTCTATGGATAAATGATTGGATTCTTGAGAGAGAAGTAGTTTTTTTGCTTCGTTAATTCGAAAAGAATTGATGTATTGATTGAAATTACTTTGCAGTACTGTATTAATGCTTTCGGATAATTTTTTCGGATGAATGTTTATCACTTTTGCCACATCAACGATGGTTAAATCTGTTTTTTTATAACTTTCATTTGCGAGGATGGCATTCGATGTTTTTTTAAGAATACTTTTTAATTCTTCCCTATTTGAATTTTGCTCTTTCTTATTGATTTTTTCTGGTAAAGCATCTATTTCTTTCTGGAAAACACCCTTCAATGCCACCCAAATAAGTAGAACAATATTAATGAATGCTAAAACCGAATCGAAATCATTGTCAAAAAAGATTATAAATAAGCTGATGAGGGTAAAAGAAAGTCCAATTACCACAAAATTTCGTGACCAATTCAATTCTTTGTTTGCAGCATTGGAATATTGAGACAGGACTTCTATCTTTTGTTTCTTGATCCAGCGAATAATTTTAACTCCAACCCAAATGGAAAAAGCCACCTCAAAATAAGTAAGGAAAAAGTAAAATATTGGCACTTCATTCTCCATAAAGAAGAACAGTGTGATCCATTCTAAAAATATTCCAATAAGTGCAATTCCGATAGGAAGAATAAGATCTTTTGCTTTTAAAATGGAGGTATATTGAACATAGAGGTAAAAAAGAGGAAACAATAACCAATTCACATTCAATGCAAATGTGAATTTTGAAAGAAAGGGGTGGTTCAAGTTAAAATCATGAAGAAAGTTTGGGGCAATACCAATGGCGTAGCAAACAATGAATAAACCTAAAAAAAAGGCAGACTTTTTTTGTTTTGCCGTCAGAATAATTCCGATACCAAGTAAAATTCCTGTAGTAAATCCAATGTAGTTAATTAGTGAATCGAGGGTAAGATGTAGATTCATTTTTTATGGATAAAATTCATTCAAACTTAAGAAAAATTATGAGTTATTGCGAACCCCTTCTCATCTTAAAAATAAACCATGAATTAACGACAACAATAGACGCGTTGGTAATCACAACAGGAATAGATCCCAATAAAGTTCCATAGAAGATAAAAAATAGACAGCCAACAATACTTACAATTCGTAAGGTCAACATCTTTTTCATCAAGAAAGACAATAGGACGAAAAATGATGCAAAATAACCGACGTATTCAGTGTATTCTCCCATTAATTTAATTTAAGTCCTAATTCTTTCATTTGCTCTTCGTTCAATGGAGAAGGAGCATCAATCATAACATCTCTACCACTGTTGTTTTTAGGGAAAGCGATATAATCTCGAATAGAATCTGAACCTCCCATTGTAGCAACCAAACGATCTAAACCAAATGCCAATCCACCGTGAGGAGGAGCGCCGTATTCGAAAGCTGACATTAAGAATCCAAATTGAGCTTCTGCTTCTTCTTTGGAGAATCCAAGTAAATCAAACATTCTCGACTGAATTGCTCTGTCGTGGATTCGGATAGAACCTCCACCCAATTCAACACCATTCATGGCTAAATCGTATGCATTTGCTCGAACTTTTCCTGGGTCAGTATCAATCAATCCCATATCTTCTGGTTTTGGAGAAGTAAATGGATGGTGCATTGCGTGGTAGCGATTACTTTCTTCATCCCATTCTAATAATGGAAAATCAAGTACCCATAAAGGTTTGAATACATTTGGATTTCTCAACCCTAATTCATCCCCCATGTGCAAACGCAATTCGTTCATTTGTTTACGAACTTTATCGATATCCCCGCTTAAGAGCAATAATAAATCTCCAGGTTTTGCATTCGCAAGTTTTGCCCACTCTGCTAAATCTTCTTGAGAATAGAATTTATCAACCGATGATTTAAATGAACCATCTTCGTTACATTTTAGGTAAATTAATCCTTTAGCACCAATTTGTGGACGTTTTACCCAGTCCACTAATTTATCCAATTGCTTACGTGTATATCCGGCACAATCTTGTGCATTGATCGCTAATACTAATTCAGCTTCATCAAATATTTTAAAATCTTTACCCTTGGTTACAGAATTCATATTGATGAATTCCATATCGAAACGAATATCCGGCTTATCTGAACCGTATTTTTCCATTGCTTCAGCGTAGGTAATGCGTGGAAATTTTTCATCCAATTCAACCCCACGAACTTCTTTGAAAAGATGCTGAATCATACCTTCAAAGACATTTAAAATATCTTCTTGTTCAACAAAAGCCATTTCGCAATCAATTTGAGTGAATTCTGGCTGTCTATCTGCACGTAAATCTTCATCTCTGAAACATTTCACGATTTGATAATAACGATCAAAACCAGAAACCATCAATAATTGTTTGAAGGTTTGCGGAGATTGAGGCAAAGCATAGAACTGTCCACCATTCATACGACTTGGCACCACAAAATCTCTAGCTCCTTCCGGAGTTGACTTAATTAAAACAGGTGTTTCAACGTCAATGAAATCTTGTGAATCTAAATATTTTCTAGTTTCTAATGATACCTTGTTTCTCAACAATAGTTTTTCACGAATTGGATTTCTTCGTAAATCTAGATAGCGGTATTGCGCTCTGATTTCTTCTCCACCGTCAGTTTCATCTTCAATGGTAAAAGGAGGTGTTTTTGAGCCGTTTAAAATCGTTATTTTAGAAACTTTGATTTCGATCTCACCAGTTGGAATATTTTTATTCTTACTTGAACGTTCAATAACTTCACCTTCAATTTTCAAAACAAATTCTCTTCCTAACTTACGTGCTTGTTCACAAACTTCCGCATTTTCTTCCATATTGAAAGCCAATTGCGTGATGCCGTATCGGTCACGTAAATCAATAAAAGTCATTCCACCTAAATCACGTGATTTCTGTAACCATCCTGAAAGAGTTACTGCTTGTCCAATATGAGAAGGGCGAAGTTCGCCACAAGTATGAGATCTATACATTATTTTCTTAATTATGAGGGCAAAGATATTGATATTAATGTAGAATAAGGAATGTAGGGGGGAATAATTTGTTAGGGAGAGTTATAAAATGTCAGTAGTCTTGAATGCGTTATCGATATTGATATATATTAATCGTATGTTTTTTTCTTTGGCAAGTTTTGCATTCTCCTGCATAAAACGAATAAAGCGTCTGTTTTGTCTCCCCATAAATCTGCTCCAAAAGAGATAAACGATGTAATCGTGTTTGCCAGAGATTATTTCTTCTGAATCAGGTAACGGTTTCAAAAAGGATACTAATGTTGGCTCTGAAATAAGTGTATCAATGGGGGTTTGAAGTTTAGGAGGGAAAGTTGTTAAAGTTCCAAACCTATCCCAAGTAATATTCGGAAACCCACCTGCGTAACAATTAACTTGGTAGGAAACTAATTTTCCATTTATTATTAAAATAAAGAGCTTGTAAAGGTTGATAGTGATTTTTTATCTGCTGTTTAAGTTCTTTGTTTTCTGTTAACGTTGAATCTTGTCTGGATTTATCAAATGAGAATAAGTAAGAATAGTAATTTGAATCTAACAAAAAGCCATCAGCAGGAAGCATATCAAGTCTTCGGGATAGTTTCGTTATTTTTTTAGTACTGATTTCTTTTAGATTTCGAGTCCCATAAATCATTAATACAGGATGACAACTTGAGAAAAGAGCAAATATTAATATAATATATAGATACTTTATCATACAGGTGTGACCTAAATAGGTAGGTAGTGGTAAAAATAGAGATTATTTTTTATTTTCTGTTTCCTAATAAAGGTTTTTGATTCAATTTCAATGAAAGTACTTACATTTGATGAAACATTCACTTCAATGCAAGCACAAGAATATTATTCTTCAAATATATTAAAAGGTAAAACAGAATTAAAACGATTAAAAAAAACGTTGCTCCAGTATGCAATGCTTCGATTGTTTATTTTCCTTTCTATTGTAGGTTTTTCCTACCTTTTTCGTTCGAATATTTCAATCGTGTTATTAGTGATAGTACTTGGAATTTCGTTGTTTTTGTTATTTGTATCTAAATTTACAGATGCGAAAAATCAACGGAAATACTATAAGAAATATGTGCAAATAAATGAGGATGAATTCAATCTTTTTAATGGGGATTTGACTCCCTTTGATACAGGGGAACAATTTATTTCTGAAGAACATTACTACAACCAAGACATTGATTTATTTGGCGAAGGTTCAATTTTTCAACACATATGTCGTTCTAAAACGAAGAATGGAATACAGAATTTGGCAAACATCCTCAATTCTAATAATATTGATTCAATTGAAGAAAAACAAATCACAATTAAAGAGCTTTCTAAAAAAGAAAATTGGCGTCAACATTTTCAAATAACAGCTTCTCTTATTGAAAAAGAAAATCAAACCGAAGCAATGTTGAAGTGGATTAAAAATTATCAACCAATAATTCCACAATACCTTCGTTTTTTACCCTTCATTTTTTCTCTTTTTTCTATCGTTGCAATTGGCGGTTATTTTATGGACCTTCTTCCTGGGAAATATTTATTGTATTGGTTTTTAATTGGTTTAATGATTACGGGTAAGTATGTAAAAAAAGTCACTCATTTATATCAATCGGCAAGTAAAATGCAGGATACTTTTACGCAGTATGCTCATTTATTAGATGGTATTGAAAAAGAATCCTTTGATTGTGATGTGTTGAAAGAGAAACAGAAAATCATCTCAACAAACGGCTTAAAAGCATCTGAACTTTTAAGAAAATACACCGCAGCAATAGATCATCTCGGACAACGGAATAATTTATTGTTTTCCCCACCTGCCAATGGTTTTTTTCTGTGGGATATTTTGTCGGCTTATCGCGTTGAAAAATGGTTAGTTAATTTTAAATCTACCGTGAAGGAATGGTTTGAAGTGATCGAATATTTTGATGCAATGAATTCTTTAGGAAATTATACTTTTAATAATCAGGGGTATGTATTTCCAGTATTATCTGAAAAAAATACGACAATTAAAGCGACAGAGTTAGGACATCCACTTTTAAGAAAGGATCAACTAGTTTCTAATGATATTGAATTACTGAAGGATGAGTTTTTTATTATCACTGGCGCAAACATGGCTGGAAAAAGCACTTTTTTAAGAACTATTGCACTCAATATTGTTCTCGCTAATTGCGGATTGCCCGTACAGGCGAAGTCATTTTCCTATGAACCTATAAAGTTAATTTCAAGCATGAGAACGTCTGATTCTCTTCAAAATGATGAATCTTATTTCTTTTCGGAACTGAAGCGATTGAAATTTATAGTTGATGAAATTAAAAATGATCGGTTTTTTAT
The DNA here is from genome assembly GCA_964387525.1 of uncultured Fluviicola sp. Classification (GTDB taxonomy): domain Bacteria; phylum Bacteroidota; class Bacteroidia; order Flavobacteriales_D; family Crocinitomicaceae; genus UBA4466. The sequence goes on from CAYLWS010000003.1 coordinate 69,380, forward strand.
TATTCTAGATGAAATTTTAAAAGGAACCAACAGTAAAGACAAGGCTGAAGGTTCAAAAAAATTCGTTAAGAAACTAGTCGATTCTAAGTCCACGGGTGTTATTGCTACGCATGATTTAAGTCTTTGTACATTAGCGGAAGAATTACCAGAAGTAAAAAACCACTATTTTGATGCAGAAATCATTGACGATGAATTGTTTTTTGATTACACCTTTAAAAAAGGAATATGCCAAAATATGAACGCATCGTTTTTACTGAAGAAAATGGAAATTGTTTGACAGTGAATTAATTCAATAACTCTAGAATCATTTTTTCCAATTCCCCTGTCGACGGTCGTGGAGCATTTACATCAACAACTTTAAAATCTTTATCCAATACGACATAGCGAGGGATGTAATTCACCATCCAATCATCAAATTGGGAATATTCATCTTTGTTTACAAAAATATTATGCTTAAACCCTAAATCGGTCGCCATTTTTTTCCAAGGTTTTTCTTCAGAATATACTCCAAGACTAATGAAAATTACTTCTTCTTCATATTTGTTTTCCAATTCTTTGTAAGCAGGCATTTCTGCTCGACATGGTGCGCACCATGGTGCCCAAAAGTCAATAACGATTACTTTTCCTTTGAATTGAGATAGACTTATTTCTAACCCTTTTAAATCTATACCTTTAATGTCGATTCCATCCGAACCTGCTAGTTTTTGAAATGCTTGCATCATTTCGAGGTTTTCGATGAATGACTTACGAAGATTGAGTCTCGATTTTTCAAAACCTGCAATCAATTTATCACCATATACTTTAAAATCTTCAATGGATTGGTAATCTTTGGTGAGGTCAATTAGCTTCGATATTTCAGAATCAATGTAAGTAAAAACTTCATTGGTGTCAGTGTCGGCATCAAACCCATATACTTGATTGGTTACACTTTCAGTCATTAATGCCATGTTTTTGATTGCATTGTTTTTTTCTGCTCCTTTTCCATAGTACTCAATTGTTTCATCAAACATTTTTGTGTTTAATGTTAAAAAGAGTTCATCACCAGGTTGAATTAAAAAAGTGGTAGATTCATTTCCATCGTTAAAAAACATTTCACTCAAGGTTTCAACTTCAAAAGTCATTTGAAATGAACCGTTTTTGTCTAGTTTGGCAGTAGAAATCGTTTTCTCCTCTTCTTGACCATTCTTCGTAATTGTTTTAAAAACAAAGACGTTTTCATTGTTTGGATTTGTAATTGTGCCATTAAATGTCACTTTTGATTGAGAAAAAGACATAAATGTCACTGTCAAAATGACAAAAGAGAGTAGATGTTTCATTGTTTTTGTACTTATTCAAATTTGTAAAACAAATTTAAGAATGATTTCTTGGAATAAAAGGTGAATATTTCTTCAACATTGGAAAGCCAAATGTAATTTTTTTTGGATCTTGATTGTGAGCGCTTTAGCTATGCGTGCATTGCTTTATTTTAGCTAAATCACTCACAATCAAACTCTAAATTTTTGTTAAAAATCAGAAGTAAAGCAATATATTAAAATGAACGACGTTTTATGAAATAACAATACATGTTGAGAAAGGCGGAAAAGTTGGCACACAATTTGAATGTCCAGAATCAACTAATAGTAGTAGTTAGTTTTCATAAGTAGTAGTAGTTTAGGTTTTGAACGGGAAGGATGCCAGTCTTTCCCGTTCATGTTTTTTATAAAGTTTATACTGGATAATAAAACAACCTACAGTTCACCTTTTCTCTTTATTAATTCATCCAATTCATTTTTTTCGCTTATTTTTGTCTGCTATCTCAATTCGGTAGAATAATACAGCTATGAAGAACATTCGAAATTTTTGCATCATTGCACATATTGACCACGGTAAAAGCACGTTGGCTGATCGATTATTACAAACAACAGGGACTATTTCTGACCGTGAAATGCAAAATCAAGCTTTGGATGATATGGACATTGAACGAGAACGTGGCATTACAATTAAAAGTCATGCGATTCAAATGAACTTCAATAAAGACGGTCAGGATTATGTATTGAATTTAATTGACACACCTGGACATGTTGATTTTTCATACGAAGTATCACGTTCTATCGCTGCATGTGAAGGCGCGCTATTAATTGTAGATGCATCTCAAGGAATTGAAGCGCAAACTATTTCTAATTTATACCTTGCTTTGGAACATGATTTGGAAATTATTCCAATTCTAAATAAAATGGATTTACCAGGGGCTCAACCTGAAGAAGTAACCGATCAAATTGTTGAACTAATTGGGTGTGATCCTAGCGATGTTATTCCAGCTTCTGGAAAAACAGGTTTGGGAGTCGACGAAATTTTAACAGCAATTCTTGATAGAATACCTGCTCCTACTGGAGATGAAAACGCACCACTTCAAGCAATGATTTTTGATTCTGTCTTTAATCCGTTTAGAGGAATTATAGCGTATTTCAGAATTAAAAATGGAACCTTGAAGAAAGGAGAGAGAATTAAATTCTTAAATACTGGAAAATCATACAATGCGGAAGAAGTTGGAATTCTAAAAATGGATCTTCAACCTCGGAAAGAAGTTAAAGCTGGAGATGTAGGTTACATCATTTCTGGAATTAAAAAAGCAGCTGAAGTTAAAGTTGGGGATACAATTACAAGTGAAGCAAATCCAACAGAAGAAGTAATCAAAGGTTTTGAGGATGTAAAACCAATGGTTTTTGCCGGAATTTACCCTGTAGATACGGATGATTATGAAGAACTGAGGTTTTCAATGGAAAAATTGCAATTGAATGATTCTTCTTTGGTTTTTGAACCAGAATCTTCAGCAGCACTTGGTTTTGGATTTCGTTGTGGATTCCTTGGAATGCTGCACATGGAAATTATCCAAGAGCGCTTAGAAAGAGAATTTAACATGACTGTTATTACGACTGTTCCCAATGTGTCGTATAAAGCATACATGAGAAAAACTCCTGATGTTGCTCAAATTGTAAACAATCCTTCTGAATTGCCTGATCCTTCTGGAATGGAAAGAATTGAAGAACCTTATATAAAAGCGCAAGTTATTACGAAGTCAGAATACGTTGGACAAATCATGAATTTGTGTATTCAAAAGAGGGGAGAATTGACAAATCAAGTGTACCTTACACAAGATAGAGTCGAACTTTCTTTTGAAATGCCAATGGGTGAAATTGTCTTTGATTTTTATGATCGACTAAAAACGGTTTCCCGTGGATATGCATCTTTTGATTATCATCCAATTGGGTATAAAACATCGGATTTGATTCGAATGGATTTATTATTGAATGCTGAAATGGTCGATGCTCTTTCTGCACTTGTTCATAGAAGTAATGCCTACGATCTTGGAAAGAAAATTTGTGTCAAATTGAAAGAATTGATTCCACGTCAACAGTTCGAAATTCCAATTCAAGCAGCTATTGGTGCGAAAGTAATTGCCCGTGAAACGATTAAAGCATTGCGTAAAGATGTAACTGCAAAATGTTACGGTGGAGATATTTCTCGTAAACGTAAATTGTTGGAAAAACAAAAAGCAGGTAAGAAAAGAATGCGACAAGTTGGACGAGTTGAAATTCCTCAAGAAGCCTTTTTAGCAGTATTGAAATTGAACGATTAATTTTCTTTTCATTTTTCTGGTTACTTTTTTGAATACTTTCATTCTCTACGTATGGAAGTTAAAATAAGAGAAAAAGAGAAAGATACAGTAGCTGATTTTATTTTTGCTGTAGAAACTAAAAACATGATTACTCTAGCTAATTTATTGTCGGAAGGCGGTGAGTTTGAAATTGATGATGAAAAAAGAGAAAGTCATGAAGTTGGTAAATACCAATTTTTAGCTTGGTTTGAAAAGAAGTTGAAAAAAACAACCATTCGAAACTCTTCTACCGATCAATGTTTGAGGTGTCAAATAGGAAACCCAGTCGTGTTTTTTAATAATGGAGAATTCCCTAAGAAAAATTTATCGTTTGAGCGACCTCGAATGGGCTTAATGCTTGAGATTAACAACGGTAAAATTGCATTAATTCAGTTTTGCTATACCTTTCTTCATTCTAAAAATGAGCGAAGATGTGATGCATAGTTAATTCTTAAAAAACTTCATTTTAATACCTAATGTATACTTATTCAACTGTACTTCAGTGTTTTTTCTTTTGATAATAAAATATTAGTCAAGGATAAAAACTGCTTATTTAAATCATAAAAGAAGAATTAGTTTTACGGTTTATACCATTTAAAAATAGATTGGATTCGGTTTAATTTATTTTAAACTTTCCTCCGAAAGGAATCTTTTTTTTCATTAAAAATAATCTACATGTTATGAGTAACGACATACATACTTAAAAAGACTAAAAACCACCTATTTTAAAGGGATAAGTAAAAGAAAGAGTCTGAAAAAGTGTAAGAATGAAATTGTGATTAACGAGGTTAGTAATTTTGCAAGTATTGATTCCTTACCCAAATCAATACACTGAATTTTAAAATTTAACTAAAATGAAAAAGTTAATTTATGGAAGTTTATTCCTTGCCATAGTAGGAATTGGAATTGTTGGATGTAAGAAGAAAAACCTTACGGAGATAACTAAAAGGAATGAAAATCGGGACATTGTCTATTCTTTGGATAAAATTCCAGTTTTAAAAAATGAACAAGATGTAAATACATTACTTTTAAACCCTAACGACAAAGATGAAGAAAAGTTAAATAAATATCTTTATGAAATTGGTCTTGCAATTAAACCTCTAATTAAAGAAAGTAATTTTAATCAAATTATTATAGATTTAGCGATTAATTCAGGTAGTGAGACAGCTTATCTATTAGACTTAAAAGATAAGTCACCTTATTATTTTAATTTAATAAATGAAAATCTAGCTAAAGTTAATCTAAGTCTTGAAGGTATAGCAAATGATATGACTCATACTCCTTTAACTGGTAATCCAAAATATCCAGAAACAATGGAGGTAGAAAAATATGTTCCTGCTATTTTTATTCCAAATCTAATCTCAGTGGATAGAGTAAAACAACCTTTACTTTCTCCTAATGTAGAAGTAAATGCAGAAAATAATTCTGAAATTGAAAATTATATTGTTACTTGGTATTTTAATGATGCAGGTGAGGAATTTGAAATAATATTAGGAGAAGAAACTTCTCTGGTAACAACAAATCCTTTATTTCTGATAGACCACGCAAGTCCTAAAGGTTATTTACCTCAAAGTAATGGTAATAAACCTAAACCTGCAAATGATGAAGTAATTAATACTGAAAAGGGGTTTAATGACATTACTAATCTTAGAATTAAACAAGTAGGAATTAAACCAGGTTATAGCTATGAATCTTGGTCATGGGATAAATCTGAACTTGCATTAATCGTTGTTAATGCAAATTTCGGTGTTAATAGTTCACCTGAATTTAATGATAATAACGACCTGTCAACTACATTAATAAAAATGCACCCAGGGGTCTTAGATTTTAATCATCATTTTGTGACTAACTACATTCCTTCTTATGGATATAATGGTTCAAGAGTTTATTGGAATACATTTGAAAGAGACTGGAATAGATCTAAGAAGGACTTAGGTTATGCATTAAATGTTTTTGGCTCTTCTGGTAACATTGATGATGTTATTCTTACAGGGAGAATGAGATATAATGGTGACTGGTATATGTGGATACCTTCTACATTATCGCAACATCGTTACCCTGTCGTTTGGTATCAATGGGAAACTGAGGTTAATTGGAACAATTGGAAGTCTAATATTAACATTTACCCTATAGTATATTAATACGAATAACCGAGGTAAAAATTCACCTCGGTTATTTATAATTCATTTTAACATGAAATATATACCAATTCTTCTTCTTTTTGTAATAACTAGTTCAAACTTGTCATATTCTCAATTTAGAATTGAAACAAATTTTAACTCAGTTCACATAGGTAGGAATCAAAGCTTATTAATCAGTTATAAAATCAAGAAATTACAAATTGGTTTAGGAGTAAAATATAATTTTAACAAACTGGTAAATTTCCCTCAAAATAATATATATAAAAAAACGTTTTATGCAATAACCGATTCTGAACATTGGGGTATGGAATTAAATCTTAAATATCAGATTTTCAATAAAAAAGATGTGTTTTTTATTCATTTATTTCTTAATTCTCAATACACTAAATCACACATAAGACATGAAGCTTATTTGGCTATAGGTCAGTTAGTGCCAAACCCAACATCTGAACTTGATTATGTTTATATTAAACATATCAATTATATTGGTCCAATAATCGCCCTCGAAAATAATTTTGGTTTAGCATTTGATTTTTATCTGAGTGAAAAAATATACCTTACCCAAAAGTTTGGTGTCGGTATGGTCTTCTTTAAAAACTTAGATAAAAACACAATTATTGCTGGTGATGGTGATTGGGAGCTTTCAGAAATGTTAAGTTTTGGTGTTGGCTATCAGTTTAATAAAAAAAGAAAATAAGTAATGCTCATAACAAAACCTAAGAAACGTTATAATACCTTATGAACTAAAACTAAAACTAAAACTAAAACTAGAAACGATGAAACGAACAACAAACTTCGACCTACTCAGTCGAAAATTTTTAATTTTAACTCTTTTATTTTTCACTTACAATACTCAAGCTCAAAGTACAGCTAACAACTGGGTAAATGAAATGATTAAGGAAGGAGCAAATTTTGAAGAAACAAAAAGTGCTTTTTATACTGAATGGCAAGGTAAAACTTATTCTAAAGGTCATGGTTGGAAACAATTTCATCGATGGGAATCTTTTTGGGAAACAAGATTAATGACTGATGGTAGCTTCCCAAATTTTAAAGAAGCTTACCAAAATTTCAATCAATATAAAAATTCTTTTGCAAAAACAAAAGTAGCTAACAATGGTGGTAACTGGACTCCAATTGGTCCATTTACTCACACAAATTCAGATTCGTGGAGTCCCGGTCAAGGTAGGGTTAATTTTATCTCACAAGATCCGAGTAATTCGAATACAATTTTCTTAGGAACTCCAGCTGGAGGTGTTTGGAAATCTGTTGATTCAGGTTCGAATTGGACACCTTTAGGTGATGACCTTGCTGTTATGGGGGTTTCAGGAATAGCAATATCCCATTCTAATAGTAATACAATTTATCTTTCAACTGGAGATGCAGATGGTGGAGATACATATAGTATTGGTGTTCTAAAATCTGTAGACGGTGGTTTATCTTGGAATGTTGCAGGTAATTTAGCAGGTAATCTTAAGGATATTGTAATTGATCCATCAAATGATAATATTGTTTACGTTTGTTCACAAAATGGTGTATATAAAACGACAAATGGAGGTGCAAATTGGTCTCAAGTATTGAATGGTTCTTACCGTGATTTAGAATTAAAACCAAATTCACCTCAAACGATTTATGCAGCTTCTCAAAGTCAAGTGTATTATTCAAATAATGGAGGTGCAAATTGGGGGAATGCAGGAGGTCTTCCTTCTGGGTCGTCAAGAATTGCATTAGCTGTAACTCCTGCAAATGATTCGTATGTGTATCTTTTAATTGCAAATTCTAATGGAGCTTATGAAGGAGTATATCGTTCACAAAACAGTGGAGTGTCTTTTTCGGCAAGAAATACAAACACAGATGTATTCAATGGATCTACTCAATCTTGGTACGATATGACTATTTGTGTATCAGATGTTGATGCAGATATTGTTATGACAGGATGTTTAAATGTTTGGAAATCAACTTCAGGTGGATCTAGTTTCTCGCAAGTTAACAATTGGAGTTCACCAAATGGTTCAGCATATACACATGCAGATATTCATTTTCTAAGGTATTATGATGGTAACTTTTATTGTGGATCTGATGGAGGTATTTACCGTTCAACAAATGACGCGAGTTCTTTTACAAATTTAACTGACGGGTTACAAATTAGTCAGTTTTACAGAATTTCAGGTTCACCGAATGATGGAACTACAATAGCGGGTGGACTTCAAGATAATGGTGGATATGTATGGAACAATAGTAGTTGGAAAAATTATTATGGAGCAGATGGTATGGAGGCTGCAGTTGATCACACAAATTCTGACAATATCTATGGAATGATTCAAAATGGCACCATGTATCTTTCAACAAATGCAGGAGCGACAAATCAAAGTGCAGGAAGACCACAAGGAGAAGTAGGAAGATGGGTTACACCAATGCAACTTACGAATGACGGGTCACGAATAATTGCAGGGTATGATAATTTATATGAATTCAATGGAGCTTGGAATCAATTGTCAACATATAACTTTCCTGAAAAATTGAGAAATATTGAATTATATGATGCAAATACAAATGTTATGTTTTTGTCAACTAATTCATCAATTTATAGAACAAATAACAACGGTGTCAATGTTGTTAATATTACCAATAATCTTACAAATGTTTTAAATGGTAATGTGATTACTTCAATTGAAGTTGATCCTGCTGATTCGAATAGAATTTGGGTTTCAATTGGTGGTTGGACTAGTGGAGCAAAAGTTGCTTTTACTTCTAATGGAGGACAGAATTGGTCAAACGTTTCTGGGACATTACCTAATTTACCATGTAATATTGTAAAATATGAAGCAGGTTCAAGTTTAAGTAATGCAATATATATTGGAATGGACATTGGGGTATATTATCAAGATGATAATATTGGTGATTTTGTACCTTATATGGTTAACCTTCCAAATGTTATTGTTAGAGATTTAGAACTTAATGAGGTGAATGGAGTAATTCGTGCAGGTACTTACGGAAGAGGTGTGTGGGAATCTGGTGTATATTCTACAACGACGAATGCAAATGATGCTGGTATCACATCTATTATTAATCCTTCGAGTTCTTTTTGTGGTGAAACCTTCACTCCAATTGTTAAACTAAAGAATTTTGGAAGTGATGATTTATTACAAATTGATATTTTATATCAAATTGATAATGGAACTATTTCAACATTAAATTGGACAGGAAATTTAATCGCTTTCAATTCAGAAAATGTTACTTTACCTTCTGTTACAGCAGGTGGTACGCATACGTTTAAAGCTTGGACTAATTCTCCAAATGGTTTATTAGATGAAGATCTTTCAAATGATTCTACTTTGTTAGATTATACTGGAATTGTAAATGGACATATGATTACCACAATGATTTCTGAAGATTGCTGGGGTTCAGAAACAACTTGGGATATTGTATCTTCAACAGGAGATACATTATTGTCAGGTGGGCCTTATGTTGATGGAAATGCATCAAACATTAATACAGACTCAACTTGCGCTAATTCTGGATGTTATGAATTCATAATCAATGATGTGTACGGTGATGGAATAGCAGGCGCTTCAGACCAGTCTTGTGGGACAGATGGGAGTTATTCTGTTTTAAACGATAATGGAGGAATTCTTATTCAAATGACTGACGCTTCTTTTGGGAGTCAAGCAATTCACCCATTTTGTGTTGGAGTAGTTGCTGACACTGCTGATTTTAACACCTCTAATTCGAGTATTTGTGAAGGTGAGAGTAGTGTTTTTACTGATAATTCGTACAATGCGACATCTTATTTGTGGGATTTCGGGATGAACGCTTCACCTTCAACTGCAACAGGAATTGGCCCACATATGGTAACTTACTCTAGTTCTGGATCAAAAGATGTATCTCTAATTATTAATGGAGGAACTGATACAAGTACCCAAGTAATAACAGTGAACGCTAGTCCTGTACAGCCAACTTTTACAGTAAATGGTTCTACTACATTTTGTGCAGGAGAAAGTGTAATTCTAACTTCTTCAGAAAACAGTGGAAACCTTTGGTCAACGTCAGAAACAACACAAAGTATTGTAATAGTTAATAGTGGGAGTTATACATTGACTCATACAAATGCAAATAATTGTTCGGCAACTTCTACTCCTATTGTTGTTGTGGTTAATAGTTTACCTTTAATTTCTCAAGGAACAACAGTAGATCCAGCTTCATGTATATCACCTACTGGTTCAATTGAAGTGGCAGGCTCAGATTCAGGGACTCTATCTTGGAGTGGAGCTTCTTCAGGATCGATGAATGTTACATTGCCTTATGTTATTTCAAATTTGAATGCAGGAAATATTAGTATTACATTCTCTAATCAAAATGGTTGTGTAGCTCAACAGTTATCTATTGATTTGGTTGGTCCAACTACACCGGTTGCACCCGTAATTTCCAACTCTAGTTCTCTAGAATTCTGTGACGGTGGTTCTGTTGTTTTAACATCATCATCATCATCATCATCATCAAATATTTGGTCTTCGAATCAAAATTCTCAATCAATTACGGTAACAACTGCAGGGATTTATTCAGTATATTATACAGATGCTAATAATTGTCCTTCTGCTTTAGCTTTCGTGGATGTTATTGTTCATTCTACACCTGCGACTCCTGTTATATCAACAAGTGGTTCAGTTACAATTTGCGATGGTGAATCTGTTACACTTAGTTCTCCATTAGCGTCAGGTAACTCATGGTCAAATGGTGAGTCTACTCAAGACATTACTGTAACATCAACGAGTGATAATACTTTAACAATCACTGACGCCAATGGTTGTAGTAGTAGTTCTCTACCGATGACTGTTACTGTAAACCCATTCCCTGCTGTTCCAACAATCACAGCAAATGGTTCGGTGAATATTTGTGATGGAGAAACGGTTAGTTTAACATCATCGGCAACAACTGGTAATGTGTGGAGTTCAAATGAAACTACGCAAAGTATTCCAGTTGCTATATCAGGTAGTTATACAACAACTGTATCTATTGGTTCTTGTTCGGTTACATCACAACCTTTTGTAGTTGTGGTTAATCCATTGCCAATAGTTACATTTAATTTATCGGATACACTATGCATTAATTCCGCAGCTTATACCTTTTCTCAAGGGATGCCTTCTGGAGGAAATTATATTGGGACAGGTGTTACAAATGGTTCTTTTGATGCACAGTCAGTTGGAATTGGAACGTATGGCATTACATATGTTTATAGTAATTCTTTAGGTTGTGAAGCGTCAACTGTATCACAAATAGTTGTTGACGGATGTGCTTCGATTGATGAATCTGAGATGAGTAATATTGTATTGTTTCCTAATCCAGCTAACAATGAATTAAATGTTTCGTTAGATGGTTCATTCAAATTTAGAATGTTGGATTCAAAGGGTAAATTGATTTTATTCGGAGAAGCGACTAATACAACAAAAATTAACTTGGAAGAATTCAAGAGTGGTATGTACTTTATCATAGTTGAATCAAACGAAAGAACTAAATCTTTTAAAGTGATTAGAAAATAATTTATAGATTACTTTTTGTTTTAATTCTAAAGAGCCCATTGATTATTCAATGGGCTCTTTTTATTTGATAGTGTATTATGAATATAATACACAGGGTTTTCAAAGTTTTTGTTAAACTCGACTTAGTGTTCCGTCGTAGAAGATATAATTTTCATTACCTTTAATCTTCACTTAAAACGAAACACTATGATGGGACTATGGATATTACTAGGAATTGGAGCAATTGTAATTATTTGGTACATCTCTGCTAACAATAAGTTAGTTGCACTCAAAAATAATCGCGAAAATGCTTTTGCAGATATTGATGTTCAATTGAAACAGCGCCATGATTTAATCCCTCAACTAATTTCAACTGTAAAAGGCTACATGGACCATGAAAAAGAGGTTTTGACACGAATTACAGAGGCACGCTCAAATGCATTGAAAGCAAATTCGATTAACGATAAAATTGTTGCTGAGAATGAATTAAATTCTGCAATGGGTGCTTTCAATATTCAAGTAGAAGCATATCCAGATTTGAAAGCAAGCTCTAATTTTATGCAACTACAGGATGAAATTTCTGATATCGAGAATAAACTAGCAGCCGTTCGTCGTTATTTTAATTCTGCGACGAAAGAATTGAACAACGCCATTGAATCTATTCCTTCAAATATTGTCGCGAACATGAAGAAGATGACCTCTCAACCAATGTTTGACCTTGGAGTAGCCCAACGTGAAACAATGGATAAAGCACCTGAGATTAAATTTTAATTCCGGTAATGAAGTTTATTGGTTTAGAAACTCAAATTAGACGAAATAATTTTCGTTCAACGCTTCTGTTGTTAGCGTTTCCAGCGCTTATTCTTGGGTTATTATATGCTTTCTCATTCTTTGGAAGTGAATCTCTAGATCAAGGAAATGAAATGTTTTTAGAGCTATTTCCTTTTGTAACAATCGGAGTAGGGGTGTGGTTTGTAATTGCTTATTTTGCAAATACAGGAATGATCAAAAGGCAAACAAAAATGCATTCTCTTTCACGCAAAGAAAACAAAGAGATATACAACCTTACGGAAAACCTTTGTATGTCAGTTGGAATGAAGATGCCTAAATTATTTGTAATAGAATCCAATGGGTTGAATGCTTTTGCTTCTGGAATTAATGAAAAAACATTTGCGGTAACAATCACAACAGGCCTGATCGATCATCTTGATGAAAAAGAATTGGAAGGAGTAATTGCGCATGAACTGACACACATTCGAAACAATGATGTGAAATTACAAATCATCTCCATCATTTTTGTTGGAATTTTCAGTGTAATTGTAGAAGTTCTTTTCAGAGGTATGCTATATGGAAATCGCGGAAGTAGAAAACGAGAAAAATCAGATGGCTCAATATTTTTAATTGCACTTGCTTTTGCTGCTATTGGTTATTTTTTCTCCCTGTTATTTCGATTTGCTTTATCAAGAAAAAGAGAATTTCTTGCAGATGCAGGAGCGGTAGAATTGACAAAAAATGCGCATGCACTTGCTTCTGCACTTCGGAAAATTTCCCAAAACCCTAAAGTCGAAGTTAAAAATAGTGGCGTAAAAGAGCTATTCATTGACAATGGTGATCGAAAAAAAGGGTTTTTCGCTCGAGTTATGCAAATTTTCTCCACTCATCCACCTATTGAAGATCGGATTGAAATTTTGGAAAAAGGAATTTGAATTATAGGTTCAACTTTAAATCAAATTACTATATTTACTTTCTCCTGAAATGAAAAGGCAATATTGAAAGAAACTAAATTCATAGAACAGAATAAGAACAAGTGGGATCGCTTTGAAAAACTGTATGAATCAAGTTCGAACAATCCTGAAGAGTTGAGTGATCTCTACATGGACATTACCGATGATTTAAGTTATGCCCAAACCTTCTACAAAAGGAGAACAGTTCGAGTATACCTCAATAAATTGGCGCAAACTGTTTTCACAGGTGTTCACAAACAAAAGGGAGAATCTTTTCGTCGGTTTTTTGATGTTTGGAAGACATCTTTGCCATTGGAAATATATCGTTCTCGAAAAAACTTACTCTTTGCTTTAATTGCCTTTGCAGTATATACTTTAATTGGTGTGGTTTCTACGATGATTGATCCGGAATTCCCACGTGTTGTTCTTGGAGACGCTTATGTAAACATGACTTTAGAGAATATCCAGAACGGTAACCCTTTGAAAGTATATGAAACAGGAGATCAAATGGCAATGTTTGTCCAGATCACAACCAATAATATGAAGGTTGCTTTTCTGACCTTTTTTGTGGGTTTCATCTTGACCATTGGCACACATATTATGATGTTCTACAACGGGGTAATGCTCGGCTCTTTTCAGTATTTCTTTTATTCTAAAGGTTTATTAATTACAAGTTTTTTAGGAATTTGGATTCACGGAGCGTTTGAGATTTCAGCGATTGTACTAGCTGCTGGAGCAGGAATTACCGCCGGAAATGGCTTACTCTTCCCAGGAAGCTATTCTCGTTTGCAATCTCTTCAGCTTTCAACCAAAAGAGGACTTAAAATAATGTTAAGTCTTGTTCCTTTTATTATTGCAGCTGGATTTTTAGAAAGTTTTGTAACGGCAAATTACCAGGATTTACCAGAATGGTCGAAATGGATGATAATTCTACTTTCTTTTGGAATCATTCTCTTTTTCTATGTTTTTTATCCCATATATGTTGCAAGAAAACATCCTGAATTACTTACAAAAGAAGAGGTTGGTCATTTTAAACCTCAAGAAAAAATAAACTTTAATGTCATTCGATCTTCGGGTGAGTCTCTTGCCGAATCTTTCCGAACCTATCGATATATTTTCAGTAAATGGAGTAGAATTCTCTTTAGCTTTGTGCTTCCTTTGACAATTGTTTTAGTGGTGCTTCAAGACATTAATCACGCCAGTCGTTTGCAAACTCAATATTGGTTTGATTGGGTTTCTCAGTTACAATTTATGATTGGGTACGGCTTTTTCAATGTTCAAGATTACATTGTGTTCTTTGTTTGGTCATTTGTTTTCGCATTGATCTTTGCAGGAGTATTTTGGTCTGTTAAAACAGCTGAGAAAGAGTTTTCTTGGGCGTCATTTTTCATGTATTTCAAGAAGAATATATTTGCTATTTGGTTGGGGAACTTATTTTTACTCCTCACCGTAACGCTTTTACCATGGTACATCCTTTTGCCAGCAATATTTATACTTCCTTTCTTTTATTTGAATGCTGCTACAATGGGATTAGATAAGGGAACATTGAAAGAAAAATGGATAAAAGGATTCAAATACAGTAAACACCATTATGGTAAATCGTTGGCTCTACTTTTAATTCTCCTCGGTTTAACAGCAATAATTGCTCAACCCATTGCTTTTGTTTTAAGTAACCATCAAGAATATACGGATGAACCATTGATTCGAGATTTTTTAGATATGGGAGCAGATTTTGTGAAACGTGTTGCGGTTATTTACACGAGTGATTACATGATTTGGAGTAATATTTTTCGCCAAGTTTTCTATATTATTTTCTTGCTAGGAGTAATGCCGTTGTTAGTCTTGACAACACTTTTTGGTTTTTATTCTGAACGTGAAGAGAATGAAGTCATTGGATTACGCAATCAATTCAAAAAATTTGGAAAAAGAAGTAATGTAAAAGAAACACCTGTGGACTTTGATTAAAAAACACTTCTATATTATACTATTGTTTTGCTCATTCTCTTTGTTTGGACAAAAAGAAAAGGTGTGGAAATCAGAGAAAGATTTATTGGAATACCGTAAACAAGAAAGGTACAAAGGACCAGATGATTGGTACGGGATTTCCCCTTCTAGCTTTGGAGATGAAGATTATGTTGCACCAAACAAGCAGAATTCTTCAACACAACCGTTGAAATACAATCCACAACAATTAAAACAAGATCGATCTCAAAGAAAAAACACATACGGACAAGGGAATGGAAATTTGACCCAGTTAGATCCAAGGGTTGAACGACCTGATCCAATAGAATTACCAGATATAGATCCACCCGATTTTGATGCGCCTGATATTGATTTACCTGATTGGGATTGGGATTTTGGTTCTTGGGATGGGTTCTGGAAGATTCTTCTATTGCTCATTGTATTGGTCGGATTGTTTTTCTTGGTGTATTACCTTTTGAAGAACAAAAAACCATCTAACCCTTCTGTAGTGGTTGATGTAGAAGATAAATGGAACCCAGAAATTATTTCTAAAACGGAATTAGAACTTCGATTGGAAGAAGCAATATTGAAGGAAGACTTTAGAGAATGTATCCGAATTTATTTTACATTTATTCTCAAAGAATTGATTAAAAAATCATGGATCCATTGGAAGAAAGAAAAAACGAACCATCATTATGTAATGGAGATGGGGAAACGACCAAATGCTCTAGAATTCAATGAATGTGTTAGGATTTACGACATTGTTTGGTACGGAGATTATAAAATTGACAAAGAGGTTTATGAGTTATTAGTGCCCACACTCGAAGTTTATCACAAGAAAATAGAAACAAATAATGACTAACCGAGCTAAAATAGGGTTGATTGCTGGTGTCATTATTTTAATGGGATTAATTGTGCTTTTGTTTACTTCTGGAGGAAAAAGTAAACTGCATAAAAAAACATTTGTCTCATCGAATTGGGTAAATAAATACGGGTTATTGGACAAGAAACCGTATGGACTTTATTTATTTACTTCTTTTACAAAAGCACACATAGATTCATCGAATCATGTTTTGGTGGCTCATAATTACGAGATTTTTGATTCACTTCTAAACAGTGATAGAAGCCGAACATATTTTTTTACAGGGAATCGATTTGGGTTGTATTCTAATGAATTGGATGAACTTCTCGATAATGTCAAAGAAGGATCTGACCTATTCTTAGCCTACGATGCGATAACAGATAATATTGAAGAGAAATTATTTCACCAAAATGATGTAAAGTTTGATTACGCAGATAGAATAAAAATTTACACTAAGAAGAAAGAATACTCCATGATTCACTTGTATCAAAATGATACCATCGCAAGGGATTGGAAAGGATTTGGAGATATTGAAACTTTTCGCCCATACCGCTCTCTTTCTTCCTTTATGGAAATTGATAATCTGATCGAAATAAAGTACGGTAAAGGAAAAATTATTTTGTGCTCTACACCAAATGTTTTTTATAATTTTCAGCTAAAAACAAAAGACGGCTTTCATTATTCTAAATTTGTATTGAACCATATCAATAAAAATCAAGACATCGTATTTTTAGAATTTGGGCGTTTATCTGAAGATTACGATGATTATGAAGAGACTAACGAAGAGGGATCTGATGAGAGTTATTTAAGACTTCTGTTCAGTAATCGGACACTTTTGAAAGCCATGCTACTTTCTCTTTTTACATTGTTATTGTATGCTATTTTTAGATCAAAAAGAGTCCGGCCAATTGTGCCATATATTGACAAGAAAAAAGATATGACACTTGCGTTTGCTGAAACGATTACGTCTATTTATTTTTCAAAAAGAGACCCATATACGTTGTTGCAAGTTCAACGAAGAAACTTCTTTACGATGGTTCAAAAACATTTTTATTTGGACATGAATCGAGGTGACAGAGATAACGTCATGAAATCCTTGGCTGAAAAAAGTAATTACGATAAACGAGATTTGGTGGATTTACTCGAATTGTTTGAAACGAAAACGGTTTCAGCAGTTGACGAGCATTATTTAGCAAAAGTATTGGGCTTGCAGCATGATTTTTACAGAAGAACAGGTATTATCTCTGATAAAATAAACGACAGAACGCAGAAACAAAAACAAATCTTCCAACGGTCACTTCTTTTACCGTCAAATTTAATTATCGCCGGAGTTTTTATCATCATTGTTGGTCTTTATTACCTAATGAATTCTTACGGTGGAGGAATTGCTTTATGGCCGATAGGAATAATTCTCATAATTCTTGGGAATGCACGTTTATCAAATCCATACTTAATTGTTGAGAATGATCTTTGGACGACTTTTTCACCTTTTGGACGCAAAAGAGAATTCAAAAAAGAAGAAATTATTGAAATTGAATTATTAACATCAGGGGTTGTTATTCATTTACACAGCCAGAATAAAATGATTATTAACTATTGGGAATTGAGTCGTTTTGACAAGGTACACTTCAAACGATTCATTTCTCAAATTCACACAGAAGAAATATGACAAACGAGGAAGATTATAAGCCAAACGAGGAGGGTAACTCTTTGAATTCACAGAATGAAGAAGTGAATAAAAATGAAAATACTCCGCCATCTGTTCCAGAAACAATTGAGAGTACTACTTCTGAAAAGACTTCTAATGCATTTGGTTTTGAGCGACAAAACCAAGAATTACTTTGGGTTTCTCAAAAGGTAAGCGAAGTCAGATCTGAGTTAGGGAAATACATTATTGGTCAGACTGAAATGGTAGATTTACTGTTGACAGGAATTTTTTCGAATGGACATATTCTTTTAGAAGGTGTGCCAGGTGTTGCAAAAACGCTTTCTGCAAAAGTATTATCAAAAGCATTGGATGTTGACTTCTCTAGAATTCAGTTTACACCTGATATGATGCCGTCTGATGTGATTGGTACTTCGGTTTTTAACTCCAAAGAATCTACTTTCTCTTTTAGAAAAGGGCCCATATTTTCCAACATTGTGCTCATTGATGAAATTAACCGTGCACCTGCAAAAACTCAAGCTGCATTGTTTGAAGTTATGGAAGAACGCCAAATTACCTATGATGGTGAGCAATATACGATGAGTTTTCCATTCATTGTAATCGCAACTCAAAATCCAATAGATCAGGAAGGAACCTACAATTTACCGGAAGCACAACTCGACAGGTTTTTGTTTAAAATTAAACTAGATTATCCAGGATTACAGGAAGAAGAAGAGATTCTTCAACGGTATAAAAATGAAATTACATCACCTAGTTTAGAAGAAATTACAGCGGTGTTTTCTGCGCAAGAAATTGCTAAAATTCAAAAAGCAGTAAGTGCAGTAATCGTGGAAGATAGTTTGGTGAAATACATTGCTCTATTGATCCATAAAACGAGGAATCATGGAAAAATATTCTTAGGCGGTTCACCGAGAGCTTCTTTATCGATCATTAAATCTGCCAAAGCAATTGCGGCAATTCGAGGAAGAGATTTTGTTACTCCAGAAGATATTCAATATGTTGCGATACATGTATTGAATCATCGTTTGATTATGACTCCAGAAGCTGAAATGGAAGGAATCCAAACGGAAGATATTGTTGAAGAAATTATCAAAATGGTTGAAGTTCCACGTTAATATAAAAAAGGTTGAAAATATTCAGTAAAATATATCTTACCCAATGGTTTTTTATTCTTTTAGTAGGAATAATTATCCTTTACGTCATGGCTTTTTCTATGCCGTGGCTAGAGTTTATTGCCAATATTTTACTCGGCTCTTTATTTGGCCTAACCCTCATTGATATTTTTCTTGTTTTCAGCAGTAAAAACCCTTTGGTCGTTGAAAGAATGGTAAATAGTCGCTTAAATTTAGGAGACGAAAATGAGGTACGCTTAAAAGTGAGAAATTCAACTTCCCAACCCATTCATTTCACACTTGTTGAAGGTTATCCTGTAGAAATGCAGGAAAGATCAGCTACTTACAGTGGTGTGTTATTGGGGGGGATTGAAAAAGAATTTACGTATCAATTTACTCCCAAAAGAAGGGGAGATTATCAGTTTGGATCAGTTTTTATTCTAATCCGATCTGTTTTTTTCCTTTCTTCCCGAAGAATTATATTGGACTTAAAAGAAACGGTACATGTTTATCCTTCTGTGTTGCAATTGAAAAAATATGAATTATTAGTTTTTCAACAACAGAAAATAAGTTCTGGAATTAAGAAAATAAGAAGGTTAGGAAACAACAGTGAATTTGAGCAAATCCGAAATTATGTTCAAGGGGATGAATTGAAGAAAATTAACTGGAAAGCCACCAGTCGAAGAAACGAGTTAATGATTAATCAATACCAAGAAGAAAAGTCTCAGAGTGTTTATTGTATCATCGATAAAAGCAGAAGTATGCAAATGGAATTTGATGGTTTGTCCATGCTAGATTATGCCATCAATTCAAGTTTGGTTTTCAGTAACATTGCACTTAAAAAAGGAGATAAAGCCGGATTGATCACTTATTCTGATAAGATTGGGACACTTTTACCCGCTGAACGTTCGAGTGGACAGATGAGACGTATTCAAAACGCATTGTACAATCAGAAATCTCATTTTAAAGAAAGCAATTACGAACTACTTTTTCAAACTATCCGAAGAAAGGTAAGAACGCGTTCTTTGTTGTTACTCTATACTAATTTTGAAACTGAGTTTGCAATGAGAAGAGCAATGCCTTATCTGAGAAAATTGAACCAAAAACACATTTTAGTAGTGGTGTTTTTTCAGAACAGTGAATTACAAGAACTGGCATTTCAGAATGTAAAAACGGCACAAGAAGTATATCAATCGACAGTTGCAGAAAAATTAATTTCAATTAAATCAAAAATAGCAAAAGAATTGAAACAAAATGGAATACAAACGGTACTTACTTTTCCTGAAGATTTATCAATAAATACGATCAATAAATATTTGGAATTAAAAGCCAAAGGATCTATCTAAATGTATTTCAGAATAGATGGAGAATTTATAACTTAATAGGTGATTGACAACTAAATATTAGCGTTTATTTCTCCTCATATTCATGGAGATATTCTGTTCCGTTTGTTGTAATTTTCACTTTCAATTCTTTGTCTTTCAAACGTATAATTTCATATCTATCAACCCCTCCATTTTGATTTGTAATCACTAAATGAGATTTGTCATTGTCAAAGATCCAATGCCCATCATCACTAGTTGGTACTCCGAAAAAAGCACCACGAACAGTGATTGTACCATTGTCTCGAATGTCAATTTCTGTTATGATATTTAAACTGGTAATATCATCTCCATTAGCAGTTAATTTTTTCATCTTCCAATTGTTTACCATGCGCTGTTTTTTAGTCAACAATGTAAATTTAGAGCCTTCTTCATATTTACTACAGGAAGAAAAAGATAGAGAGAAAAAAGTGAATAATAGAAAAAATAGGGTGATTTTTTGCATAATTTTTTTTACAAATATATGTTATTGAGTTCAATGAAGTGATGATTGTGCTATTTTCTTTTTCGGTAGATGGTTAAGTTTTTAGAAATAGTATTGTTGAACTCGTCCCGAATAAGTACATGAAAAGTTCCTGATTTTAAATTCTTAATCGATAACATATAACGATTATATCCGTCGATTAGTTGTACTGTTTTGAGTAAAACAATATCTCCATGCTCATTCATTATTGTAATTTTTCCTCGCGATGATAGCATAGAGTCATAGGATAAAATCATTTGTTTATTGGCTTTTCCTTTGATTGGGATTAAAAGCATATTTTGAAGAATAGGCTGATTTATCTCAACAATATCTAGAATTTCCACGTTACCATAAGCATCTACACGTGATATTCTGAAAAATTCTTCTGCACCTTCCGCAAAATTTATTTCTGAAATAGAATAAGTATGTTGTTCCTCATGATTTCTTATGGATTCTACTTGAGTAATCTTTCTCCATTCAATTTTATCAATTGATTTTTCTAAGATAAAATAATCTCCTTTTTTTTCTTGAGCTACATTCCATTTAAAATGAATAATTTTTTTTGCTAGTGTTGCTTCAAAATGACCAAAATCAATTGAAGAACCTTGTAGACTGTCTCCTTCATTGAATGAGAAAACATTCAATGAAGAGAATAAAATGTATATCACTAATAAGAAACGGATCATGGTTCATCATTTAACACCCTTAATATACTCTTTTTTTCCCATCTAAATCGGTTAAACAAACAAATTCACCTTTTCAATGTGTATTTTAAACCTGGGAATATATATTTATACAAGTATAGTATAGGTATTGAAACATGATGAAAGTCAGTTTTTTAAATGATGAACATCATTTCTTAAGGTGATAAAATGTAAGAATTTAGTGTTTTCAAACAAAAACATAAAAATGACAAGTACAGCACAAGAATCAAACAAAGAAGTAAGTATTTTTAAAGAAGCAAATTTCAATCGTTATGGACTTATTTCAGCAATATTATTAATTGTTGGATGCTTGGGAGGAATCACTGTTGGGTTAGGTGCTGTAAATGATACGGTAGCGTTAATTGCAGTTGTTATTTCTACAATGACTACACTCTCGTTGTTGTTAGCAATCGCCCCAATGAAGTATATAATTAATTCAGGAATAATAGCAGTTTCAATTGACGTAATTTTGATTATCTACTATACCTTAATAGCTTAGTTCTAAAATAATTTTAGAGAATCCTGTTTCGCTTTGAAGCAGGATTTTTTATTTCAATAAAGGTAAGGTGATACTGAAAGTAGTTCCTTTTTCTACTTCAGATTCAAAATCAATTATCCCCTTGTGATTCTCTATGATTTGTCGAACCATTGCTAATCCCAAACCTGTTCCTGTACTTTTTGTCGTGAAATAAGGTACAAATATTTTGGATTGTTTTTCTTCTTCGATGCCGATACCATTATCTTTTACAGAAATGAAGAGTTTATTGTCTGCTCGTTTTATTTCAACAACAATCTTTCCTTTTTGGTCAGAAGGTATGGATTGAATGGCATTCTTGATTAAATTATTGAAAACTCGTACGAATTGATCTTTGTCAACAGTGATGAATAGTTCGTCCAGGTCTGTTTGAATGGAAATTTCATTTTCATCATTCTCAAAAACTTCTTTCACTCCTTCAATTAATGCGATGATGTCCACTTTTTCTTCCGATGGATTAGGCATTTTCGCAAAGTTGGAGAATTCGTTGGCTATTTTTGTCAATGCATCAATTTGTTCGATAATAGAGTTTGCCACAGATTTCAATTTTTCACCACTTTTTGGATCATCAGGATTGTATACTCTCAACAATTGTTGTATACTCAATTTCATCGGTGTAAGTGGATTCTTGATTTCATGGGCTACTTGTTTCGCCATTTCTCTCCAAGCTGATTCACGTTCACTTTTTGCTAATTGTTGCGCTGTAAATTCTAATTCTTCTAGTTTTCTGTTGTAATCTTGCACGAGAGAACCAATTTCATCTTCTTTATTGTATTGAATTGGCTCGTTGGCTTTACCAAATTTGACATTAGCAAAACTCTCTTGCAATAAACGCAAAGGAGCTGTTAACCAATTGGAAATAAAAATGGCGAGAATAATTGAGATTGCCAATAATAGAATAAAGACGTTAACAATAGCAACTAGAAACTTTTGAATCTGGTGTTCAAATTCTCTTTGTTGACCAAAATGTTGTAAATTAATGTACCCTAGGTGAATTCCATCTTTATTGTAAAATGGTTTGTAGGCTGAAGAGTAATCCAATTCTCCAATGCTTTCTTTGTGAATAAATTCACTTTCTCGCATAAACCTTAAATGTTTATATGCTTTCGGGTTCATTTGTTCACTCAATAAACCAACATTGAAGACTTTTGGACGGGAAGTCGCCAATAAATAACCGTCCGTGTCATAAAGATTGATGTCAGTAAAGAATACATGTGCAAATTTTTGAAGAATATATTGCGCATAATTTCCATCTTCAATTATGTTTAAAGCTTTATTTTGTCCAAGCTTCGTTTTAACCTCTGTTTCGACAGAATTCAACTTTTCACGAATAACATCATTGGTCAATTGATTGTATTGGGAGGTCACAAATAGTCCACTTCCCCATCCAAAAGCGAGCAAAGATATGAAGACAAGTGAAATTAATACAACTTGAATCTTTAATGCTAGTGTCATCGTTTTACTGAAACCATTTTTAGAATTCATTTGGAATAAAAAGGGCATCAACAGCAGTCCGTAGAGTGTGAAAAGGTAAGAAAATGAAGTGATAAAATCGACAAATGTTCTGTTTCTAACAGACAGAATAACGATGTCATTATTTGATTTTATTAAGGTGAAATGATTGTATCCTTTGTAATTGAAAAACCCTTTTTGCTTAATTGATTCGGGTATAATCCAAAGGGGAGAAGAAGGGTAATTAAATTCACCGTAGCGTGTAATTAATCCTTTTTCGTGGTAGCGTGCAATTGAATATGACTCCAGTGATTCAAGAACGTTTGATTTAGATGAAATCAATAAACGCGGGAAACCTATTTCTTCAGGAATTTTCTTTGATTTTAATGTAATGAACAATACTGCTTCAGAATCACCACGACCTTTTAATTTTTGTCGAATAATGTAACTGTATTGCTTTGTGTAATCTTCAATAAAGAAAATAGTAGAATCAATTTCAGAACGTGTTCCAGATTTTTGAATGATGTCGTTGAGTTCATCAAATTGAGTTGTATTCTCTTTTACTTTGTCAATTAAAGGTAAATGCTGTTCGTTAAACAGGTGAAAATTCAATTCATACCTTTCCCAATATCCGTTAAAAACTCTCCTTTCTAATCCTTCTTGAAAATTTGATTTACTGATTTGTTTTGGGTCTGCGATAAATCGACGAAGAAAATGATCACTTTTTAGCTTTTTAACAACTTGGGTATACTCCACCTCAGTAACAACGTTTTTTTCTGTAATGAGTTGATTGGCATATAATTCTCGTTCACTTTTTTCTTTGTGTAAATTAAATTCATCAATAACAGATGCAGAAACAATAGAGAATAAGAAAAGAAGAAGTATGCCTACTCCTAATGGGCTTTTTTTATTCTGTCGGTAAACAATATAGAGTAATAATTCATAAAAGACAACCGGAAAAACGGCCGCTAAAAACAATTGATATCCGCCATAAATTTCATAGAAAAAGAAACTACAACTGAGAATGAAACTAATTACAGCAAGTTGAGCGCCAGTGATTAGTTGTTGTTGACAAACGCTAATAATGGTTTTAACAAATGTGAAATAGGTATAGAAAAGGATGCCTAAACTGGAGAGTGCAACAATGGAAAAGAAATCCAAGGAGAAAAGTTCATCTATAACCATTTCAATGGAAGAGTTTTCTATTAATCCTTTGGTAAGGTAAAGAAATAACCCCCAAAGTAAGAATGATGCGATGAAGAAAACTAGCGCAATATTTTTATTTAAAGCACTGATTTTTAGCTTTTTTAATTGTCTGCTTAATTCATTTTGTAGGTATATAAATATAGAGATATTGATGAGGTATTCGAAAAAATTGGGAAACCATTTACTTGTTCCGTATAGACTTGGATCAAAAGCAATCGTTCCATGCATAAACCCAAACCAACTAAATTTTAATGAAGCTAGACGAAGAATAACTATGGAAACAGGAATTATCAATGCAAGAATTCCTTTCATTTTTTGCTGAAAAACAGAAACCCAAAACAACCATAAACTAAAACTAATGAACAATAAAATCGTCAATAGAATAGATTCAGTTCTACTCGCATTTTGATATGAATTTGGCAGAATAGAGAAGATATATTTTTCTGTTTTATCAAAAATTGGAAATCCATTTTCACGATCTAAACTAATGCTTGCATTGAAAGAAAGCGGTAAGTTTGGATTGAAATCATTGATGAGTTCACTGTTTTTGAAAGAATAATCTTGTTTGATTAAAAAACTCGCACAGATGAGATAGTTGTCAATCGTTTTAATTTTAGAGAAATACCATCCGTTTTGCAAATGAAAAACTCCCTCCGTTGGAAAATGAATATTTGCAAACCGAATAATGGGCAATTGATTCGTGTTCCAAAAAATAAGTGAGTCATTTCGGTAAACGTGAACATTAATGTCTTCGTTTGAAAAAGAAGCTTTCCAAAGTGTTTCAATTTCATTGTACTTCAATTCTTCTGACCTGTATCGGATAAAATCATCGAGTTTCTCTTCTAGCTCAACAAAACGATGATTGAAGTGTTGGATGGAAGATTGATGATTAGAAGTAAATGTTTGAAGGTAGAATCCTAAAAAAGCAATTGTAGAAAGAGTTGCGAAGACAAGAATGCGATATTTCCGTAGATACTTAAACAATCGCTTGTTGTGTTTTTAAGCGAGCTTCAATTTCTTTGGTTAAACGGTCAAAATCATAATCTGCCCTAGAATCATTTCTGAAAATAAAATCTGCTTCATCT
This sequence comes from uncultured Fluviicola sp., assembly GCA_964387525.1. Lineage (GTDB taxonomy): Bacteria > Bacteroidota > Bacteroidia > Flavobacteriales_D > Crocinitomicaceae > UBA4466. The sequence continues at coordinate 94,821 of CAYLWS010000003.1, forward strand.
TGATACGGAAGAAGGTAGTTTTCATAACAAGGTTTTACATGATTGTCCCATTGGTAAATGATGTCTTCACGAGAATAACCTCTTGTTTCTTGGTCTCGATACAACCTTCTATCCAGTTGAGTCTTCGGTTCAACATCAACGAAAATAGAGTAATCCAAATGTTTTTTTACGCCTTCATAATGGAAAACAAACAAACCTTCAACGATGATTAACTCTGAAGGTTGAATGGTTAATAAAACATGTTTATCTGGTGGAGAATTGAAATGATATTCTTTGACTAAAATCTCTTCTTTTTGCTTTAATTTCTGAAGATCTTTGGATAAACGAACTTCATCTAAAGCTGTAGGAAGATCAAAGTTATATTTACCTTCTTGGTCTTTTGCTTGTTGGTCGATTGAAAGATAATAATTATCCATGATAAAAAGACTAGGCTTTAAATCTTCAAAATGTTTTCTCAATCGTTTCAAAAGGGTTGTTTTCCCCGATCCACTTCCACCACAAATTCCGACAATCATTGCTTAATATATTCAAAGGTTACGTTTCCTGCTTTTCCTAATTGATTTGTATTAAATCGTAAAAAGCCATTCGACAAAATTACATTAAATTCTTCTTTCTTTTTCCGTTCAAAGACACTACTTGGATTATATATTGTTCTTTTTGTAAAATCATTGTGAGGGGCTTCTTTTCCTTTTTCAAAATAGATCATACTTACCTTGTCGTAACCATTGTGATTCAAGTGATAGCCTACTCCTTCGTTCATGGGGTAAATCCCAAGTTGCAAGTTCTTTTTCTCAATAAAATAATTTAGTTTCATTTCGTTTAAAGTCACCCATTCATTTTCTGAAAATTTAAAAAGAGTTACTTGAGCACCGTGGTCACCAAATCGCTGTCCAGCAACCAAATAGAATTTACCATTGATTTGTGTAAGAAGCCCTAATTCTAAGGTTGATTTATTCTCTAAATAATAACTTCCTGTTGTTCCAAAACCAATATTCTCAATGGGAATTATCTTTTCTGGCGAAGAAATAAATAATGTTGTCTTTGCTTTTCCTTTAGAAGTGAATTCTTTGATCGACCAACCACTTTGTTTTGCTTGATAATCTCGAGCTGCAAAGAATATTTGATCGTTCGTGAAACCAACATATTTCCAATGGCCATATTTTTCATTTTTTAGACTTTCATAACTGATGTTACCTAATTCAATCGCATAAGAAAGAAAATTATTGTGGGTGGTAAATGTGGCAATTTCTATGACACTTTTGTTCTTTTTATCTTGGTAACGAAAATGGTGAACAAGCGCTTTATCTGTAACAACTACATTTACTAATTCTAACTTGTTATAATCGTATTTACCTAATTTTTTAATCGTATTACCTAAATGTATAGAGGTTGTTTTAACATTTCCAGCTGAATTTAGTTGACTGAAATAGACTTTTCCATTTACTAAATCCAGGTTGTCTAAGAAGTAAACATAACGAGTGTTTTCACTAGAAATGTAGTAATACTTTTCATTTTTAGGTTTAAATTTTTGGTCCCAAATACTTGTGGATTGATTTCCGACAAGTGTAATGTTTATTTGTTTCTCAACTCCTGAAGGATCTTTACTTAATAATAAAGCACCCATTCCTTTCCATTCAATGATGTCAGAATAGGGGAAAGTAGCTTCTTCAATTTCTATCGGTTGAGAAAAAGAATTACTTGAGAAAAAAATAAAAAGAATAAAAATGGTGTTCCGCATAACTGAGTATTTATCGAAAATATAAAATATAGGCTAATATAAAGAATCATAACTTAAAACCGATTGATTTTGAGGTATAATTATTCAATTATTCGTTATAGAATAACCATGGATTACCAAAATAAATTGGTGAGAGTGATTCTTTTGTTGTAAATTTCGCTTAATTATTTATAAAACTGTAATAATATATACTCAAACTCTTATGAAAAAAACACTTTATTTTGTATCGATTGTTTTATTATCGTTCGCTTCATTTGCCCAACAAGGTGATGGAGGAGAACCATTTTATGACAATTCAAAATCTACATCCGCTGTTATGGATGCAAGATCATTTTCCCAACCAGATGTTGTTTCTTTAATTGCTGAAGACGTTGTGTCTGATGCTCAAAAAGATAGTCCTTGGAGGTTTGGGTTCAATAATTATACTGATTTCAATTTCAATAATTCAGGAACTTGGACGGACTTAGCCAATGGTGGTAAAATTTGGCAACTTTCTTTGACATGTGAAGACGCTTTGACGGTTAATTTAACTTTTGAAGATTTGATCATTCCACAAGGAAATGAAATGTATGTTTTTAACCCAGAAAAAACATTCATTCTTGGGAAATTCACTTCAAAACATGTTTATGAAGGTCAATTAGGAACAGAATTAGTACCAGGCAAAACAGTTATTGTAGAATACTATGTTGCTCCTCAAAATATTTCTGCAGAAAGAGATTTAACCATTTCAACATTAACGCACGGATACAGAACAGTTGCAGAGTTTCAAGAAAAAGTATTTGGTTCTTCGGGGAGTTGTAACATGAATTCAATTTGTCCAGATGGTGATCCAATTCGAGATGAAATTAGTTCTACAATCATGCTCGTTTCAGGTTCAAATGGTTTTTGTACTGGAGCTATAATTAATAATACGGAAAATAATGGTATTCCTTATGTATTAACTGCTAATCATTGTTATTCAAATCCAGCTTCATGGATATTTAGATTTAAATGGGCATCATCAACGTGTAATAACCCAGGTAGCTCTCCATCATTTATGTCTCTTTCTGGAGCTGTATTAAGATCACGAAGAACACCTTCAGATTTTTGTTTGGTAGAGATTACAGGTGGATTAGTGACGCCATCAGGAAGTTCTATTCCTACAATTCCATCTTTTTACGGTGCTTTTTTCGCAGGTTGGGATAATTCAGGTGATGCTCCGACGAGTGCTCATTGTGTACATCATCCGTCTGGAGATATCAAGAAAGTTGCTTTTGATGATAATCCTTTAACTTCTGCAACAGGAATGCCTTCTTCTGAGGCAAACAGTCAATGGGAATTAGTTTGGGATAGAAATACGACAACAGAACCAGGTTCTTCTGGATCACCTTTATTTGATCAAAACGGTAGAATTGTTGGCCAATTATGGGGTGGTGGAGCTTCTTGTACTCAATTGTCTTCTCCTGATTACTATGGGAAATTATCTGTTTCTTGGGATACAGATGCAGCAATATCAAAACAGTTAAAGCACTGGTTAGATCCTACTGATTCAGGTGTTGAAACAATTGATGGAGTTATTATTGATGGAGTTGGTTTGGAAGAATTAGCTTCTACATTAATTACTGTTTTTCCAAATCCAAATAATGGTGAATTTAGCGTTTCTTTAGACGAAGTGTTTACAACAGAAGTAAATATTACTGTTAGAGATTTGTCGGGAAGAATTGTTTACCAAAACACTGTTGCAAACCAAGACACTCTTTCTATAGAGTTGACTGATGTAACAAACGGTGTTTATTTATTAGAATTATCAAATGATGAAGCTAGAGTTTCTAGTAGAATTGTAGTGAGACGATAAAAAATGGAATAAAAAAATAGAGACGCAATGCATTGCGTCTCTATTTTTTTGTCATTTTATTTCTCAATATTTCACAAAAACATTTTTAGGTTCTGTAAAGAATCTTAAGGCTTCCCAACCACCTTCACGACCAACCCCAGATGCTTTGACTCCACCAAAAGGTGTTCTTAAGTCACGAACTAACCAAGCATTTATCCATATAATTCCAGCTTCCAGTTCATTCGCCATTCGGTGAGCTCTTTTTAAATCTGAAGTCCAAAGTGTTGCACTCAACCCATAATCAGTAGAATTGGCCATCATTAGTACTTCTTCTTCTGTATCGAAAGGTGTTATCGTAACAACAGGACCAAAAATTTCTTCTTGATTTGCTCGACAGTCAAACGTTAACCCTTCAATAACTGTTGGTCTTAAGTAATAACCGTCTTCGTATGGTGCGTCTAATTTAACTTGCTTTCCGCCTGTTAAAACGATTCCACCTTCATCTTCAGCAATTTTCACATAAGAAAGAACTTTTTCCATGTGCGATTTGGAAACTACAGCTCCCAGTTTTGCTTTTGGATCATTGGGATATGAAACAACTGTTTTGTCAACTTTAGAAACAAATTCTTCTTTAAATTTATCGTAAATCTCTCGTTGGATAAATATTCTTGATCCACACAAACAGATTTGGCCTTGATTTGCAAAAGATGAAAGAAGTGTTGTACTCATCATATCTTTCCAATCGCAATCTGCAAAAATAATATTTGGATTTTTCCCGCCTAACTCAAGGGATAATTTTTTAAACATTGGAGCTGCGGTTCTTGCAATGTATTCTCCTGTTTTCGTTCCACCGGTAAAAGAAATTGCTTTAATTTTTGGATGTTTTACGATGGCATCTCCAACTGCAGCACCTTCTCCGTGAAGAATATTTAAAACACCGTCAGGCATTCCTGCATCTTTAGCAACTTGTCCAAGTAGAAAAGCAGTATACGGTGTCACTTCAGAAGGTTTTGCAATAACGCAATTTCCAGCAGCTAACGCAGGTGCAATTTTCCATGAAAAAAGATAAAGAGGTAAATTCCAAGGTGAAATACAACCGACAATTCCCAGTGGTTTTCTCAACGTATAATTGATACCAACTCCTTCCATATTATGAGATTCTGACGCATAATGTAAAATGGCTGTTGCGAAAAAATGAAAATTTGAAAATGCACGTGGGATATCTACATGTGCCGCAAGTGCCAAAGGTTTCCCGTTATCTCGTGATTCTGCTTGAACAAATTCGTCCATTCTAGCTTCTATTCCTTCAGATAAACGGACTAAAATTTTACTACGCTCATCATTGCTCATTTTTGACCAAATAGGATATGCTTTCTCAGCAGATTGAACTGCTAATTCAACATCTTCTGCACCAGAATTTGGAATTAAACAATATACTTTTCCTGTTGCTGGTTCAAAATTATCGATGTAATCTCCTGTGATTGGAGCTTGATAAGTCCCGTTGATAAAATTCTGTAATTTCTCCATAGTGTAAAAATAAGAATAGATTTCGTAATCATTATTTTTCGAGTAAAAAATCAGTATAATTTCACTAGTTTTTTTGTTTTACGCTCCAGTTTTAGAGAAAGTGAAACACAGTAGAATGAACTTAGACAATGAATAATTCTGATGCAATATGATCTGCCATTAATTTTCCTTCTTGCGTTAAATAAAGTGAATTATTTCCCTCCAACATCCATTTTTTTTCTTTGAATTCATTAACTTTATATTGAAATTCAGTTGAAATTTGCGTAAAAGATGCCAATTTAAGTAATGAAACACCGTATTTGGTTCGAAGTCCCGTGAGTAATAATTCATTGAATTGATCAATACTGGATAACGTTTCTTTTTCAAAATAATCTTCTCCCTGCTTCATTTTTTTGATGTACAGTTGATTGTTGGCAATGTTCCATCGTCTTTCTTTTCCATTGTAAGAATGTGCAGATGGACCGACTCCGATATAATGTGTCCCTTTCCAATAAGAGGAATTGTGTTTTGATTCACGGTCAGGAAGACAGAAATTGGAAATTTCATATTGTTCGTAGCCATTTTTCTGAAGAATGTTGACCAATAATTCAAACTGTAAGGATTGCATCTCTTCCTTTGCAGGTTCAATTTTCCCTTTTTTAATCCAACTGCTAAGGACAGTTTGTTTTTCAATCGTAAGGCAATATGCAGAAATATGAGAAACTTTAAGGTCGATGAGTTTTTGAATGTGATTTTCCCATTCCACTAAGGTTAATTCTGGTAATCCGTAAATCAAATCTACGGTTAAATTATGAAAACCTTCTTGTTGCGCAATGGAAATACAATTTCCTGCTTCTTCAACGGTATGCGCTCGGTTCATCCATTCTAAATCAAAGGATTTAAACGATTGAAGTCCTATACTTAGTCTATTGATACCTGCTTTTTTCCATTCCTTTAATTTATTTGTAGAAATATCATCTGGATTGGCTTCGAGTGTAATTTCTAAAGATTCATTTATTGTATAATTTGCTTGAATGGTTTGAATAATTGAATCCAATTCATCTTTATCTAGAAGGCTAGGTGTTCCACCACCAAAATAAATTGTTTCGACAGAAGAGAGTTCATTTTTCCGTGATTCAATTTCTTTCAAAATACTTAGAATCATCTCTTTTCTGTAAGAATGATAAGTTGTACTGAAATGGAAGTCACAATACGTGCATTTCTGTTTACAAAAAGGAATATGAATATAAATACCTGCCATTTGAGGTAAAAGTAAGTTAAAATATGGATAAAACAGTACGAGTTTTAATAAAAAAAACCTTGATAAAATGTTATTTATCAAGGTTTTAGTACTCGAGGCGGGAATATAGTAATTTTTAATCAAATATAAACGCTTTTATTCAATTAATATTTTTTATATTTATACTAGCCAAGGGTTTTGAATGGAATTTCAGGTAAATATAAAGAATGGTTAACACCCCATCAAACACCCACTTTATCAAATTATATCTATTAACCTGAAATTCGATTTCATGAATGTTACATTTTATTTAAGAAAAGAAAAAAAATCTAAAAAGACTGGGCTGATACCAGTGGCAGTTCTTGTTACGGATAATGGATTAATTGTTCGAAAAAACATACCTGGTGTTAAAGTTTTTTTGAACAATTGGGACAGTTCATCACAGCGAATAATACCAAATAAAAAAAATGAAGATTATAATAATTCAATTGAATTTAATAGCTCAATTGATCAAGTGTATTATAATATAAAAGAAGTTTGGAGAAAATACTTTTTACTCAAAAAGCTACTTACAAAGGAAGCGGTAGTTCAGTCCATTGAAGGTAGAGAGGAGGTGTTTAATTATGAGTTAGAACAGAAAAGTATCATTGAATATTTTGATAAGTTCATAAACTTAAATAAAAATATTAGAGCAGAACAAACAATCAAAGGATATGTTACATGTAGAAATTCAATCAATGACTTTATAAAGGCGACAAATAAATCTTTGTTTTTTGAGGACATAAACCTCGAATTTTTTGATTTATACAGGGATTTTTGTTTTCAGGAAAAAAAGTATCTTAACAGTACTTTTGCAAAAAGTATTTCAATTTTTAAAGTCTTCTTAAATTGGGCTGCAGACAGAGATTATCATTCAAATTTTTCTTACCACAAGTTCAAGGCATCATCTGATGAGATAGAAGTTATTTGTCTTACTCTTGATGAATTGATGAAATTTTTTCATTATGACTTTGAAAAAAATAAGCATTCTAGAGTACGTGATATTTATTGTTTTTCTGCATTCACGGGATTAAGGTATTCCGATTTGGTAAAATTAAATACAGCCAATATTTATGAAAATGAACTTAAAATAACTGTTAAAAAAACAAAAGAACAAGATCTTATAATTCCCTTAAGTAAGCATGCAAAAACGATTTTAAAAAAATATAAAGGAACTATCGTTGAACCGTTACCATTAATTAGTTCTCAAAAATTAAATAAATATTTAAAAGAAGCTTGTAAAATTATTGAACTAAATAATACTATCCAAATCATTCGTTATTCTGGTAATAAAAGAATTGAAAAGAATCAGTATAAATATGAGCTTATAACAATTCACACGGCTAGGAAAACATTTGTAACAAATTCGCTAATGCTTGGTATGGATAGAGATGTTGTTAAGAGTATTACAGGTCATAAATCAGACTCTTCGTTTCGGAAATATTTAAAAATATCAGATGAATATAAACACCGTGAAATAAAACTATGGAATAATTATGATTGAATTAATAAAAAATGAAATAGCACTCTATTCTAATGTAAAATGTGTAGTTGCAAGACAAGAACAAATAATAATTACTCAAAATAAGCTTGAGAAATATATAAACATTATTGAGGAGTCAATAATGTTAGAATTTAGAAAAAAAGAGAATTCTAGACTCCATTCCCTCATTGTTCTAGTTAATCAGATTGAAAAAAACAGACTGGATTTTAAACCATTAGAGCATGAGACTGTTGTTCAAGTATTTTTTTCAAGACTAGTACCCAAAATTCAAATTGGAGCATTTTATGCTGAAAAAGAATTCGATTTAAAAAATAATTCGTTCATTCAAGACGTTGTTTATCTGTCGATCTTTTATTTTAAAGAACCTCTTTTAATAAAGAAAAAAATAAAAGAAAAATTTTCTTCCGAAAGAATTAAGAAAAATCTTAAATACTTAGATTATGATCTAAGTATTTTTATGAATAATAAGAGTTTATTTCTTCTTAAAAAAGAAACATTTTGGATTGCTGATAGAGTTATAGAACACCCTGAGTTAAGTTCGTTTTTATTGAAAACTCTATCGAGTCATAAGTCAATTAACAAAAGAAAACAAAAAGAATTATTCAAAAAAGATAAAAGAGATGTTGTAGTTAATATTTTTCATGATTTTTTCAATGTTCTAAGTTTGATTGATAATGATTCAAAATTTTATACATTCAATCTTAAAGAAACGAAACAATTATTTGATTTAATTGATGGAAAGCCAGACATTGAAAATGTGTCAATGAAATGGAACACTATATGTGAATCTAAAGATTTTGTTACTTTTTTCAGAGGTTTTTTGGTGTATTCTGAAGTAGTAAAACTAATAAACAACAAAGTACTTTTTTATAATTCTATTGCTAAATTAAGTACATCAACCAGTATTACTTTTAGCCAAATGAAAGCATTCATGACTAAAACTAAACCTTTTATTAATGCTATTAAAAAAAATGATTTATTGAAAGAAAATCAAGTAAAGATTTTAATAAATTTAGAAACAAATCAAAATTTAACAGAAGAAATAAAAAATTATATTACTGAGATGATTTCACTATTCCCCAAACAAAGTTGATAGTACAGCTATTAGTAACTGTAGGGATGTGAAAATATTCAAGTGAACATTTAAAAAAAGTTGATGGCAGGAATGAAACAACGTTATTAATATCCAGTTCTGTATTATTTTCAAAAGATAAAACCATAGTATCTAATCTTAACAAGCTTTTTAATATGTCAATTATTCATCCATTTTGAAAAAACCGAGTATTAAAATGCGAATACTATGTTTTTTCTTATTTTTACAAAAAACAACACATCAATGAAATATACCATTTTATTCATTTTTCTGTCACTATTTCTTTTCTCTTTCTCCCAAGACCAGTTAGAGGATTATTATTTCCAAAGAAGTTTTAAAGAAGATGGAATGCAATACCAGTTTCATGTTCTAGACGATGACAAACATGGTGTGTGGTTTTACAAAAAAGACAGAATCTATTTTTGGTATAAAGCTCAACATATTCTATCTACTCAAGGAGGTGCTTCGGGAACACTACTCAATGGAACCTTTGAGAGTTTTTATTCGAATAAACAACTGTTTAAAAAAGGAAGTTTTAAAAAAGGGGTAAAGAATGGAGAATGGATAAAATGGAGAGAAGATGGTTCTTTATTGCTAGTTGAGAAATGGCGAAATGGCGAATTAAAGTCTTCTGTTTTTTATAGCGAAAATGGTGAAGAAGCAAAGAGAATAACCTATCAACGGAATAATTTTCAACTTGAGACAAAGGATAGTATAGTTGAGACCAAAAACAAAGGAACTAAACAAAAAATCATCATTAAAGATGAGAATGGTGAAATTATTCGAATAGAAAGGCGAAAGTTAAATAAGCTAAATGGTGTTCAACAAACTTTTGAAAATGGGAAACTAATTAAATCGGAAAGATTTAAGAATGGAGTTTTAGTTGATAAAAAGGATTCTGAGGCATCTAAAAAGAAAGATGAGGACAACAACTCTACAACTGTGAAAAAAGAGAGAAAAAAAATTAGCTTAAAAAAACTGAATATCTTCAAAAGAAAAAAAGACAAGAATCAATCAAATCGGAATGAATAATTCTGTAAAACAAAATAGATTTTTAGAAGCATCCTCACTTGTCTACGCAATTTCTTTTCTACTACTCATTGGGCTTGTTAGTTCAGGATTACTTTTCATTACAAGTGTAAATAAACGCTTAGAGATGAATTATACACTTGAAGACCATATGCTTTTAAATAATTATATGAGTTTAAAGTATGGAGCAACCAAAAGAACCAACTGTGATTTACAATTGATTCATAGCTCTGGAGACACAAGTAATGTATCTGTAAAAAAATGGGGAGCATTTAAAACCATTGTTGCAAGAACAAAACATAAGTATAAGAATTACACACGTTCAGCAATCGTGGGAGATGAATTGGTAGGTAAACACCCAGTCATATATTTACCTAATCAAAGAAATGAAATAAAATTGTGCGGTAAGTCAATAATTATCGGTGACTTATTTATCTCAAGTAAAGGAATTTCTAGAGGGCATATTTCAGGGAAACCATTTTTGGGGGATGTTTTATTAGAAGGAAATAAGTTTGAAAGTGAAAGAAACCTTCCTGCTCTTGGTCGTCAAGTTATGGAAGTCGGTTTTAAAGATTTTATAGAGAAGAGTGTAAAAATTGATTTACCTCAAAAAGATACTATTTTTTCTTTCAATAACGAAACAAGAATGATTAATAGTTTGCAGCCAATCACACTTATGAATAGTATTAAAGGAAACTGTGTAATTCATTCTTTTGACTCAATTTTTGTTTCTTCTACTGCAACTTTGGAACATGTAATCTTATTTGCTCCAATAATTCACTTTGAAAAAGGGTTCATTGGAAAAGTACAGGCATTTGCAAGTAAAAGAATCACTTGTGAACAAAATGTGAAATTAGAGTACCCCTCTACCATAACTCTTATCGAAACCGAAGATGAATTAAGAAAAAAACATGGAATTTATTTACAAAAAGAAAGCTCAGTTATTGGTGGGGTTTTACTTATATCAAAGTCACCGAATTTTAGAAATACAATTGAATTAATTATTGATGATTCAGTTGTTGGGGGGCTTGTGTATAACCAAGGAGTTACTGAATTAAAGGGGGAAATAATTGGACATATTTACACTTCTAGTTTTCGTTTAAAGTATGGAGGAGGACAGTATCTTAATTATTTATTAGATGTTAAAATTTCTTCAGAAAAATTACCCGTTGGATTTATTTTACCCAATTGGTTAGAGAAAGATAAAATCAATAATCCTAAAATAATAGAATGCTTCTAAAAAAAGTAAATTCATCAAGTATTGCTGAAACTGTGATTGCATTATCAGTGATTTCAATTTGTTTTGGAATTGCCTCAATTGCTTTTATTCGATCTGTAAAAGTTACTTCTAATTTTCAAGACATAAAGAAACAAACTGAGATTCAGTCAGCGTTATGGATTAACCTATATTCTGATGATAAAGTAATAAAAGAAATGGAAAATATTATTATTGAAACAACTCCCGATTTAAGAAATGATTCCCTTGTTGTTATCACATTTACCAATGAATCAAATAAAACTATTTGGCAACAACAATGGATTCGAGAATGAGGAGAAAATTGAAAAGTTTTACAGTAATGGAAGTGTTAATTGTTATGGCAATAATGGGACTTCTTGTTGGCATTATTGCTAATGCAACCAATAGACTCTCAGAGCAATTAAAAAACAGTTCAGATATTAGTCAGGAATTGAATCAATGGTACGCCTTTAGGTCAAATTTATGGCGTGAATTATATTTCAGTGATTCAATGAATGTAGAAAAGAATGAATTGACTATTTTTGAGAACCAACGAGAGTTTTCGTACTTTATTGATGATGGTTTCTTAAAAAGAACCGAAAATCAAAAAGTGATTGATACCAAAATTTTAGTGAAATCTATTGAGGTTGAGCAAAAAGAAAATAAAGAGTATATTGTTCTGGATTTTAACTGGAAAACAGAAAGCTTAAAAATGAAGTTCTACAAACCTTCTGATCTGAGCAGTAGAGTTAATCGATATTTTAGTAGTGTAAAACAATGAGTAAAGGGAAACAAAATTTTTTTCAAAAAGATATTTCTTTTAAAAAAACATTTTCGGATAAAACCAAAGAGGAGTTTTACGGTGAATTTGGTTCGCTACTTGAAAATGGGATTGACATTCAAAGAGCCTTAACTATTCTAATAGAAGAACAAACGAATCAAAAAGTAATTATTGTTCTTCAAGAAGTTCTCAAGGACTTGATTAGCGGTTTGTCAATGGCTGATTCATTAAAAAAAAGCACCCATTTTACAGCCTATGAATACCAGAGTATTAAGATTGGAGAAGAGACAGGTAGGCTTCAGGTGATTTTATTACACATGGAAGAATTCTTTTCTAATAAAGTTAAATTGAAAAGACAATTAATAGGTGTTTTTACATACCCCAGTTTTGTCATTCTTATCACAATAGGAGTTCTATATTTTATGTTGACAAGTGTTGTACCTATGTTTGAAGATGTTTTTAAACAATTTGGTCAGGATTTACCTTATTTAACCCAAAAAATTATAATTATTTCAAAATACTTCTCAACTGTTTTGATGTATTTTAGTTTAACTCTCATAGCTATACTAATTTATGGATACACACAAAGAAAAGAAGATAAATTTAGACATTTCACATCATCAATCATTTTGAAAATTCCAGTGTTTGGTGCTTTAATGCAAAAAATATATCTTGCACGAATGTGTCAAAGTATGTCTTTGCTTTTAAGTTCAAAAACCCCCTTAGTTCAAGCGTTAGCTTTAGTAGAGGAAATGATTGGTTTTTATCCCATTGAAAATGCTGTAAAAAAAATTCGGAAACAAATTGTTAAAGGTGAATCTTTGCACGTTGGGTTGGCAAATTTTTCTATTTTTGATAAACGTTTGATTTCTTTGGTTAAAATAGCAGAAGAAGTCAATAAGTTAGATTCAACTTTTGAAAGACTATCAAAACAATATCAAGATGATGTTGAATATAAAACAAAATTAATTGGGACAATTATAGAACCTCTTATTATTGTTGTGATTGGGCTTGTCGTTGGTGTCATTATGGTCGCAATGTATATGCCTATGTTTAATCTAAGTAATGTAATAAAGTAATGATTGCACCGATATGTTAAAATTAAAACCAAGAAAATTAAAGGCCTTTTCTCTAGCTGAAATTCTTATTGTACTGGCCATTATGGGGATAATGGTAATGCTTGTTGTGCCAAATCAAGCAGGAGTAGCTTCGAGAGCTAAAAGTTTAGAAGCCCAGCAAGAACTTAAGATGATTTATAATCTTCAGTATGCTCACTTTTTACAGTTTTCGAAATATTCAAATGACCTTAAAGCAATAAATTACATCCCGCATAAGCTGATTACCTCTGGAGGTACGGCAAATTACGAAATAAGTATTTCAGAATCTGATGTCACTGGATTTAAAGCAAGGGCTGAAGCTGTTGTTGATTTTAATGGAGATGGGAAAATGAACATTTGGGAAATTGACCAAGATGGTACACTAAAAGAAGTTCAAGTCGATTAAATGTTTTTTTACACTCTCATATTTCTGTTGGTCTTTTGTTTTTTTCAAGATGTTAAATACCGAGGTGTTTATTGGTTTATTTTTCCTCTAATTTTTATCACATCTTTTATAATTAGTCAAATACCCACAAATCAAATGTACATAAGCAGTCTATTTTTAATTGGAATGATGCTTATGTTAACGGTATACCTATCTATAAAAAACAATAAAATTATTTTGATTACAGATGGTTTTTTTAGCATAGGTGATATTTTATTTTTAGCTGCAGTAATTCCATTGTTTCATTTCAATGAATACATTATTTTCTTTACAATTGGAACAAGTTTTACTTTATTTATTCATTTGATTGTTCAACTCTATAAAAAGCAAAATACAATTCCTTACGCTGGATATATGTCTTTAGTCACCATTTCTTTTTTATTTTTAAAAGAGCAAATTCCTTTTTTAATGTAATGGAAGAAAATACACTTAATATAACAGCTGAACTACAGCAAATTATTCAATCTGATTTAGCTTGGCACTATCGTGTTTTACCCAAAAGTGAGTCAAAGGAAAGTTTTAACTTCTTCATTGATTCATCCATGGACATGGTTTTTGTTGAAGAAGAGTTATCCGCTCTTTTAGGTAAACAGGTTATTTTTGAAGAATGTTCAGAGGAAATAATTCAAAGAAGTTTAGGGAAGTATTACCGCAATACAACGGTAGAAAATGATAAAATTACTTTTGATTCAGATATTGATTTTGTTGATCGTTTAATTCAAGAAGCAAATGTTCTTGGGAGTAGTGATATCCATATTGAAATTTTTGATAAAACAGCGCGAATTAGAATTAGAATTGACGGTAATCTAATCCACCGATTTACAATTGAGAAAGAAGATTATCCTGAATTGGTCAATAAAATTAAAATAAAAGCAAATTTAGATATTTCAGAAAAAAGATTACCACAAGATGGGAGAATTGAATACGATGAGTTCGATATCAGGGTCTCCATACTCCCGACACTTCATGGTGAGAAAATAGTCCTTAGAATTCTTGGTAACGATGCCTCTTCAATTGATATCGAAAAAATAGGTTTTTCTAAAAAAGAGAAAAAAGACTACAAAGAAAGTATTCGAAAACCCAATGGGATTATCTTAATAAGTGGACCTACGGGATCAGGTAAAACAACAACACTTTATGCTACTCTTAAACTTTTAAATATTGAAAGAAGAAATATTGTAACCGTTGAAGACCCTGTAGAGTATACATTAGACGGAATCAACCAAGTGCAATTAAAGGAGTCAATTGGACTTACATTTGCAAGTGCTTTACGTTCTTTTTTAAGACAAGATCCTGATATTATTATGCTTGGAGAAATCAGAGATGGAGAAACTGCTCAGATGGCCATTAGAGCCGCTTTAACGGGGCATCTTGTTTTGTCAACTATACACACTAATTCCGCTTGGGGAACAATATCTAGACTCATTGACATGGGAGTTCCTCCTTTTTTACTAGCTAACACCCTCAATACTTCTGTTGCTCAAAGGCTTGTTAGAAAATTATGCACAGATTGTAAGAGGGTAGAAAAGTTAAACATGGATGATTGGCCAATAAACCTTAGTTTTAAAATCCTCGAGAAAATTTTTAAACCCGTTGGGTGTGATAACTGCCATTACACTGGTTACAAAGGTAGGATTGCACTATATGAAGTCATTCCTATTGACCAAAAGATTGCATTCGAAATAAAAAATAATAGCCATGATATTAATTCTTTATTAAAAGAAAGAGGTATTATGAATATAGCTGAAAGAGCATATCAAGAACTAATCATAGGCTCAACTTCTCTGGAAGAAGTTTATCCATTTTTATCTGAACAATAAATGAAAAATAGATTAATTTTTTACGTAATTCTTTTCTTATTTTTATCTCCATATTCTTTTTCTCAAACATATACGGAGACGACTTTAAGAACGGTTTTTGACAGTTTAGCTAT
>CAYLWS010000004.1:0-109465 GCA_964387525.1 uncultured Fluviicola sp.
TTTCACGAACGATTGGATCTTGTTCACTCATTTCAGCAATACCACCTGCATTATCTGCAATTGGTCCGAAAGCATCAATCGCTAATTGCATAGCCGTTGTAGCCATCATCGCTGAAGCAGCTAAAGCAACTCCATAAAATCCTGCAAATGCATAAGAACCCCATATTGCTCCTGCAAATAATATAACGGTAGGGAAAGTAGAAATCATTCCTGTTGCTAAACCTGCAATAATATTTGTTCCTGCACCAGTAGATGACTGTTGTACAATTTTTAAAATTGGTTTTTTTCCCAATCCTGTATAATATTCTGTTACTGAAGAAATACTTGCTCCAACAATTAACCCAATGATAGCAGCACCAAATACTCTTATGGAAGAAATTTCAATTAAACCTTCTCCGAAGAAAGACATCATCATTGTTTCAGGAAGCATCCAAGTAATTAATCCGTAACAAGAAACCGCAACTAATGCAATAGAAAACCAGTTTCCAATGTTTAAAGCATTCATTACTTCTTTCTCTTTCGCATCGTTGGATTTTATTTTAACCAACATTGTACCAATCAAAGAAATGATAATTCCAACTCCTGCAATTGCCATTGGCAATAAGATTGGACCCATTCCGTCAAAAGAATCTACTACACCATTGTCTCTAATAATGTAATTCCCTAATACCATTGCAGCTAAAACAGTCGCAACATAAGAACCAAATAAATCAGCCCCCATTCCAGCAACATCACCAACATTATCACCAACATTATCTGCAATTGTTGCAGGATTTCTTGGATCATCTTCTGGAATTCCAGCTTCGACTTTACCAACTAAATCTGCACCAACATCAGCAGCTTTGGTATAAATACCACCACCAACTCTTGCAAACAATGCAATTGACTCAGCTCCTAAGGAGAATCCAGCCAAAGTTTCCAAAACAATTGTCATCTTGTCTGTAGAAAAAGCTTCTCCAGACCCCATGAAAAGGTTATAGAATATAATAAAGAATACGGTTAAACCTAAAACGGCTAAACCAGCAACACCAAGTCCCATCACAGTACCACCACCGAAAGACACTTTCAATGCATTTGGTAAACTTGTTCGAGCAGCTTGTGTTGTTCTAACATTTGTTTTTGTCGCAATTTTCATTCCCATATTTCCTGCAAAAGCAGAGAAAAGAGCACCAAAAATAAATGCAACTACAATTAAATAACTTGTTGTTTCAACAAAATAAGCAACAACTGCTAATGCAACACTGACACCGACAACAAAAATTGCAAGTAACCTGTATTCTGCTTTTAAGAAAGCCAAAGCTCCTTCATAGATGTGGTCAGAAATTTCTTTCATTTTTCCATCACCTGCGTCTTGTTTCATTACCCAAGACTTTTTAACCAACATGTACAACAATCCAATAATGGCTGCTACAATTGGCATATAAATAATCATTGATTCCATAGTATAAATTTATCTATTTTAAAGGCGTAAAAATAGATTTTAAAACGGAATCAAGCAAATTTATTGGATAAATAATCAGTATCTATACCTTATATTGTATCGAAAGAACAGAAACCTTCCAACTAAACCGATAAATAAAAGGGTTCAAACAGATGGCTTTATTTTGGAAATCATGGTCTGAATGTCCATTCCGCCACTTTGTCGCCAGATTAATTCTCCTTTTTTAAATAAAATAAACGTAGGAACGCCTCTTATTTTGAATTTATCCGCAACTTTTGGATTTTTATCCACATCAATTTTAATAATACGAACTTCTTTGCCCATTTTATTCTTTACTTGATCCAAAACAGGAACCATTGCTTTACATGGTCCACACCAAGATGCCGTAAAATCTACAAGTGTTGGTGTTTCTGAATCGATTATTTCGTTAAATTTCCCCATAAAGCCCTAATTTTATAGTTCAAAGTTAATGAGGATCGATCTATAAAAATGTAACCTCTGTAACATTGATAGTTGGAATGAACCGAATGAAAACTTCATAAAACAGATTAGAACAACATTATTACTACATTTTAATGCATAAAAAGTATCTTTGCACTATGCAAAACTTAAAACGTATTTTTTTTTACGTACCAAAATTGTTGATCTTTTGGATCTTGTTATTTGATTTTCAACGACTTTTGTTTTCTATTCACAATTGGGATAAATTCGCAGAAGTGAGCTGGTCAGATTGGTTTTTAACGTTCATCTATTCAATTCGACTCGATTTATCAATTGCATCTTACCTCAGTATCATACCATTACTTGCTCTTTTACTCCACTTCTATTTTCATTCTAAATGGACTAAGACACTGTTTCTTACGTTTCTTTTTCTAGAAGTAATCTTTGTTTCACTCATTCATGCTGGAGAAATAAATGTCTATCCAGAATGGAATCACAAGCTAACTTCACGTGTTTTTATGCACTTATCGAACCCAGATGAAGTGTTTAGAACAGCCGATTATTCCATGACTTTTTGGTTCATCATTTATACCGGATTAGAGATCGTTTTGGGGTGGAAAATGATGCGACTTTTCTTTAAAAAAGAACGACAATGGGATTCTTTAAAGTGGATCATTCGTATTCCTTCTGGATTGTTATTCTTTGCAGTATCTTTCATAGTTTTCTTTCTTCTTGCGCGAGGTGGTTGGCAACAAATACCAATTAACATTGATTCTGCTTATTTCTCAAGCAACCATGTAGCCAATGATT
Organism: uncultured Fluviicola sp.; assembly: GCA_964387525.1. Classification (GTDB taxonomy): domain Bacteria; phylum Bacteroidota; class Bacteroidia; order Flavobacteriales_D; family Crocinitomicaceae; genus UBA4466. The sequence goes on from CAYLWS010000004.1 coordinate 2,693, forward strand.
TATCGGTGAATTCAACCTATTATTTTGGAAATAGTTACTTGCTCTACAATCGTGCTGAAATAGATGACTGGATGCCTGAAATTGATCCAAATCGCTCCAAAGAATTGGTGACCGAATTATACAACTTTCCGAAAGAACACAATGTCAGAATTTTAGAAAACCAACGTCCCAACATCGTTTTTGTAATTCTCGAAAGTTGGTCGGCTGAGGCAATTGGCTGTCTTTCTGAAACAAAGGGTGCAACTCCAAATTTTGATGCTCTCACGAAAGAAGGATTATTATTTACAAACGTATATGCTACAGGATCTACTTCTGAAATAGGGAACTCGAGTATTTTTAGTGGAAATCCTGCAATTCCTGAAATTTCCATTTCATTGCAACCCGAAAAACATCGAAAATTAAGATCTTTGAACCAAGATTTTCAAGATTGGGGATACAACTCGAATTACATGTTTGGAGGTGATTTAAAATACGGAAACATTGGAGGATACTTCTTAGATCATGGTTTTCAAGACGTTATGGATGAGAATGATTTCCCTACTCTAAAAAGAGGGAAACTCAACTATTTTGATGAAGATTTATATAAAATTTTCATTCAACGTATGAACGTAAGTCAAGAACCATTCATGCATTGTGCTTTTACAGGAAGTACACATTCTCCGTACGACCATCCAAAAGCTCCAAATCAAAATTGGAAGGGTGCAATGCCTGATTTCATGAATTCAATAATATATGCTGACGGGTGTTTACAAGATTTCTTAGAGAATTGTAAAAAAGAAAAATGGTTTTCAAACACGCTTTTCGTTTTTATAGCTGATCATGGACATTTAACTCCTACCGCAGATAACATTTCTAAGACGAACCATTTTAGAATTCCACTATTGATTTGGGGAGAACCTTTGAAAAAAGAATATAGAGGCGTAAGAATTGATAAAGTCGGCTCACAAGCTGATATTGCTGCAACATTAATGACACAATTTGGTGGAGATGGTTCACAATATCCTTGGAGTAAAGATCTTCTTAACCCAAAGGTACACGAATTTGCATTGCACACAATCATTAGAGGTTACGGATGGGTAACAGACAAAGGAGGAATGACCTACCAAATGGATTCCAAAACTTATATCGACGATAGTTTCCCTATAGAGAATAGAGCAGAAGAAATTGAAAAAGGACAGGCATTCTTGACCGAAATTTATGCCAACTACAAACAACTTTAATGTAAATTTGAAAATGAAAGTTTTAGTTGTTCGATTTAGTTCTATTGGTGATATTGTTTTAACAACTCCTGTTGTTCGTGCAATGAAAAGTCAGTTGAACAATGTTGAGATACATTATCTGACTAAAAAATCTTTTCAAGTAATTCTAAAAGACAATCCTAACATCGACCGAATAATAACAATCGAAAAAGAAATCGATGAAGTTATGGAGGAATTGAAGCGTGAAAACTATGACCTCATCATTGATTTGCACAAAAATCTTCGCACGAAGCGATTAAAAATTAAACTCAAACGCCCATCGCATTCTTTTGATAAACTCAATTGGAAGAAATGGAAATTAGTGAAATTAAAAATCAATTCCATGCCTAAAATACACATTGTGGAACGTTATTTCGGCGCAGTTGCTTCTTTGGGAGTGGTAAACGACGGTAAACAATGTGATTATTTCATCCCACAGAAAGACGAGGTAGATGTTTCGAAAGAATTTAGGTTTAAAGAATTTCAAACCATTGCAATAGGTGCACAATTCAAAACGAAACGAATGCCCAAAGAACTATTGGTTAATATCATCACTAAAATAAACGATCCTATTGTTCTTTTGGGTGGAGAAATGGATGCTGATTTCGCACGGGAAATTATCGAAGAACTGCCCAATAAAGAAATTAAGAGTGCCTGTGGAGGTTACAACCTAAACCAATCAGCAAGTATCGTAAAACAAAGTACAAGATTGATAACAAATGATACAGGTATGATGCACATTGCAAGTTGCTTTGACGTACAAATAACATCGGTTTGGGGAAATACAGTCCCAGATTTAGGCATGTATCCTTATTACCCAAATCAACCCGATAAATTCTCTGTACACGAGGTGAAAGGGTTAAGTTGCCGACCTTGTTCTAAAATTGGTTATCAAGAATGTCCAAAAGGACATTTTAATTGTATGAAGAAGCAAAATGTGGCGGAGATTGTAGGATATCCTACTCGCCCATAAACAATTTCTTCAATTCCATTGCATCTTCAGGCTTCATTTTACCTGCCAAAATCAAACTCAATTGCTTTCTTCTCAAAGCACCATCGTAGCGTTTTATTTCTTCTTCTGTTTCGGGAATCAACTTAGGAACAGCAATTGGACCTCCATTTTGGTCAACAGCAACAAAGGTGTAAATTGCTTCATTGCATTTTTTCCTCTTACCTGTAACGTTATCTTCGACAAAAACATCGACAAAAATCTCCATGGAAGAACTAAATGCTCGTGTTACTTTAGCCTCAAGAGTTACAATAGAAGCTTGTTCAATTGGTTGTTGAAAGGAAACATTATTTACTGCAGCCGTAACAACAACTCTTTTACAATGTCGATGCGCTGATATACTCGAAATGACATCCATCCATGCCAGTAATTCTCCTCCAAATAAATTACCTAATGTATTTGTATCGTTTGGCAGAACCAATTTAGTAGTAATGGCGATGGTTTCTTTTGCAGTTTTCCCTTTCATTTCAATGAATTTTGTCAAAATTACAATTATTCAACGCAATCAATGACAAACCTTTGCTTTTTTGAAACTTTTTTATGTTAATTTCGAAGAATATTATTTTAAACCCCTTTTGAGTACCAAAAAATGAAAGTTACTGGATTCTCTTTTGTTAAAAATGCTTTGATTTACGATTATCCAATCGTGGAAGCAATCCAATCTATTCTGCCAATTTGTGATGATTTCATTGTTGCAGTTGGGAAATCAGATGACGAAACATTGGCTTTAATTAAGAGTATTGACCCTGAAAAAATCACCATCATTGAAACCGAATGGGATGAATCTCTACGTGAAGGAGGACGAGTGTTAGCTGTTGAGACAAACAAAGCATTTAATGCAATCTCAAAAGATACAGATTGGGCATTTTACATCCAGGGAGATGAAGTCATTTCTGAGCAATACCTTTCTACCATTAAGAAAGCAATGAATGACTACAAAAATGTAGATGAAGTGGATGGCTTATTGTTTAATTACAAACACTTCTACGGTTCATATGACTATGTTGGCGCTTCAAGTAAATGGTACGGAGAAGAGATTAGAGTTATTAAAAATAATAAACAAATATACTCCTACAAAGACGCACAAGGTTTTCGAAAAAACGATAATGAAAAATTAAAAGTTGTTCCTATTGATGCGTACGTATACCATTACGGCTGGGTCAAAGATCCACGTGCAATGCAATTGAAACAAGAGAACTTCAATAAATTATGGCACGATGATCAATGGGTGAAAGATAATGTCATTGAAGCGGATGAATTTGATTATAGTTCAGCAGTCTCTCATCTAGAACTTTTTAAAGATGAACACCCGAGTGTAATGAGGAAAAGAATTGAAGAAAAAAACTGGAAATTTTCGCACGATATTTCGGTAAAAAAACCTTCACTAAAAGACAAAACAAAACGAGTACTGAAAGCAATTGGAATTAATACTAGTTATAAAAATTACGAATTGGCTGAAACTCCTAAAAAGAAATAAGATATGAATACAATGGAAAAATTAATCGCTGCTTTCACTGGCAATTTATCAGAAGCACTTCTAATTGCAAAGGCTAAAACCTATTCTAAACCGAAACATGAAATTAAATACATTGTTGTTTGTGGTATGGGTGGATCTGGAATTGGTGGAAAGATTGTACAAAAATGGGTGGAAAATGAATTAACAATTCCTATGACTGTCGTTCATGCTTATTCTCTGCCAAATTTTGTCAATGAAAACACTTTGGTTATTGCTTCCTCTTATTCTGGAAACACTGAAGAAACATTGAGCTGCGTAGCAGAAGCTATTGAAAAAAATGCAAACATAATTGGAATAACATCTGGTGGTCGATTAGCAGAGATATGCGATGAGAACAGTTTTGATTCTGTAATTGTACCTGGCGGAAATCCACCAAGAACTGCTTTAGCATATTCAATCGTACAATTGTTATCCATTCTTTCACAAATGGGATTAATTTCTCATAACTGCTTAGTCGAAATAGAAAAAGCAAGAGAATTAATTGTTCTAAACGAATCCGAAATTAAATTGAAAGCTCGCCAAATGGCTGAATTTTTAGTTGGAAAAGTAGGCGTCTTATACGGAACAACTTCTTTTGAACCAATGCTTGTTCGAGCAAGACAACAATTCAATGAAAATGGGAAACTTTTGTGCTGGCACCATACAATTCCGGAAATGAATCACAACGAACTAGTCGGTTGGGGCGGTGGAGATGACCGTTTTGCAACCATTTTCTTTGTAGAGGAAAATATGCATCCCAGAAACAAACGACGTTTAGAAATCAGTAAAGATGTTGTCCTTAAAAAAGGAGCTAGCTTGATGGAAGTTTCAACAAAAGGAAATTCTTTTATCGAACAAACACTCTATTTCATCAACATTGTCGATTGGGCATCTTTGTATTTGTCAGAACTAAAAGAAGTTGATCCTATTGATATAGAAATCATTGATTACCTAAAGAATGAATTGGCCAACTTTAAATAAATTAGCATGACAACTGTCAAATACGAGAATTTAGGTCTGATTGACTACAAAGAAGCGTGGGATTACCAAGAAAAAATTTTTCGGAATACTGTTGATCTAAAAATTAAAATTAGAAACGGTGAAACTTCTGAATCCACAAAGAATTACATCCTCTTCTGTGAGCATCCTCATGTATTCACATTAGGAAAAAGTGGAGACAAAAATAATTTATTACTGGACGATGAAGCACTTGTGAAAAACGAAGCTTCATTCTACGCCATTAATCGAGGAGGTGACATTACCTATCATGGACCTGGTCAATTGGTGGTATACCCAATATTTGATTTAGATCATTTCTTTTCAGATATTCATAAATATTTGCGGTTTTTAGAAGAAGCAGTAATACTTACGCTAAAAGAATACGGTATTGAATCTGGTCGTGTAGATGGATTAACTGGAGTTTGGATAGACGGAGAATTACCATCAGCACGTAAAATTTGTGCCATTGGAGTGAAAAGTTCTCGTTGGGTAACCATGCACGGAATTGGCTTCAACATCAATTCAGATTTGTCCTATTTTTCTCACATTGTACCTTGTGGAATTACAGATAAAGCAGTAACATCTATGCAGCAAGAATTGGGTAAAAAACTCGATTTACAAGAAGTCGCTGATGTATTGAAAAACAAATTGGCAGAATTATTCGAATATTCCTACATTTAAAAGTATGAGGTTGATTAAGAAATTTTTAAAAGTTGTTGGAATTCTTTTCCTTGCTCTTTTTATCACAGCCAATATATTTATTGCACTTTCAGGAAAATTTTACATTTACAAAGGAGTTTCCAGCACTTATTTAATTGGAAAAACGGGTCCAACCATTTATGATTTAGACCAATTCGAATTCAGCACAATAAAAGCAGCTAAAAAAACTTTTCCACTCTATCATTCTCCCAATTATAACTTTTTTCAATTGAACATTGAGGATAAAGAGTGGTTCAAAGAATTAAAAACCAAATCATTTATTGTACTAAAAAATGATTCATTGGTTTTTGAAAAATACTATGAAGGACATACCGAAGAAACAGTCTCTAATTCTTTTTCTGCAATAAAAACATTAGTAGCAATACTTGTTGGAATAGCAATCGAGGACGGAAACATCAGCAATGTCGACGATAAAATTTGCACCTATCTCCCCGAATTTTGTAGCGAAGGGAAAGAAAAAATAACGATTCGTCATCTATTAACAATGTCCTCTGGTTTAAGTTGGACAGAAAGTACCAAAAACCCTTTTTCAAACAATGCAGAATCATACTACGGAACAGATTTACATCAATTGGTTACGCAGCAAACACTGATTACTGAACCGGGAAAAACTTTCAATTACCAAAGCGGAAACACTCAACTTTTAGGCTTTATCGTAGAAAAAGCAACAGGAATAGACTTGACTGAATATGCACAAACTCGAATTTGGCAAAGAATAGGAACAGAACACGAGGCATATTGGAGTTTAGACAAGGAAAATGGAGATGAAAAATCATTCTGTTGTTGGTATGCAACCTCACGAGATTACGCACGTTTAGGACAACTGCTTCTCCATGAGGGGGAAATAAATGGAGAGCAAATTATTCCAATTGATTATTTTAAAGAAATGATCAAACCAGCAAATATTCAAACAAAAGTAAACACTCCAAATTTTTGTTATGGACTTCAGACATGGTTGTATTCTGGAGGCAAACACCAAGTAAATTATTACAGAGGAGCAAATGGTCAATACATTATCACTGTGCCAAAAGAAAATCTCGTCATCGTTCGATTGGGAGAAAAAAGAAATCCAAACTATATTTTTACAGCAGAAGAATTGAAGAACAAATCATTCTACGAAGAAAATAAATTCAAGGTAGAACAATCTCCAGATTTCATTCGATACCTAGAGCTAGGAGAAGAAATAAGTACATTTGAAAAAAATAGAGTATGCGTAAAGAATTAAAAGGTCCTAAAGTTGAAAAAATTGCGGTTGCCGTTGTGCAACAACTCAATGAATTAAATGAGAAAATATACAATGTATATCTTTTAAATTTAAGTGATAAAATAATTGAAGGAGTAATGATTTCCTCGAAAGGATATGGCCAAAACATTAAAACTGGAGAAAAAGTAAAAACGGCTATGCTCAGGCATTCAATTGAAGTTCTTCTCCCAAATGAAGCTGCTAAAATTGAGCCAATCATTGAAGAGGTTTTTGGTATAAATAACGAATATTGGATCAGTTTCTGGAACGACAGTGTAATGTATGATAAGAAATATATTTTTGTCGCAGAATCGATCTCTGAAGAAAACATGAAACAGATTCCAATTTTGGGTGTACGTGGTGTAATGATTATGTAATTCTTATGGTTTCAATCCTACTTTTTCTTATATTTGTTATTTAACTGAAACAACGACGGTTTAATTATTTACTCAACTATGAGAAATTTATCATTTAAGTCCTTCTTTTTTACGGCTATTTTGGGCAGTCTTTTTATATTCACTTCTTGTGAAGACACTCCTGTTCAGAATGATAACGAAATAGATGTCAATGATGATTACTACGAATTTCAAGATTTTATTCTAACTGATTTTGAAATCCCTGCGGTCATATCGTTACCTGATGAAACTGCAAATATCGGTGCATCTACAAAACCAGAAATAGTTCATTCAAATGATGACATAAAATGGCAAATCAATGTTGGTCAAAATTTCCAACTGTTGATTGAAGATTATGCTGATCTAACTGATTTAATAGAAGTTGAAAAAAAATCTCTGGCTGACTTTTATAAAATAAATTACATCATCGACGAAGACGATTTAATTCTTTACGAACGGATATTAGATGTAAAAGGTGATGACAATGCTTCACCAACTGTTGGTGTTGAACATCGTTCTTTCCATGTTTATGGACAAAAAATAATCAACGGAATCACTTATGAACTTTGTTCAAGACCTGAAGGTTATGAAAAAGTAATCATTGAACTAATGGCTAAATCCATCAAGTCATTTAAGCCGCATCAAAAAAAGTAATCTGTCATACGACACATCCCTATGGAACTTACGAGAGAAAAAGTAATTGAGGCACTTGGAACTATTATAGAACCAGACCTAAAAAAAGACATTGTTACCGCTAACCTTGTAGAAAAAATAGAAATTGAAGGAAACACACTTCGCTTAAAAATCTACACAATAAATCCTGCATTACACGCTCGAAAACGTATGCAAGAAGCTGTTGATTTCAACATAAAAAGAGTTTTTGGTAAAGAACTCAAGATTGAAGTAGAAATTCAAGGTGTTCCTGCAGAAGCTAAAGCTGCACACCGTAAGATTCTACCCGATGTAAAACATATTATCGCCATCGCATCTGGTAAAGGTGGGGTTGGTAAATCTACCGTTACGGCAAACTTAGCTGGAGGATTAGCGAAAGCTGGTTTTAAAGTTGGAATTGTTGACGCAGATATCTACGGACCTTCCATTCCAATCATGTTTGACGTAGTTGGTGAAAAACCAACTATGACAGACGTAAACGGTACACCGAAAATAAATCCGGTAGAGAATTACGGTATAAAACTACTTTCGATTGGGTTCTTTACAGAACAAGACAATGCAGTGGTTTGGAGAGGGCCAATGGCAGCAAAAGCAATGACACAAATGTTTACCGATTCACATTGGGGAGAGCTAGATTATTTGTTAATCGACCTTCCTCCTGGTACTGGAGATATTCATTTATCATTGGTGCAAACCGTTCCTTTAGACGGTGCTGTAATTGTTAGTACTCCGCAAGAAGTTGCTCTAGCAGATGCTCGAAAAGGGGTGAATATGTTTCAAATGGAAGGAATGAAAGTTCCAGTTGTTGGGATCATTGAAAATATGGCTTGGTTTACACCCGCAGAATTACCGGACAATCGTTATTATATTTTCGGTCGTGATGGTGCTAAAAACTTAGCAGCAGGAATGGATGTACCTTTCCTAGGTCACATTCCTTTAATACAAAGTGTTCGTGAAGCAGGTGATGTTGGAAGACCAGCAGTTTTTCAAGACAATTCTTTAACGTCAAAAGCTTTTGATGAGTTGGTAGAAATTTTTGTGGAGGAAGTGGAAGCATTGAAATCTAAAAAAGAAGCAAATGCCCATAAATAAAAAAGAAATCGAAGTTAAAGTTCTGGCTGCTCTGGAACAATTACGTCCTTTTCTTCATGCCGATAATGGCGATATGGAATTGGTAGAAATCAAAGACGATGCAACGGTTGTTGTTCGTTTACTTGGTTCATGTAGCGATTGTTCTATGTCCATGATGACACTCAAGGCAGGATTAGAAGAATCGGTTAAAAAAATGGCACCAGAAGTAAAAGAAGTTGTTGCAATAAATATGTAATTGAGTAAGGGTTGTGAGTTTTCAGAAAGTTACAAATACTTCACCCTCATAACTCACTATGTAAACTCGAAACTGTAAAAAACCAACTACACTTCAAAATAATAACGAGTAATTTCATTTGCACCATCGTGTAAACGAATATAATACTTACCTTCTTCCCAACCTCTTACTTTTAACGTAAAAGTATATGTAACTTTTCCATATTTAGCTGTCATGTATTTATCACTTACATGTACATCGTCACCATTTTGTTTGTGAATATCTTGGTAAACATTGGTTCCTTTGGCACAATCAAAATCCAATTTACCGGTAATCAATGTCGTTTCTCGTACAATTCTTCCTTCGGATACAGAAACATGTTGTGGAGAACTGTACCACTCTTTTTTTTGTCCTGTCAAAGTAAGAAGATAATCTTTAAAACTTTCTGTTTCAGAATTTTCACCGTAGATATTTGACACATTTTGGTTGTCTGTGATTGACCAAACTGCATCTTGATACGCACCACGATCAATACTCTTGCCTTTCATGTAATGAATCATTTTTTTCAATTTCGGATTTTGATTATGGGCAATCGTCATTGTGTTTTGATTACTCGGTACAAGGTCATTTGACTCCGTACAAAATCCTGAAAATCGATGATTAATTGTTTCTCTTTTATGCAAAACAATGAAATCATCTTCCAATTGAATTAATGTTTGCTCCTCATCATTCTCCGGAATATAAATTGTACCTGCTGGTACCAAAATTTTAATGTCTTTAGAGGTATTGTTGATTATTTTAGAATGTACCGAATTTCCACTGTATTTCCCGATGGATTCAAATGTAGCCGTGATACTTTTATTATTCATTGCTTCAAATATTGAAAACTCTTGAACAACTGGCGCTGAAGAATTAGAAAAAAGTAAGAACATAAATGTCGCTAGAAAAATAGTCTGAATAGATGTGGAAAGGATTTTTTTCATAGGGGTTATTTTACAATACAACGAAAAAGAGAAATCTGGTTACAAAAAAATGCGACAAGTTACCTCATCGCATTTAAAATTATTTTAAGCTTACCTTATTTCGCAGCAGCAAAATTCTTCGCTACTTCTTCCCAGTTCAAGACATTAAAGAATGCATTGATATAATCTGGTCTTCTATTTTGGTAGTTCAAATAGTAAGCATGCTCCCAAACATCCAATCCCATAATTGGTTGACCTTTACAAGCCAAATCCATCAATGGATTATCTTGATTTGCAGTTGAACAAACCTCTAATTCCCCATCAACAACACACAACCAAGCCCATCCAGAACCAAAACGAGTTGCAGCAGCTTTAGAAAAAGCTTCTTTAAATCCAGCAAAAGATCCAAAAGCAGCGTTAATTGCATCAGCAATCTCACCTGTTGGTTCTCCACCACCATTTGGTGACATAACTGTCCAGAATAAAGAATGATTCCAAAATCCACCACCGTTATTTCTAACTGCTGGAGAATCTTTACAACCAGCTAAAATCTCTTCGATCGTTTTTCCTTCGAAATCAGTTCCTGCAATTGCATTGTTTAAATTGTTTGTATAACCTTGGTGGTGCTTAGAATGATGGATTTCCATTGTTCTTACATCAATATGTGGTTCTAACGCATCGTAAGCGTAAGGTAATTTTGGTAATTCGAATGACATAATTTTCTTATTTAGAATGTTTCTACAAAAATAGAAAAAAATGAGATATAGAAGAAATGTGAAGTTTTTTTTATATTATTATAGTCTTAAACCTATAAAACAATACAAATGAAGAGAAATTTTATCTTAGGAATTGCTTTAATTGCAGGACTATCAATGACAGCATGTAGCTCAAGTGAAGAACAAACTGATGAACAAATTGAAGCAGAGATTGATGCAATGTTTGATGAATTAAAAGAATCAACAGATGCTGCTTTTGATGAATTAGAGGAATCGACCAATGAACAATTGGATAAAATGCAAGGCGAAGCCATGACAGAGATGGACGAACAAGTAAAAGAAATCATCGAAGAAAAAACAGAGGAAGTTAAAACAGAGATCAACGAAATCATGGAAAAATAATTTCCAACCAAATATAACTTATCCCATTTTAACATTGTTAGAATGGGATTTTTATTTAACAAAACATTTTATTCCAAGCAAAGAAACTTATCTTTGCTGACTTAAATAAAAATTATGAGCACATTAGAACTTTCTGATCAAGAAATTCAACGTAGAGAGAAGTTGAATCGATTGCGTGATTTGGGTATCAACCCTTATCCAGCGGATTTATATCCGGTAACTGATTATTCTACAGATATAAAGAAGAAGTTCGAAGACGGTAAAGAAGTTTGCTTGGCTGGAAGAATGATGTCGCAACGTGATATGGGTAAAGCTGCTTTTGCGGAAATCCAAGATGCTCAAGGTAGAATTCAAATTTATGTGAATAGAGATGAAATTTGCCCAGGAGAGGATAAAACACACTACAATCAAGTTTTTAAAAAATTACTCGATTTAGGTGATTTTATCGGTGTAAAAGGAATTGTTTTCAAAACAAAAGTGGGAGAAACATCCATTAAAGTAAAGGAATTAACACTGTTGAGTAAAGCTTTGAAACCTTTACCTCTTCCAAAAACGGATGCAGATGGAAATGTACACGATGCATTCACGGATCCAGAATTAAGATATAGACAACGCTACGCTGATTTAGTAGTTAACCCACAAGTAAAAGAGATTTTTGTAAAAAGAACAAAATTATTCACAGCCATGCGTAACTTCTTCAATGAAGCTGGTTACATGGAGGTTGAAACACCTATTTTACAATCTATTGCTGGTGGTGCAGCAGCACGTCCATTTATGACACATCACAATGCATTGGATATTCCATTGTACATGAGAATAGCCAATGAATTGTATTTGAAAAGACTAATTGTTGGTGGGTTTGATGGTGTATATGAATTCTCCAAGAACTTCAGAAATGAAGGAATGGACAGAACGCACAATCCAGAATTTACTGCCATGGAAATCTATGTTTCGTACAAAGATTACAACTGGATGATGGATTTTGCAGAACGTTTATTAGAACATTGTGCGATTGCTGTGAATGGAACTTCGGAAGCAACTTTCGGTGAACATAAAATTAATTTCAAAGCTCCTTATAAAAGGGTAACAATGCGTCAAGCAATCATTGACTTTACGGATTTCGATATCAAAGACAAAACAGAAGAGGAATTACGTTCTGCTTGTCAAGAAATGGGAATTGACGTCAACGAAACAATGGGTGTTGGGAAATTGATTGATGAAATGTTTGGGGAAAAATGCGAAGGAAACTACATTCAACCTACTTTCATTACCGATTACCCGAAAGAAATGTCGCCTTTGTGTAAAGAACACAGAGATGATCCAACATTGACAGAACGTTTTGAATTAATGGTTTGCGGTAAAGAAATCGCCAATGCTTATTCGGAATTAAACGATCCTATCGATCAACGAGAACGCTTTGAAGAGCAAATAAAATTGGCTGCGAAAGGAGATGATGAAGCAAGTGAATTCATCGATCAAGACTTCTTACGTTCTTTAGAATACGGTATGCCACCAACAAGTGGAATGGGAATTGGAATGGATCGATTGATCATGTATTTAACCAATAATCCTTCTATTCAAGAAGTTTTATTCTTCCCTCAAATGAAACCCGAAGTATTTGGTAAACAAGGACCCGATTTAACAGAGGATGAAAAAACAATTTTTGACATTCTTTCCAAAGCACAGAAAATGGATTTGAATGAACTTAAATCTCAAGTAGGATTGAGTGGAAAGAAATGGGACAAAGGAATCAAAGGTTTAACAAAACATGGATTGACGAAAGTTACGAAGACGGATGACGGATTAACAGTTGAAGTTATATAAGCTGGTGTATTGTTATTAAAATAACAATACATTCTTTCATAATTAGTATAAATTCATCAAGATTAATTCAAAATATTGATTATTTTTACCTTGAATCAAAACCAAATTAAATATGCAAATTAATGAATGGTGGGACTCAATGACATCACTGGAACATTTTTTCTGGGTAATTGCGGCTCCTTCTTCTCTTATTTTTTTAATCATTGTAGTACTCACATTTATTGGTGGTGACATTGATGGTGATACCGATATTGATAGTGACACTGAAGGAGGAGATACAATTCCTTTTCAATTCTTCACGGTTAAAAACCTAATTGGTTTTTTTACAATATTTTCGTGGACAGGTATTGCCTGTATTAAAGGTGGTTTTAGTTTTGTTACTGTTTTATTAATTTCAACTACCGCTGGTCTTGCAATGATGGTTGTGATGGCTTTTTTATTCTATATGATGAGTAAATTAGTTGAGAATGGAAATATCAACATTAATAAATCAATTGGAAATACGGGTCAAGTATATTTAACAATTCCCAAAAATAGAGAATCTTATGGTAAAGTTCAACTCAAGGTTGAAGGTTCTTTTCAAACGTTAGACGCTTTAAGTGACGAGAGTTCAGATATAAAAACAGGAGTCATTGTTGAAGTTATTGACATTGTAAATAATAGTATTTTAATCGTAAAACCTAGTTCAAAAAAATAATCAAAACATGGCACAATACATTTTAATTATCATCTTCGTCGCAGTAGTATTTATTTTCGCATTGCTTTTTTCATTATTTAGAAGATACAAGAGATGTCCTTCTGATAAAATACTTGTTGTGTATGGAAAAGTAGGGAAAGGACCTAACGATGAAGCAAGATCTGCTAAAACTATACATGGTGGTGCCGCTTTTATCTGGCCAATAATTCAAGCGTATGAGTTTCTCGAATTGACCCCTATATCTATTGAAGTTAATTTAACGAGCGCATTATCTAGACAGAACATTCGTGTTGATGTTCCTTCACGATTCACTGTTGGTATATCAACTGAACCAGGCGTAATGAATAATGCAGCTGAAAGACTCTTAGGCTTAGGGCAGACTGAAATTCATAATTTAGCGAAAGATATCATTTTTGGACAATTGAGATTAGTTGTTGCAACGATGGATATTGAAGAAATAAACAACAACAGAGATAAATTTCTAAGTGCTGTTTCTTCAAATGTGGAAGCAGAATTGAAAAAAATTGGATTAAAACTTATCAATGTTAACGTTACTGATATTAATGATGAATCAGGATACATTGAAGCACTTGGAAAAGAAGCTGCTGCAAAAGCGATTAATGATGCTAAGAAAAGTGTTGCTGAAAAAGACAGAGATGGTTCAATTGGTGAAGCGAATGCTCATAAAGATCAACGGATTCAGGTTTCAGATGCAAATGCTGATGCAAAAGTTGGTGAAGCAAATGCAAACCAAAAAGAGCGAATCAAAATTGCAGAAGCAAATGCAAATGCAAAAATTGGTGAAAGTGAAGCAAATAAAAAGGAACGTATACAAATTGCGTCTAGAGTAGCAGATGCCAAAATTGGTGAAGCAAACGCAAGTAAATCTGAACGTGTAGAAACTTCTGAAGCAAATGCAATTGCTGTAGAAGGAGAGAATCTTGCAAATGTAAAAATTGCAAGATCTCATTCTGATCGTCGTGAAGCAGAAGCGGAAGCACTGAGAAAAGCCGTTGCTGCTGAAAAAGTAAAAGTGGCAAAATCAAAAGAAGAAGCTTATGCAGCTGAAAAAATAGCCGAAGACGCAAGAGCCATTAGAGATAAAGCAACTCAATATGCCGATATTGTAGTACCATCCCAAATTGATAAAGAAAAAATAGAAATTGAAGCCGAAGCAGAAGCAGAAAAAATTCGTCGTCATGCAAAAGGTGAAGCAGATGCAATTTTTGCTAAAATGGACGCCGAAGCAAGAGGTAATTTAGAAATTCTAAGTAAACAAGCAGAAGGGTTTGGTAGCATTGTAAAAGCAGCTGGAAACAACCCGCAAGATGCCGTAATGTTGATGATTGCAGATAAATTACCTGAACTCGTTAAAACTCAAGTAGAAGCAATTAAGAATATTAAAATTGACAAAGTAACTGTTTGGGAAACTGGTCAAAATAGTGATGGTAAAACTTCTACGGCCAATTTCCTCCAAGGAATGCTCGGTTCTATCCCTCCACTTGATGATGTATTTAAATCTGCAGGTATGGAACTCCCTAGTTTTTTACAAGGAAATAAAAAAGAAGAAACTGAAAAAGACAATACTGTCGAGGTAATTGAAGCCGAAGACATTGACGAACTTGATGGTGAAAAAACAGAAGGAGAAGATTGATTTTTAAGAATACTGACTCTTTTTTAACGTAACTTACCGAGAAAACTCTGTGCAAATATCCGCACGCTGGATTCTCTAAAGATCTCTTCAAAAATAAATTTAACGACTAGAATTGACAGGTAATGTTTGCCGCATAAGTTAATATTCGAGGTAATCTATGTATTGAAACCCATCATCTTTGGGGATGTACTATTACACAAAGAAATAAGAGGCTTCACAAAAACACACGGAGAAAACTAAAATCTTTATTCTCCTAAACAAGTGGATGAGTTTTCATTACTCAACTGTACTACCGTTTGTTTAATCAAAAGCTAAATCAATTTCTTATCTAATTTTTGTTAATTCATTTCCTCAAAGACAAAACGAAGAATTTTATCCTTATTTTTACGTTCTACATTCTAGAAAACAACAACATTTCGATAAACTCAACATAAGCAATGAACAATCCATTCTTACAAAACTACACAGCACCTTTTGAAGCTGTTCCATTTGATACAATAAAACTTGAACATTATCTCCCTGCATTCGAAGCAGGAATGAATCAAGGGAAAATAGAAATTGAACAAATAAAAAAAGCAGCACCTTCCTTTCAAAACACCATTGAACCTTTGGAACGTAGTGGTGAACTTTTGGATAAAGTTTCAACTGTTTTCTTCAATATTAACAGTTGCAATACTTCAGATGAAATGCAAGCTTTGGCGCAAGAAATTTCACCAAAATTATCGGCATTTTCCAATGAAATATCAATGGATGAAGCATTATTTAAAGCTGTGAAAAATGTTTATGAAAATGGAGAAAGAGATCAACTTACCGATGAACAGATTTACCTTTTAGAAAAAACCTACAAAGGATTCGTTAGAAGTGGCGCAAATTTAAATGAGAAAGACAAAACAGCATTAAAAGAAGTCAACGCGCGATTAGCAAAATTAACGCTTACGTTTTCTGAAAATGTCATGAAAGATTCACAAGAATTTGAATTGTGGATTGAAGACGAGGCGAACTTAAATGGACTTCCAAATGGAGTTTGTGAAGCTGCTAACATGTTGGCGAAATCAAAAGGAAATGACAAGAAATGGTTATTTACACTCGACTACCCTTCTTACATTCCATTCATGCAATACGCAGAAAACAGAGCGTTGAGAAAACAACTAAGTGCTGCTTTTGGGGCAAGAGGTTTCAATCAAAATAGCTCTAACAATGAAGAGATAATTGCTGAAATTGTTTCTTTGCGTTTGGAAAAGGCGAAACTTCTAGGTTACAACACTTACGCTGAATTTGTTTTGGAAGAAAGAATGGCTGAAAAACCCAACAAAGTTTATCAATTGTGGGAGGATTTATTAGAGATCGCTTTGCCTAAATCAAAAAATGAAGTAGCTGAAATTCAAGATATCGCCAACCGTTTAGGAGCAGATTTCAAAATTGAACCGTGGGATTTCTCCTTCTACAGCGAAAAATTGAAAAATGAGAAATTTGCCATCAACGATGAAATTTTAAAACCTTATTTCAAATTGGAGAACGTGCTAGAAGGTGCATTTCAAGTTGCGGAAAAATTATACAACATTACATTCCATCAACGGGAAGACATTCCAACTTACCACGAAGATGTAATGACTTACGAAGTAAAAGATGAAAAAGGAGATTTTCTTTCTTTATTTTATGCTGATTTCTTTCCTAGAGAAGGGAAAAGAAGCGGTGCTTGGATGACTTCTTTTCGTTCGCAAAATAAATACGACAACAAAAATCAACGACCTTTCATTTCTATTGTATGTAACTTTACGAAACCAACAGAAACGAAACCTTCTTTATTAACATTCAATGAAGTAACGACCTTGTTCCACGAATTCGGTCATGCGCTACATGGAATACTTGCTGATGGACATTACCAAAGTCTTTCTGGAACTTCTGTTTTTTGGGATTTTGTGGAATTGCCTTCTCAACTGATGGAGAATTGGTGTTACGAAAAAGAGGCTTTGCAATTGTTTGCAAAACACTACGAAACAGGCGAAATTATCCCAATGGAATACGTTCAGAAAATAAAAGACAGTGCGCAATTTTTAAGTGCCTATCAAACTGTTCGACAAACAAGTTTAGGTCAATTGGACATGGCATGGCACAATCAATCGGAAATCAAAGAAACAAGCGTTATTGATTTTGAAAAAGAAGCAACAAAAAATACAACACTTTTCCCTTTTAACGATAAAACATCGACTTCTTCTGCATTCTCACACATCTTTGCTGGGGGATATGCTGCAGGTTACTACAGCTACAAATGGGCTGAAGTTCTGGAAGCAGATGCGTTTGAATATTTCCAAGAGAATGGAATTTTCAACAAAGAAATTGCCGCTTCATTTCGAGAAAATGTATTGAGCAAAGGCGGGAGTAAACACCCAATGGAATTGTATAAAGCGTTTAGAGGTGAAGAACCAAAAACAGCTGCTTTGTTGCGTAAAAGTGGATTGATATAAACGAAACATTCGTGAATTTGTGGCAGATGACTTGAATGCCACGAATGCATGAATACAACACTTATTTATTCTGAATCAAGCTGACTAAGACGAATTAGATATTTAGATTAGAAGCTAATAAGTACAAGGTAAATAAACAACCTTAAATTTGTTTGTATGAATTTTATTTTATAATTTCAGAAACTAATTAAAACACTTTTTTTATGAAAAAATCACTTTTATTTGCTATTGTATTAGCAACAGGAAGTCTCTGTAACGCCCAATCTGATGGGGGGGGGGCGTAGTTTAACTTCCGTTATAGAACCTGCTCATTCGAGAGGGTATATTTGCTGGAATTCAATTCCAAACGTTAAATATGAAGTTAAATTACTACAAAAAGATTCACTTGGTAATTATTATCAAGTAGGACAAAAAACAACTACGAACAATTACGCCCGATTACTGAAAGAAAATTATACTGATACTGAAGGTCTATATTACTCTATAGTAGCTTATGATGCTAGCAATGGTTCAGTTGTGAATGAAAGTGATATTCAAACGTATATTATTGATGGAGGGTATTCCAATGTTCTGTGCGAAAGGGATTGTAACGGAAGTGCTTATGCTTGGAATCTAAAAATAAGAGAATCAAATAATTACGGTAACACAGTGATGACATTTGGTTCTGCATTAAAATATTATGATCAGGTAAATGACATGGCGGTGTATTATTATCAAGCTATGAGCGATGACACTTATAATTCTTTACCTCCAAATCATCCTTATTATGGAATAAATACAACTTATGGAATTTATCAAACAATGGACATTACTGAAGCTATCTCACTTGGTATAGCAGGACCTTTTTACTCTGCTTCAAACACGCTCATTACTTCTGGTAAGTTAATAGAAAAGAAAATGAACCAATTTCAGTACATGAGTGGACATGACGCATTAGGGAACCCTGATGAAACAATGTGTTTGGTCAATAATGTGACTACAGGTGGTAGCTGGATGCATTATTACAACAATAATATGCCTCAAATTACAGCACCAGTCTCTGTTGAACCTTTTGCCTATACAGTTCCAACGCAACTAGAATGTGACGGAGGTGGGAACGGGTCAGGTGGAGTCCCAGATAGTTCTTTAACTCCAAATGATTTACTTAACAATAACAATCTTAACTCTGATACAACATACACATTTTGTTGTTGGCCTACACTTTGTGATTTTTTAACAGCGATTGGTGCTGATTGTGAACAGGGTGTAATTGACAATTTTGACAACCCTATTCAAGGGATAATAATTGAACAATTTAATCTCCCTTCACCTAGTAGTTATCCATTTGATTTTAAAAATACTACAGCAGATTTTTCAAGTATACAAAATCTTCCAACTGGTCTTTATCGTATAAATGTATTCGGATACAATGGAGAAGCTTTTCCATTCTACGTTGAACACATCAACCCAGATTATCGACCTCAAGAAAAAGACTATGTAACATTGACGCTTTTGCCTACTTTAATTGAAAATGATCAATTGAATTTATCAATTTCATCTGAAATAAATATAATAGCAACTGTACAGGTGCAAAGTCTTGATGGTACTATTCATTATACTGAAGTAGTAAATCTAAAATCTACGATTGACAGACCTTTAAATATCACGATAAACACATCTAACATCCCTTACAATCAATTAAAAGTTAATTTAATTTTTAATGATGGTAGTATCATTCAGAAAACGGCGGTAAAAATCAATTAATAACTTAAAAAATCCAAATATCATGAAAACAATTCTTATAATTCTAACATGTTTATTTAGCTTTCTATCACTTGCACAAAACCCTCCTATTCTTTGGCAAAAAAATATTGGGGGTAGTGGAGATGATGGGCTAAACCGCATTGAAATACAAAACAGTACAGACTATTTTCTTATCGGAAATTCTGACTCAGATATTTCAGGGGATAAAACAGAAAACTCAAGAGGATTTAATGATATATGGATTATTCGTTTAGACCAAAATCATAATATTCTTTGGGACAAAACTATTGGTGCTTCAGGTTATGACATTTATCATTCTAGTATTGTTAAAAATGATACTCTTTTTATAGTGTCATTTACTTCTTCTCCCATTTCAGGCGAAAAAACTTTGGCACCTTTAAATACAGATGGAACTACTGATATTTGGTTCTTGGCTCTTGATTTATCAGGTAATATATTGTGGCAAAAATTGTATGGTGGTACAGAAGATGATGGTGGTTCGTTTGGAAATATTATTGCTTTACCTAACAACAATCTACTTATTGGCATCAACTCTAGGTCTGGAATTTCTGGGAATAAAACAGAAGTAAATATTGGTTTCGATGATTTTTGGTTGGTAGAAATTTCTAGTACAGATGGTGCTGTTGTAAATCAAAATACGATTGGTTCCACAGGTGCAGACAATATTCGACAGTTGTTTTTAAGCCCAAACAATAGCATTATTATTACAGGAAAGGCAGACCAAGGTAGTAGTGGTGATAAAACAGACCCTGGTTTTGGTAGCTCTGATATTTGGTTAGTGGAGGTTGATATGAATCTAAATGTTTTGCAAAACAAATGTTTCGGTGGTACAGATCCTGAAATTCAATTTGATGGGAGTGCTACTATAAATTATATTGATGGTTTCTATTATCTGATAAGTCATTCAAGTTCAGCTATATCAGGTAATAAAACAGCACCCAAAATAGGATTGCGCGATTATTGGTTCATTAAAATGGACACCAATTTTAATATTATCTGGGATAAAACGTATGGAGGTTCATCTTTTGATTATGGTAGTGGTATAATTAAACTAGGCGACAATAAACTATTGCTTAATGGTTACTCAAAATCTCTTCCCGGAAGTGGTACGAATGGAAATAAAACATCTCCCAGATACGGTGTGTTTGATGCTTGGCTATTAATTGTTGACACACTCGGCAATATTATCGCTCAAGAAACGTATGGTGGTAATCAAGATGATTTTATTGCTCCAATAACTAATTCTGTAAGTGGCATAGTTTATTTATTATGTGGGTCAAATAGCGGTATTTCTGGTAACAAAACTGTCCCTACCAATGGTGGATCTGATGCTTGGCTTATGGAGATTGATGCTTCCGGTTTTTTAAATACGGAAAGCATAAAAGGTGTTAACACAACAGTTTCTGTTTACCCTAACCCCACAGAAGGTATAGTGAATGTTAAATTTAAAGATTTAGAAGAGGATGTTACCATGACGTTTTATACCGTAGATGGCAAGGTTATTCATCAAGAAAACATTTCTACCAACAGTGTTAAAAAAGAATTTAATTTTAGCGGTACAAGTCAAATGGTGTTCTACACAATAGAAGGGGATAGAATTAATTATTCAGGAAAAATTGTAATCAAATAAAGATGCGCATATTAATTTTCATACTCCTCTCCCCTTTTCTTTCTTTTTCGCAGAAGGACTCTTTTCAAGGAGAAACAATTACTTTTCCATCCTCCGATGGATTAGAAATTACAGCGGATTTATACAACAACGTCGAGAACAGTGATACTTACATCATTCTTTTTCATCAAGCGATGTTTAGTCGAGGTGCATACCGGCCACTCCCGAATTGAACAAACTCGGTTTTAATTGTATTGCCATTGACCAACGTTCCGGTTTGAAAGCACGAGGTATTGAAAATGAAACACATAAACGCGCGAAGAAAAAAGGTTTAGCAACAAAATACCCCGATGCTATTCCCGACTTAGAAGCCACTATTTTATATGTGAAGGACGAATTGAAAGCAAAGAAAATTATCATCTGGGGAAGTTCTTACAGTGCTGCTTTGGTTTTATACATGGGCGCACAACATCCCGATTTGATCGATGGAATTCTTTCTTTTTCTCCAGGAGAATACTTTGAAATTGATGGAAAAACAATCGTATCTTTTGTTCCCCGCATCAAGTGTCCAGTTTTTATTACTTCAGCAAAGAATGAACACAAGCAATGGGAAGATTTCTATGCCCAAATTACGGCTAAAAAAACAAGTTTTCTACCCAAAGAAAGCGGATTCCACGGTTCAAAAGCCTTGTGGTTTGACAAGAAAGGACATGCAGAATATTGGAAAGCTGTGAAGGAATTTTTGAAAGCGTTTTAGAAGATCTAATATTCGTCTGAATTTGTGGCAAAAACTTTGAAATGCCACGAATGCACGAATAAAACACTTATTTATTCTGAATTAAGTTGGCGTACATGTATAGAAGTTAAAAAGCATTTAAAAGACAAGAGCCAAAAACAATTGCATTGTTACGAAAAAATGGGTTGGTGTAAAGTAACATTCGTGGCAATAACAGTTTAAAATCTTAAACGTTAAAGTAAATTCCTAGTTCTAATCTTTCAGTTTTCAACTCTTATTTATTATTTCTCATTTATTATTACAACCGTTTCACAAACTCAATCAGCAACGTTGTTATATCATCGTACTCACTAAAAGTCAATTCTTCGTAGGTGTCAAAAACATCGTGGTAATGCCTGTTCGGACCGGTCGTATAGATAAAAAATGCAGGCACTCCCTTTTCTGTAAACCAATAATGGTCAGAATTGGCTGCAGGACCTCGACTTTTAATCAATGGCAATAAATCTTTCTCTTTGTTAATGGTCTGCAACAATTCAAATTCTTTGGGAAATAAAGTAGCATTGACTGCAGTAATACTTTCTTCACCACTCCCCATGATGTCTAAATTGATAAGGAATTTTATCTTCTTCAGTTTCAGCAATGGATGCTCCACAAAATATTTAGAGCCGAGCAATCCAACCTCTTCCCCACCAAAAGCGATGAAAAGAATGTTGTAATCGCTTGGGTTCTCTTTAAAGTATTTCGCCATAGTGATTAACATCGCTGTACCGGAAGCATTGTCATTTGCCCCAGGGAAATAGGTATTCTCACCCATTTGACCCAGATGATCATAATGCGCTGTAAAAATGAGGAAAGGAGCTTTTTTCTTTTCCGCAGGAATGAAAGCAATTACATTTTGCGTTTCATACTCTTTTAATAATCGAGCTTCAATGGAAACATCGATTGGAATCCCTTTTTGATACACAGAATCTTGAATCTGCAAGTACGGAAACAAGCTTTGATCTTGCCCCACAGACCATGTAAACTTGGTGTCTACCAATTCAATAACGGGTAATATTGTCGCAATCTCGTAAATCAATCCTTTGATTTTATGCATCGTATCCGAAGAAACGTTTGCATACGAAAAAACCAAAGCATGTTGTTTAAAACTTGCTGTTGCTTCGGCAATTGTTTTCTTCAAGAATTCAATGTCCAATGCTTTTTCTACTGGAATTTCAATCGGATATAAAGTTGTACTGATTCCTTTTGAACTTGGGTTGATGGAAAAATCAACACCCGCAATCAAAGCTTTCCCATTTTGCTGGACACTCATTTCTCCCGGAAAAGTATTCACATCCATCGTAAAATGTTGCAAATAATCGTCACAGAATGGTTGAGCTCCCACTTTCTGGAATTCACTTACAACATAGTGAGCGGCGATAGAGTCACCTCTATTGACATAACCTCTTCCATGGAACTCAGGTGAACATAATTCTTTGGTAATTCGCCTCACTTCTTCCAACTGAGAAAACGTTCCAAAAGAAAGAAAGAGAAAAAATAGAAGAATTTTAGGCATAACGTCTATTGATAAAAGAAATGAATTCTACCACTGCTTCATCTTCCGTTTCCCATTCAAATTTTGAAGCAATTGAATTAATAATTTTATTTGCTGAATCACTATTTTCTTGACTATCTAGTATTTTAACTGTTTCGTTAAAATCTTCGCTTGAACCATCGAAAAGATCATTCATGAAACGTAATTTCTCATTCAAACTAAAAGCGCCCACTAGCGTATCAATTTTAGAAACGCTCAACATTGAATGCAAAGAGTCATCGTTCAAATTCAATTGATCTAAAAAAGATTTATTCTCTACAGGAAGTTCGTCGATGCTTTCCATTGCAACTACAACTTTTTCTGTAATTTCAATTTCTTCCATTTCCTCCACCACTTTTTCAATCAAGTCCATCTCTTGCATTTCTTCAACAACTTCTTCGATTAACTCTTCCTTCTCCACCTCTTCCACCACTCGTTCTGTGATTTCTTTCTCCACCACTTCGTCGACAAAATTCGGTTCTTCTTTTTGAAGATCATCCATGATGTCAGAAATAGAAAGCGGTGTCTCCACTTCGTCAGCGATAGAATCTTCAACAGTTTCTTCTTTCTTTTCAAAAGAGGCAAAAAGGTCAATTTCTGGTTTATCTTCTATGGAGTCATCAAAAGAAATAGAAGTTTCATTCTCAGTTTCTTCAGGAAGAAAAACATTCTCAACCGCATCAACATTCTTCGAATCATCCTTTACTTCAACGTTTCCAAACGCTAAGTACTTTAGGATAATGCTGCGTTCATGAATCATTCTCGTCAACGATTCTAGCTTTGTTAAATCTTCTTTTGCAAGATTTCCATTATCTAATCGGTTCACCAAATTCTGAACTTCTTCGATTTGTTTTTTATAGGCTTTTAAATTCTCCATTTCGAAATAAATAAATTGACTTTTCAACATTTTGACTAAGTTGCTAACGATGTCTATTTTTTAAGCAACAAAATAACGAACTTAGACGTTCAAAGTTACCGAAGATAAAGCTTGAGTGAATACTTTTTCCATTCTTTTATCCTTGGTGATTTGTTGAAAACAAAAAGAGAAAAGATATGTTTTTAGAGCACTTCCCAGATGGGAAAAATCAGCACGGTTGGATAGAAATAGTTTGCGGTTCAATGTTTTCTGGTAAAACGGAAGAGTTAATTCGTCGATTGAAACGAGCAGAATTTGCAAACCAAAAAATTCTATTGGTCAAACCTACTATTGATGACCGATACCATGACAATAATGTGGTCAGTCACCAAGGCACTTCTTTCAATGCAATTGCCGTAAAAAATGCAGCGTCTATTCTCGATATTTGGAAAAACGAACCTGTTGTAGCTATAGATGAAGCACAATTTTTTGATCAAGGAATTGTCGAAACATGTAACTTCTTATCCAAAAAAGGCGTCCGTGTTATCGTTGCAGGTTTAGATATGGATTTTAAAGGAGTTCCATTTGGACCAATGCCTGATTTATTGAGTATCGCAGAATACATCACAAAAGTTCATGCAATTTGTGTATCTTGTGGAAACTTAGCACAATTCTCTCACCGTACAGTCGAACAAGAAGAACAAGTTTTGGTTGGTGCAGTTGAAGAATATAAACCGCTTTGTCGATCATGTTACAATAAAATCGCCCATTGAAACTAAATTATTCTTTTGGAGAAATTGCACAAATCATTGCTCAAGAATCGATCAGTGGGCAGGAAATTATTCAATCTATTTCTTTTGATACTCGAAGAATAATTAACGGGGAACACACTCTTTTTTTTACTTTAAATGGCGTTTTTAGAAATGGAAAATCATTCATTGATGATGCTTATTCAAAAGGAGTTCGGCATTTTGTCGTTGCTCAAAAAGGCAGTGTTAGTCATCTAAAAGACGCGAAAGAAATCGTTGTTAAAAACACTCTCTCCGCACTTGAAAAATTAGCAAAACACCACCGATCTCTATTCAACGGTCCTGTTGTTGCAATAACGGGGTCCAATGGAAAAACAACGGTTAAAGAATGGTTAGCAACGCTTTTGAGTGGAGAATATACTGTTGCCCGAAGTCCAAAAAGTTACAACTCTCGACTTGGCGTAGCACTTTCTTTGTTGGAAATAAATAACCAAACTGATATCGCATTAATCGAAGTTGGAATTGGCGAGAAAGGAACGCTTCAAGATAAACGAGATATTATCCAACCAACTCATGGTATATTAACCTCTTTTGGAAATGCGCATAGAGAATTATTTGCTACGATTGAAGAACATTTTATTGAAAAAATTACATTGTTCGAAAATCTTCCTTCTTTTCTTTTCCCTGAGAAGTTATCCTTTGAAAAGTTAAAACATGAACACGGAGAGCAAGTCCCAATTCTGACTTCTTTTATTTCAAATTTTGAATTAAAGAATGATGCAATAAGTACTCAAAATTTATCTTTGACCATACGAATGGCGCAATTACTGGGAATCAGTGACACAGTAGTCAAAGAACGTATAAAACTCCTTTCTCCATTAGCACAAAGAATGGAAATTTTTGATGGAAAAGAGGGGAATACAATTATAAATGACACGTATAATTTAGACATCGATTCTCTCGAATATTCGCTTTCTTACCAACTATCCAATGCCGGGAATAAACCCCGAATTGTATTATTAGGAACAAACGAGAAAGAGAAATTCAATTCAATTCTCAGTAAATTTCAGCCTTTGGATGTACATTACATCAATGCACCTGAAGAATTCACAACTTCATTTACAAATTCAAACATTCTCATAACGGGCTCTAGAGGAAAAAGAATGGACCTCCTTGCTCAAAAAATGAAGCAATTGAATCATCAAACTTTCCTAGAGTTCAACCTAAAATCGATCCGTCATAACATACAATATTTTAAGTCTAAACTTAAACCTGACACAAAGTTACTCTGCATGGTTAAAGCATCTTCTTATGGTTCGGACGCCAAAAACATTGGTGTTTTTCTTGAATCTATTGGAGTTGACTATTTAGGAGTCGCATATCCCAACGAAGGCATTGAATTACGCCAAAAAGGAATAAAAACACCGATTCTAGTGATGAATTGTGAAGAACAATCCTTCAACGATTGCATCCATTACGATTTAGAACCGGCAATTTTTTCAATTCAACAGTTGGATTCTTTTGTTAAAACACTGATTATTCATTCAAAATTTAACTATCCAATTCATTTAAAAATTGAAACAGGAATGAATCGTTTAGGATTCATCGAAAAAGACATCCAAGAATTGATTGCTTTTATTCATGCTCAACCAGAAATTCTTGTAAAAAGTATTTATTCACACTTAGCAGAAAGTGATGTGGTGGATTCCGAATTCACATATAATCAAATCCAGAAGTTAGAACGAATTTCTGAAGAAATAAGCCGTGATTTACCCTATCCTACCCTACGACATATTTTAAATTCGGAAGGCATAAAAAACTATACATCTGCTCAAATGGAAATGGTGAGATTGGGTATTGGCATGTATGGTGTGAATGGAGAAAAAGAACTCAGACAGGCAATTTCTTGGTTCAGTTCAATTTCTCAGATCAAAACAATTTCCAAAGGTGAAACGGTTGGATACGGTCGGTCTTTTGTGGCTACAAACGAAATGGACATTGCTATAATCCCTGTTGGATACGCTGATGGATTAAGCCGCCAATTATCGGAGAACAATTTTGGCGTTTACATTCAAAACACATTTTGCCCTTTGGTAGGAACTATTTGCATGGACATGATTATGGTGGATGTCAGTGGAATTAGTGCGCAAGAAGGAGATAGCGTTGAAATAATTGGTAAAAATCAAACGGTCCTTGACCTTGCTACAAAAACCGGTACTATTTCTTACGAAATAATGACCCGTTTTTCTTCTCGCTTGCATCGAAAATACATTGATTGAAATATTTATTTTTTGTAAACGTATGGAGAAAAAAGAAGATCTTTCGAAATAAAATAATCCATACAAATAAAAACCTCTACATCTTTTTTTACCTTTGATATTAACTCAACCTAAATAAACAATATGAAAACTCTTTTCATTTTCACTTTTGTAGTACTTACATTTTCACTTTTTTCACAAGATTATCACCAATGGTCTGAACAATTTGGTGCACGAGCATCACTTTTAGGTGGAGCTGCTTCAGCTGGACTTGGTGACAACGGTACAGTCTATTACAATCCTGCTGCGGTTAGCTTTGTGAAAAATCCTTCGATGTCAATTTCTGTAAATGCATACCGCGTTCGACGGTTATACTTGAAAAATGCTTTGGGAGAAGGTATAAACCTAAAACATGCTCAGTTTAATACGATGCCCAATTTAATTGCTGGGATAATTGATTTGCCAAAACACGAACGATTAAGGCTTGGTTACGCAATCATCAACCGAAGGAAATACGCTTCTAAATTTGATTATTTACACGAAGAAGAATATGAAATTTTTAGTCACACAGCAGGTCCAGAACAATTTGTGGCTTCTTACAATTATCAGCACAATATAAATGAATACTGGGCTGGCTTCTCCGTTTCTTATAAACTTTCTCGTATTTGGTCCATTGGTTTTTCTCATTTCGGCATTTACAGAGATGTAAAATACCACAACACATATTCAAGTACTGTATTGCCTACAGACGGATCAACGGGTGACATTTCTAACGTATCCTCAACAATCACCTTCGACTATTACAACATCAAAGGTATTTTTAAACCATCTATTGCCTTGAATTTAGAAAATTTTAAATTTGGTATTACACTCACTACTCCTTCTTTCAATATGCTAGGAAAAGGAAATGTTTACCGTGATTTTTCCGTAATAAACGTTGATTCATTAATTTCTACAGATGTTACTTTTATTGACAGAGCCAGCGATGTAAAAACACAACACAAGGAATTTGGGTCGCTAGCTTTTGGTGTAAGTTTTAAATTAGGAAAAAAATCGTGGTTACACATTACAAACGAGACCTTCTTTGGCGGTAAATACTACCTTTTATTCAATCCTGACCAACGTCCAAATGTCTACCCAACGACAATTGCTGACACATCAATTACTCAAATATTTGGGGACCAAAACTTTCTCGCATATGGTGAAGAACAAGAAGCTCGTACAAATATTGGAATTGGATTTGAAACCGTATTAAATCATAAATGGGATTTATACCTTGGAGCAAGAACGGATTTTAATGTAAATGAACGACCTTATTACGATTATACAAGAATAGGAATCGATGCCAGTAAGTGGAATATCTATCACTTTTCAATAGGAACAGTACATCGTTCAGAAAAAAGCACAAAAGTATACACCGTTGGGTTAGAAGTTGGTTGGGTACCTAAAACAGAATATTATCATGTGATTGACTTCACCACTCCATCTATTGAGAATGGATTAATAGGAAACGGTGGTCGAGGTGCGTATGCACAACAATATTCTGTAAAACTTATTCTTGAAATAAAACTTGGGAAAAAGAAAAAGTCTTCTGATCAATAGTTTCTTCTATCATTCCACAACATTGACCTTAAACCAACGACAAAGTTGTAATGTATCTTTTTATCAATGGTTGATGCATTGAAATGATTCTCAACGAAAGCATTCAAATTACCATTCTTCAACACTTGGTAACCGAAAGTTAGAATTGTTTTAGTTCCGTTATAGCCTTTTCCTTGACCAATAAAATGTCCATATTCATACGGTCGATTGATGTATGGGTCATAAATATTTTCACCATAGTTAAATCCATTTGTACTCGCGCCTCTTAAATAATAATTGCTAAATATTTTAGCATACATTTTATTATTCTGCCATTTAAATTCACCCAGTAACTCCATAAAACTAGCTCCATAAGGATGAGCTAATGGCGTTCCTTGATTTCCATAATTCAATTCTCGTGAAATATGCGCATAAGTATAAGGCCGAGCGAAGTTGTATTCTAATCGATAAAAGAACTTATTTTCGCCACGATTAAATCTTCCTTTCACTCCAAATTGCCCACCATATTTACTTGCCCACCAGCCTGTTTTATTCTTTATTTCAGACAAAACAAATTCATCCATAATAAATTGAGAATAAAACGTATGTTTCTTCCAAAAAGCGTTCAATTCAACCCCTATTAAAACATTGTCTGAAGAACCGAGAGAATATTCTTGCGGTCTATAGAAAATAAATGGGTTTAGATATTCAACTTCAAATCCTCGATTCGATAGTGTATCTTTTGGTTGAAAAATAACGGTTTCAAAAAAGCCAATATTCAACCATTTCGCCGCATTGAAAGAAAGGTGATGACTGGAAGAAAATTTACCATTCCATCGATTTGTTGCAGGACTGATATCTTTCTCACGCATAAATTGATACAGAATACTGTATTCTATTCTCCAAAATCGCATTCTAATTTGTCCAAAAGGGAAAGATGCTCCGTAATCACTCAGAAACATTGATCTTGCCCCTTCTCCAATAAAATTATTATCCAACCCAACTTGAAAATTAAAGATTGGATTTGGTGTAAAAGATATTCTTCCGTGCAAATCAGAATAAATTGAACTCTGTCCATTTGAATCTGCAATATAAGTTTTTGGAGAATAAAATCCATCTGTTTGACTGATCCCCTCAACACCAGCAAGTCGGTAATAAAATTTATTCTTTATTCTACCTTCTAATTGAATTCCCAACCCTGTTTTAAAATTGGACTGAGTGGTTTGAATAAAGTTCAAATCTACCAATGGACTAAAATGAAAATTGTCTTCCCCAAGCGAGGAATTCCTTTCCCGAACTTTTGGCCAAAGGCTAGAATGTGTTTTCAATGTTCGCTTAGGCAAACTATCATTCGGCATTTCTTCAAAAATACCTCCAACATCTTCTTGTCCATAGGTAGAAAATGAAAAAACAATTATCGATATGTAAAGTAGTAATCTCATTAAAATCCTTTGTAATGATTAACCAATCCTGTTCTTATTCCAACTTGAAAGCTATTTGTCCCAAGAATCGTTGAATTCGACTCTGTTCTATACGTCCAATTACCAAAAATCATCAAATTCATTTTACGGTTAAAGCGAATACCTACTTCTGTTGACGCATAAAATATTTGATTAGAATTCCTTGTTAAAACCTCATATACAGGTAATAATGATTCATTTGAATAATTGGAAAGTAAATAATAAGTAGCTAATATATCAGCGTACACTCTTTTGTATTCGTAATTAGTTCGAATTAAGAACTCTTGAAAACCATCCCCTTTTACATGTGCGATAGGAAGATTAAAATGCACGTTATTCAAACGACGATTATCTGCTTGATACGTTTGATCAGCAACAAAATTATATTCAAATTGAAACATGAAATCTCCAATTCCAAAGTAATCATAACCACGATAGCCAATCTGAGCTGCAATTTTAGATGAATTGAAATCATTCATTGCAACCTGGCCATAAACGCGGTGGTTTTTCGCCAATTGGAATCCAATATTCAACCCTAATAAAGTAACGACCTCATTTTTATTCTTGAGAGAAAGGCCTGAAACAATTGGGACAGGATTGTAGAAAAGTGGATGAGCAGAATGACTCGTAATTGAATCTCCTTTGTTCCATTGTCCACTCTCAAAAAGGCTTATATTCAATTTTTTTGAGGGCATATAAGTGAAATAATTCACCGAATATCCTTTAGTTTCATAATTTGCCTCTACAGAACCACTTGCTGGTCGTCTCAATAAATTTAATTGCTTTGCACGCAAGTAAGAAAAACTAAATTTTGGATGAAAACTCCAATCAACTCTAAAATAAGGAGCACTAAAAGAATTATCGGACAGAAGAATAGAACGATGACCGTCACCAATGAACTGCACGTTATTTCCAGCAATAATCTTCACGCTTTTTACAGGTGCATAGACCAAATAACCAACAGCAGATGCATAATCAAACGCATCTACTTTAAACGGCTTAGTTCTCCCTCCACCTGGTACAACCGCATTTTGTGTTAAATAGCTTGAATCTGCTTGAGGATACTTCTCCCCAATTGACGTATAATACTGATTTTCATATGGGTTAAAACGTGCTTGATTTTCGTACAAAGTCGTTGAAAATGCGAAATTATCATAAATTCTCCCTTCCACATGAACTCCTTTTGTATTTTGAAACAATCTTTTTGTAACCGTATCGGAAAGATTTCTACCCATTGACATATCTAAGACTGGATCAATCGACAATGTAAAATCCTTCCCTTTCACTTCTATCAAATGTTTTTGAAAAAGTACGTATGTGAGATCATAATACTGTTTTGAAGAATCATTTATCGCAGGAATCAAATCATAATTCGATTCATTAATTGGGAAAAAACTTCCATTATTCAATGGAGAAGATAGCTTATTGGCGAATATTTGGTCTTTATAAAATGAATGCGTTGGAAGTAATAATTGCTGTCCAAAAGCTAAAAACCCAAATAGGATAAACGAGAATAAAACAACTATTTTCATGGATTAATGAGTGCTTTTGTTTTTGCTACGAAAGGTGGGTTAAACAAGCTCTCTTTATTGTACGAGAGTCGTTCATTCGTTTCTAAACTTCTTATTTCTCCACCTAATTCTTCAAGAATAGCTTGTCCAGCAGCAATGTCCCATTCCATCGTTGGTCCAAGTCGAACATACATATCTGCTTTTCCTTCGGCTAATTCAAAAAACTTTAAAGCAGAGCCCATTTTAAGGTACTCAAACACGCCAAATTCTTCTTCTATTGATTTCGCATAAGCAACATTGTCTTTCCCAAATGATCTGGAACAAGCAACTACCATTGGTTGATTCATTTGGGCGAATGGCTCAATTTTCCTCCACTCTGTCAGTGATTCAAATTGATTGAAATCAAATATGTAAACACCCAAACCTACTCCTCCCAAAATTATTCTTTCTTGAACAGGGCTTGCCAAAATTCCGAAAATAGGTTTATGATTTTCGATAAGTGCAATACTTACAACAAATTCATCGTTCTTTTGAATGAACATTTTCGTGCCATCCAAAGGGTCAACACACCAGTTTTTTGTCCACTTAGAGCGAACAGTAAAATCTTTATTCTTTAATTCTTCTCCTAAAATCGGAATATTTGTCGAGGATAAACGCTTCGATATTATTTCTGAAGCAGCTAAATCAGCTTGTGTTACAGGCGAGCCATCAGATTTAATGTCAATCTTAACTGTAGATCGATAAAAATCCATGATCACCTTTGATGCCTCTATTGAAGCAAGGATTGCAGAACGATGTATTTCATTGAATTCGATCAATTCGGTTGTATATTATTGAAAAGTAAAGGTACTAAATATAATTTCAAGAAAAAACCATCACCCAAAAGGATGATGGTTTTAATAATATTATCTAAAGACTAGTGTCTTACAACAATTCTCTTTGTAACTGGCTTCGCTTCATTTGATTCAATAATCACAAAATAAACGCCATTTCTAAAAGAAGAAACATTTACTTTTTTTGAAGTATAATTCATTTGTTCAGAAAGAATAACATTTCCTAAAACATCTACAATTTTAATTGAAGCAGCAGAAGAACCTGTAGCTGAAACAACGAAATAATCATTCGATGGATTTGGAGCAATGCTAACGGATAATTGAGGAGTTACTTCGTTTAAACCAACTGTAAAAAAAACACGTACATCAACAGAATCCATTTTAGGATTTCCACTTGTTCCAACATAATATCTATATACTTGATCAGCGGAACCAACATAATCAGGAGTAATGTAAGAAGATAATTTTGCAGAATCACCAGCGGCAATAACTGGTGCGTCGTTACTTGGAGAAGTCCAAGTAGTCTGTGTCATTCCTGAAGCAGGGTAACAGTTACCAAACCCTCCCTGTGGTCCCCAACATAAATAATCAGACCAAGAAGTAATTTCATTTATTTTTGTTCTTGTTACATTCCATTCTTGAGTAGAACCTGTTGAATTAACGATGTAAAAATCATTGTGATGTTCCCCACCTTGCCAAGCGTTTATAGTTAATTCAGAACCAGAAATATCAGTTGTAGTTCCTGTTTTATAAATTTCTATTTGTGCTACAGAAAGACTAGATAGTCCAATTACAGCAATTATTGAGAGTACTATTTTTTTCATAAAGTTCTATATTTAATACGTTTAATTTAAGCAAATATATGCAATCGATACTAATTCGACTAAAAATAGTCCAATTTTTAAGCCAAAAAGCGTTTTAAAAAGTTTGAATTATTGAATTCCTACTGCAATTAACTGTATTTATCATTAAATAGGAATTCAAGAATAAAAATAACTTTTATGTCTCTAAAAAAAGAAAATGATGTACCTTTGAATTCGGCAAGGTTTTTGAAAACTCATGACCATACTAAAATTAAATAAACTTAGAATATGAAAAAAATCTCATTATTTTTTGCTGCTTTAACGATATCTATCGGACTTAATGCACAACAAACTCAAGAAAAACAGCTTCCATCTGTACAATTAAAAGACATGGAAGGTAATGTAGTTAACACAGCTAAATTAGGATTTGATGGTCCAGTTGTAATTAGTTTTTGGGCAACATGGTGCTCTCCTTGTAAAAGAGAATTAAATACAATACATGAAATTTACCCAGACTGGCAAGATGAAACTGGTGTTACACTTGTAGCTGTTTCTGTAGATGACCAAAAAACAATGAACTCAGTTTCAATGTATGTTAATGGAAAAGCTTGGGAATACCTTGTTTTAATGGATCCGAACGGTGACTTTAAAAGAGCAATGGGTGTAAATAACGTACCGCATACATTCTTAATTGACAAAGACGGAAACATTGTTTATTCTCACAATAACTTTGCTCCTGGTGATGAAGACCATTTGTATGAAGAAATTTTAAAACTAGCTGAATAAACTGTCTCTAAAGACTTTACTTTTTTATTTATGAAAAATTTATTTCTAAGTGCTATCGTATTTTCCATAGCATTTATAGGATACGGACAAAAAGACGATGGACTGAATATCACAGGTAATATTGAGTCTATTTTTCAGTACCTAAATGAAGATACTGTTATTGGTGCCTCTCAACCCGATTCTAAAGCGTTAATTAACACCTACATGAATGTTTTTGTGACCTACAAGAACTTCAAAGCAGGTATGCGCGTAGAATCATACTTACCTCGAATTCAAGGTTATCCAAACCGATTTGATGGAACTGGAATCGGAATGAGATATGTTGGTTACTCCAATGACTGGGTTGATGTTACCGTTGGTTCTTTCTATGAACAATTTGGTTCAGGAATGGCTTTCAGAGCGTACGAAGATCGATCTCTAGGTTATGATAATTTA
This sequence comes from uncultured Fluviicola sp., assembly GCA_964387525.1. Lineage (GTDB taxonomy): Bacteria > Bacteroidota > Bacteroidia > Flavobacteriales_D > Crocinitomicaceae > UBA4466. The sequence continues at coordinate 37,444 of CAYLWS010000004.1, forward strand.
ATGGATGGAATGCGATTAATTCTTCGTCCGCACAAAGGTGTTACTTTAAAAGGAGTCTATGGAAAGCAACGTTTGTCTTTTCAAGAAGGGAAAATAGTTCACGCAGAAGGAGTTGTAAGAGGAATAGATGGTGAGGTAAATCTAAATTCGATTATTCCTTCTTTCGAAAAATCTAAATTTAAAGTAACACTTGGTGGATCTTTTGTGTCAAAATACCAAAAAGATAACAGGCCAGATTTAATTTTACCGGAGAACGTTGGTGTATATGGCGGTCGAGTTGATTTACGTTATGGAAGGTTTAATCTCGGTGGTGAATACGTAGTAAAAGGACAAGATCCATCGATTGACAATGCTTATAATTACAACTACGGTCATGCTGCTTTAATCAATTTTGGGTATTCTCAAAAAGGATTAGGAATTATGTTATCGGCAAAATCAGTTGACAACATGAGTTATCGTTCGGACAGAAATAAAGATTTACAAGATGTTTTTATCAATTACCTGCCTGCAATGAATAAAACACACACCTACAATCTTGTTGCTACCCTATACCCATACGCAACGCAACCCATAGGTGAAATTGCTTATCAAGCAGAAATACTTTACACAATTAAGCGGAAAACAAAATTAGGAGGAAAGTATGGTGTAACACTGAACGGAAACTTCTCTACTGCTTATAGACCAAATCGAAACACATCGAATATAGATCCGAATGACTCAAGTAGAGTTGTTTACGAAACGGGTGTATTTGACATGTCTGACAGTTTATATTGGAGAGACATCAATTTCAGCATTTATAAAAAATTCTCGAAAAAGTTTAATTTAAAAGTCAGCTACTTTAACATTACATTGAATAACGATGTAGCAAAAGTAACGGGTAATGCACACGGTCTAATTAAAACAAACATTGGTGTAGTTGAATTAGGTTATAAAATCAACAAGAAACATTCTATACGAGCAGAGGTTCAAGGTCTTTTTATTGCTAAAGATGATCACGGTGACATTAATGACAGTGGTGATTGGGCAACAGTTGTTCTAGAATACAGTATTTCTCCAGGATGGTTTATCAGTGTATTAGATCAATACAACTACGGAAACGATGACAGAGACAAGAGAACACATTACATTTATGGTTCAGTTGGTTACATCAAAGAATCCACTAGAATATCTCTTGGATACGGTCGCCAAAGAGCTGGTTTATTCTGTGTAGGTGGTGTTTGTAGATTCGTTCCTGCATCCAATGGATTAACTTTATCATTCACTCAAAGTTTTTAAGACATGAAAAAAACACTTTTAACACTTTCAATAATTACTATTCTTTTCACAGCATGTGATAAGGTAGATAACGCTTACCCTGTTGGGGTTTCAAGCGAACTTGACTGGAGTTTGTACCCAGGAGGAGATAGTACTGATTATACCAACAATAGCTTGTGGCCAAGTTTCTCTACCAATCCAAATTCAAATCGGAATATTCTGATTGAAGATTTCACAGGACATAAATGTACTTTTTGCCCTCAAGCTGCAACAGAAGCTGAAAACATTGAACACGCAAACCCAGGACGAGTTTTTGTAGCAACAATTCATACTAGTCCTGATGGAATTGGTCCTTTTCAATCAACTGAAGCTCCTGATTTTACACATGACTTTACGTGTGCTGAAGGATTGATAATCGGAAATCATTTCGGAGTTGAATGGCCTAGTTCAAATTTTGTTGGTAACCCTAAAGGAGCAATCAGTCGAATTAATGATGGCAGTGGACAAGTAACTTCAAGTCCCGGTAATTGGAATTCAAATACGACTACGGCACTAACGGCAAATGTTCTAAAAGTAAACCTTCAAGTATCATCTAATTATTTTCCTTCAACGCAAGGTTATTTTTTGCATGCCGAAGTTGAAGTTTTAGATGCAGCACTTACAAATGAATTAGACATCGTTGTATATGTGGTTGAAGATTCAATTATTAAGCCTCAAAAAATGCCTGATAATTCGATTAATGTTAATTACGTTCATCGAAACGTAATGGTTGATTGTATCGATGGTCGTGCTTTTGGAAAAGAATTAGATGAGGATCACAAAGAGTCAAACGGGAAATATTACTTTAATTATTCCTATAAACTACCGATCTTATACAACCCAGATAACATGCATGTGTTAATTTATGTAAGGGATGCTGTAACAGAAGAAATTTATCACGTAATTGAACACCATTTTCAATAAAATAGCTGTTCATAAATAAATTAAGTCCGCATCCTTGTGATAGCGGACTTTTTATGTTTTTAACATTTAGTGTTGTACGAACTTCCAAAATTAATCGTTAATTTAGGAGAACAAAACAACAACTATGTCATTAGATTTTTCAAAGAAAATAATTCGTGCTGTCAGCTTTGACAGAGCTCTTTTCCAAAAAGAACTTCATAAAGTTTTGAAATGGTTGAATAGCACAGAGGAAGTGAAAATGTTTCAAGAATGGTGCATTGTTGAATTTGGGGCAAAATACCCTAAGATTATTCAAAATACCTTCTCATTTTCAAAAAAATCTTTTGAAACAGAATTGATCCAAATTTCTAAAGACTAAGATTTATTCCATTAATTGTTTTGGTTTCATCTACTGGTAATTTCTTTGTCAACAACAATACCGAAGCTTTAACATCTCCATTTATTCTCACTTTTATTTTTTTCTGATTAGCTAATCGTATTAGCTTAAATAGAACTCCATTTTCTAACGTAATTGTTAATGGCGCTGTAATTCTAGTCACACTTTTACGTTTCATTTTAAATTTCTTATCCAAATGTACTTTACCAATGTAAGTATCTTCGAGATAAACATCTAATGTAGAAGGTTTCACTGTAATACCGAATTTATTTTCATTGTAAAGATCTACAGAAACGGAAAGTGTTAACTCCTTCCCTTTTAATTGTCCCATTTGTACACTTTCTCCGCCTCGGTATTCGGGTTCATAAAAAGTACATGAAGTAATCAACAATACAATAAAGGGAAGGAATAAATATTTCATTAGTTTGATTTTAAAAGCTTTGTATATTCAACGAAAAAATGTGGAATAGTTTCAATTCCTTTATAGAAATTAAACAAGCCATAATGTTCGTCAGGTGAATGAATAGCATCACTGTCTAAACCAAACCCCATCAAAATAGATTTCAACCCTAATTCTTTTTCAAACATTGCAACGATAGGAATTGACCCTCCACTTCTTACAGGAATTGGTTTTTTACCAAACGTATTTTCGTAAGCAATTGCTGCTGCTTTATAACCGATAGAATCAATTGGAGTAACAGAAGGCTCTCCACCGTGATGAGGAGTAACTTTCACTTTTGTTCCTTTAGGCGCAATCGAATTAAAATGTTCAACAAAAAGATTTGTAATTTCTTCAGGTCTTTGGTCCGGCACTAAACGCATGGATATTTTAGCAAATGCTTGAGAAGCAATCACAGTTTTCGCTCCCTCGCCTGTATAACCTCCCCAAATGCCATTCACATCTAATGTTGGACGAATAGCACCTCTTTCAGGTGTAGAATAACCAGCTTCACCCATAACCTCATCAATGTCTAATGCTTTACAATAAGCTTCCTTACTGAAAGGTGCTTTTGCCATTTCTGCTCTTTCTTCGTCAGAAAGATTGACTACTTTATCGTAAAATCCTGGAATTGTAATTTTATTATTCTCATCGTGCAATGAAGCAATCATGTTCGCCAAAATATTGATTGGATTTGCAACACAACCACCGTAAAGTCCAGAATGTAAATCTCTATTCGGACCAGTCACTTCAACTTCAACATAACTCAATCCTCTTAGTCCAGTTGTAATTGAAGGTGTATCATTCGCTAACATTCCTGTATCAGAAACAAGAATAACATCAGCTTTTAGTTTTTCATGATTGTTTTTTACAAAGATTGCGAGGTTCGTACTACCGACTTCTTCTTCACCTTCAATCATGAATTTAACATTGCACGGCAATTCATTTGCATTCATCATTGCTTCAAAAGCTTTCACATGCATGAACATTTGCCCTTTATCATCACAAGCACCACGTGCAAAAATTGCACCTTCAGGATGAATTTCCGTTTTCTTAATCACTGGTTCAAAAGGAGGATTCGTCCATAAATCAATCGGGTCTGCAGGTTGAACATCGTAATGACCGTAAACTAAAACTGTTGGTAAATTAGTGTCAATAATTTTATGTGCATACACAATAGGATGTCCTGCAGTTTCACAAATCTCTACATCATCTGCACCAGCTTTCCTTAAACTCTCAGCAACAATATCAGCTGTTTGTTTCACTTGTGGTGCATAAGCTGCGTCAGCTGAAATCGAGGGAACTTTTAACAATTCAATTAATTCTTGAACAAATTTCTCTTTATTCTTCGCTATATATTCTTGTGTCTTTTTCATTGGAATCAAATTTTATTCAAAAATCGGTATTTTTATTCAATAATTAATTATTTTTATCTTTTTTTACATATTGATGCAACCAAACCTAAAAGGTTGTAGTCTATATTACATACAGAAAAATATACTTATGAAAAATGTCTTATTTCTAACATTAACTTTAATTGTATCCGTATTTAGTTATGGTCAAAATATAATTATTGACCCAACTCCAACTCCAGCTGATTTAGTTACGAATACTCTTATCGGCCCAGGATTAGTTACTTCAAACATTACCTATTCAGGTGATTTGCAGCAAATTGGTTTTTTTGACGGAAACAACTCGGGAATTGGTTTGGATTCTGGTGTAGTCATGTCCTCTGGTTATGTAACAAACATTCAAGTCGGAAACAATCCAAGTACGAACATCGCAGGCCCTGGTGATGCAGATGTCTTAGCTACGGCTCAATCTGTCACATCCAACCCTGCTTCAGGAGACATTACGACCACTCATGATGCTGCTGTATTAGAGTTTGATTTTGTACCAAATGGAGATGTTGTCGTTTTTAATTTCGTGTTTGCCTCAGAAGAATATTTGACTTATATTAATAGTCAATACAATGATGCTTTTGGATTCTACCTTTCTGGACCAAACCCAGCTGGAGGAAATTACAATGTTGATAATTTAGCATTAGTTCCTGGTACAAATGAACCGATTACTATTTCAACAATTCACCCAAACTTAAATGGACAGTTTTATATTGATCAATCATCGGGAACTTTTGGACATTCTTTTAATGGATTCACCGTTCCTATTGAAATACGATTCAATGTGATTTGTGATTCAACTTACCACTTCAAATTTGCCATTGCTGATTGTCAAGATGGTATTTTGGATACCGGTGTATTTTTAGATGGAGGTAGTTTTCAATCTATCCCTGTAGATTTGAACCTTGAAACAAACGTTGGAACAGGACCAATGGGTGATTCTGTGATCTATGAAGGTTGTGGAGTCGAAGCAGATTTTGTTTTCACACGTCCTTCTTGTCAGTCTTCTGACTCTTTATGGGTAAATGTTGCCATTACAGGAACTGCAGTCAACGGTGTTGATTATAGCACTTTACCTGACTCCGTTTTATTTCTTCCAGACTCAACTTCAGCATCAATTCCATTTACAGCATTTCAAGATGGTGTAAATGAAGGTTTTGAAAGTGTCATTTTAACTGTTGTTAATATCCTCCCTTCTGGAGATACGATAGTATCTGTGGGCACAATTTGGCTGTACGATGAACCAAATGTGAGTGTTGTTGCACAAGATACTCTATTGTATTGTTTACATGACTCCTTAGAAGTATTCGCTCCAGCTTTTGACGGAATCCCTCCCTACACATGGGATTGGACCCCATTGCCAGACACAACATTCAGTACGTATGTACCTGCAGACTCAAACGGAACTTTTGATTATTATGTTACAGTAACAGATGCTTGTGGATTCCAAGACACAGATACCTTAACAGTTATTCAAAACCAAACATTGGCAATTGACACTTTACTACAGTTCCCAGCAAGTGCCTGTCTACCAGACGGAGCAGTTTCAGCAATTGTAGTAGGAGATTCGGTAAATGCACAGAATCAAATTCAATATGTATGGGTCAACCAAAGTGAAACCGATTCGATTGAAGCAACTGTATGGCAAAACATCAGTTCGGGATGGTATTACTTTACCGTTACGGATGCCGTTTGTACTGCAAGTGACAGTGTTTTTGTTGAACAAAACAATCCACCAATTGCAAATTTAGATGCCAACACCACAGCAGGTTGTACTCCACTCGAAGTTTCTTTTACAAATAGTAGTGAAAATTCAACATCTTATTTATGGGATTTTGGAGATGGAACTTCTTTCAATGTAAATAACCTTGATGCTCAAAATCATACTTTTACATCGTCATCTCTAGTTATGCTTGTTGCATACGATGCAAATAGTTGCTCTGATACCGCTTATGTTGATATTTCTGTAATTGCTTGTGGTTGTACAGATCCTACTGCTGATAACTACGATCCAAATGCTGTTCAAAATGATGGCTCTTGTGTTTATCCAGTCCCTACAGTTGTTGCACCTAATGTTCTTACAGCCAACAACGATGGCCAGAATGATGTTTTCTTCTTAACAACTGAAAAAACAGTGCGATTAGAATTAATCATTGTAAATAGATGGGGAAATATAATGTACGATCAAACAATTGATATTCTAGCAACACCAAATGCTGGTTGGGATGGTACATTGCCAAATGGAGATGAAGCAGGTGAAGGAACTTATTTCTATCGTTACATCGCAACTGGTGTTAACGGAGATAAAGTTGAAGGACATGGGTTTGTTCAATTAGTGAGAGACTAAATAGAAAATTAGAAACAATAAAAAACTCCTGTTCAATTTGAATGGGAGTTTTTTTATGCAATCTTTTTTAATTCAATAAACATTATACAGAACTTAATCAAAAAGGTAGGTGTATTCTTGAAGACTCATTTTAATTTGCATGAAATAATTAGTAAAATTACACAGAGAACGCAAAGGGAAAAGAGAGAGTAGTGCCAGAGAATCTTTGAATATTTATCACCCATCCTAGAATAACAAAAGAGTTCCGAAGGAAGGGGGGAATATATGAAATACCTTTTACAGAACTTAATCAAAAAGGAAGATACATTCTTGAAGACTCATTTTAATTCGCATGAAATAATTAGTGAAATTACACAGAGAACACAAAGGGAAAAGAGAAAGCAGCACAAAATAATCATCCACCCTGAAAGAATAAAAGAGTTCCGAAGGAATGGAAAAAAAATGTATGAAATACCCTAAGGTTTAATACAGAAAGTTGTGGTAAGGGTAGCGTTCTTGAAAAACTAACTTTACTTCTTTATAAAGTACACTTTTAAATTCTTCGAGATTCTCCTTGTTTGTCGCAGAAATAAACACACACTTCGTATTGCTTAATTTTGCCATCCACGTTTTCTTCAAATCTTCCAAAGAATAATTTTCAGGTTCCATCGGTGTTAAATCGTCTTCCTCTTTTTGCACAAACTTATAGGCATCAATTTTATTGAATACAACCATCGTCGGTTTATCCGTTTTATCAATTTCTGCCAATGTTTCACAAACGACGTTGTAATGATCTTCAAAATTAGGGTGAGAAATATCTAAGATATGGATCAACATATCAGCTTCACGAACCTCATCCAAAGTTGACTTAAATGAATCAACCAATTGATGGGGAAGTTTTCTTATAAAACCAACAGTATCTGCTAATAAAAAAGGTAAATTTTCAATCACCACTTTTCGAACAGTTGTATCTAAAGTTGCAAACAATTTATTTTCAGCAAAAACTTGCGATTTACTCAACATGTTCATCACTGTACTCTTTCCAACATTGGTATATCCAACCAAAGCAACACGTACTAATTGTCCTCTGTTTCCACGTTGAACCTTTTTTTGCTTATCTATTGCTTTTAGTTTTTTCTGAAGAGCAGCAATTTTATCTTGAACCAACCTTCTGTCAATTTCAATCTGAGTTTCACCAGCACCACTTCGCATTCCAATTCCACCTTTTTCACGGTCAAGATGCGTCCATAAACGAGTCAATCGAGGTAAAAAATACTGTAACTGAGCTAATTCAACTTGTGTTTTAGCATTCGCTGTTCTGGCTCTACTTGCAAAAATGTCTAGAATTAGAATATTTCTATCCAATACCTTAATCTCTAAAATTCGCTCTATATTTCTTAACTGAGAAGGAGACAATTCATCATCAAAAATAGCTGTATCAATATCATTGGCATTGATATACATTCTAATTTCTTCTAATTTCCCTGAACCAACAAAGGTTTTAGAATTAATCATTGGCAATTTCTGGAAAAACCTCTTGTCCGTAATTGCACCTGCAGTTTCGGCTAAAAATTCAAGCTCATCAATGTACTCATTCGCTTGTTCTTCGGTAATGGATTGTGTAATGACTCCAATAAGAATACATTTTTCCTCCACCTCATCTACTAATACGTGTCCTTGACTCATCTATAATATATTAAAACCAAGCAGATCCGAGTGCTTCACGGAATGGCCATGGAATAGTCGCTAAAATAATAATCAATGCAAATAAATAAGTTTTCATTATTTTGCGGTGTTTATCTCTAGATCCTTTCAATTTTTTCTCTGCTTTACTTCTTCCAATGGTAACCAATATAATCGCAATGATCATCCCAAAAATATGTTCAACAGCAAAGAAACGTAATAATGTATCTCCCATCATTCCAGAAATAAATTGAACCTTATCTGAAGTAAAATACAAGCCTAATCCAATCAAAAGTTGAATATGGAGAAAAATCATCGTGAAAAGATTAATCATTTTATCTTTCTTCAAATAATTTCCTGAAGATTGAGATTTAGCTGCATTAATAATAGCAACGATTAAAAGTATTAAAACAACCCATCTTAAACCAGAATGAGCATGAACAATTCCATTATACATATTTTTTTATTGCAAATGTAAGAAAATGAACGACTAGTTGGCTTAGAATTATTACAAGTCAATGCAATTTTATACTTTCACGTTTTCAAATTAAAACTAATTATGCGCATTCTCTTCTTTCTAATCTCTATATTGACATTTAGTATCTCTTTTGCCCAAAGTCAACCAACCAATGGAGCAAAAGAATCTAAACCGTCTTTTTACGCACTAGAACATGCTACGATCTATATTTCTCCGAATAATGTCGTAACTAATGCAACTCTCTTGATCAAAAATGATAAAATCATAGACGCCGGAAGAAATGTTAAAATACCTAAGGGGGCAGTAGTGATCGATTGCAAAGGGAAAACTATTCTCCCTGCTTTTATTGAATTAAATTCTGCTGCAGGCTTACCCGATTTAAAAAGAAAACCTCGGACAGGGAGACCACAATATGAATCGACCAAAGCAGGTTCTTTTTATTGGAATGAAGCAATTCACCCCGAAGTTACTGCAGAATCAATTTATACCAATGACACAAAAAAGAATGATGAACTTATTCAAATGGGTTTTGGCTATGCTTTAACACACCAAAATGATGGAATAGCACAAGGCGAAGGAGCATTTATCGCTTTAAACAATGAAAAATCAACAATTCTCCCCTCTACTCTTTCTAGTTTTTATTCTTTTAGAAAAGGAATTTCTCAACAAGCTTATCCTTCCTCTCAAATGGGAGCAATTGCATTACTTCGTCAAACGTATTACGACGCCGAATGGTATAAAAACAATAGAGAAGAAACAAATATTTCATTGGACCATCTTCTTCAACAAATGGGCGGTTCTTTGTTTTTCCAATCCTACGATAAATTAGAAATTCTTCGTGCAGTGAAAATTGCCGAAGAATTTAACATCAACTATAACTTTATCGGATCAGGGAATGAATACGGTATTTTGAAGGATCTAAAAAACAGTACTTCAACCATTATTTTACCGATCAATTTCCCAAAAGCATTTGATGTCAAAAATCCATACATTGCTCGTCAAATTCCGCTGAAAGAATTAAAATACTGGGAAATGGCTCCAAAAAACCCAATGATTCTACGAAGGGAAGGCATTGATATTTGCATTTCTTCGATGGGACATAAAAAAGCAAGTATTTTTTGGAAAAACCTTCGAACGGCAATCAATCAAGGACTTTCTGAAGAAGATGCTTTGAAAGCTCTCACCGTTCAACCTGCAATTCTAACGGGTACAAATGAAATCGTTGGTACACTTGAGAAAGGGAAATTTGCCAGCTTTATTGTTTACGATGAGAATCCTTTCAAAAAAAAGGCCACAATTCTTGAAACTTGGATATTAGGTCAACGCAATAAAATTGCAGAGACGACAAATCACCAATTGATCGGTAAATATAACCTCAACGTTGCTGGAAAGAAATTTCCTTTTGAAATAAGCGGTAATTCTAAAAAATACAAAGGCAAAATTCATTACAAAATTGCAGGTAAAGATAATCTTGAGAAAGATACTTCGGTTGATTTAACGATTCTTTCAACAGGATACAATGTTACCCTACATTTTACAGTTTTTGACAAAGATTGGTCCGGAAGCGTGAACCTTCAAGGAAAAGCGAACGATAAATTTGGCGTTTTTGAAGGCGAAGGAATGATTCCAACTGGGGAATGGGTGAAATGGTCTGCCATTAAAACCAAAAAAACAACTCCAAAATCAAAAAAAACAAAGAAAACGATACAAGATACAACCTACCAATTGTGGTTCCCTGACATGGCGTATGGTTTCGATACTTTACCTGAAGAACAAGCCATCGTAATTAAAAACGCAACACTTTGGACCAATGAAGAAGATGGTATAATTGAAAACGCAACCATTGTCATTCACAACGGAAAGATTACACATGTTGGAACAGGAAACTATCGAAAACCAGCCAATGCAATTGTGATTGATGCAAAAGGGAAACATGTTACCAGTGGAATCATTGACGAACATTCACACATCGCTATTTCTCGAGGTGTCAACGAAAGTGGACAAGCAGTTTCTGCTGAAGTAAGAATTGGAGATGTTCTCAATCCAGAAGACATCAATATTTACAGACAATTATCTGGTGGAGTTACGGCTTCGCAATTATTGCATGGCTCAGCCAATCCGATTGGTGGACAAGCGGCACTCATAAAATTGCGTTGGGGAGAAAATGCAACGGGATTATTGGTGAAAAATGCAGATCCATTCATTAAATTTGCCTTAGGTGAAAATGTAAAACAATCCAATTGGGGAAGTTACAACAACATCCGTTTTCCGCAGACGAGAATGGGAGTTGAACAACTATATTTCGATGCTTTTCTTCGTGCTCAGAATTACGAATTACTTTGGAAAGAGCATAAAAAATCAGGCAAAAATAAACCCCGCGTGGATTTAGAATTGCAAACCTTGAGCGAAATTTTACAAAGCAATCGTTTCATTACGTGTCACTCCTATATTCAATCCGAAATAAATATGCTCATGCATGTTGCCGATACTTTTGGGTTTACCATCAATACATTCACCCATATTCTCGAAGGATACAAAGTAGCCGATTTAATGGTGAAACATGGTGTAGGAGGTTCTACATTCTCCGATTGGTGGGCGTATAAATACGAAGTAAATGATGCCATTCCATATAATGCAGCATTGATGTCTCAGCAAGGAATTGTGGTTGCCATTAATTCTGACGATGCAGAAATGGGGCGACGATTGAATCAAGAAGCAGCTAAAGGTGTCAAGTATGGTGGAATGACGGAGATTGATGCTTGGAAAATGGTGACGTTGAATCCTGCAAAATTATTACACGTTGACGATAGAATGGGAAGTTTGAAAGTTGGGAAAGATGCAGACATTGTAATTTGGACCGACAATCCCCTTTCTATTCGCGCCATTGTAGAATATACGATTGTGGATGGAATTATTCGCTACAGCCAAGAAACCGACGAAGAATTGAGAAAGAGAAATCAAGCAGAAAAAGCACGAATCATTTCATTAATGCTTCTAGACGAAAGTGACGACAAACGGCTTTTTGTAAAGAAAAAAGAAGGCCACTTTCATTGCAACACAATTGGAGAAGAAGCATCCACAGAAGAAAACAAACATTGATATGAAAATAATAATTAGCACACTCCTTCTTTTGACTTCGTTCTTTGCGACAAGTCAAGAATACAGCAAAATTCTACTGGTAAATGGTTATTTACACGTTGGAAATGGTCAAACCATTGAGAAATCGTTGATTGGAATAGAAGACGGTATTATCACACTCGTTAAAAACAATTTAACAACCTCCTATTCTCCCGGAGAATGGGACACGATTATCGATGTAAGAGGTCAACATATTTACCCAGGATTTGTTGCACCAAATTCTACGCTTGGCATCACAGAAATAGACGCTGTTCGTGCCACACGAGATTACGACGAAGTAGGTGCTTTCAATCCACACGTTCGATCTCAAATTGCATTCAATGTTGAATCGAAAGTCATCAGTACCGTTCGAACAAATGGTGTTTTAATTTCCCAAGCAACACCTCGTGGTGGAATTATTTCTGGTTCTTCTGCTGTGATGAAATTAGACGGATGGAATTGGGAGGACGCAACAATTTCGGCAACGGATGGAATTCATTTGAATTGGCCTTCAAGTATTGCCTATTGGAAATCCCCCAAAGTGGAAAACGAGAATTACCAAAAACAATTGGACAATATTTACGCCTTTTTTGAAATGGCAAAAGCATATGCTGAAAATAACAAAGCCGACAAAGAATTACGTTTGGAAGCAATGTCTGCCTGTTTTGGAGGGCAAAAAAGAGTTTACATTCACGCCAATGAAATTCAACAACTGGTCGATATTATTGAATTTAGCAAACATTTTGATCTTCCTTTTCCTGTCATTGTTGGTGGATATGATGCTTATTTAATTCCTGAGCAACTTATTCATGCAAAAATCCCTGTAATGCTTGTCCGAACGCACAGTTTACCACGCAACGAAGAAGATGCAGTTGATTTGCCTTATAAATTGCCTTATTTATTACAAAAAGCTGGCGTTCAGTTCTGCTTACAAAATGCAGGAGATATGGAAGCTATGAATGCTCGAAATATCCCATTTTTAGCAGGAACAGCAATGGCGTATGGCTTGACAATGGAACAAGCGATTCGTTCTGTGAGTTTGTCTAGTTGTGCAATCATGGGAATAGATGAACACTACGGAAGTATCGAAAAAGGAAAATCGGCTACTTTGTTTATTTCCTCCGGTGATGCATTGGATATGCGTGGAAACCAATTGACTTTAGCGTTAATAGATGGTGTGTTTATGTCTTTGGAGAATTCGCAAAGTCTTTTGTATAAGAAGTATAAGGCGAAATATGAACGAGAGAATTAAGCTTTCTTCATTCTTTTATCCATTTTACAATTTCTGATCTTTCATCATATTCAAAACGTAGATAATAAATCCCAGGAGCAATATCTTTTACGTCAATTTGAGAACTCTGACCTGAAAGTTCTTTTATGGTTTTACCTGAAAAATCAACAATAGAAACTCTATCAACAAATACGTTATTCTCATTTTGAATGGAGAGATAATCAGTTACAGGATTTGGATAAACAGAGAAATTAGAAGAAACTATTTCACCAACCCCTAACCATTGTGGCCAATTGTTCAATTTTAAAACATATAAATCTCTCGTATCAGAAACCCAAAGATTGTCTTGGTCATCTAACTCAATCGTACATCTAGAATTTGTTAAAATAGGAGAATTAGAAGCATCATAAATCTGAGACCATGTATTTGTTGATCTATCAAGATAAGCCACATGAGAAACATCCGTCCAAGAGTTTAAATCTGGAGCAAAAACTGCCCAAATATTATCTTGGCTATCAAATTCAAATTCTAAAATACACGAACCTGGCATATTAATCGTGTTATTCGGTGTAATAGTATCGATAAAAACACCATTATATGCAATAGAAAAACCTTTATCACTTGAAATAAACAAACTATCACTATTTCTTGCAAATTTAAAATCAGAATGATTCCAACTTAATAAACAGGGAATTGTATCGGGAGAATGAAAAAGTGGACCTGATGCTTCTGAAAAAAGAACCATAAAACCACTTGAAAAACTTGAATTTGTACCCCAAGTTTCACCATTTCGAGAAACCGTTCTTCTACAACCTGTTACTGAAGAAGCTGATTGAGAAGATTCCGTCCATTTCAAAAATGATCCATTCACACGGGAAATAAATGCAGTATCATTATCTATTGTAACATAATTCACATCCGTAGATACAATTACTTGCTGCCAATCTAATCCGTCATAAGCATACATTCCTTTAAAATAATTAATTGCCAACACTTTAGATGATGTAAATTCAAAATCATTAAAATCCCCCATTCCTACACTAGGAAATGCACTTACGTTTTGTTGATTAAACAACGTGAAAACACCATTTGAATCTATTCTACAAATTCCAAAGGGTGAAGCAGAACGAGATAGCCATATTGAATTATCATAAGGATTTATTTTAAACTTCTTATTCCAAGAGGTATATCCGCCTAACTGCCCATTTGAAACATAGTCTGCCCCATCAATCGTTTGCCATTCTTGTGCATGGATATAAATACTGCCTAAAAATAAAAGGAAAAGAATGTGTCTTAACTTCATAAGTTTATCTAAAATAGCTTAACCAAATATACAAAAAAATCACCAATAAAATAAACATTTGCTTACTTCATCTCGTTTCCTTATCTTCGTAAACGCAATTTAATCAACGCAATGAGACTACTCCCCCTCTTTCTTTTGCTGTTTTTGTATTCTTTCACAAGCAATGCACAGTATTCTTTCCCTTCATCATCCAACAACTCAAACTTACCCTCTGGAATTCTCGAAGCAGTCGCTTGGACAAATACCCACATGGTTCATTTGGATAATTCGCAGGAATCTTGCTCTGGTTTACCACAAGCATATGGAATTATGGGATTATTTGAGGACGGAAAAAGTTACTTCAATGAGAATGGTAAAATGGTGGAGAATTTATCCGGAATCAGTATTTCTACGCAAAAATCAAGTGCACAAGAACAAATTAATGCTTATACCACTGCTTTTTTTATACTTCTAGACATAGAAGGAAATCAATCGGCAGAATCCATTCGGAATGTTTTGCATTTACTGAGTGAAATCCCAGATTCTGGAGTTGTGAATCTTCTTGCTCGCGACATGCAAGTGTACAGTATTCTCACGTTTATGAATTCTCCCGAAAAAGCAAATGATTACAATTTTAGTGTTCATAATTATGATCTGGAAACTCTTTTTGGGCATGCTAATTATGCTGTTTTATCGAGTTCACAAATACGATTGACATCTACACAAATTCTGTCTGATAATAATATTGCCTATCAATTGCCACAAAACAAAACATCAGAATATGGTCCAGCAGTTTGGAACCCTGCTCCAACGTGTAATTTCAGTTCTCGAAGCGGAACGGCAATTTCACACATTACCATTCATACGATTCAAGGTTCTTATGCTGGAGCAATTTCTTGGTCGCAAAATTGTTCTTCCAACGTTTCTTTTCACTATGTCATCCGTTCTTCTGACGGACAAGTAACACAAATGGTCTTAGAAGCCGATAAAGCTTGGCATGTTGGTTCAGAGAATCCTTACACAATTGGCTACGAACACGAAGGTTATGTGGATGACCCAAGTTGGTACACTGAAGCCATGTATCAATCTTCTGCTGACTTAAGCAAAGACATTTGCAACAGTGGATACGGTATTCTTCCTTTCCGTACATTTTTTGGCGATGCAACTGTCGGAACGAATTTACTTGGGGCATGTACAATGATCAAAGGCCACCAACATTTCCCCAATCAATCGCATGTTGATCCAGGTGTAAATTGGGATTGGGAATATTATTATCGTCTCATCAATGAGAATTATTCTGTCACAACACTTTCTGCTGCAAATGGCGTTTTCACGGATACTGGTGGACCAATAGGAGATTATTCCAACGATGAACGAAATTTTTGGCTGTTTGAATCTCCTAATTCTACCCAAATAAACCTGAATTTCAACACATTCAACCTTGAACTTGATTACGATTATTTGTTCATTTACGATGGTGATACGATTTCTGCTCCATTAATCGGAAAGTACACCGGAACCAATTCTCCAGGAAATATCACTTCTACAAGTGGTTCATTATTGGTCGAATTTAGAAGCGATTGTGGAACAACAGCTCTTGGTTGGGAAGCCGTTTATGCAATATCTTCTACCCCGAGTGACTCAATTCTACCAACAACTTCAATTGTTACAAATAACCTATGGGAAACTGGAGATTTCTCTGTTTCATTTATCGATACAGACAATAATGATTTGGCTGAACAATTCTATTATTCAGCCGAAAAAAACCCTGTTGAGAATGATTTTCATTCTACTTCAAAATTTGTTTACGAATCATTTGAGGACGATGCTGCTGAATGGTTTCCTGTTACTGGAAGTTATTCGATTATTTCAAATCAATATGTTTTTTCGGATAGTACTAATCAAAATTCGAACACATACATTTCTTTTACGCAAGATTCAACCGACATTTACGTTTATGAATGGGATTTGACTTTTTTGAGTAACGAGAACAATCAACGTGCTGGCGCTCATTTCTTTTGCGATGATCCGAATTTAAGCAATAGAGGAAACTCTTATTTTGTTTATTTGCGAGAAAGTGACAATGCGGTTCAAATACTTTCTGTGAACAATAATATTTTCAATGAAGAAGTGAATGTTCCCTTCAATATTGATGTAAATCAAAATTACAATTGCAAAGTTTTATACAACCCTATGAATGGGAGAATTGAAGTCTACATTAACAATTCCTTCGTTACATATTGGGAAGATTCTTTGCCACTAACATCTGGACAATTTATTTCTTTGAGAACTGGTGGTTGTTCAGCTTCTTTCGACAACATCCACACTTATCGGTCACGCGGAAATAGCGTAAACATTTCTACGGCTACAGATATGACTTTTGAGAGTGAGAATGCACAAGCAACGGGCATGATTTCTTCGTTGGTTTTAGACAGCGCGAACAATTGGTCATTGGTGCAAAACAAAACTATTCTTTTGGATTTTACTCCACCAGAATTGATTCGTTTACAGGATGGGACAGGAAATGATATTGATACTTTCTCAACTGCTATTATAAATGGAAATTGGAAAATGAAAGACATTCACTCTGACCTTCTATCGTATGAAATTGCGATTGGAACTCTGCCTATAATGGATAATATTTACCCTTGGTCAAATATTTCTTTGGACACCGTTTTTTCAAGTGGCCTATTAAATACACTCAACGTTGATGAAATCTATTATTTATCTGTTCGAGGAAAAAATAATGCCGGATTAACGAGTCAATTTACAAGTAATGGTCAACGTTATGTTCCCAATGCAAGTATCAATGAAGTTGAATTGGCAAAAATTGAAATCTATCCAAATCCAAGCACTGGAATTGTTCATTTTAAGAATATTCCTATCGAAGCCAATGTTTTAGTGTACGATGTGATGGGAAGAAAGTATTTTGAAGCAAATGAGATGAAGGATTCGACAATTGACTTATCTGCATTGAGTAATGGTGTTTATTCTATAATAATAGAAAATAATGGGTTATTCCTTCTAAAAAAATGGATCAAGGAATAAAAAAAGGCCATCCAAACGGATGACCTTTCAATTTATTCAAAAGATTTGGATGCTTATTCAGCAGCTTCTTCAGTTGAAGCTTCTTCAGCAACAGCTGCAGTTTCTTCTTCTTCATCTTCATCAACTGCACCTCTTGCCATTTTAACACCAACAACAACTGCAACAGAAGGTTCTCTAAATGTTACTCCATCGATGTTAATTTCAGAAACACGAATCGATTCACCGATACGTAATTCAGCAACATCAATAGTAATTGCGTCTGGTAAATCTCCAGGAAGTCCAGTAACTCTTAATTTTCTGTAAGGTTGCATTAATTTACCACCGTTCATTACTCCAATTGGAGCACCTGTAGTAAATAATGGAAGACTTACTTTAACTGGTTTCTTATCGTTCAATTCTAAGAAATCAACATGCATTGGTTTCCCTTTTACTGGGTGCATTTGCATATCTTGGATAATAGTAAAAACTTTTTTACCATCAATGTCAATTTCTACTTGATATACATCTGCAGAGAAAATAATTTTCTCAACATCTACAGATCTTACAGAAAAGTGAGTTTGTTCACCTTGACCATAAATTACACATGGTACTCTTCCTTCATTTCTAAGTGCAGAAGTGTCCTTCTTCCCTACGTTCGTTCTTAACGAACCGCTCAATTGTGCTTTTTTCATTTTTATTTATTTACTTGTTATTATACGATAAAATGTGAACTAATTGATTGGTTGTTTACCATTCTACGGATAACATCCGCAAAAAGATCAGCAACACTAATCACACGAATTTTCTCATGTGATTGTTTCAATGGAATTGTATCCGTAACAATTAGTTCGGTAATTTTTGAGTTTGTTATTCTTTCGAAAGCTGGTCCAGAAAGAACAGCATGTGTACAGAAAGCTCTCACACTCAATGCACCTTTCTCCATAAAAAGATCCGCTGCTTTTGTCAAAGTACCTGCTGTATCGCACATATCATCCACAAGAATTACATCTTTTCCTTTCACATCACCAATGACAGTCATTTCTGCAACTTCATTTGGTTTACGACGTTGTTTATGGCAAATTGCCAATCCTATATCTAATCTTTTCGCATAAGAATTAGAACGTTTTGTTCCTCCAGCATCTGGTGCAGCCATGATTAAATTACCGTTGTCAATTTTCTCAATTTCTGCATTGAAAATTGTAGATCCGTAAAGATGATCAACAGGAACTTCGAAGAAACCTTGAATTTGGTCTGCGTGTAAATCCATTGTCATGATACGATCAATACCTGAAGCCATTAACATGTTGGCCACTAATTTAGCACCAATTGCAACTCTTGGTTGATCTTTTCTATCTTGACGCGCTAAACCAAAATAAGGAATAACTACAATTATTTTTCGAGCTGATGCACGTTTTGCAGCGTCCACCATCAAGAGTAATTCCAATAAGTTTTCTGCAGGAGGCATCGTTGATTGAACGATGAAAACATCTTGTCCACGAACCGTTTCTTCAAAAGAAGGTTGGAATTCTCCGTCACTGAAAGTTGTTACTTTACAATCACCTAAACTGACACCGTAACTAGCAGCAATTTTCTCTGCTAACACTTTTGACTCACGTCCTGAAAATATTTTTACACCTACTGACATATTTCTTATTTTTCTACGAAGGCGCAAAGTTAGTGAATTTCATTGATTCATTCACTTTTTTTTCACCTTTTTTAACGCAGGAGGAATGAAAGCTAAACGCACTATCAAAAAAACAAATAATACTGTTAGATAAACGATTTACTAACTTATTCTTTGAGCTTTACCTCAACGTCTAGTTCAACTCCTTCAATTAGGGTGTTTTTCAAGAAAAGTGTACTTTCTTCGAAAGCTGGAATCGCAAGTAAAACGGTCTTTTTAATGGGTTCATATAAAATTGATTTATCCTTCGTTTCTTGGGAAATAAAATCTCCTTTTTCATCATAGGATTCAATCAATAAAACAATGGAACCAAGAATGAAAATCATTTTTAATAATCCTAACGCAATACCCAATAATTTATTGACCAAACTCAATTGAACAATCTTAATTACTTTTTCGATGGCCTTTCCACCAAAATAGACCATTGCCCCGACAATTAAGAAGATAATTGTAAAAGAAATTGTTGGCAAGTATTCATTTTTGATTTCAAAATTATCCACTAAGATTGTAGACATGTAATCTGAAAAATGAATTCCCGCGTAAAGCCCTAAAAAAAGAGCTAAGAAGGTAAATAGTTCAATGATAAAACCTTTTGAAAAACCTTTCCAAGTGGCATAAATCAGGGCTATAATTATAGCAATATCAATAAAGCTCATTGTTTTTTATTCGCAATCTTTCATTAAAGTTGTGCTGAAAGACAGTTTTACTTCAGACCACAATTTAGAAACACCATCTTCACCTGTATGCAAATCTGAGCATTCAGCATTCAAAGCTGCAATCCCTGCCAAAGCTTCCCATGCACTCACATCAATAACAGTTTCAAAGTTAAAAACATCATTTTCAAAGGTGTAATCTCCTTGAACTTCAACTAAAATTCCATTCATTGTGATTTCGAAAATAGCGTTACGCTCATTAATTTGCATCATTTTACCTTCGATATAAGGTGTATTGATTGTTTCGAAAAAATGTTTTGCTACTTTTCCATTTCTTTCTTCATTGTTCGTTTCAACAGAAGCTGTATTCATTCTAAATTTCATGGAACGTAAAACAACCATTGGATCATCAGATGAAACACTTGTTACATCAATGTCGTTAAAACCACCTGGCACACCTTTCTTTTCAGAAGTTTTATACGCAACCCATTCGAAATGAGTTGAATCTGCGAAATAACTATATTCACAAACTGGTGCTGCACTTGTTTCTTCAACAACTTCTACTTCTACGACTTCCGTGTTCTCCGCTGAATCACAAGAGAATAATCCTAGTGAAATTGTAAAAGCGGCAATGATATATGTTATTTTTTTCATCTTAATTTTATTTTTAAGTGATAAAGATAGTAAAATGAAATGAGAACAAACAATACGTTTCAAAACTATTTCCCGTTGCTCAATTCTGTTTTTATCCTACCTTTGTAACAATGGATCATGATATAGAAATAAAATTTCAGGCAGTTCTCAAAGAATTAGAAAAAGAATTTGGTGGAGGAATGGATGTGCAAGCTATTCTCTTTTTAATTGGTGTCAATGAATTAGGCATTGGCTACAAAGATTTTTCAAAAAGTGAAAAAACAGACGTTCTTCACATTGCTGTTTGTACTATTCTAGAACCATACGGTTATTACAAATTCGAAAAAAGAGACGAAGAAAACTGGCCTCATTTTACTTTAGTGAAAGAAATACCACCGATTGATGGTCGAGAACAGCAACACCTCATCAAAGAAGCAATTACTGAATATTTTGTCGTAAATGGATATGTAGAAGGAGTGTAGAGGGATACGCTTCATTTGGAGTTGAAGAAATCGTTATAAAATCATAATTTTAATGCTTCCCGCTCAATAAACTGTCTTTCTTTTTTTATTTTCAATATATTTGCACGCATTAATATAATTTTCAATGGATTTTTTCATCAAAGCTGTACAGTTATTACTTTCTTTATCAATATTAGTTGTTTTACACGAATTTGGTCATTATTTGGCTGCTCGATATTTCGGTATCCGTGTAGAGAAATTTTATTTGTTTTTTAATCCTTGGTTTTCTTTGTTCAAGAAAAAAATTGGACAAACAGAATGGGGAATTGGGTGGTTGCCTTTGGGTGGTTATGTGAAAATTTCAGGAATGATTGATGAATCTATGGACAAAGAACAACTGGCACAACCTGTTCAACCATGGGAGTTTCGTTCAAAACCAGCTTGGCAACGTTTAATTGTAATGATTGGCGGTGTAGTCGTTAACCTTATCGTTGGTGTTTTAATTTACATTTTCGTTGTTTTTGCTTGGGGAGAAGAGCAAATTCACACCACAGATTTAAAAGCAGGGTTATCGATTCACCCTTACATGCAGAAATACAATTTGCGCTCTGGGGATAATATCTTAGAAATTGAAGGAGAAAAAGTAATCCATATCAATGACATTAATGCTGGGTTAATGATTCGTGATCAGCATAAATTAAAAGTACAACATGCTGACGGAAAAATTGAAGACATCGTTTTACCTGAAGGTTTAGATTATGAAATTTTTGGAGAAGGTGCTTTTCCAACGGCAAAACTTCGATTAAAAGCAAATGTAGTTGATTATTTAAGTGCAATTGCATCGGTTGATTCTTTGGGAATTAAAAGTGGCGATGTTTTCATTTCTCTGAATGGCGGTAATTTTACACTGGATAACTGGAAAGAAAATGACAATTCAGGTACAATTCTCCGTGAAAAAGATACGTTAAGTATTGATTTCATGAACGGAACTCGATCTTTATTTACAATTGCCAATCCTGCATTAGCGAGTGGAATTCAACCTGGAGATAAAATTATTCGTGTAAACGATTCAGCAATTGAATTCTTCGATAATATTGTTGATGCATTGTATTTTTCACGTGGTGAATCTGCAACAGTTGTAGTAGAGAGAAATGGAGAAGAGAAAACAGTTGAGGTGAATGTTTCTGAAAGTGGTACGATTGGATTTTACCCTATCGCTTCAGATTATTTTGACAAAGATGCTTTTCAACACATTGATTATTCTTTTGGACAAAGTTTAAGTCGTGGTTTAGACCGAGGAATGACAACTTTAAGTGATTATGTTGGACAATTGAAATTCATCTTCACAAAAAAAGGAGCGAGTTCAATTGGTGGATTTGGAGCGATTGGAAATCTTTTCCCTTCCGTTTGGAATTGGGAAATATTTTGGTTGAACACTGCATTAATTTCTATCATTCTTGCCTTTATGAATATTTTACCTATTCCTGCTTTGGATGGTGGTCATGTCGTTTTCTTATTGTATGAGATTGTGACAGGAAAAGAGGCTCCTCAAAAAGTGTTGGAATATGCTCAAATGGTTGGTTTCTTCATTCTTATGGGTTTATTACTCTACGCCAACGGAAATGACATTTACCGTTACTTCTTTAGTTAGTTCTCTTTCTTTTTCTAAACTGTTGTTGTATCTTTGAAAGAAAATCAACACCATGAAGAACCTATTTTTATTATTTTCTTTTGTACTTTGTACAATTACTACCTTATTTGCTCAAGATACCGAGGGACATATTGTTTACACCATCGAACTAAGTTCTGATGATCCTCAAATGCAAATGGCTATTCCGATGTTTTCAAGTTCGACAATGGAGATGTATTTTTCAGACAACAATTCTCGTACAGAATTAAGTATGGGTACTTTTATCACAACAACGATTATTACTGATGTGAAAAAAGATAAAATGCTGATGTTGATGAGTGGAATGATGGGACAAATGGCAATTTCAGGTGTTTTAAGTGAAATGAAAGAAAAAGCAGAAAAAACCAATGCACGTGACCCACAGGATGATAACATTGAAACGGAAGATGCGGAAGAAGAATATGAAATAGAATTCACCGATGAAACCAAAGAAATTCAAGGATATACATGTAAAAAAGCCATTGTTTCTAGTGCGGATGGTGTGGAAATGATTTATTGGTACACCGAAGAAATTCAATTTGCAAAAGATGGACAAAATTATTTCAACAAAGATGTTCCTGGATTTCCAATGGAATTTGAAACGTTCAACAATGGAATGAAATTGAAAATGAAATTGACTGTTACTGAATACAATAAATCACTTGGGAAAAATGCTTCTGAATTATTTGACTTCACTATTCCAGATGGTTACAAAGAAATGACAATAGAGGAATTGGAGAAAATGGGACAAGGAGGGTAGTATTTTTTTTGAAATATTGTACTGACGGTTAGCTAAGCAAAGTTTGGGATTTCAAGGTGATGTCCTTTCCTTCTACTCACTTAGCCAAAGTTAAATAAAAATTGTTTAGCTTTGGCGGACTTGATTAAACGTTCTTCACTTTCGGGTTACCACTTCACCCCAAATTTTATTTAGGTGTTGTTAACCACTTTTTTTATCTAAGTCTTATCCAAAATGGAGTTAAATATTTTCTACTTTCAAGTTTTTTTGTATTCGACCAACTAAGTAATCCAATTTCTAATCTATTTCTGTCTATTTGTTCTTTCGATTCTTTTGGTTTAAACCTTAAACTGTAACAAGGAATTAGACCATATTTTTGTTTACCATAAGTATATTGAAAATCAGAAATTATAGCGTAATGTTCATTCCAAAGGTTTCCTTTTTTTATTTCTGGCTTTAAGATTGAATTGTAAGATTCATTAGGCTGACTATAATGATGAATAAAAATAATTATTGGCATACCAGCAGATAAATCAAAGTCGTTAATTTTATGGTGCATTTTTTTTGCATCAATACCAATTAATTTCTCTCCTGGGAATCCGTGTTTTTTAGTTATTTCTATTAATCTCTCCACTTGCATTTTATTCAAAGCTTCCCAGTCACGACCTATTTTTCTTCTTTTAAATAAAATAGCTTTGTAATATCTTTTCCTTATCATCTGATCTTTCGTAAACATCTCAATGATTTCGTTTCGAATTCCCCAATTAATCTTGCTTTCGTAAATGTTTCTTAAACTATCTTTATTTAAAAGGAACTCAGAGTAAAGTGTAGTTTTTTTGTAATCACTCATCATTTCTTGTCGCTCTAAATACGCAAATTCCACACCTTGTTTTATGCAACGTTTCATAAAATAATTAATTTTGTCGAAATGTTTTAGTTTAGTAGAAATTTCCAATGCATTATAACAATCTCGAGCATATACAAAATCAAAGTCTTCAAAAGTTTGATAGTAACAATCCTCTGCTTGTTCCAAATCAGCATTGATTAGTGCTAATTTGGCATTATTTATTCCTTCATAATATTCACTATAATCTTGAGCAATTGAGTTGATGCTAACTATTATTAAATAAGTAAAAAACAGTATAAGTTTTATTTTCATAAAGCTTTATTTATTTTGTTAAATTCTTGACTTTAGCGATTTTTATGAGATTGTGGTAACAACTCGCTAAACTCAGGTGAGCAAGGAATTAGCGAATTCATTTATCATCTATTTAAAATTTCATTCCTACCGCACCAACGCCATTTTCGTTGTAAACGTTCCCGATTCTTTTTGAATGTTCACAAAATACTGTCCTGCTCCTAAATCATTCAATTCAAAGGCGATATCGTGTGAACCAGCATTCAATTGTCCGTCGTACACTTCTGCTACTTTCTTCATTTGAATGTCGAACACCTCAATTTTCACCCATTCATTGTCCGCAACAAAGCGAACAGACGATTTTCCAAAAGATGGATTTGGGTAGATAATTGCTTGGTGTTTACTCAATTCCTCTTCTTCTAATCCGACAGAACAAGCGCCCAATAAATTATAATACGTAACCGTGTGCTCAAACAAAGGTTGAATTTCATTCGATGGAACGCCGAACCAATCTTTCAAGATTGAGGCATAAACATCTCGGAAATCAATTTGCATTGGAATTCCTTCCTGCGGAACTATAGTACTTCCAATGGTTGGATTTGATCCCATTAAACTAAAGTCTAAACAAGTTCCAAATAAAAACATCGGTGCTGCATCTCCGTGATCTGTTCCAAAACTTGCATTGGATGCAACCTGTCTCCCAAATTCTGAAAAAGTCATTCCAGCTACACGATCATCAATTCCCAATAATTGTAAATCATCTTGAAATGCTGCAATGGCATCGGATACAATTTTCATTAAATCGGCATGTTTTCCTTGTACTGTATTGGTAGAAAGCACTTGAGAATCATGCGTGTCAAATTCATTCACGTTTAAAATATATACTTTCGATTTCAATCCTCCAGAAATCATCTGCGCAACATATTGCAACTGCACAGCTAGAGGATTTGTTGGGTCATACATTGTCGATAAAGTATTCCCCGCATTTGCAGAAGTATTGATTTGTCCACCATAAGCATTTGCTTGATCGATCAACGTTTTTAGATAATCCATGTGTGAACCGTAATACGTTCCGTCATCCACTACGCCACTTCCATTCAAATTATACACGTCAAAAGGATTATTCACAGAATGACTGAAATTAGCCATCAAGC
Source organism: uncultured Fluviicola sp. (assembly GCA_964387525.1). Lineage (GTDB taxonomy): Bacteria > Bacteroidota > Bacteroidia > Flavobacteriales_D > Crocinitomicaceae > UBA4466. Next base: position 63,151 of record CAYLWS010000004.1, read on the forward strand.
CTTGACAGGTAGAGGAAATTTCATACCCCATACTTATTGCAAATGGATCAGGGTATTGTGCATTTGGATAATCTGCTGGATAATTGGGGTAATGGTTGTCAAAATCTCGCCCTAACCAACCAGTTGTAGCATTCGAGTTAATTAAACCTGAACTCCAAATGTCCATTGACCTAAAATGTGAACGATTCTGCGTTGGGTATCCTACATTTTGGATAACACCTAGCTTTCCAGTATCAAACATCCCTTTCATTCCTGTCATTACAGGGTGTAAACCCGTTGCAGCTGTCAAAGATAAAACAGATGCTTCCGGAATTAAAATATTATTTCTTTGTGTATTTAAATTTGCGTATTGATCCAACGGAATAACCGTATTCAAACCATCATTTCCTCCGTTCAAACGTATAATCACTAAAACGCGATCTTCCGCAGATTTAGAGACGTTAAACAATTGCTTTGCGATGGATTGAAACTTCATTTCATTCAATAATATCGGTGTTCCCACAGATGCCAGCGCCATATTTTTTACAAAATTTCTTCTTTTCATAGTTTTTAAATTTGGCCTACATTGTGTGGAATTCAGGCATTTGAAATAATCGGTTTAATGTCAATTCTAAGCGAAGTTTCACTGGATTTGAGAAAGTAGTGTTTCCTGGATTTGCAACATAATCGTTGTATTGCAACGTCCATTCAAAATCAGGTAAACTATTGGTTAAAATTGCTTTAAGAATTAATTTTTGAAGTGAATCTACATTTTTCGGTGTAAAAACATCACACATATCATCAATAACAGTCACTGCATCGGACGGTAAAGATAAATTGTCTAAAAATGTGAGGACATTTAACCTGAAATTATTCCCATTGACAAGGGGTCCACCAAGAACGGCAAACCATGCACTAATATCAAAACGTTCTTTAATATGTGTGGCATTTACCCATAATTTTGAAAAAGAGGGTTCTTGATAATAAGCAGGCCAACCGGCAACACTCGGAGGTTCAAGGTATGCTTGACCAAGTGTTTCTGCTAGCCAATAAACATTGAGTTGCATTTCGTAATCGGTTGCAAGGTCAAAATTTGTTTGCGATTCCGTTCCATTCAACATAGAATACATCATGTCCAATGGTCCTTTGATCAATGCTCCTCGAACAGAGACATCGTAAAAATGTTCGCTGGTAAATAATTCCGTTAAAACAGGTAAAACCTCAAAATTATTGGCCAACATTGTCGTTGCCATGTCTTGAATAACCGTAGATTCTACCGCAGCTGTTAAATCATAATTGACAAAATAACGGTATAATTTTCTACAAATGAAACGCGCTACTTCATTCTGTTGAAAAATAACATCGATGTAATCTGAAAATTCATTTGCAGCATTTGCAGAGATTGTAACTCCTCCAAAATGTGCGGACAATGTTTTCGTTGAATTATCATGTAAAGCCGGTGTAAAAGTTGAGGTTACATCTGTTACAGTATCACTTCTTAATCCTTCCACGATCCAACCCGTAAATATCTTTGCGCCTGCTGCTACATCTGATTCTGTGTAATTTGTATAATCTCCAGCGCCAACTTGTGGGCCTTTACCAATGGTAAATAATTCCAATAATTCTCGTGCAAAATTTTCATTTGGACTGAATAAATTATTCGAAGCGCCATTCAAGAATAATAGCATATTCGGATTGATTGCGACATCTTTGACCAATTGTTTGAAATTTCCTAAAGAATTTGCTCGTAGCAGCGCATAATAATCATACGATGCTCTTGCATCAAACGTTGCTGTGGCACCAAAATGATTGACCCAGAATAAGCCCATTTTCTCTGCAATAGAGAATTGTTCTTTGTTCATTCTTTCGTAATGATATCCAGCTAAGGAAACAAATCGGGCATTATCGACCGTTTGCGATTGTGTCGTATCCAAAGGATAAACAGCATTCACCCAACTTGTCCCAAAAGGAACAATGGTTTCATCGGGCAAATAAGCCAATGGTTCACCTACAGCAGGGATTTGTAAAAGACTTGTTACTGTTGTGTTCATTCCACTTGTAACTGCGTCCAACATTTGCTGGTTGGTCGGTCCAAACATTACCCTCCTTAAAAGGTGGGCTGCTTGAACTTTGGTCCAAGGTCCAGTGTAGGGTGTTAAACTATACGAAATGTCGTTTCCTAGTTCTTGATCAGGCATAATTAGATAATTTAGACCACAATTTAATGAAAAAAATTGAAAGGGCAAAAAGTAAATTTTAGAGTATTGAGGAATGTGCTTACTTGAAAAAGAAATAGTTCTCCCTCCCTATTCAAACTGTAGACTCAAAAGGAAGAAGAGTAAATGTTTTAAGAAAATTTGTTCTTTACGTTTGGCTATGCTTCTGTTGTGGACTAAAGTAGCTAAAATTTTCGGTTAATAAATTACTTTTTTAATTTTACAAACTGCGACAAAGCTCAAAACCACAATGGAGTATAGCCGATGTTGTAGCCAGTTTTTATTCTTCGACTAAGTTGTATATATCACCTAATTCAAACAAGTCATAAGTTTCAGATTCCCAAGAAAGACTCTTCGATTTATATGAAATCATAAGTTCTGAATTTGTCGCAACACTATTTGAAGATTGGTAGAAACTTAAATAGAAATTACCTAATGTTTCTGTCATTATAGATTCCAAGTTATCTTCTTGCACGGTATTGCTGTGGTCTTCAATTATGAGTTTTTGAATATTATTTTGTTTAACTATTTCAAAACTTGCGTTTGGAAAATTGGTAGTCATAAATGGATTTAATGAAGCTGTCATTTTTTCTGTGGGAGAACTACAGCTTATTACTAATAAAAGTATGATAGATTTTAATAGGTATTTCATTCGTTTCATTTTAATTGGCTACAACAACCCGCTAAAGCTCATTAACCTTCGAAAAACTCAGATTAGCAACGGTTTAGTAATTGCTTTTTATAAATGTACTAAAAAATAATTATTTCGTTTAGGAGAAATCTAACTTTTGAGAGATATTAATTTCTTGTAAACAAAACTTCCCTATATCTTTAGGAAGTGAATCCTATGTTTCGGGTAAGTCCTTTGAATTTTGTTCTTTTCACTGCGCCTTTACGAAATAATTCTTGGAAAACTTCTTCCGTTAAGTCTGTCCAGTCTGCCTTTGACATTTTCAGTAGATTATCGTGTGGCGAAAAGAAGGGTTCTTTGGTTGGTTTAGAAAAACGATTCCAAGGGCAAACATCTTGGCAAATATCACAACCAAAAATCCAATCTTCCATTTTCCCTTTAAATTCTTTGGGGAGAAGTTCATCTTTTAATTCTATCGTCAAATAGGAAATGCATTTTGAGCCATCTACAACATAGGGTTCAACAATAGCATCGGTTGGACAAGCGTCAATACAGCGGGTGCACGTTCCGCAATAATCTTTCATTGGCCCGTCTTCTTCCAATTCAAGGTCTAAAATTAATTCTGCGATAAAGAAGAAAGACCCATTTTTAGGATGAATTAGGTTAGAATTCTTCCCTACCCAACCTAAACCGCTTTTTTTTGCCCATGCTTTATCCAAGACTGGAGCAGAATCAACAAAAACACGTCCGCCAACTTCGCCTATTTCATCTTGAATATATTGATAGAATTCTTTCAACTTATCTTTGATATGAAAATGGTAGTCTTTTCCATAGGCATATTTAGAGATTTTTAAAGTAGTGTCGGGTTGAGAATTTTCAGGATAATAATTCATCAACAGAGAAACAACAGATTTAGCATCATCTACCAATAACCTCGGGTCAAGTCTTTTATCGTAATGATTTTCAAGGTAAGACATATTTCCTTGGAAATTATTCTTTAGATAATTATCTAAACGCTTGGCTTCTTCATGTAGAAAATCAGCTTTCGAAATACCACAAAAGAAAAAGCCTAATTCTGCAGCTTTGTCTTTGATTAGTTTCGTATTTCTTTCTTTCAAGTTCATATTGAATGTACTTAAAATAACCCACCTTGTTTAAAACCAGGTGATTTTCCGAGATGATTGTATGCTTTCTCTGTAACCTTTCGTCCTCTTGAAGTCCGCATAATAAATCCTTCTTGAATTAAGAACGGTTCGTAAACTTCTTCAATTGTACCTGCATTTTCTCCAATAGCCGTAGCAATTGTTGTTAAACCAACTGGTCCACCACTAAATTTATCAATTATTGCAGAAAGAATACGGTTATCCATTTCATCCAAACCATTCTGATCTACATTTAAAGCATTCAAGGCATGGTTGGTAATGTCAATGTCAATATTTCCATCACCTTTGATTTGCGCAAAATCTCTAACGCGTCGAAGTAATGCATTTGCAATTCTAGGTGTACCTCTACTTCTACTGGCAATTTGATATGCCGCAATTTCTGAAATAGGGATCGCTAAAAGTCCCGATGAACGTTCAACGATTGAAGTTAATGTTTTGCTGTTGTAATATTCTAAACGAAGATTAATTCCAAATCGAGCTCTTAAAGGAGAAGTCAGTAATCCTGAACGAGTTGTTGCTCCTATAAGAGTAAAAGGATTCAATTCTATTTGCACTGTACGTGCATTCGGTCCACTATCAATCAAAATATCGATGGAATAATCTTCCATTGCAGAATAAAGATATTCTTCAATAACAGGACTTAGGCGGTGAATCTCATCTATAAAAAGTACATCACCTTTATCTAAATTCGTTAGAAGTCCAGCTAAATCTCCAGGCTTATCCAATACAGGTCCGCTGGTAACTTTACAACTCACGCTTAATTCATTCGCAATAATATTTGCTAAAGTTGTTTTACCAAGTCCTGGAGGTCCATGAAGAAGAACATGATCAAGTGGTTCATCTCTTAAGATAGCCGCTTGAATAAAAACTTCTAGGTTATCGATAATTTTAGGCTGTCCGGTAAAGTCATCCAATTTTTTTGGACGCAGAACTTTATCATAGTCTTTTTCACCTTTGAATTCTGCTTCCTCGTTATAGTCAAATGAATCTTCCAAAAAAATGTTTTTTATAAAAATAGAAAAAAGCCCTCTGTTAACAACAAAGGGCTTTATATATTTTACAATAATTTTAAATTAATGCTCTTCTTCACCTTCAGCCAAAGGAACTGTTTGTGGTATGAAATCCACATCTGAACCTGGTTTTGAGTAATCGTAAGGCCATCTGTGTACCGTTGGTAATTCTCCTGGCCAGTTACCGTGAATATGCTCAACTGGAGCAGTCCATTCTAATGTATTTGATTTCCAAGGATTCTGTGGTGCTTTTTGACCGTAGAAAATACTGTAGAAAAAGTTGAATAAGAAAACTGCTTGACCTAAAGCTGCCATGATTGCAAAGATTGTGATAATCACATTTAAGTCCATGATCATGTTAAAAGCATCTGTATCGAAATCACCATAAACAGAGTAATCATAATAACGACGAGGTGCACCGGCAATTCCTACAAAGTGCATTGGGAAGAAAACTCCGTAAGCACCAACTATAGTAATCCAAAAGTGAACATAACCTAAAGAAGTATTCATCATTTTACCAAACATTCTTGGGAACCAATGATAAACACCAGCAAACATACCAAAGACTGCTGACAATCCCATTACAACATGGAAGTGAGCTACAACAAAGTAAGTATCATGCACCATAATATCCAATGCAGCATCTGCAAGAATGATTCCTGTAACACCACCAGAGATGAATGCAGAAACCAAACCGATTGTAAACAACATTGCTGGTGTAAAGTTGATAGAACCTTTCCATAATGTTGTAATGTAGTTAAACACTTTTACAGCGGAAGGAATTGCAATAAGTAAGGTTGTAAATACGAAGACGGAACCTAAGAAAGGATTCATTCCTGTCACAAACATATGGTGAGCCCATACAATAAAGGATAAGAATGCAATTGCTAGAATAGAACCAATCATTGCTCTATATCCAAAAATTGGTTTTCTAGAATTCGTAGAAATAATTTCAGAAGATAATCCAAGTGCTGGAATTAATACAATGTATACCTCAGGATGTCCAAGGAACCAGAAAAGATGTTGGTAAAGAATTGGAGAACCACCGTGTTGTGTTAACATTTCACCACCAACAATAATATCAGATAAGTAAAAACTTGTTCCTGCCATTCTATCCATCATCAACAATAATGCTGCTGAAAGAAGAACTGGGAAAGAAAGAACACCAATAATAGCTGTAATAAAGAATGCCCAGATTGTTAAAGGTAAACGAGTCATTGACATTCCTTTCGTTCTAAGATTCAAAACAGTAACGATGTAATTCAACGAACCAATCAAAGAAGAAGCAATGAAAATAGCCATTGAGAACAACCATAAAGTCATACCTAAACCAGAGCCACTGACTGCTTGAGGCAGAGCGGATAATGGAGGATAAACCGTCCATCCAGACATTGCTGGTCCAGTTTCAACAAACATAGATGCTAACATAATAATTGAAGAAAGGAAGAACAACCAGTAAGAAAGCATGTTCAAGAATCCAGACGCCATATCACGTGCACCAATTTGGAAAGGAATCAAAAGATTTGAGAAAGTCCCCGATAAACCACCTGTAAGTAGGAAGAAAACCATTATTGTACCGTGAATAGTAACTAAACCAAGGTACATGTCCTCTTTCATTACTCCACCTGGAGCCCATTCATCGCCTAAGAAAAAAGAAACGAAATCAGAACCTTCACCTGGCCAAGCCAATTGAATTCTAAAAAGGATGGATAAAATCATCGCAACAATTCCCATAAATATTGCAGTCATGAGGAACTGTTTACCGATCATTTTATGATCTTGTGTAAAGATGTATTTTGTTACAAAACTTTCATCATGATGGTCATGAGAATCGTGGTGTAAATCAGTTGCAATTGCAGACATATTATATATAATTTTTTAGATTATTTGTAAAATTATTTAGAAGCGAAATATTTATCTCTAAATGTAACGAACTCTTTTGTTTCAAGCCATTCATCGTATTGAGGTTCACTCAAGACAACAACTGTCATTTTCATTTTGTAATGTGCTCCACCACAGATTTTATTACACATTAAAGCGAAATGAAAATCAGGATTATTTTTTGTTTTTCTAAAATCTTCAGTCGTAATATCTGGTGTGAACTTAAAACGAGTTGTTAAACCAGGTACTGTATTCATTTGAACTCTGAAATCAGGAAAATAAGCAGAATGAATAACATCTTTAGATCTAAAGTTGAATTCGTATTCTTTACCAACACATAAGTACAAAGTATCTTTTTGAATGATATCATCCCAAGCATATGCATCAACATCTGACTTGTGACGACCTTTCATTTGATGTAACAAACGAACCAAACGACCTTTTCTGTCTAAGTCATCCATCATATCTGCACGAGCAGAGTGAGATAAAACAAACGTAGGATCATTTAACTTTTCTTCCAAAGAATGAATACCTTTAGAACCATTCTCCATTTCATTGATTGCTGAATCAATTGTATTTGTTGTCAAAAGACCTAATTCATTGTTATCTGTAGTCAATTTGTAATCAAATTTCCCTAATGTATTATCATCACCAGAATAACGTGCTGTCCAATCAAATTGTTTTGAGAAGAGCTCAACACGGATAGATTCAGGAGCCGCATCAGCAGTTACTTCATTCCATGTTTTCAATCCTAAAATAATAACAACAGCTAAAACTGAAGCTGGAACAATTGTCCATATCATTTCCAACTTATTACTATGAGGGAAATAAAAAGCTTTCACACCGTCTTTTCTAACATATTTAAAGGCAAAATAGAACAAGAAAATATGTGTTAAGAAAAACACAAACAATACAATAGCAAAATTGATATTGTATAGCCAATCCAATTCATGACCATGAGCTGAAGCTGCCATTCCACGACCAGTCCATCCAAAACGAACCATTAACCAAATAAAACCGGCAAATAAAGCAACAACAAACACAATCATAAGATTTGCATTCAATCGATTGTTACGATTACTGATTTCTTCCTCTTTTCTATCCGTCAGTTTTGATGAAAGTTGATAGATCTTCATCAACTGAGCAATTGCTATTACCCCTAGAATTATTACTGCTAATACAATTAATTTACTTCCCATTTACTTAAAAATTATCTAATCAAAGTTATATTTCGTGATGAATACTCTCGTCCAAGAATGGATGATTCACCGGTGTTAAAGGAGCTTTCGTTAAATTATTCAAAATAATTCGAATAAATAAACCAGCCATAAATATGAGCATACCGATTTCTAAGAAACCAATTCTTGCATTTGCTCCCATAGAACCACCAGAAACCATGATGTAAACATCCATCCAGTGACCTAATAAAATAATAATACCAATAACAGTTAAAGTACCTGCATGTCTTTTTGCATCTCTTGACATTAATAATAACATCGGGAAAGCAAAGTTTACAATGAACATTCCAAAATACAATACTTTATAATGCTCAATACGAACCATATAGTAAATTACTTCTTCACCTATATTTGCATACCAGATAAGCATGTATTGAGAAAACCATAAGTATGACCATAAGAAAGATGTCGCAAATACCCATTTACCAACATCTTGGATATGATTGTCATTTACTTTAGGTAAATAACCTTGTTTCTTCAAATAAATGATCAATAAAACCATAACAGTCATTGAAGAACACCAGATTCCTGCGAATGTATACCATCCAAAAAGAGTAGAGAACCAATGTACATCAATAGACATGATCCAATCCCATGAAGAAGTATTCGTAAATACAGCAAAGAATACTAAGAAAACTGCTCCTTTCTTGTAATTCTTGATATGAATTTCTGTTCCACCAACTCTATCTTCTTCCAAAGATCTTCTTTTGTATCCTCTCCAAAAAAGGAAATATATACCTAAATATACAATCGTTCTAATCCAGAAGAAAACAGGATTTAAGTACGAAGATTTCATTTGAATCATTTCGTCATTTGCGACAACTTCAGGATCCATCCAAGAATAGATATGAGCACCTTTTGTTAAGGTTAACGCAAGAAAAACGAGAACCATGAAACCGATACCGTAAGGTAAATATCCCATAATTGCTTCAATCACTCTTTTAATAGTAGCATACCATCCTGTTTCTGTTGCATATTGTAATGCTAAGAAGAACAATGATCCTAATGCAAGAGAGAAAAAGAAGAAACTGTTGATTAATCCATTGGATAAAAAACGAGTTAAAAAATGATGATCACTATAACCTGTAGCGATTCCTAGTCCTGTAAACAATAAACCAATCACAATAAGTGAAAGTGTAAACCTGTTTGCTTTTTTTGTTACTTTAAATTCCATGTCGTATATCTAAATTGACTTGTAATATTTTTATTGAACTTGAATAGAATCTGCTTGAGAAACTTCTATACTGTTAACATTTTTTCCATAATCACCATCTTGTACACTTCTGATGTAATGGATTATTGTCCAGATTTCTTTCTTATTGATAATAGAAGAATGAGCTCCCATCATACCCTTTCCATAATAGATTGAGTAAAACATTTGTCCATCACTTAAATCTTTCAAATTTGCATAATCTGGTACACCAACGTAAGCTCCACTTTCTACCATTGGTCCATTACCGTCACCTTTTTTACCGTGACAATGTGCACAATTCTGGTTGAATAATGTTTTACCATCTTTTAAAATTAACTCTGAATTTTCAGAAGTTAATTTCAATTGATTAACATCAGATACAGCCAACGCATATTCATCTTTGTCAGAAAACTCTGCATCAAACATACCATGAGTAGTTTTAAATGCTTTAGTTGCTAAACGATGATAAGGAAGCATGATACTCACTTCATCTTTATCTGTTCCATAATATGGAATTGTTCCATTTGGTGGAGTTTTAGCAGATAATAAAAGTTTAACTTCTTTATTCTCTTTACCTCTAATTTCACCATAATCAACATACGGTTCGATAGCAGCAGAACGGTACATGTCTGGCATGTATTCGAAACCTGAACTGTCTTCAGCGGGACTACATGAGCCTAACATTAAAGTTGTCAGTGCAGAAGCTGAAATAACTGATATGATTCTAAATTTTATTTTCATCTGTTTTATATGAAAAATTATTAAATGTCTTTTTGTTCTAATTCAATGATTCCAGTACTCTTCACCATTGTTTCAATTTCCTCAGCACTAAACTGAGTGTTTTGAGATGTTCTCAACTCCATAACAAATTTATCATCTGTTGTTCTAGGATCTGGATTTTGCGCTTTCATTCCTGGTAATGTTCTATTTGCAATTAAATAAGTAATTGCCATACCATGAGCAGCACATAAAACAGTAAACTCAAATGTAATTGGAATGAATGACATCATGTTTTCCAAATAAGATTCATTTGGTTTACCACCAATGTTCATTGGCCAATCACTAATCATGAAAAACCACATTCCATATGTTGCCAAAGCTAATCCTAATAATCCGTAGATGAAAGAAAAGATTCCTAAACGTGTTTGTTCAACTCCAATAATAGGATCGATTCCATGAATTGGAAAAGGAGAAAACACTTCTTCAACCTTTATACCTTTTGCAACTAGTACTTTTGCTCCATCCTTTAGGATTTCTTCATCGTCATACATTGCATATATTACTCTATCCGCCATGTCTTATTGATTTTTTGAGTTCATTAATTCTTTTGCTTGACCAGCCCAATCGTCTCTTTCAGCTCTACCAGGAAACTTTCCAGTAATTGAATCCAAAAGATCGTATTCTTTCTTCGTCATTTTACTTACCTGTCCATAAGACCAGATTCCAATTTCATTCAATGTTTCTTCGAATTTTGGTCCAACTCCAGAAATAACTTTCAAGTCATCTTTGGATTCTTCAGACCCTTCACCCAAAGCACTTACTAATTCAGCAGAAGCTTTAGCGTCAATTTTTGTTTCTGATTTCTCATCAACAATAACTTTCTTTTCTTTTGCAATTTTAGTTATAGGAGCAGTTGGATCAACATAAGGTTTTGGAGTAGGGTGAACAGGATAATCTCCATTCTTATAAGATTCTCCAGAAGTTTTTAAGATCGTTTTCAATTCATTCAATGCTAATACTGGGAAGTAACGAGCAAACAATAAGAAGAATACGAAAAACAAACCGATTGTTCCAACATATACACCAATATCAATGTGACTTGGGTAATGCATACTCCATGAAGATGGTAAATAATCTCTATGGATTGAAGATACGATAATTACATAACGTTCGAACCACATACCGATGTTTACAACGATAGAAATGATGAAAGTGAAAATTAAACTTCTTCTCAAAGGTCTGAACCACATTAATTGTGGAGAAACAACATTACAAGTCATCATAGAAGCATACGCCCACCAATAAGGTCCAGTAGCTCTATTTAAGAATGCATATGCTTCATACTCTACTCCAGAATACCATGAAATGAATAACTCAGTAATGTATGCCGTTCCAACAATAGAACCTGTTACCATAATTACAATATTCATGTATTCAACGTGTCTTGTATGAATGTATGCTTCCAATTTCATTGCTTTTCGCATCACTAACATAAGTGTTTGTACCATTGCAAATCCAGAGAATACCGCTCCAGCAACAAAGTACGGAGGGAAAATCGTGGTATGCCAACCTGGTATAACTGATGTAGCGAAATCAAATGATACAATAGAGTGAACGGAAAATACAAGAGGAGTTGCTAAACCAGCAAGAACCAATGATATTAACTCAAAACGATTCCAATGCTTAGCTCTACCTGACCATCCAAAAGCAAGAATAGAATACATTCTTTTAGCTACAGGTTTTTTAGCTCTATCTCGAATTGTTGCAAAATCAGGAATTAAACCAATGTACCAGAATACCAAACCAACAGAAAGGTAAGTGGAAATGGCAAATACATCCCATAATAATGGTGAGTTAAAATTCACCCACAACGAACCAAAATGATTTGGTAACGGTAAAACCCAGTATCCAAGCCATAAACGACCCATGTGAATCAACGGGAACATTCCTGCCATAAATACGGCGAAAATTGTCATTGCTTCTGCTGAACGGTTAATCGCCATTCTCCATTTCTGACGGAAAAGTAATAGTACTGCAGAAATCAATGTTCCTGCGTGACCGATACCAACCCACCAAACGAAGTTAGTAATATCCCAAGCCCATCCAATGGTCTTGTTCAATCCCCAAACTCCTACTCCAGTTCCAAGTAAGTACAAAATACATCCGATTCCATACAACCCGATGATTAGGGCAATCCCAAAGAGGATATACCACATTCTTGGCGCTTTGTCCTCAATCGGCTTACAAACGTCTTCTGTAATGTCATGATAAGTCTTATGACCTAAGATGAGGGGTTCTCTAATTGCTGCTTCCTTATGCATTTACAATAGGTTTTATTTCAATTAATGATTATTCTCTTGGTGCTCTTCATGTCCTTCCGCATGTGCATCATGTTCACCATGTGCTTCATGTTTCTTTTTTACGACTTGAAGTTTATCCAATTCTTTATTGTCTTCGTTTCTCACTTTCACTTTATACCAAACGTTTGGTTTTTGACCAACTTCTTCTAAAGCTTGATAAGCACGTTTATCTTCTGATCCTTTACGGACATTTGAATGAATGTCATTCCAATCTCCAATACGTATCGCATGAGTTGGACAAGCATCAGAACAAGCAGTAGTAACATCACCATCAACAACAGGTCGACCGTCTTTTTTAGCTACTAACTTACCTTCTTGAATACGTTGTACACACATAGAACATTTCTCCATTACACCACGAGTACGTACTGTGACATCTGGATTAAGAACCATTCTACCTAAATCATCCTGTGCAGGATTAATTTCTGTTTGCGCTTTGTAAGATGGGTAATTGAACCAGTTGAAACGTCTTACTTTGTATGCACAGTTATTCGCACAATAACGAGTACCAATACATCTGTTGTAAGCCATTTGATTCAATCCTTCATTACTGTGATTTGTTGCAGCAACAGGACAAACAGTTTCACAACCGGCATGATTACAATGTTGACACATCATAGGCATGTGAACCACTTTAGGGTTCGTTGCAGCAATCTCTGCTCTAGAGAAACTGAATGTTTCAGCATCTTTACGTAAACCAACTACCTCTTCTTCATCAGAAGCGTAATATCTATCAATACGTAACCAATGCATCTCACGCCCTTTTCTTACTTCATCTTTACCAACAACAGGAACGTTGTTCTCAGATTGACAAGCAATTAAACAAGAAGAACAACCAATACATGTAGAAAGATCAATTGTCATTCCCCATCTGTGACCGATATGTTCAACAGGGTGTGCTTTCCATAAATCAAATTCACTTACAGGAGCTTCAACATGATTTCCATGTTCGTCCATTTTCTGCAACATATGTGCAGGATTGTAAGCTTCTTTATCTTTATGGTTATAAATATCTAATGTTGTTTCTCTAACGATAGAGTGACGACCCATTACCGTTTGGTGAATTTGAGTCGATGCAATTGGGTAAATACCTTCTGCTTTCGTAATCGAACAAGAAGAAGAGTAAGCATAATTACCATTTACAAGTGAAACGAAAGCAAATGCATTCTTTCCAACAGTCTCAGGAGAACCATCAGTTTTAGTTACATACCCACCATATTCTTTTGTTGGATAAGCAGCTTTACCAATTTTCTCACCATTTGCACCACGACCATAACCTAAAGCTATACCAACTGTACCAATAGTTTGTCCTGGCAACGGAAACACAGGTAAAGTAAGTTCTTTAGAACCAACTTTTACTGTTGCTAAATTCAATCCATTTTCTTGATCGAATGTCGTTGCATATTCCCCCTCCATTTCAACAGGGTTCATAGTAATGTAATTATCCCAAGTAACTTTTGTCATTGGATCAGGCATCTCAAGTAACCATGGGTTGTTTGAGTGATTACCAATTCCAATTGCAGCTTTCTGGTACAACACCACCTCAGACTTTGCAGCCTTAGGCAATTTTGAAGTAAGATTTGACATTGCATCAGCAGAAACAGCGAATGTTCCAGCAGATTCAGCAACAACATCTTCACCACAACTGTTATGCACCATCATATTCCAATACATATCCGAATCAGAATATTCTGTTTGGTATGGGAATCCGTATTGAATCCAGTTATTTTTAATATAGTTATAAGCTACTTTAGAATCTTTTCCTTCACGTTTTGCAGCACCTGCCCAAACCAAGAATGATTCAAGAGCCGAAACTGAATTATGAAGAGGACGAATTGTTGGTTGCGCTAAAGCATAATGAGATTTAGTCGCTTGCATATCTGACCATGACTCTAAACCATGATGATCTGGAGCAACACAAGTACAATTTGCAGCAGTTTCATCAGCATAAGAAGCTAACGAAACAGACATTTTCACTTTTTTCAATCCTGCTTTAAACGCATCACCATTTGGTAAAGAATAAGCTGGATTTACTCCGTAAAGAATGACTGCATCAGGTCCTTTTCCACTTTCAACTTCTTTGACAAACTTAGCCATTTCAGCATCGTTAGATTGAAATAAGTTGATTGGGTTATTTAAATCCATTGTTGTACCATAAGATCCAACAATTTCATTTAATTTATTTGTTAAAATTTGAACAGAAACATTATTCGAACCAGCAATAACAATTGAAGCACCTTTTGAATGTTTTAATGATTCAAAGGCAGCATCAGCAATTTTCATTGCTTGTTCATTGATCTTCGTAGAAACTCCACCAGAACTTGCTCCAAATTTCTTCAAGATATATGCTAAAACATTTGCTTCTTCAGAAGGTTTAATCATTCCTCTGTAATCAGCATTTGATCCAGTAACAGACATCACTGATTCAAATTGAAAATGTTGAGACATCCATTTCGCATCTGGATTTCTTGTTCCTGCATATTGAGCAGTAAACTGAGTCGGTAACAACCAAGAATTCAAGAAATCAGCTCCAACACTAACAATTGTCTTTGCTTTTGAAAAATCATAATTTGGGATAACACCATTTGAAGATTCTTCACTTGTTGTTAAACCAAAAGATTTTTTATTAGCATCTCTCATTGCTGAATAAGAAACGGCATCGTATTGAATATGTTCAAACTTATCTCCTGCTTCACCGTTGATTGATGATTTCAATTCTCCAATAGCACCAAGAACAGATGGGCTAATTACAGTATTTGAAAGAAGTACAACTCTATTTGCTGATTTTAACGAAGAGATAACCTTCTTATCAACTTTAGAAATATCACTTACTTCATTATTCATCATTGGATCTGTCAAACGTTGGCTATCATATAAGCCTAAAACAGATGCAATAATTTGTGGATTAACAGCTCCTCCAGAAATTCCGAAGTCTCTATTTCCTTTAATGAAGATCGGTCTACCTTCACGAGTTTTAACTAAAACACTTGCGTATGAATTTCCATCATAGTATGTTGAAGCATACCATGTTGCCATACCAGGCGTTACATTTTCAGGCTTATTCACATAAGGAATTGCTTTAGTAACAGGCGCTTCACAAGCTGCAACTGTTGCTGCTGCAACACTAAAACCTAAAAACTTTAAAAAATCACGACGACCTGTCGACGTTTCTTTTAAATTTTCGTCACTCAAAAACTCTTCAACTGAAGATTGAGCGGGAAACTCTTGATCTCTGGATTCTAAGAATTGCGGAGTCTCTTTCAACTCTTCAATTCCTTTCCAATATTTTCTTGTCATTCCCATATTCTTATTTCGAATTCTTCTTGTACTTATATTTTAGTAATGGCATTTAGCACATTCCCATCCACCTAATTCTTTCACAGTAACCTTACCATCTTCAAGATAATCTCCATAAAGAGTTTGGTCATTCTCCATCAATCGTTTGTGAATTTCATCGTAGTAACCATCTTTTTTAGAATCAAGAGTTCCCATTGAAACTTCTTTTTCTTGATGACATTCAATACACCAACCCATTGTTAATGTGTTTTTAGTCAACTTGATGTTACCTTCGATTTTATTCAAATCTGCGATATTTTGAACTTTAGCTGTTTCATTTCTTTTTGCCATATCTCCGTGACATTGTTTACAATCAATTCCACCAACTACAACGTGTTGAGAGTGATTGAAATAAACGTGATCAGGAAGAACGTGTACTTTATTCCAAACGATAGGCTTAGTTTCACCCGTATATTTACCTCCACCTTCAGGAATAAACCCTGCTGCTTCATAAATTTTAGCGATTTTAGCTTCTTGTTCTGGTGTACTACCACTGATTTGCTTGTGACAATTCATACAAACATTAACCGAAGGTAAACTTGCTGTTTTAGATTCAGTTACTGTATTGTGACAGTATTTACAATCAATCTCATTTATACCAGCGTGAACATCATGAGGATAAGCAATCGGTTGAGAAGGTTGATAATTTTCAACTATACCAATCGTGTATAAACTCAAGAACAAAGCAACTACTAATCCCATTACAACTATAATAGCACCAACAACAACTTTCTTTCTATTGTTCCACCCCCACTCTTTGATCTCATCTTTATAAGTAACATCATCGTTGAAGTCTTCTCCATTTGCTTCAGCAGTTGCTGATTTCAACTGTCGACGAACTCCACTTACAGCAAGAACAATAACAATAAAGATAATGGCTAATACTAACCACACCCATGTATTTGAAGATTCTTCTTCAATCACATTTGCATCTCCACCTCCAGAAGTAGCCGCTGTAGCAGCAACTTTTTCTTCTTGAGAATCAACCCAATCAAAAATAGAAGTGATTTGTTCTTTTGACAAGTCCGGAAACTTAATCATACTTGCTCCAGACCAAGCAGCAACTGTTGCAGCGTACGGATCGCTTTCTACAGCTGCATCCCAATTGTTGACCCATTGAATAATGGATTCATCATTTGCACCGCCTTCAGACCACTTCTGACGAACGTTAAATAACTTGGGACCAGTACCATCCTTGAATACCTGGTGACAAGTTGCACATTTTACCTTGAACAGGTCTTCTCCTTGTGCGAGAGAATTGAAAGAGTTTGACAACAACAACAGCGTTATTGCTCCAAAGCTCCATTTTCTAAGATTTCTAAACATCTGACTACTAGATATTTCCATGTAAAAAACTGTTAGTCTATCACCAAAAAACACTTCTTGGTGCAAGCAAAATTAGTAGAAATGAGAAATTCTATGACAGTTTTGTGACACTTTTGACGTGAAAACGCTTAATTTAAAATGATTCTAAATAAGGATTTTGCTCTTTTTTCAATCAAGACGACGCTCAAGTACCACATTTTCAATAAATACACTCTAAAATTACCTTCAAAATTCTTCGGCACAAAGATTGTTAAAAAAAGTGTTTTCAACTCAGTTCAAAATATCAGAGTTTGAGTTGAAAGTATTTTGTAAATTTGAAACCGATTAATAAAATGAATATAATTATGAAACTTTTCTTTATCCTATTAAGCTTTTTATGGATTCCCATTTCTTTTTCACAGAAAGGGGAGATAACTATTAAAGAGGACTCTAGAATAAATGCATTAATTGACGCACAATCTAATGTGCCACCCAATGAAATTAATCCACAAATAAATGGTTTTAGAATCCAACTCTTTTTTGATTCTGATAAATCATTAATTAATTCAAAGAGAGCTTATTTTATCTCACTTTTCCCGAAAATTGATACTTATACGACATACACCGCTCCAAATTTCTTTTTAAAAGTAGGAGATTTTAGAACACGTCTTGAAGCAGAAAAAATAAAAGCTGAGATTGAAGCGCAGTTTCCTACAAGTTTTATCATTAAAGAAAAAATCAATCTTCCTCGATTGGCTGAATAAAGATGGATTTTAAACTTGGCAAAGATTATTCGTTAAAAAGCAGAAAAGAGATTGATGCGTTATTCGAAGATGGAAAACGTATCTCTTCTTATCCTTTTGTTGTTTTCATAGTCGAAAGAGAAAGATCGGATGAAGAGCATCCATTTAGGATTGTTTTCTCAGCACCAAAAAGAACATTTCGACATGCTTTCCAAAGAAATCGAATTAAAAGAATCATGCGAGAAGCAGTTCGTTTAAACAAACATTCATTTGAAGAGCAATTAATTCTCCGTAAACGTTTCATCAACATCTTCCTTATATATAGTCCAAAAGAGGAAATGAAAAATGAATTGCTGCAAAAAAAAATCAATAAACTATTTACAAAAATATTATCTTCACTTCATGAATAATTTTTTTCACATACTTACTTTCAGTTTATTCCTTTTCATTTCTGGAATAACAAATGCTCAGTCCAACGGTTTTGAAGTTATCCGCTCATTGGAATTGATGGATCAAATTTATGAGCATCTTGAAAAATATTATGTCGATGATATTCAGGCAGGACAAATGTCTAAAACTGCAATTGATGCAATGCTAAACGAATTAGATCCTTACACTGTTTATTATCATGAGGCAAACATTGAAGATTATCGTTTAATGACGACAGGAAAATATGGTGGCATTGGTTCGAGAATACGAAAGATTGATGGATATGTATATATTTCTGAACCATATAAAGGCAAACCAGCAGATGTTAGTGGTTTAAAAGCAGGAGATAAAATAATAACAATTGATGGTAAATCAATGTACAACTTAAATTCTGAAGAAGTTTCTAAAGCTTTGAAAGGTCCAAAAGGAACGAAAATAGAAGTTGAAATTGAGCGAATAAATGGTGAAAAGAAAAAATTAACCGTTGAAAGAGATGAAATTAAGCTCCCAGACGTTCCTTATTTTGGAATGATTGACGATCAAACGGGGTACATTAAGCTCAATAGTTTTACCCGAACTGCTTCATCAGAAATTAAAGATGCTTTTGTCAAGTTGAAAGACTTAGGGATGAAGAGTTTGGTTTTGGATTTACGAGGAAATGGAGGTGGATTACTTATCGAAGCTGTTCGAATTGTCAATTTTTTTGTCCCAAAAGGTCAAACAGTTGTTACAACAAGAGGCCGTGTTGAAGAAGAAAACAGAACGTATGCAACTCAATCTGACCCTTTGGATTTAGAAATTCCATTAGTAGTTCTTGTCAACCAAGGTTCTGCTTCAGCGAGTGAAATTGTTTCAGGTTCTCTTCAAGATTTAGACAGAGCTGTTATTATTGGTACTCAATCCTACGGAAAAGGCTTAGTTCAAAGAACGTATGACCTTGATTATGGCGCGAAGATGAAATTAACCATTGCGAAATATTACACTCCATCAGGTCGTTGTGTTCAGCGATTAGAGTACTACGATAAATTGAGTGAAGATGCTGCTGAAGAAATTCCAGATTCTTTGATTACAATTTTC
Organism: uncultured Fluviicola sp.; assembly: GCA_964387525.1. Lineage (GTDB taxonomy): Bacteria > Bacteroidota > Bacteroidia > Flavobacteriales_D > Crocinitomicaceae > UBA4466. Next base: position 82,431 of record CAYLWS010000004.1, read on the forward strand.
AAAACAAAGAATGGTCGCGATGTCATAGACGGTAGAGGTGTTGAACCAGATGAAGAGATTGTACAAAAAGAACTCAGTGGTTTAACGGTAGCCTTATTCAAGAATAATCTTATTTTTCACTATGCAACACAATTCTATTATTCAAATGACAGTATAGCAAATGTTAAAGAGTTCTCCATTAGTGATGAAGAATACCTTAAGTTTAAAACCTACATTTTATCCAAAGAATTTACGTATTCAACTTCTTCTGAGGAGGTTTTATTAAAAATGAAAAAAACGGCAATGGAAGAAGGGTATTTTGACGATATTGAAAAAGAATACTCTGAGATGTTAGCAAAAGTAACTCCTTCGAAAGAACGTGATTTAGAAAAATTTAAAGCGCAAATTATTTCCTTTTTAGAGAATGAAATTGTGTCACGTTATTATTTTCAAAATGGCAGGGCAATTCAATCATTTAAAAATGACCCTTTTATCGATTCTTCGATTGAAATTCTTCAAAACAGTTCAAAATACAACACTATTTTAGGAAAATAATCGTTTTAGCTTTAGACACCAGTCTAAAACAAATAAACTGCAACTTATGTTCAACCGTTTTTTCGGAAGTAATACACACACCTATCTCCATATTTTTGGTTTAAGTGGAATTGCTGTAGGAATTCCGTTGAACAAAATTGTCATGTCCATTGGTATGATGTTCGTTGTTTTGAACCTATTATTGGAAGGTGATTTTAAATCATACTATAAAAACCTAAAAACAAATAAAACGTATTTACTTATTCTTGGTTTTTTCTTGCTTCATGTAATTTCTATTTTCTGGAGTACAAATCTTGAATATTTCATTGATGATCTTCGCGTTAAACTACCTCTTCTCGTATTACCTACAGTTATTGTTGCGAAACCAATTCTACAGCAATTATACTTGAAAATCATTCTTTGGAGTATTTCAATCTCAACCCTACTCATCACATTCCTTAACTATTTAAGTTATAACCAAGTGCTTGGAAAGCATCAATACACTGACATAAGAGGTCTGTCATTGTTTTCATCACATATTCGTTTAGCACTGATTATTTCAATGGTGATTATAATTCTACTAACATTTATTAAGCGAAAAAACATTCGTTTCAATACATTGCTCATTGTCCTCATTTTCTGGCTGACGTATTACACTTTTTATAGTCAAGTCTTATCGGGCGTACTAACGCTATCCATTGGTGTTTCCACCTACATTATTCTTCAATTATGGACCAAAAGAAAATGGTTACTCATCCCATTTTTTTCTATTGCTATTTTGACAATTATTTCTCTACTCATTTGGACGTTCTCTCCGGTAGAAATAAATAAAAATGATTATAAAAACCTAGAAACACAAAGTATAAGTGGAAATGATTACAAACATGAATTTGCATTTATATCGCCAATAAACAATAAACCTACTCATCTCTATGTTTGCAATGCAGAAATTAATAGAGATTGGATTCTTTACTCTTCAGTTCCTATTGATAGTCTTGATTCAAAAGGGCAAGTGATTAAAGAAACGCTTATTCGTTACTTATTTTCAAAAAACCTACGCAAAGATTCCATTGGATTATCTCAATTGAGTTTAATGGATATAAAAAATATTGAACAAGGAAAGACAAGTGCTAAAAAACGAAATTTCTTTTCTCGCTTATATGGTGTGAAATACCAAATCATCAATTCACATGACCCAAACGGTCATTCAATTTTACAACGAATGGAGTTTTGGAAAACTGGATGGCAAATAGCTACGAAGAATTTCATTCTTGGAACAGGTTCTGGTGATGTTCAAGATGCTTTCAATCTCCAGTACATTGTCAATAATTCTGATTTAAGAATTGAGAATAGAAAAAGAGCTCACAATTATTATTTAACCATATTATTGACTTTTGGAATTATTGGTCTCCTCTACTTTCTATGGATGATTATTCATTTTATCTGTGTAAACTTTCAAAACAACACAATAATAGGACTTTTGTTCATGGTAATCATTATAGCCTCATTCCTCGTTGAAGACACCATAGAAACACAAACAGGTGTTACTTTTTTCGGTTTATTTTATGGACTTTATAGTCTGAAAAAAGAAGATAATGAGAAACTTAAAGACCACTAAGCTTACAAAACTTGCTTAATTCAGTCTTATTTTCAGAATTGCTCGCTGAATTATATATTCTCCTTATCTTTGCTCAAAAATCTAATCATGCGATTTGAATTAACAAAAGAATATCTTGATAATTTAGGCGAAGCAATTGCCCGTCAGGATAATTCGTGGATTCAAAAAAATGTAGTTGGATTGCATGACGCTGATATTGCAAGTATTCTTGATGAACTTGATGTTGACCAAGCTTCTTTCCTTTACCATAAATTAGATGAAGAAGTTCAGGGTGATATTTTAATGGAGATCGATGAAGATCTTCGTGAACATTTAATTCAATCATTTTCTGCCAAAGAAATCGCTGAGCAAGTTGAACAATTAGACTCTGATGATGCCGCTGATCTAATGAGTGAGTTGCCTAAAAAGCAAGTCGAAGAAGTTATTTCTCATATTGAGGATGATGAAACAGCCGAAGACATTGTAGACTTACTGAATTATGACGCTGACACTGCTGGTGGATTAATGCAGAAAGAATTTATTCAAGCTCAAATCGATTGGCCAACCAATCGTTGTGTTGTTGAACTGAGAAAACAAGCGGAAGATGTCGAGAAAATATTCACCATTTACGTGGTTGATGAGAATGAAAAACTTTTAGGTTACCTTTCTTTAAAAAGTCTTCTGTTTGCTACACCAACAACCAAAATTGCGGATTTATACCAAAATAAAAATGTAATCTCTGTTAAAACAGGTGATGACAAAGAGGATGTGGCTAAAATCATGGAAAAATATGAACTTGTTTCTGTTCCAGTTGTTGATTTACAGCACAAATTAGTTGGTCGAATTACCATTGATGATGTTGTAGATGTCATCAAGGATGAAGCTGAAAAGGATTTTCAAATGGCTTCTGGTATTTCTGAAAATATTGAATCAGATGATTCTGTTTGGAAAATATCTCGCGCAAGAATGCCATGGTTACTTATTGGTCTAATGGGCGGTGTATTTGGTGCACAAGTAATTTCCGGATTTGAAGGTGGGATTGCAGAAGTTCCTGCTCTAGCTTTCTTTATTCCATTAATTACAGCCATGGGAGGAAACGTTGGAGTGCAATCATCTGCAATTGTTGTACAATCACTCGCTCGTGGAACCGATCAATTTGGCTCAATTTTCAAAAAAATCACCAAAGAAACACTCGTTGCTCTATTGAATGGTTTTATTCTTTCCATTATTATTTATGGAATTGCTCATGTTTTCGATAGTGCTACTTTAGGAATCGTTGTAAGTATTTCCCTTTTTACTGTGATTATTTTTGCTGGAATATTCGGTACACTCATTCCTTTAATGCTTGATAAATATAAAATTGATCCAGCTTTAGCAACCGGTCCATTTATTACAACACTTAATGATGTTCTCGGTTTATTTATCTATTTGACCATCGGAATGTTAATGTATGGGATATAAGAAGGAATTAAATGAAAATTTCTGATTACAAATCTTCCCCTTCAGATAATTAGAAAGTTATGACAGTACTTTTTATTGATATCGTTCATCCTATTTTACAAGAACGATTAACAAACGCAGGTTTTTCTTGTATCGATGCGACGCATTTAAATCAACAGGAGATTATCAAAGAATATTCTGATGCCAAAGGATTGGTTATTCGTTCGCGGTTTAAAATGGATAAATCATTTTTACACCATTTCAACGATTTACAATTTATTGCGCGTTCTGGTGCCGGAATGGAAAATATCGATATTGATTATTGCGCTAAAAACAACATTACTCTTCACAATGCCCCAGAAGGAAATCGAAATGCCGTTGGAGAACATGCGCTAGGAATGTTACTTTCACTTTTTAATCGATTGCATCTTGCAGACAGAGAGGTAAGAGATGGCAAGTGGGACAGAGAAGGAAACCGAGGAATTGAACTCGATGGAAAAACAGTCGGAATTATCGGTTATGGGAATAATGGGGCGGCTTTTGCGAAGAAATTGCGTGGCTTTGATGTAGAAATTCTAGTACACGATAAATACAAAACAAATTTCGGAGATGAGTATATCACAGAATCATCACTAGATGATATTTACAAAAACTGTGATGTAGTAAGTTTCCATATTCCACAGAACGAGGAAACCATGTATTATGCGAATGAAGTATTTTTTACTTCTTTTGAAAAAAATGTCTTTTTAATTAATCTTTCTCGTGGTAAAATTGTACAAACGTCTGCTTTGGTAAATGCGATGAAGAATGGAAAAGTACTTGGCGCATGTTTGGATGTTCTAGAGTATGAAAAAACAAGTTTTGAATCATTCTTTGAACAGGAAATGAATGACGACTTTAAATACATTTTAAATTCTGATAAAGTTATTCTTTCTCCACACGTTGGAGGTTGGACAGTTGAAAGTTATTTCAAGTTAAGTAATGTCCTCGCAGATAAAATTCTGAACTGAATGGAACAAACACCCAAAGAACGCAAAGCCTATTTAGCTGAATTGAATGAAATTGTTCGCTACACTGGAGAAATTCTTCATGGAGATGAGTTGACAAAAGTCCGCATTCGACAGTATAAAAAATACTTCAATAAAACGTATAAACTTCTTCTCAGATTATCCGTTATAAAAGGTGACATCAATAATAATTCATTCAAATACTGTTACGGAGGAAAATTATTAGGAAGGCAAACTCTTCTTAAATTGGGTATTGTTGAGAAGAAAGAAAATTTAGAAAAAAAAGCCAGTTATGATTTACTCATTTCTCCGGAAGAAATAAATTTAGAATTAGTATCTAGAATAATTGTAGAGGTTTATTTGACTCGAAATGAGGTAGAAAGACTGTGGTAGATTATCCTACCCCACTCTCAATAAATTACCATAATACAGTTCCTTCCCAGTACTCGTTTTCATCCACAATTCTTTTACTTCAAAATGTCGATTACTAAAATGACGATTGGCTTTTCTTTGGAGAAATTTAAGATCAATTTTGGGAGAATATGTATTGAGGATCAAGAAACCGTCTTTTTCAAGTAACTTTGAAGCACTCACCATCAATTCATCCAATTTGTCTTCTAATTTCCAACGTTCTTTCTTGGCTCCAATTCCGTATGCCGGAGGATCCATGATGATTCCTTTGTATTTGTTCCCTCTTTTCAATTCACGTTGAGCAAATTTCAGCGCATCTTCATGCACCCATTTTATTCCATCCAATTCGCTGAGTTCCATGTTCTCTTTTGCCCACGTTATCAATTGTTTGACAGAATCTACATGAAAAGTACTTGCATTTTCTTTCCGAGCCACAACAGATGCAGCACCGGTATATGCAAAAAGGTTTAGAAAACGTTTCTCAAAAGCTAAATTCTCAGAAATAAAGTCCCAGTTTATTCTTTGCTCGGGGAAAATTCCAACGTGTTTAAACTTCGTAAGTTGTAGATGAAAAGAAAGATTTTTATACTTAATATCCCATTGTTTCGGAGAAAACTCTTTCAACTTTTTCCATGAACCAGATTGACCGCCTTTTGAAATAAATTCCCAGTGCGCCAACTTATACCATTCGTCAAAAGTTTTCCCTGATTTAAAATAAGCTTGAACTTCGGGTCGAATCGTAATAATTTTACCCCAACGCTCCAGTTTTTTTCCACCACCGGCGTCGATTAATTCATAATCTGCCCAACCTGTGGTAAACAATTTCTCGTTAGACATTACTTACGACGAGGAGATTTTTGACGACCACGTTGCATTTGAGCCATTCTCATTTGATTTTTAGATGGAGCAACTTTCAATTGTTTCTGCATTTGAGAGATTTGATCTTTCATTGCGCCATTCTCATCTAATTTTTTCGCTTCAGCTAAAAGTGATAAAGCTTCTTTATTTCGTCCAGTTTGAGCACAAATTCCAGCCAAATGCATTCTTGCAACAGCATTATCTTGTCCAGTTCTCAATCCCATTCCCATTGCTTTACGCAACAATTCTTCACTTTTCGCCATTCCTAATTCTTGTGTTCCAAGAACCGCTTGAAGAAACAAAACGTATGCGTGTTGCTTTTTCGGTAAAAACTGAGGATGTGTAATTTTTCGAACATGCATTCCCGCTTTTTCTGTATCACCTGAACGCATTGCATTCAAAGCCATAATCATTCTTTCATCACGAAAGAATGTAAAACCGATAATAATAAGGGCGAAAATCATCACAATTCCCCATCCCCAATATCCGTTGTAAAATAAAGCTACGGTAAAAACCAATGAAGCAAGCGCTATGATGCTTCTAATAATAAATCTTATCATAATTATTTAATTGTTGCAATACATTTTAATTCAATCGCAATTGGTGTCGGTAAAGAATTGATTTCTACAGTTGTTCTACACGGTAAATTGTCTTTGAAATATTCTGCGTATATCTTATTGTACGTATGGAAATCACGTTTCATGTTCACCAAAAAAACGGTTACGTCCACTAATTGACCCCATGACGAACCTGATTCTTCCAAGATAATTCTCACGTTATCAAAAACACTTCTACATTGAGCTTCAAAATCAAATTCTAAGAAATTTCCATTCTTGTCCAATTTCAATCCAGGAACTTCAGAATCTGTAGCATCAGAACCGGCGACCCTAGGTCCAACCCCTGATAAAAAAAGTAAATCTCCTACTTTTCTCGCATGAGGATACAAACCTACAGGTTTAGGAGCTTTGCTTGTTGATATTCTTTGATCCGACATTAGTTGAATTTTCGTGCAAATATAAGGAAAATGAAGAATTAAAACGAAGAATTGTTTTCCGGAGTAAAATAAACTGTCATTTTTTGATTATATTTATATCTATGAAGGTATTTCTGTATTTATTTTCTTTCGTTTTTCTTTTAAGTTCTTGCGTCGAAATTATTGATGACATCTCAATGAACGAAGACGGCAGTGGGATTTTCAAATATTCCGTCAACCTGAGTTCAAGCAAAGTGAAAATTAATTCCATTCTCGCTTTAGATAGTTTGGATGGAAAAAAAGTGCCTTCTGTAGATGATATTTCTTTAAAATTATCTCGATTGGTTCGCAATTTAGAAACAAAAGAAGGTATCTCGAATGTTACATTCACCCATGATTATACAAATTTCATTTTCAAACTTTCTTGTGAATTCTCTTCTGTCGGGAAATTACAAGATGCAATCAAAGAGTTGGTTATTTCAGAAAATAATGGACGAGAGATTAAAGGGATGAATCATTCTTGGATCACTTTTGAAGGCAATCGACTCTCTAGATCAATACCACAAATTACGATCAACAAAGCGCGGAAAATTAATCAAGATGAAACTAATTTGTTGAAACAAGGAAAATACACTTCCATTACACGATTTAAGAAAGAAATCAAACAATTTGATAACGAAAAAGCACGATTGTCTAAGAATAAAAAAGCAGTCATGGTCCAAACAAATCCATATGCATTAATTCACAATCCTCAGTTACTCGATAATACAATCTATTTGATAGAATAAAATTGGTGTCATTTTTCACGTGAAAATGGAGAAGAAATAATATCAAAGCACGAAGAATTCAATTCTTCTTTGGACATTTCTGCGACTTTCTCTTTGCTAATAAAAGGATGAATATGCACCAAACTTTCCCCTGGTCGGGCATTGGAGAAAAAACTCTCAGGTTCCCCCAACAGTTCATAGTTGTTCATAAAAGTAATCGGTACAATTGGAACTTTTGCACTTTTTGCCAATTGAAATGCCCCGTCTTTGAAGGGAATCATTTGTGGATGGTCAGTATCCGGTATTCCTCCTTCAGGAAAAATCATTAAGGACCAGCCTTTCTTCATTTCTTTGCGGGCACGAATAAATGATCGTGCAGATTTTATGGGGTTATCGCGGTATACTGCAATATTTAATCGTTTGAAATATGTTTTGAGTAATGGGTATTGAAGAATTTCACTTTTTCCTAAAAATAGAAATCGTTGTTTTGGGAGGATCGAAGGCAAAAGAAAAATGTCTAAATAAGACGTATGATTCGCAGCAATGATGAAAGGTTCATTTGGTAAATCAGCATTTGTTATTCTTTTCACACGATAAAATCCAAGAATTCGAACCACCCAACTCCAAGTAACGAATATTTTAAACGAAGCAATTTTTCCTTTTTCCGAGAATAAAAAAGGAAAAATTATGGGATAGAAAAAAAGAGTCGAGATTAAAAAATAAATTCCAAAATAGATTTTCCACAAAAGAGATAGAACATTCTTGACAAATTTCATCGTTCAAAAATAAGGATTTATTTCATGTAAAATAGTCTTTGCAATTATTCCTTTCAAAATGCCTAAATTTGTCTAAAAATTAACGAATGGCAAGAATACTTACAGGAATTCAAAGTACAGGAATTCCTCATTTAGGAAATATTTTAGGGGCGATTGTTCCAGCAATTGAATTGGCAAAAAAAGACGAAAATGATTCATTTCTTTTTATTGCAGACATGCATTCTTTGACACAAATCAAAGACGGTGAAGAATTGAAAAATAATACTTTATCAACTGCTGCAACTTGGCTTGCTTTTGGAATTGACCCAGAAAAAACGGTATTCTACCGTCAAAGTGATATTCCAGAAGTTACTGAATTGACATGGTACTTAATGTGTCATTACCCCTTTTCTCGTTTAAATTTAGCCCATAGCTTCAAAGACAAAGCAGATCGTTTAGAGGATGTAAATGCGGGTTTATTTACTTACCCAATGTTAATGGCAGCAGACATACTGATATATGATGCTGAAATTGTGCCTGTTGGAAAAGATCAGTTACAACATCTTGAAATGACTAGAGACGTAGCAGCACGATTTAATAATAAAATGGGAGAAACATTTGTTTTACCTCAAGATAAAGTGCAGGAAGACACAATGTTGATTCCAGGTACAGATGGGCATAAAATGAGTAAGTCGAGAGATAATTTTATCAATATTTTCTTACCAGAGAAAAAGTTGAGAAAGAAAATCATGTCCATTGCTACCGATTCACTAGAATTAGAAGATAAGAAAAATCCAGACACATGTAATGTATATGCGTTGTATAAACTTTTGGCTTCGGAAGATCAAATCAATGCTATTCGTAAAAAATACGAAGCTGGTGGATTTGGATATGGTCATGCAAAACAAGAGTTATTTGAATTAATACTGGAGAAATTCGCTACACAAAGAGCTATTTATGACGAATTAATGGCAAATCCAAAAAGAATTGAAGACGCTTTAAAAATTGGTGCGCAAAAAGCCCGAAAAGTCGCAGACTCTGTTCTAAATAGAGTTCGAGAAAAAATTGGCTTTTCTTCTGTTAATCGCTGATTTTTATTACTTTTACTTCTTAATTTTGATAACGCAATCATGAAACAATTTAGCTATATTTTAACAATCCTTATCGGATTGACTCTTTTTTCTTGTACTGATACACCTAAAAATGTTGACGAATTAACGGCAATAGGTGGGAAAAAATATGGGGGGGAGTTTCGTTTTATGTCGTATGAAAATATTAAAAGCCTTGCATCAATCTCTTCATCTGATCAATATTCTTCCCGTTTAGTTACCCAAATTTATGAGCCTATATTGCGTATAAATATGACGTCAATGAATGTGATACCTGGTATCGCAGAGAGTTATGAGGTAAGTGATGACGCAAAAGTATACACATTGAAAATTCGAAAAGGAATCACATTCCATAAAAACGATTGCTTTGGAAAAAAATTACACGAATTAGATGCTGAAGATGTTAAGTTTTCTTTGGAAATGGCTTGTTCTCAGTTAGAACTGAATAAAATCAGTTATCTTCTTGTCAACCGAATAGAAGGTGCTCAAGAATTTTTCGATAACTCTACAAAAACACTACCGAAAGAAGGCGTTAGCGGTATTAAAAAAATTGACAATTATACTATTCAAATTACTTTAAACGAACCATTTGCAGGATTTGATAAAATTTTAACTCACCCAAGTTTAGGAATTTTTCCAAAAGAAGCTTTTACTAAATATGGTAATGATTTTGGATTACATCCAGTTGGAACAGGTCCTTTTCAATTGGAATCTTTTACCGATGAAAAAATTGTATTGAGAAGAAACAATCATTATTGGAAAAAAGATGATTTTGGAAACCAATTGCCTTTTTTATCTAAAGTAGTAATGACTTACGCAGTTGACAAACAAAGTGAATTCTTAGCATTCCGTAATGCTGAAGTTGATCTTGTTTTGGAAATCCCTGTAGAAGAAGTGGAACATATTTTAGGAACTTTAAAAGAAGCTCAAGATGGTCTAAACGTGAAGCATAAAGTTGAATCGGAATCAAGCATGAGTATTCATTACATCGGAATGGCATTGGAGAGTGAAGAATTCAGTGACATTAACGTTCGTAAAGCATTTAATCTTGCAATTAATAGAAATTTAATCGTAGACACTTATTTAGAAGGGGAAGGTTTCGCTTCTCTCCATGGAATTGTTCCAGAAATGGGAGATTATCCAATCAACAAAGTAAAAGGGTTTAAATATAATGCAGAGAAAGCAAAATATTTAATGACTAAAGCTGGATTTTCGAATAGAAATATCTTCCCCGAAATTGACTTTTACATTACGGGAGTTAAAGGTTCAAAAAATGATCGCTTAGCAAAAGCAATTCAGAAGCAATTGAAAGAAAACTTGAATGTTAAATTGAATATTATTCGTTGCACATTGGCTGAAAGAGACGAAGCTGTAAAAAATGGTTCCGCAAAATTATGGCTAGGAGGTTGGCTAGCTGATTATCCAGATCCAGAAAATTTCCTATCATTACTTTACAAAAACAACAATTTCAACTTCAACAATGAACGTTTTTTCATGTGCTACGATAAATCAATTGTTGAAAGTGATGATAAAAAACGTAATGAGTTATATGTTGAATGTGACCAAATTATTGTAGATGAAGCAGCAATTATCCCTGTTTACACGGATGATTATACTATTATGGTCAACGCTAGAGTTCGTGAATTTGTAATCAATGAATTAGAAATTCTTGAATTGACGAATGTTTTCATCAAGGAAGCTAAAAAGAAATAATCAATCGCTCAGGATTTCTTTCAAAATTTCATACGAAGCCAATTTCTTGAATTTAGGAATGTGGATTGAAAAATAATTAAGGTAAATACGTAAAGCATCATTTCGAACTTCTTTCTCAGGCCATAACTCTAAGTTTGTCTTATCTATTAAATGAATCAGTAAGTCAATAGATGGACCTTTAAATGACCTTAATTCATTACTCAATGTATGTTGAAAGTTTCCCGTATCAATATTGAATATGTTCGCTGTAGAATCATTTCTCAATGGACGAATTCCTAATAAATCACTAAAATCAATTAGAAATTGCAAAGGAAAAAGTTGAACTTCTTCATTTTCATTCAATTGGAAAACATATTTTTTCAATAAAGAATAAATATGAGGATCAGGATCTCCAACAAGCACACATTTCTGAACGACTTCAGCCATAAAATAAGCAATGGAAGATTTAATCGGATTGAACTGAAAAGTCATCGGGAATATTGCTTCCACATCAGTTAAACTTAACAAATCAGAATTCCGGCCATAATACGTTAATTCTGTTACAGCCATTGGAAACAAACTATGTGACTTTTTCTTTCCTCCTTTGAATATAAACTTTTGCAATCCATTCTTCTCCGTATAGAAAGTCGTAATAAGACTTGAACTAGAATAAGGGCTCCGGTGTATTAGAACACCATAATCAATTGATTTCATTTAGCGAACAATCATAACTTTACCTACTTTTCTTCCTTTGTCTTCATTGGCAGCTGTCCAGATTAAATATACACCCGTTGGGACTTTATCTCCATCAACTGTTTTACCGTCCCATGTAGCTGTACCACCATTCGACGTAGTTTGATAAACCAGCTTCCCTGCTACATCTGTTATTTTCACATCCGAATTGTATCGAATTCCTTGTATTGTTATAACTCCATCAAATTCAGGCCGAACAGGGTTAGGGAAAACAATCACATTTGAATATTCTGGATCTTCATATGTTGCATCGGTTCTGTAAGAAACTAAACCTTTATCAGTCGTAATAAAAAGCTCACCAGTTGATTGATCCAAGGTTAAATCTAGGACATTATTAGAGATAATTGGAGAATTTTCAATCGTGTGCTGTTCGAGAATTTCCAATCCATCAGCAGAAAGAAGAATTATACCTGCATTACTTGTCGCAAACCACTTCCTATTTGCTCCATCCACAACGATGTCCGTTATATTAGTTGCACCAAGAACGTACTCAACATTTCCTTCAAACTCAACTTTAATTCGTTGGGCATTATAATCACCTCCTACTGCATCAAAAACTCCACTTGAATTATATAGAACAGCAAAGCCATTGTCCGTTCCTATCCATATTTCATTGTCAAAATCAACAGCAATTGCATTTACTTGAGAAGATGGTAAAGCTCCAGAGTATTCTCCCGTATTCAAAAACACCGTTTTATCATCACTAGAATTTGAAATTGTACCATTATCATTGAAACCAAAAAGACCAGCACCACGAACAGAAAACCATTTATTACCGTTGTAATCGATGACTAAATCAAATGTAAAATTACTTGCGGCAGAATTAACAGGGAACTCATACCATTCATGACTTGAGGTATAGACCTTTAAAGGTGTTCCCGAATAACCATTGAGCACCCATAAATTTCCATTGTCATCATATTTCACATCAGAAACTAAAGAAGATCCATTTCCTAAATTAGTGTAATTTAATAGTGAATTATTGGGAGTAAAAGTGTCTGTTACTTGCCCGTCAGCCTGAAGAATAGATAATGGATATGGAGAATATGTCCCGACAGCTATTTCATTCTCGTTGGTAGGATTCACTTCTGCACAAAGATAATCCCAGATATTTAATCCTTGCCACATATCCATATTATAACGATCTTTCAACGACCACTGCTCATCTTCAAAAATATACATCCCCGAAGAATTGAAGGTTTGGGTTACAGAACTTAATCCTCCACCTGAAACAAGGAGTTTACCGCCATACCAAGAAGTTGCATATATTCTTCTTTTAGGTGGGCCTACAACATGAATTGAAGACGAATTATAATTGTTTTTAAAACTATTCAATCCTTGATTCCTATCAGCTATCCAGTATTCACCTGCTGTGTATACAACGGTATTTACACGAGGTACAGTATTAGAAGAATAATTATTAATTCCAAAAGATTCTAAAAGATTTTCATCATAAAGAATACTTCCATAATCATAATTAATCGCTATTTTATTGTTCACACTACAAATAGAATTGATTTCCATACCAAAAGGCTCAATCACTGCTGGTGAAATTGATGTAGGATTTATCTGATAAATGGTATCATTTCCATAACCAACAACTTTATATACTAGGAAAAGTTTATCATTTAATGTTTCAATTTCTTTGTACGAATTAGTAGACGCAACTAAAACAGGAACTCTACTATCAACATGCCATTGAGAAGGGTCAGCTAAAGCAACATTGTTTATGTACCCTACATACATTTTCTCTTCTGTTAACGCATAGATAGAATCATTTCGAAATGCAATATCAATAATTGGATCTAGACCATTCGTTGGGTAATATGTATCTCTAACCTCATCATTAACAGGGTCAATTTTTACAATAGAGAATCCCGTAGCAAAATACATATACCCTTCATGTTCTACAATCTTGTGAATTTTCTTAGATCCTTGAACTTGTGCCAATCGAATTGCTGGAATATTAACCAACCGATTGTTTTGAATTTTGTCGACATTTCCATTATCGTATCCAACAAAAATGGCATTGTTTGAAGTAGATAGCCCCAAACACGAAATAGTTATATCAGATAGAGAATTAATTGCATTCCAAATACTAATTTCTTTAGAAGAAAAATCGTATTCTCCTAAACCGTTATGATAAGCAACGAAAACACGATCATTCAAAGCAACAACATCAACTGCTTCTGAAGTTGGGATATGAAAACGCCATTGTCCTGTACCAACTTGAGCAGAAAGACTTGCCGAAAATAAAATAAAGATAAGAAGTAGTCGCATTTCGTAATTATTTAAAACATTAACGTTTAAAGCTCAAAAATATTGGATTAATTTCAAATTCAAACCTTCTAGAAGTGTTTTTTTTAAGAAATCGCTTGAGAATTATAAATCAAGCAATACATCCCAAAACTCAGGATAACTTTTCCCAACACTGTCCTCCCCCTCAATTGTAATTCCTTCGGGAGTAATCGACGCTGCAATTGCACCAGACATTGCAATTCTATGATCATTATGGGAATGAACTGTTCCCGATTTTAATTCTCCTGTTCCATGAATAATCATTTCATCATTTTCAATGTCAATCTTCAATCCTAAAGAACCAAACTCTTTGATTAAAACAGTTGCCCTATCACTTTCTTTGTGTTTTAAACGGTGTACTCCTTTAATTTTTGAAACCCCCTTTATTGAAGCTGCTAATACAACAAGAATTGGGAATAAATCTGGACAATGTGTTGCGTCGAAAGAGAATGGTTGATGGTTTCTTTTTTTAATTAGAAGAACATTATTTCTCCATTCGAACTGAGCGCCAATTTGATTCACTACTGTCAGAATTTCTTTGTCTGCTTGGGTAGAATTTGGATTTAATTGTTCAATTGAAATTTCTCCATTGATTAATCCAAAAACAATCCAAAAAGCAGCACCACTCCAATCTCCTTCAACAGAAATAGATTGTGCAGAAGAAGCATAGCTCTGATTTCCTTTGATTTTATATTCTTGGTAATTAATGTTATTGACTTCAACTCCAAAAAGCTGTAACACCTCCAGTGTAATATCAATGTAGGGTGTTGATTTTGAAGATAAAACCGTTAAAACTGAATCTTTAGAGCACAAAGGTAACGCCATTAAAAGACCTGAAATGTACTGAGAACTCAATGAACCATCAACGGTATAATCCCCTCCTTGGAGCTTTCCTTTGATTTGAAGTGGTAAATGTCCATTATTTAATTCAACTTCTACCCCCATTTTTGGGAGAAAAGTTTCGAAAGGTGAAAGTGGACGTAACAATAACGACCCTTCTCCATTGATGAAAAATTCTCCACCAAAAGATGCGGCTATTGGAGTAGTCAATCGAATGCCTAATCCAGATTCTCCACAATTAAGATTCGTTTTCAACTTCTTTGCTTGCGGAGTAAGAATGAATCCTTTATTTGATTTTTGAACCGCTGTACCCAATTGTTTTACTACATCAATAATATGCAGGACATCTTCGCAATGTCCTGTGTTGTTTATTTCAATAAGTTTACTACTTAGTGAAGCAGCAAGTAAAACTCTTTGAGCGTAGCTTTTTGAAGCAGGTGCTTCAACAGATTGTTTTACACAATTATTTGGAACAAAAACAGCCATTAATCATTCATTATTTTTGTTTGAACTCGCACAGATTCTTTGTGAATTAGTTTCAATAAACGATCCGTAAACTCTTCACTCAAATTAAAATTTTCAGCAATTTCCTTTCTGGTTTTTAAAATATCAAACCACCTATCCGGTTGAAGAATTGTTGTATTATTTTCTTTTTTATACTGACCAATTTCTGCGATTACCGATAGTCTTTTTGCAAGAGTTTCAAGAATTTGTTGGTCAATATCATCTACTTGCGCTCTATATTCATCCAAGATTGAACTAAAGGAAGTGTTTTTTGGGTCTTTTTCTCTTACAACGAGTTGATCAAGAATTTCAACCAATCGTCCCGGTGTAACTTGTTGTTCAGCATCACTCCATGCATCTATAGGTGAATGGTGTGTTTCTATCATTAAGCCCGACATATTCATATCGAGTGCTTTTTGAGAAATCGATTGAATCAATTCTTTTTTTCCTCCAATATGACTTGGATCACATATAATGGGTAGATCAGGGAATGTTCGCATTAATTCGATTGGAATTCCCCATTTTGGATCGTTTCTAAATTTTGTTTTTTCAAAAGAGGAAAAACCACGATGAATTGCAGCTATATTTTCCACCCCAACTTTCGCAATTCTTTCAATTGCACCAACCCATAATTGTACGTCTGGATTGATTGGGTTTTTTATCATTATCGGAATTTTTACTCCGTGTAGTGCATCTGCAATTTCTTGAACAGAGAATGGATTTACTGTTGTTCGTGCACCAATCCAAAGAATATCCACTCCTTTTTTTAAAGCCATCTCAACATGTTTTGCATTGGCAACTTCTGTTGTTACGGGGATATTAAATTCTTTCCCTGCTTGAACAAGCCAATCCAATCCTTTTTCTCCAATTCCTTCAAAATTTCCTGGTCGAGTTCTTGGTTTCCAAATTCCCGCTCGAAGAATATCCACTTTTTTTGTTGCCGCAATTTGTTGAGCAGTTAAAAAAACTTGTTCTTCAGTCTCAGCACTGCAAGGTCCTGCAATTATAATGGGCTTTTTTGATTTTTTAAATGAAAATGTCATTGCAACAAATTTAAACTTTATTCTTCACCCAAATTTATATGGCATAAAAAAAAGCTTAGAAATTTTTCTAAACTTTTTAACTGTCTCAACTTATTGTAGTAGGTATGAAACGGAATATCTTAATTTTCACCTAATATCAAATAAGTCAAGATATTTACCAAAGAATTGGATCAAACTGAGGGGGCAACCCTTATTTTTTTTCAAAAAGCAGTTTAGAAAAAGGTTTAGCGTAAAAAAAAATCATTATTTAGTATTAAAAGTGTCATTTTACGATGTTATTCAAAACAAAGAATTAATTTTGCAATAGAATTATGGAATTCATGTTCCATTTTACTTCTAAATATGGCTCTGTGGCGCAACTGAATCCCTTTTATTGATTTAGTCACTCCACAGTACCATACTGGCCCTGTGGCGCAACTGAATAGCGCACTGGATTTCGGCTCCAGCGGTTACAAGTTTGAATCTTGTCAGGGTCACTAAAAGCTTCCATATGGAAGCTTTTTTGTTTTCCATACTTTTTTGATAAAAAATAACATCTATTGGATATAAGAGTAGTTCTAAATCATAACATTATCCATCAAATAATCCGTTAATGAACTAAATCTATCCGTTGCTGAGTAAAATAATTTTATTCATTTTTTCCGTTTTATCTTCGTTTAAAATATGAATTATGAATAAAAAAATTACTAAAAAAACACTTGCAGCAGTATTGACTTGCTTTATTGCTGGAAGTAGTTGGGCCCAAACAACTTTCACTTATACAGGAACAATTGATACATACACTGTTCCTTCAGGTGTTACAGAAATAACAATTGAAGCTTTTGGAGCTCAAGGAGGAAATACAAACGGAGGTTTAGGAGCTAAAATATATGGTGAATTTAGTGTTACACCAGGACAAGTACTTAATATTCTTGTTGGACAGCAAGGTGTTGTAAACAACTGTGGTGGTGCTGATGCTTCCGGTGGTGGCGGAGGTGCATCTTATATTTGGGATCCAACAAATACAACATTCCCATTAATTGCTGCTGCAGGTGGTGGTGGTGGTAATACCAATTGGGTAGGATCTAATATTGACGGAGTGGATGGTCAAGCAACTCTAAGCGGTACAGCAAGTGCTGGTGGAGCAACACTTGCCGGTCCTGATGGAAACGGTGGCTTAGGAAATGGTCCTAGTGGAGCTGGTGCTGGTGGAGCTGGTTGGAACAGTAATGGAGATAATTCAACTTGGTCTGACCCCTCAACAGGTGGAGAGAGTTTACCAAATTTTAATGGAGGAATTGGTTCTCCTAGTTTTAGCCCTGGTGGTGAAGGCGGATTTGGAGGTGGCGGTGGTGCCACTTGCGGTTGCGGTGGCGGCGCTGGTTATTCTGGTGGTTCCGGTGGTGAAGGTGGTAGTACCCGTGAAGGCGGTGGCGGTGGCGGTTCTTACAATGGAGGAACTAATGTTTTAAATACGACAGGTGTTCGAACAGGTAATGGACAAATTGTAATCACTTCTTTAATTTCAACAATTTTAACAACTTCAATAAATGTACAAGGTCAAGGTGGTGTTTCTACGATAACTACTGTTAACGGAACGCTACAAATTGAGGCAACTCTTTTACCTGTAAACGTAACAGATGGAACTTATACTTGGTCTGTTGTAAATGGAACTGGAACAGCTTCAATTAATGTTTCAGGAATACTAACTGCTTCTGCTGACGGAACAGTTACAGTCACAGCAACAGCAAATGATGCTTCAGGAGTAACTGGGTCAACCGTAATTACCATTTCAAACCAAACAGCTGGGATTTATGAAAATAATATGGATGCATCATTAACAATGTATCCTAATCCAAGTAGTGGAATCGTGCACTTTACGACAGAAGAATCCATTCAAGAAATTGAAGTTTTCAATTATTCTGGTCAAAAAATGATGACTTTTAAAGATGTTAATCAAATCGATATTTCTTCTTTGGAAAATGGAGTTTATTTCATAAAAGTGATTTTAAACAATCAACAAATTGTTTTAAAAAGACTTATGAAATCATAGGTTTTTAGTTTAGTTTTAGTACTGCAAAACCCTGTCTGTAATTCTATAGATAGGGTTTTGCTTTTTCAATCAATTTTTGTGTTAAAAAAAGAAATCTTCTCCTTTTTGCTGTTCCTGAAAAGAACTTCACTGTTCCTGAACTTCTAAAATATAGCACCTTTAATCTGCTTATATTTGAAAAGACTTCAGACATAAAGAAATATCTAGAACCACTATTCACAGATATATAAAAAATTTCCCCTTGGTTTTAAAGAATCAAGGGGAAATTTGATAAAAACCAATTGTAAAAGATCCGATTATTTATAAATTGGATTACTTTAGTAACAGTTCATGAAACAAGGATTATTTATACTTTTTATATTGCTTGGTCTTATACTAAAAGCTCAAGAGCCATCTCACTTTATTCTAGGTGAAGAAGAATTGGCAGGTTTGAGTATTTATGATTTATACCAAGATCATTCTCAGAATTACTGGATTGCTACAAATAATGGCATATATAAATACAATGGCTATTCTATTAAGAAAATTCATTGTAAAGAGATGACAAGCAGCTCTGTTTTTAGCATAAAAGAGGATTACAACAATGCTATTTATTGCAATAATCTCAGTGGTCAAATTTTTCAAATAAAAGAGGATTCTTGCACCGTTTTTTACACAATTCCGGATCATTTAATGAGTTCAAATATTTCATTTGAATTTGACAACCAGAATACATTAACCATTTCTTCAACAGAAATATTTCAAATCAATCATAAATCTGAATTTATAAAGTTTAAAGAGAAGAATTTGTCTGCTTCTTCCTTTTTGTATAGAAAATCAGACAGTAGTTTAATTCTTTACAACCTTAGTAACCTCGTATTAACAACAATAAAAGACGGTTCGTATAAATCTGAGAAAATAGTTTTAGAAAATCTCATTTATCCCAAATTTTTTTACTTTAAGGATTCTTTAGTTGCTTTTGATGGGGCAACCAAAAAGCTAATCCCTGAATTAACCGATAGTCAATTATTTAATCTTCCCACTTGTAAAAGCAGTAATCGTTTAACCAATTACTACAGTGATAATGAACGTATTTGGATGGCTAACCTATCTGGAGGGCTTACACTTTACCAGCCTGGAAAGACTACTTCTAAACCCTTCTTTAAAAAAAAGATTATTTCTTCTTTCTTGAAAGATAAAGAGGGAAATATACTTCTTGGAACTTTCAATGAAGGAATCATTGTAATTTTAAATATCAACTTTAAAAACATCAATTTTGATGAAAAAGTCAGTTTATTAGCTTCAAACAATGAAGGAGATGTGTTTTTTGGAACGCAAAATGGGAAAGTATATTCACTAGACAGTCTTGGGGAGTATACTGAAATAATTTCAGGTGGGATACAACGAATTGAATTATTGGAGTACCTAAACGGTCAAAATACTTTATTGATAAATTCAAATCAAGGAGATCTAATACATTTAGACGATTTTTCAAGAAAAAAAATCAATAAAGCATCTATCAAAGATGTTTATCAATACAATGATCACATATTTTATCTCGCTTCAAATACGGGGTTATTAAAATACGACATTAACCTTAACCAACCTCCTGTTCATGTCGAATCTTTGAACGACAGATCTTATTCTGTTGGCATTGACCATGCAACAAACACGATATATTGTGGAACAGCAGTTGGATTGAAGCTAAAAACAAAAGACAGTACTTTTATTTTTAAATACAAAGGAAAACCTATCTTCAGTAGTGATATCCTAGCTATAAAAGACACTGTTTACGTTACAACTAAAAAATACGGCGTTCTTATTTTCTCCAACAATAAAATTGTAGATAGTTGGAATGTTGCTTCAGGTTTATTGTCGAACTATACAAAATTTATCAAAGAATATCACCATACTTTTTTTGTGTCAACCAATTTAGCTTTGATTGTCCTTGATTCAAGAGGAAACGTCACTAAGATAATCAATAAATCTCACGGTTTAAATTCAAACAATATCATCGATTTTGAAATTGTAAATCATACGCTCTGGATTCTCACAAATAAAGGCGTACAAATCATTGATCTTAAACATTTGAATGCTAAGAAATTTAAACCAATTGTTCAAATTAAATCACTTTTGGTAAATGGAGTATTATCAACAATTGAACGGCATCTTTTTAACTATACGGAGAATAGATTTGTTTTTGACATTGATGCCAAAACATTGAAATATCAAAATGACATTTATTATTTATATCAATTGGAGGGGCTTGACAAAGAATGGATACGGGCAAGTTATGAAAATCATATCATTGAATATAAATCACTACCACCGAATAAATACACTTTTAGAATAAAAGCAATTCATAAAAAAAACTCGAGTGAGGTCGTGGAATATTCGTTTATTATTTCGGCACCATTTTGGAAAACGTGGTGGTTTTTTGGAATAATTTTGATTACTCTATTTGTATTCTTATTTATCATTTTCAAAGTGCAAATCAATAAACAAAAACAGAAAGCTCTTATTCAACACCAGTTAGATACTGTTCAACTCAAGGCGCTAAAATCGCAAATGAACCCACACTTTATCTTTAATTCTCTCAATTCAATTCAAGAACTTATCCTTCAACAAGACAAAGAAAATGCGTACAATTACATTAGTAAATTTGCACTTCTTGTACGGAAAATTTTACATCATTCTGACAAAGAATTTATTGATTTTGAAGATGAAGTTAATATTTTAAATATTTACCTTGAGTTAGAACAGTTGAGGTTTAAAAAAGATTTTTCTTATTCAATGATCACGAATGATATTACAGATATTGAAATTACCCCAATGCTGATTCAACCTTTCATTGAAAACGCGTTAAAACATGGTCTTTTACATAAAAAAGGTGAAAAAACTTTGCACATTGAATTTTCTCTTAAAAACGAAATTTTACTTTGTACAATTACAGACAACGGTATTGGGAGAATGAAATCACAAGAGATTAAGAACCGTCAACGTAACCAACATCAGTCTTTTTCTGTTGAATCAATTCAAACTCGGTTTGAGTTATTAAAAAATATATATGGTGATGAAGTCGGTATTGCTTTTATAGATCTAACCGAGGATGGTCTTCCGATTGGAACAACTGTTTCTTTAAAAATTCCAATAAATCGACGATTTTAACGCACCAAACGAACTGAAATATGCAAACAGAATACAAGGCAATTATTGTTGACGATGAAGAAAGTGCACGAAATATTCTAACGAGCCTTTTAACGAATTTCTACCCTGAAATTCATATTGTAGAAAAATGTACGGGTGTTGAAGAAGCTGTTTTAGCAATAAAAAATCATAAACCTGACATTGTTTTTTTAGATATTGAAATGCCAAATTATGCGGGTTATGAAATCGTTTCATTTTTTAAATCTATTGATTTTGACATTATATTTGTAACCGCTTACGACCATTATGCCGTAAAAGCATTTGAAGTTTCTGCAATTGATTATTTATTAAAACCAATAGAAATTTCAAAATTGAAAAGTGCAATTAGTCGTTTTTTCGAGAAAAAAGAGATGCACAATAAATCCGTCAATTATGAGATATTAGTAGATAGTTTACAAAATGAATGCATCAAAAAAATTGTAATTCCACATCAAGGATTTCAAAAAGTGATTCACATTGATCAAATCATTGCCCTTGAAGCAAATGAATCATATTGCTATATCTATACTTTGAATGAGAAAAGGTACATGGTAAGTAAAAAACTGAAGCATTACGAGAATCTTTTTGATAAAAACAAAAAGTTAATGCGAACGCATAAGTCATGGATTGTTAACATAGATCACATTGTGAGATATTCTAAATCTGATCTTTTAATTGAATTAAAATCAGACATCAATGCTAAATTATCTAAGTATAAAAAAGGTGCTTTTGAAGAATTTTATTTAAAGTGAATCAATGTTCACTCAACACAACATTTACTAATTCCTCCAAACTCGAGTTCTTTAGTTCAGCATCTATTCTTCCTCCATTCTCAAGCAAAGATTTACTGGTAGATTCTCCCCATGAAATAATTCTAGCACTTTTTGGAAATGTGTTATTTTTCAAAAAACCAATCACATTTGAGGGGCTCGTAAAGACATAAGTGTCGCATTCTTCTATATTTCTTCCGATAATTTTAGTAGAATAAACTGTCAATTCTTCCTTTTGTTCGTTTGGAAATTGAGAAGAAATCGTTTTCAAAGAAATGGAAGAAATTGGAAATAAAACACGTTTTTTTTGACTCCAATTTTTGAAAGAAAGTGCAAAATTACTCAACGATTCATTCTCATCTCGTGAAAAAGAAACGACATGTCCCATTTCTTTCAATACTTCTTTTGTCTTTTCACCAATACAGGCAATTAAGACATGCGAAGGAATGGACAACCTTGTTTTAAAGAAAGTTACTGATCTCGGACTACTAAAAAACAGAATGTCATACAATGATTGAACTTCAAAATCAACTGGTTCAAAAGATAGAAAAGAATGTGCAATGACATCCCAATCATTTGCCTTGAAATTGTTTAAAAACGGTTGAATTTCGCCTTCATTTTTCGATATGAAAATACGTTTTCTCAAAGAGTTTATTGATTCAAATCTGCGATAACTTTTTCTGCCATTCCTTCAAAATCAGTTACTTTATAATCTAAAGCAATGCGTTTATTATCTAAACCATTGGCAAAAGAAACAAATAAATGATGGTTTTCATCACAAAACACACCCAATGGAAGTTGACAACCTCCATCCAATAAATTCAGCACTTTTCGTTCTAATTCTATTCGTTTTTGTACTTCAGGGAAATTCATTTTCTGAAGGATATCGAACAGTTCAGTATCTTCATTTCGAATTTGTAAACCTAAAACTCCTTGTGCTGGAGCCGGAACGAACTCAATAGGATCTAAAACGATTTCAATAAAATCAGATAAATCTAATTCCAAACGATCAACTCCTGCTTTTGCGAGAAGAATAGCATCATAATTCCCATCACGTAGCTTTTGAATTCGAGTAGGAACGTTTCCTCTTAAATCATTAATAGTAACATCAGAACGATACGCTAAAACTTGAGATTTTCTTCGTGCAGAAGAAGTTCCAACAATCGCATTCTTTTTCAAAGACCATTTTTGATTAGAATCAACCGAGTCTTTATTAATCAAAAGAATGTCTGCTGGATTTGCTCTTTCAGAAACACACGCAATTTTCAATCCTGCGGGTGGAGTTGTTTCAAGGTCTTTGTGAGAATGGACAGCTAAATCAATTGTTTCAGACAGTAAAGCGTCTTCAATTTCTTTCGTGAAGAATCCTTTTCCTTCTAGTTTATCAAAACTAAGGTGTTGAATTTTATCACCCTGTGTTTTAATAATATTGATTTCAACTTCACAGCCTAATTTTTTTAATTCAGCTTCAACAAAATGAGCTTGCCATAAAGCTAAGTCACTTCCTCTTGATCCTATTACGACCTTTTTCATTACGATTTGTTGTTTGTCCTAAAAGTTTTAGGATGTTCTTTGAGTAGAATTTCTTTTGCCATCAACATTGGAACGCTCATGTATTTTTTCTCCATGTATCCGACAATTTTTTCCAAAATTTCACGAGATTTATCATCTAAATCACTGATTTCGTTATGGAAAACTTCTTCCATTGCAGTAATTTTAATCTCTTTCACTTTCTTCGGTACTTCGCGCATAGCGATTTCAACCGAACGATTGTGATGGATGTATTCAAATTCTGTAATTGCTTCAGAAATAATTTTTTCTACATGAATCACTTCTTTCGTTCTTGCTTTTAAATTCTCATTTGAAATTTGTTGCAATAACTCAATAGAAATATGTGTTAGGTTACTTTTCTCTTTGATTTTTGGAGAAAGATCCTGTGGAATTGCTAAATCAATAATGATTTTTTTATCCGTTTCTTCTTGCACCAATTGAGTGTATATCTCTGGTGTAATTATATGTTCTTCGGCCCCTGTACATGTCAAAATAATATCAAAACCTTTATTGAAGGTATTCAATTGAGTCAACGAATGTCCATTTCCATTAATGTCTTCCGCAAGTTTAATTGCTTTCGCTGGTGTGCGATTGAAAACATTAAAATTTGTAAATCCATGTTTTTTCAAGAAACGACTCATGTTCGTATTCGTTACACCTGCACCAACAATTAAAATTCGAGCATCTAAAGGAACGTCCAATGCTTTTAATTTATGGTAAGCGAGAGAAACAACGGAAACAGGTCGAGTGGCAATATTTGTTTCGGTATACACTCTTTTTGCCGTTTCTATGGTATGACGGATAAGAATTCGAATAAAATCGCCTGAAAGTTTCATTTTTCGTGAACTTTCAAATGAGTTTCTTACTTGCGTAATAATTTCTCTTTCTCCAACAATCATAGAATCCAAAGATGATGCAACTGAAAGAGAATGATTTACAGCATCCATTCCATGAAACACACTTCCAACACTCGCAAAATGCTCAAATTTTTCTTTTGAAAAATTAGGGTAAAGTTCTTGGAAAAAAGAATTCAAAAAAGTAGTCGAAACAGACTGTTTTGTGGTGAAAATAAACTCAACTCGATTACACGTAGAAAGAAATAGCAGTTCTTTAAGATCTAAATGTTCTTTCAGTTGCTCCAAACGTTCTTTTTGGTTTTCTTCCATGATATGTAACTCACCTATCTCATTTACAGACAGATTCCGATGCGTAAACGCAACGGTGTGAAGTTCAGATATGCTTTTGTTTGCTACCACGGGTGCAAAGATGCATAGATTCTGCCTTTTAAGTGTCATAAAAATGTCATTTCCCCTATTTAGAATGATTATAAAAACAATCGTTTTAATTAAACATATAAAAATCCTTTTTTAATTCTTAGATTAGGACATCATTTATAATGATTTAGATGTCATTTTTCAGTAGAATAGTTTTGAAAAACACTTGTAACACATTGATAAACAGAAGTAAACACTGCCGTGACGGGGGGGGGTACACGAGAGTTGAGGGGATTCCTACAGGAATTCAATATACGGATGAGAAAGGATTGATAAATGGAGTGGTTGTGGCTAGATAGGCTGAGAATGGACGCGATGAAATCGCGCAAAAGCATGGGGGAGTAATACCTAAAAAACTAGAATAGCAACTTTAGATTCCACAGGAAAAATAATAAGATAATGAGTATAAGTAATAAGATTGATTGGTATCAATATCATGAAGATTTCGATAATGTGACAGGTTACAAAGAATATAAAATGTTGAATTGTTATGATCATTATCTGTCAAATGAAGAAGCAGAAAAAATTATTGATTATCCCAGTGTTAAAAATGGGGATATTAAATTAAATGATTATTTGATTTTCCAATCAAGGGTTGAATCTTTTTTTGAAAAGTTATTTGATTTGAAAAATATTTTTGTGTTTAATCCAAAATCAAAATCGTTATTAAAAAGGAATAAGGTTAGATACATGAATTATGTTAGATCAGCTTGTCAAGAAACAAAAGAATTTATTTTTGTTCTTCCTGATGAAAAAATTGTAATTGAATCAACCTATGATTTAATGTTTGTTGTAATTTTTTATAGTGATGTTCCCAATTGGATAAATGAATTAACTGAGGTGAGTGGCTTGTTTTTATTGTCAGGAAAGAAGCGTAGTGGGTAATGTATAGAAAGTGTGATAGAGTAATTTCTAAAATTTAACTCATTGAAAATAATCTTCACTCGCCCTTGGAAATACCCCCTTGCTAATCCGCGAATAACAAACTAAACCGCTGTTGCGAGATTACCTTCGGTGCTACTAGCGTGATGAATTAAATTTCACTTATGATAAAGAGACAAATCATGGTATTATAAAAAGTAAACAAGAAGAATGGGAGGTTAAGATAAAGAAAGAATTGAAATCGCTATCTATATTTTCATCCACAAATGTTGTAATTCAGAGATTGTAGTTGCTCGGGCGGATACGGTTTTTCTCGATATTTTTTTCTTTTTACTGAGATAAAGATGAATCATTTGTACTTCGCAAGTAATGTTTTACATATATTGATAAGTTTTATTTTAGCCTTAATAATGACTAGGTATTTATTTTTTACTTTTGAAAAGAGAATTTGGTTATTCGTTACATTGTCCTTTTTATCATTGATTGCTAAATATTTGTTTATTTATGAAATATCTCCCAAAATGCTTTCTAGTGTTTTGGAAAAAGTTTGGATTTACTCTGATTTTTTGCACCGATTCTCTTTTGTCAATCTGTTTAACACAATATTCGAAATTATGTCATATATTGCTTTAGTTTATGGAATTATTATACCGCTCAGAAAACATTCTAGTAACTCATAATTTGAGTTCATCATTATATCTTTCAGATTATGTTAACATTCAGTCATTTTAATTCATCAAATGAATAATCCTAGATTAAAATGCTAATGCAAGTTTTTTTAGTAAAAAGTTTCCCTCAGAT
>CAYLWS010000005.1:0-100173 GCA_964387525.1 uncultured Fluviicola sp.
GATGGTGTAACCGATTCATTGGAAATCATCAACGGTACTTTACCAAATGATCCATGTGATTACAACATAGCAGATATTACTCTTCCAATTATTTCAGGAAATGATTGTGATGGAGATGGAATTAGTGATTCACTAGAAATAATCGACGGTTCAAATCCTTTTGACCCATGTAGCCCAATAGGAGTTGACCCAACTGATTCTGATGGAGATGGATTAACCGATTGTGAGGAGTTAACCGGTGTAGATGATCCAAATACACCAGGTAAGCCAACAGGAGTTACCGATCCTAATGACCCTTGTGATCCAATTGGTTTGATTGATACTGATTCTGACGGAGATGGATTAACGGATTGTGAGGAATTGACAGGTAATGATGATCCAAATACTCCAGGTATACCAGATGGACCTTCTGACCCAAACGATCCTTGTAGTCCTTTTGATTGCGGATTAATGATACCAGAAGGTTTTACACCTGATGGAGATGGTCAAAATGATTTGTTTGTAATTGAAGGAATAGAGAATTATCCAGGTAATACAATAATCATCTTTAACAGATGGGGAAGTAAAGTGTATGAAACGTCACCATATAATAATGAATGGGATGGAAGAATGAATGTTGGTATTCAAGTTTCAGGAGATGAATTACCTACAGGAACATACTTTTATATACTAGATACGAAGGATGAGTCGATCGGTAAGCATGGAATTTTCCAAGGATACGTATACTTAAAACGATAATAGAATTATTTAAATCTTAAATAAATGAAAAGACTAAATCAAATAATAGCAATTTTGTTTGTTGGGTTGGCTTTCAATTCGTCAGCTCAACAAGAAGCTCACTTTACGCAGTATTTTGATAATACTTTGTTTGTGAATCCAGCTTATGCAGGTTCAAGAGGTATGTTGAATGCAACGGCAATTCATAGAGAACAATGGGTAGGGGTAAGTGGTCGACCAAGATCAACAACATTCAACCTTCATTCTCCGTTGAGTTATGAAAGTATAGGTGTTGGAATAACAGCTGTGAATGATGTTATTGGACCAATAAATCAGACAATGATTTACGGTGACTTCTCGTATACATTGAATTTTAAAAATTCGAATGGTAAATTGGCTTTTGGAATTAAAGGAGGAATTAACATTATCAATTCGAGAACAAGTGAATTGGTAACTACGCAAACAAGTGACCCAAGTTTACTCGCTGCAGCAAGAAATCAAGTGTTGCCAAATTTTGGAGCAGGTGTTTATTACCATACTCCCAAGTGGTTTGTTGGTGTTAGTACTCCAAAGTTTTTGGAAGGAAGTTATGATAAAACGGGATCAGCGAGGGAAAAAAGACATTATTTTTTAATTGGTGGAGGTGTATTAAATATTGCTCAAAAATGGAAACTACGCCCGACCACTCAATTGAAATTTACAGAAGGAGCACCAATGTCAATAGATTTGAGTGCAGCGTTTATTTACCGTGAGAAATTGTGGTTAGGTGTAATGAATCGTTGGGCAGATAGTTTTGGTGCCTTCATTCAATATCAAGTTACACCACAATTTAAAGCTGGCTTTGCTTATGATCAGACAATAACAAAATTAGCGGGGTACAATAAAGGAAGTTATGAGGCAATGTTATCTTATGATTTTGTTTTTAAGAAAAAAGGATTACGTTCACCAAGGTATTTCTAATCGAATTAATCAAAGAATTATTTAAAAAAAATGAAAAATTTCATTCTTACAGCTTTCGTTCTATTTGCAGTATTTACAATAAATGCGCAAAGCGGAAAGTTAAAAAAAGCGGATAAATTTTATTCAAAAATTGCCTATCATCAGGCGGCTGAATTGTACAAAGAATTAATTGGTTCGGAGGTTGATTCTCCAAAGTTGAAAGCAAAATTGGCCGATTGTTATTTTCAAATGGGAGAAACTGAATTGTCAGAGAAATATTATTCTGAAATGGTTAATTCTGATCAAGTGGAGAATAAAGATGTCTACCAATACGCTCAATCTTTGAAAGAGAATAAAAAATACAAAGAGAGTGATTTATGGATGAAGAAATATAACGAAATGAATCCAACAGATGGTCGTTCAAAAGAGTTTATATCCAATACGAATTATGTACATAAAATTCACTCTCAAGATCCTTATTTTAAAGTTGGAAAATTGAGTATAAATACTCCTGAAACTGAATTTGGTGGATATCCAAATGGTGAAAAAGTATATTTTGTATCCAATAGAGAAAAAAAGATTGCTGTTCAACGCTATCATTCTTGGAATAATAAAACTTTTTTAGATGTTTACGAAGCAGAAATTGGCGCAAACAATGAAATTGAGAATGCTGTTTTTCATTCCAAAAAAACCAATAAAATATACCATGAAGGACCAATGTGCTTCTCTAGCGATGGTGCAACGGTTTTTTTTACTAGAAATAACATGAGTTCAGGTAAAGCACGGAAAGATGATCAAGGAATTCAAAATTTGAAAATATACAAAGCAACGATTGATAAAGATGGAAATTGGAACAATGAGGAAGAATTGAGTATCAATTCAACGCATTATTCTGTTGGTCACCCTACTTTAAGTCCAGATGAAAAGTACTTGATTTTTTCTTCAGACATGCCAGGTGGTTTTGGCGGTGCAGACATCTATAAGGTTGAGCTTTTAGAAAATGGTACATTGGGACAAGTTCAAAATTTAGGAAATAGAATAAATACCGAGGGACAAGAAATGTTTCCTTGGATGAGTAAGGATTCGGTGTTGTTTATTTCTTCAGATGGACATCTTGGTCTTGGAGGCTTAGATGTTTTTGCAATTATTTCAAACAAAAACGGTTCTTTTAAGAAGATGATGAATCTTGGTAAACCCGTAAATGGGCCGAAAGATGATTTTGCTTTAATTCTTAACTCCGACAGTAAAACGGGGTATGTTTCTTCCAATCGGTCTGAAGGGAAAGGGGATGATGATATTTATTCAGTGACTTTACTTCGTCCGATAAGAGTCAACCTTTCTTTAAAAGGACTTGTTGCAGATTCAAGAACAAATGAGTTATTGCCTAATTCATTTGTAGAATTGGTAAATGAAGAAGGGAAAGTAGTTGCAACTACTCGTTCAGCCAACGACGCTTCTTATTACTTCGATTTAGAAGAAGATAAAAGCTATACAGTTCGTGCAAAAAAGCAAGATTATTTTGATGATGTACGTGCAGTCTCTACTAAAAATTTAGAAGAGAACATTGAAGTTTTAGAGCAAGATTTACTTTTAGAAAAAGATCCAGGACTTTCTTTGTATGCCTTAATTACTGACGCTAAATCAGGTTTGCCTTTGGATAGTGTTAAAATTACATTGGTGGATAATATGACAGGAGTTGTTGAAGAATATACAACTTCCACAACAGGTGATATGCGCAAAGCATTGATGGATAAAAAACTCAATGACAGAGGGAGTTATAATTTAACACTAGAAAGAACCGGTTATTTCACAAAAACTGTAACGTATAACACTGAATTTGATCATGAAGGACAATATGATGTTCATTCAAATTTGAATTTATCTTTAGACCCAGAAGTGAAAGATTTGTCTGAAATGATAGAAATTAATCCAATTAATTTTGATTTGAACAAATACAATATCCGTAAAGATGCTGCCATTGAATTGGATAAGATTGTAGAAGTGATGAATCAATACCCTGATTTAGTGATAGAGTTAGGTGCGCATACAGATTGTCGAGCTTCTAAAGCATACAATAGAAAATTGTCTGATAGAAGAGCGAAAGCATCTGCAAAATATATCAAAGCACGGATCACTAATCCTGAACGAATTTACGGTAAAGGATACGGTGAGTCTCAGTTGATAAACGATTGTGAGTGTGAAGGAAGTGTGAAATCTGATTGTTCAGAGGAGGAACATGCTAAAAACAGAAGAACTGAATTTAAAGTTATTTCAACAGGAAACGATAATTTGAAAGTGAAAAATAATAGTACGAATTCATTTGAATAGAGTTTGTACCCAAGTAGAAAGCCTCATTTAATACCCATTGATTGAGGCTTTTTTTATAATATGACTATACTTTAAAGACTGTTTTATAGTTTTTTTGTATCGTATTTTTAATATGTATATATTTACAAAAATTATTATCCATTATGTCTTTTTTTTTAAGGTTATCCAGTATTACCCTATTATTTTTATTCTCTTCATTTGTGAACGCTCAAGTGTCACCTGGAGGTGTTGCTGCTAACATTGGTTTGTGGCTGAAAGCCGATTTCGGAACGAGTTCTTCAACTGGAGGTGCAGGGTTGACAACTTGGCAGGACATAGTTACTTCCGTTGATTTTACATCTTCTGGAGGACCTACGTATAGAAATGATGCGGCTAATTTATTCAATTACAACCCAACAATTGATTTTGACTATACTACATCTGACTATTTTTTTGGAGTAAGTGTTCTCGGAACTTCTACTGTTTCTGAAGCGGCAGTTTATATTGTACATAGAACCAGATCTGCAGGCTCGGGCGGTGGGTTGTTTAATGAAACAACTGATTTTAATGCTAATGATGGACGGTTTATGGCACATTATCCATATTTGAATGGAACAAGTTATTGGTATAACAGTAAGGAAGGTGGAGATAATTGGTGTCAAGGACCTGCACCTACTTTTGGTGTCAAGGAATTGACAACATTTGAAGTGAGTTCAGCGAATAATTCAAGAACAATTAGCGTAAATGGTGCTCAGTTTTCAAATGCTGGAAATCAATCCTATTTGTCTTTAATTGGGGCAAATAATACTTTTTTTGTTGGATGTGCGTCTCAACAAAATCAAACATCACCTGATTTCTATTCAGATGCATTGATTGCAGAGATAGCTGTCTACAATGGTGGCAGTAACTCAGGAGTTGCTTTAAATAAAATTGAGAGTTATTTAGCCCTGAAGTATGCTTTGACATTAGATAATACTGCGGGGGGAACTGCAGGTGATTATTTCTCTACAACCGGTGCAAATGTATGGGACGCAAGTGTTACACCTTCTTACCATAATGATATTATCGGACTTGTGAGGGATGAGGATGAAGATCTATTACAAAAACAGTCACATACAAATGACGATGTAACGCGTATTTATTTAAACACTTTACAAGCTAAGAATACAGATAATACAGGTTCATTTTCTTCGGATAGATCTTATTTAGTAATTGGAGATAATCAAGGTGCTCTTTGTAATACAGCAGCTGTCCAAAATGAAAAACCAGCAGGTATTTATTCTAGGTTGGAACGAGAATGGAAAGTTCAAAAAACGGCCATGTCGGATGTTTTTAGTATGGATATTACATTAGATGCTTGTGCTGTTTTAGGTTCCGTAAATATTGCTGACTTAAGATTGTTGGTAGATGACGATGGTGATTTTACGGATGCATCAATTTATGCTGCTGGAGGTGGTTTAAGTTTTTCTTATAGCAACCCTGTGTTGACAATTACAGGTATTTCTACAACACAATTACCCGTGAATGGATTGAAATATATCACTATAGCTTCTGTTAACGCTACAACACCCTTGCCTATTGAACTAGTTTCTTTCAACGGTTCTTGTTCTGATAACACAACTGAGCTAAAGTGGGTAACTATCTCTGAAAATAACAATGATTATTTTACCATTGAAAGATCTCTAGATGGAATTAATTTTCAAGAATTAATAAAAGTTAATGGTGCAGGTAATAGTACAAAGCGAATTGAATATAAATGGAATGGCTACATTAGTGGTGAGGGTGAAAACTTTTATAGAATAAAGCAAACTGACTTTGATGGTACAGAAACGATATTAAAATCGATTAATGTTAATTGTAAATCATCAGAAGTTAAAATTTTCCCAAATCCATTCCATGATATTCTTGAAATTAAGTTCAATAGACCAACAACTTCAATTTATACCGTTGAGGTTAAAAATTCATTGGGTCAAGTGATACTACATCAAATAATTTCAAAGGAAACGTCAAGTTTAAATTTAAATATTGATACTGAATTCTCTAAAGGATTTTATTTTATTGAAATTTTCAATGAAAATGAGGTGAAATTATCTGAAAAACTAATCCGATTATAAGGGAAAGTTACTTTTTTGCGAAATAATAAGAATGAATGATTATTTTTGAGACTTATTATTAGCAATCCATGAAAAGAGAAAAAATAGCAGCGATTTTAAACGCTCCAAAAATAGGTGAAAAAGTATTGGTGAAAGGATGGGTAAGATCATTCCGTGCCAATCGTTTTATTTCAATTAACGACGGTTCTACAATTAATAATATTCAAGCTGTTGTAGAGTTTGAAAATTACGATGAATCTTTATTGAAAAGAATAACTACAGCTTCTTCTATTGCTGTAATTGGAGAATTGATTGAGTCTCAAGGGAAAGGTCAAGCTGTCGAGATTAAAGTAGATACAATTGAAATAATCGGTGACGCTAATCCTGACGATGTTCAGAAAACAGTCATGCAACCAAAAAAGCATAGTTTAGAGTTTTTAAGAGAACAGGCACATTTACGTTTTAGAACAAATACGTTTGGAGCAGTTTTTAGAATTCGTCATGCGGTTTCTTATGCAATTCATAAATTCTTCAATGACGAAGGTTTTTATTATTTACATACTCCAATTATTACTGCTTCAGATGCAGAAGGTGCTGGAGAAACGTTTCATGTCACTAATTTTGATATCAACGATTTACCGAAAGATGAATCAAATGCAATTGATTATAAGCAAGATTTCTTTGGAAAGAAAGTGAACTTAACTGTTTCTGGTCAGTTGGAAGCAGAATTAGCAGCATTGGCTTTAGGTCAGGTGTATACTTTTGGACCAACGTTTAGAGCAGAAAATTCAAATACATCTCGCCATTTAGCTGAGTTTTGGATGATAGAGCCTGAAGTTGCTTTCAATGATTTGAAAGATAACATGGATTTGACAGAACGCTTTTTGAAATACATTGGAAAATATGTACTTGACAATTGTAAAGATGATTTACAATTTTTAAATGACAGGGATGCAAAAGAGCAACAATCAAAACCTCAGAATCTTCGCAATGAATTGTCATTGATTGAAAGAATTCAATTTGTTGTTGAAAATGATTTTAAACGATTAACGTATACTGAAGCGATTGATGTGTTGCGTAATTCTAAACCTTTCAAAAAGAAAAAATTCAAGTTTGACGTTAGTTGGGGAGTTGATTTACACTCAGAACATGAACGATATTTAGTAGAGAAAGAATTCAAATGCCCAGTTATTTTAACAGATTATCCTGCTGAAATAAAAGCATTTTACATGCGTCAAAATGATGATGGAAAAACAGTTGCAGCGATGGATGTTCTCTTTCCTGGAATTGGTGAAATTGTTGGAGGTTCTCAACGTGAAGAAAGAATGGATATTTTAAAGAAAAAATGTGCAGATTTCAACATTGAAGAAGAAGAATTATGGTGGTACATGGATACACGTAAATTTGGAACGGTTCCGCATGCAGGATTTGGTCTTGGTTTTGAAAGAATGGTCATGTTTGTTACTGGAATGTCAAATATTCGCGATGTAATCCCTTTCCCAAGAACTCCACAAAACGCAGAATTCTGATTTTAGGAATGATTTTCAGTTACTTTTTCGTATCTTTCTATTAAAATAACGCATATGGCATTAAAACAATATTTATCGCAGAAGATGGAGCAACGTTTGTCTCCACAACAAATTCAACTCATGAAATTGTTGCAAGTGCCAACAATGGAGTTAGATACACGTATCAAACAAGAAATAGAAGAAAACCCAGCCCTTGAAGAAGGTGCTGAGGAAGTGGAAGAAGAAGACATTGAAGAGCAAGAAGAAGAAGAACGAGAAGAAGAAGACTTCAATATCGAAGATTACCTAGCGGATGATGCTGATTATAAAACGCAAGTCAACAATAAAGGTAAAGATGAAGAAGAAAAAGTAATTCCTCTTTCTGGAGATAAATCTTTTCAAGAAAGATTGGCGACCCAATTGCATATGCTAATGTTGAATGAAAATCAATTTAAAATTGCAGATGTACTTATTGGAAACCTAGATGATGCAGGTTATCTTAATCGTGATGTTGAGGCAATTGTTGATGATTTGGCTTTCTCTATGAATGTTTCTACAACGGAAGCAGAGGTAGAAGAAATTCTAATGTTGATTCAAGAAATGGATCCAGCAGGAATTGGTGCTAGAGATTTGAGAGAATGTTTGTTGATTCAAATACGAAGAAAACAAGACGGCGACATTACATTATTTACTGCGCTCAAAATACTAGAGGATCATTTTGAAGAATTTACGAAAAAACACTACAAAAAGATCTTAAAGAAACTTGAAATTAACGAAAGTGACTTAAAAGATGCGATTGATGAAATCGTTAAATTGAATCCCAAGCCAGGAGGTTCGATGAAAGAAGCGGCCGGTAATTATCAACAAATTACTCCAGATTTTACAATTACTGAAAATGAAGGGAGATTACAGCTGACCATTAACGGAAGAAATGCTCCTCAGTTAAAAGTAAGTCGTACGTATAGAAATATGTTGATGAGGTATGCTGAAAGTGCTAAGCCTTCTAAATCAGACAAAGAAGCGTTGCAGTTTGTAAAGCAAAAATTAGATGGTGCGAAATGGTTCATAGATGCTATAAAACAACGTCAGAATACTCTTTTGTTGACAATGGATGCTATCATGAATTACCAGAAAGAATATTTCTTGTCGGGTGATGAAACGAAAATGAGACCAATGATTTTAAAAGATATTGCAGAAATTGTAAGTCTAGATATTTCAACGATTTCACGGGTAGCAAATAGTAAATATGTGCAAACTGATAACGGTATTATTTCATTGAAATATTTTTTCTCAGAATCTCTTTCTACAGATAGTGGGGAAGAAGTTTCAACACGTGAAGTGAAGAAGATATTGAGTGAAGCTGTTGATAATGAAAACAAGAGAAAGCCTTTGACGGACGAAAAGTTGGCAAATTTGTTAAAAGAAAAGCACTACAATATTGCCCGTAGAACGGTAGCCAAATATAGAGAACAACTCAATATTCCCGTAGCAAGATTGCGTAAAGAGTTGTAATGGAGAAAATAGCACATTTTATTTCGTGGGTATTTAACCCACTTACATTACCGATTTATGCACTAATGATGGTGATGTATATTCCATCCGATCACCAGTTTTTTGAACCTTATTGTATCTACTTACTCCCAAGTGAGAGTAAATACGCAATTCTTAAAATGTTTATATTCTTCGGTGTAGCTGCTCCAGGGGCAGTTTTTTATTGGATGTATAAAAACAATAAAATTGATTCATTGGAAATGAATACCCAAAAAGAAAGGAATCTTCCTATTATTTTTATGTTCATCTTTTGTACAATGTTGTATCTACTCCTTTTGTTCTTTTCGGGGAAATCATCTATTCTCCCTCAGTATATCTTTTCATTACCACTTTCAGGTTCTATTGTAGCTGCTGTTTTCTACTTTTTAAATAGATGGAAAAAAGTCAGTTTACATGCAGCTTCTGCTGGGATTATGGTTGGATTTATTTTTGCTTTTATTTTGCATCATTCAGCATTTCAAATGTGGGTACTTTCGGTTACATTTTTGATTTCTGGACTTATAATGACTACACGATTGTATTTAAAAAAGCACACATTAAATGAAGTCGTAATTGGATGGGTTTTAGGAACTTTTATTACTTTTACAACTGTATATTTTTACTAACCCTCAATATATTAAAATGAAAAAAATAAGTTTTTATTCCATCCTATCGCTGGCTATAATTTTGACAGCATGTAGTATGTTAGGAAAAAAAGGATCTGGTGTTAATTTGTTTACAGTGGATCAAGACAAACAATTTGGAGCAGACGTTGCAGCAGAAATAGATGGGAATCCAGCAGAATACCCTTTGCTTGATTCTGTGAAATACAAAGACGTTTACCAGTACATATATAATGTTCGGGATAAAATACTCGCTTCAGGACAAGTACAACATAAAGATGATTTCACATGGAGATTACGCATAATTGAAGATGATAAAACGATGAATGCTTTTTGTACGCCAGGTGGATACATCTATATTTATACTGGAATTCTTAAATTTTTAGATTCTGAAGATGAATTTGCGGGTGTACTGGGTCATGAAATTGCACATGCTGATATGCGTCATTCAACAAGACAAATGACGAAAATGTATGGAACTCAAGTTCTTTTAGATGTTTTAGCTGGTGATAGAGCAATGTTGAAACAAATG
The DNA here is from genome assembly GCA_964387525.1 of uncultured Fluviicola sp. GTDB lineage: Bacteria > Bacteroidota > Bacteroidia > Flavobacteriales_D > Crocinitomicaceae > UBA4466. Next base: position 10,250 of record CAYLWS010000005.1, read on the forward strand.
ACAACAAGCTTAATTAATTTAAAATTTTCACGTTCTCATGAATCTGAAGCTGATCAAAAATCAGTTGAATTTCTATGCCCAACAGACTATAACGCTGATGGTGGAGCAGGTTTTTTTGAAAAAATACAAGCATTAGGTGGTTCTAAAACACCTGAGTTTTTAAGTACTCACCCTGATCCAGGAAATCGAATTGAACATTTTCATAGTGCAGCTGTTGCAAATGGATGTCAAGGTAGAAACACCTATGAAACTGAATTTAAAGCAATGGTATCGAAATTGCCATAAATTACTTTTAACCTTTTAAATTAAAGTCATTCAATAATTTTGGATGACTTTTTTTGTATATTTGTAAAGCTACTTACTCTCAAAAAATATGAAAGCAAAAAGAACTTCATTAAACGATATCGCGAAAGCATTAAGTGTATCAAAAGCCACCGTTTCATTTGTGTTAAATGGAAAAGGCGACCAATTCAATATTAGTAAAAAGAAACAAGAATTAATCAAAGCGAAAGCAGAAGAATTGTCCTATGTTCCTAACTTTTTTGCGAAAAGCCTTCGACAAGGAGAGACGAAAACAATTGGACTTGTTCTACCAGATATCTCTAATCCATTTTACGCTGAAATTTGTAAAATAATTCAAGAGAATCTGTACGCCCAAGGCTACAATACATTCATTGTAAATACAAATGATGATGCTCAAGTTGAAAAAGTTTTAATGAATGAACTCATACAACGTAGTATTGACGGAATGATCATAGCACCAAGTAATAATATTAAAGAGTTAATTCCAATTCTTAGATCTACTCATATTCCTGTTGTCTTTACGGATCGACCTGGAGATAATGAAGCTGATTTTGTCGGAGTTGATAATATTTCTGAAGCAGAAAAATTAATCCATTCATATTCAATTAAGCCAAAAAGAATAAGTGCATTAGTTCCATCGCCTTCCAATGTTTCCACTATTCAAGATAGAATTGAAGGAATTAAAATTGCATGTGAAAAAGAAAATATAGCGTTTGAATATGTTGATTTACCAGGGAATCAATCTTCAATAGATACTTTGATGAAAGAACAAATTGAAAAAGGAACAGATTCAATTGTTACATTAAACAATCAATGTACTTACCCTGTTTTAGCAGCTTTACGGAAATTAAATGTATCTATTCCAAAAAACGTACGGTTGATTTCTTTTGATGACAATCCAGCATTCGAATACATGGAAACACCAATTAGTGCTATCCAACAACCAATTGTTGAAATTGCAAATCAGACTGCAGATAGAATGTATGCGCGATTAAAAGAAAACAAAGAACCTGGAGAACATTTTATTCTACCGTGTAAGTTCATGGCGAGAGGTTCGCATTAATATCTTCAATATAAATTTAAGTTGTAAACGGAGTATAAAAAAGCCCTGAACTGAATAGTCCAAGGCTTTGATTGAATTTGATTCATTAAATCTTCGATATTGTTATACGACTAACTCTATCGTTTGCATCAGTGATGAAAACAATGTAGTGGCCAGCAATAAGATGACTTAAATCAAGTTGAATTTTATTACCATAGCCATTGCTTAAATGTTCATCTTGCTTATAAACGATTTTACCTTGATTATTGTAAATTTTGAAGGATATATCCCCATTCTTTGAATCGTTATCTGTAAACTCAATGGTTACAGATGAAGTAAATGGATTGGGAAAAATTTTTATTCCTATTTCTTTGGAAATTTCATCAATACCAACAGCGTTGTCATCGGCTTGTTGAAATCCTTGTGTAAGAATAATAGATCCAGAAGTTTCTGTTGTTATAACAGCTTCGCCTACGGAGAAATTCAAATCAATATTTCCATTCACAAAACTACCGCCTATTGAACCAATCAATTGACGTTCTACGGTAACTTGTGCTGAAATTTGAAAGAAAAACAATAGTGCTATAAATGCGAGTAAATTTTTCATAATTTCTATATTTATTGAGCGATACCGTAAACAACTAATGAAAAGTTGGAGTTAACAGCTGTATTTGTTTGATTTACAATTCTAACTGTAATTGTATTCGTACCCGAGAAGTTATATGTAATAACCTCAGACAATGGCGTGTTATTGAATGAAGTACAGACAACTACAGGGGAACCAACCCAATTATTATCTAAAACAATTTCATATACTCCTGTTGAAAGGTTCGCTACACTTGCAATACCAAAATCTGTAACAACACCAGCCCCATTAATATAGCCATATGCCAAGGGACCTGAATTACCGTATGTAGTATTTGGAGTAGGTGTACTTGTTGTTTCGTTAATTACCACACCTTTTGAAAAAGTAGAAATTCCAGAATCTCTTTTAATGGTCAAATATGGGCCAATGTATGGGCTTCCGAATGTCCTACCTGATATTTTTAAAGCATTAGAAACGCCATTATAAGTAATCGCCATCCCGTTTTCAGAAGTACTACCTTCACTTAAGAATATAGCTGAACTATCATTTGATGAATTGGCTGTAGGTCTAATGTGTAACGTAGCATATTCATCTGTCGACGTTATTTCTATATCAGCAACAGTTGTGTTTGTCTTAATATTTGTCAATGTTTGCGCATGTAAAGAATAAGGTACGGACTTAAACTCTATGGTGCCCATTGTATTTCCATCGATAGAAATGGCTAAGAAATGTTGATTTGCTCCCCAATCTATTGTCGTGAAATCTCCAGAGACAACTGTTCCTTCTCCAATTATAGCATTGACTAAGCCATAATCATTGGTGGTTACATTGTGGGTTTCTTCATAAATAACTGTTCCGGCTGATGTTGATTCTAAAATTTTAAATCCAGCAACAACTGCTTGGTTCAATAGTAAATTTCCCGAACCATCTCTCACTACAGCTTGGTAATTTAGACCATTTTGAGCCCACATAAATAAAGGGCTGACTAATGCGATTAATAAAAGTTTGAATTTTTTCATTTTGTATGAATTATTAGGTTATTGTACTTATGCACAAAACAAAATTAAGTCAATTCAAAGTGAAATAAATAAGGGTTTTCCCTGTTTTTTTTTCAATTTCTAAAAAAGATGAAAAGTTATTTGAACTGATTTATCAATATGAACTTGTTGCTCCACCAATATTTTCAATAGGGTGCCAAGTCGTTTTCACTTCTTGACAATCACTAATCATATACAAACTCTGCGCATCTTCTTTGCTCCAGTCGTCATCGTATGTCTGGATACGTTTTAAATTCAATGCAGCACTTTCTCTTAATTGGTGCACAATGTTTTTGTCATTTCCAGCGTAAACCATTCCATTAACGTCCATATGTTCTGTTAAAGGTTTGATCATTTCTTTTGCTTCGCCTGTGAGAATATTCACAACTCCGCCAGGTACATCGGAAGAATTTAAAACTTCAGCAAAAGTAATGGAACAAAGTGGAAACTCTTCAGAAGCTATAACGATACATGTATTTCCTCCAGCGATAATTGGAGCAACAACAGAAACTAATCCAATTAAAGAGGTTGACTTATCAGCAACAACTCCAATTACTCCTTGCGGAACATGCATTGAAAAATTAAAATGTGATGAAGCAACAGGGTTAATTCCTCCTAGAACTTGCGTGTATTTATCACACCATCCAGCATAATACACCATTCGATCTATCGATAAATTAACTTCTTTTTCAGCTTGACTTTTTGATGATCCTTGAAAAATCAATTCTTCAATAAATTGAGATTTTCTTCCTTCCAGTATTTCAGCAATCCGGTAAAGAATTTGTCCGCGATTAAAAGCTGCTCTTTCAGACCAACCACCAAAAGATTTACGGGCAGCCACAACAGAATTGCGGACGTCCTTTCGTGAAGAAAGACAAATGTTGCCCAATTGTTCACCTTTCTTATTCAATGGCGTGTAAAATCTTCCTGATTCAGTACGGGGGAATTTACCACCAATGTATATTTTGTATGTTTTTAAAACGTTCAATCTTTCCATTATTATTTTAATTTAACATAAGAACTTAATCCATGTAATCCACCTTCTCGACCAAATCCACTTTCTTTAAATCCACCAAACGGGGAAGTTGGGTCAAATTTATTGTACGTATTCGCCCAAATAACTCCTGCATTTAATTTAGAGGCTAAATTGAATATACGAGAGCCTTTATCTGTCCATATTCCTGCTGCTAGTCCATAAGGAGAATTATTAGCCTTTTGAATGGCTTCATCAACAGTTCTAAAAGTTTGAATGGTTAAAACAGGACCAAAAATTTCCTCTTGGACAATTGTACTCGATTGAGCAACATCTGTAAATATAGTTGGAGGACAATAATATCCTTCTTTTGGTAATGTACATTCAGGTTGATACATTGTAGCACCTTCGTCCAAACCAATTTTGATGTACTTATTAATTGTGTCGAGTTGCATTTTAGAATTTACAGCTCCAATATCTGTATTTTTATCCATCGGATCACCAATAATCAGTGAATTTAAACGATGTTTTAGTTTTTCAATCACTTTTTCAGCAACTGATTCTTGTACGAATAATCGTGAACCAGCACAACAAACATGACCTTGATTGAAGAATATACCATTTACAATTCCTTCAACAGCTTGATCTAATGGTGCGTCTTCTAGAATTATATTTGCTGATTTCCCACCTAATTCAAGTGTTGCTTTTTTGTCTGTTCCAGCAATTGTTTTTTGAATTATTTTACCAACACGTGTTGATCCAGTAAAGGCAATCTTATCGACGTCTTTGTGCTCAACAATTGCTGCACCAGTGTCACCATATCCGGTTACAATGTTTACAACACCGGGAGGTAAACCTGCATCGTGTATTATTTCTGCTAATTTTAAAGCCGTTAAAGGAGTTGTTTCTGCCGGTTTTAAAACAACTGTATTTCCTGTCGCTAAAGCTGGAGCAATTTTCCATGCAGCCATTAATAAAGGGAAATTCCATGGAGTAATCTGTCCAGCAACGCCTAATGGCTCTACTTTTCTGTTTGGAAAAGCATATTCTAATTTGTCCGCCCAACCTGCGTAATAGAAAAAATGATTGCAGGCTAATGGAATATCAATGTCTCTAGATTCTCGGATTACTTTTCCTGCATCAAGTGTTTCAATAACTGCAAATTCTCGTGCACGTTCTTGCATTAAACGAGCGATTCTGTAGATGTATTTTGCTCTTTCGCTTGGGCTTGTTTTAGACCAAACAGTATCGTATGCTTTTCTTGCTGCCTTGACTGCTTTGTCAACATCTTTCTCGTTGGCATAAGCAATTTCAGCTAAAGTCTCATTGTTTGCAGGATTGATCGTTTTGAAATATTTTCCAGAACTTGGTTTTACCCATTTACCATCAATGTATAAATCATATTTTTTCTTCAAATTAATATGAGAAGCACTTTCAGGTGCAGGAGAATAATCCCAGGTTATTTTTTTATTTTCTTTCATTTTTTAATCTTTTGAGAAATAATCAGCCGATTGGTAAATCCCCGTTTCAGCTTTCATTATTTGCATAAGTACGTCATTTGCCAAGCTGCTTGCACCAAATCTAAACCATTCATTGGTTAACCATTCTCCTCCGAGAACTTCTTTCACCATGACAAGGTTGTGAAGTGCCAGTTTAGAATTAGATATCCCGCCAGCTGGTTTCATACCAATTTGAATTCCTGTTGCTATTTTAAAATCTCTAATTGCTTCCAGCATTGTGTATGTTACTTGAAGAGTAGCTGCAGGTTGAATTTTCCCTGTTGATGTTTTTATGAAATCAGCTCCAGCGTACATCGCAATATCACTCGCACGCCTGACGTTATCTAAAGTAACTAACTCTCCAGTTTCTAGAATGACTTTTAACCGTGCTTTTCCGCACGCTTCTTTAATCGTTGCGATTTCATCAAAAACATAATTGTATTCCCCGGAAAGAAATTTCCCTCTAGAAATTACCATGTCAATCTCATCAGCTCCTTGAGCTACTGCAAATTTTGTGTCTCTAATTTTAATGTCTAATGGTGCTTGTCCACTTGGGAAGGCTGTTGAAACTGATGCTACATTTACACCGCTGCCCTGTACTGCTTTTTTAGCGGTCTCTACCATTGATGGATAAACACAAACGGCTGCAACATTAGGTAGTCCAGGGTGTAAATCATGAAGGTGTTGCGCTTTGAAACACATTTGTTTTACTTTGCCCGGAGTGTCTTTACCTTCTAAAGTAGTAAGGTCTATCATGTTTAAAACCATTTTTAGACCTTGCATTTTCGCTGCAGATTTAATACTTCTTGTTTGAAATCGGGCTACACGTTCTTCAACTCCAACTTTATCTATACAAGGTGATTGTGTAAAGTCTGGAATTGAAAATGATTTCTTTTTCTTTAGAATACTCATGTGGTAAATAATTATTTAACAAATATAAGTGATTGTTTGTCAAAAGAAAAGACCCGAATAGGGTCTTTTCAATTTTAAATATTTTTAGTTGGGTTAAAGTTGACCGTCAGAATGGTAAACACCATTTTTGAAAACTTTAACTTTTAATAAAATCCCATCGGAATCATATTCATAAACTTTTCCATCCCAAAGGCTACCATTTCTAAAGTAACCATCTTGCCAGATTTCGTCATCTGAATTGAATAGTTTGTTATAGTCGTTAGGTTTGAATTCTGCTCCTTTCGTACGAATAATATCTACTTTAGGCGCTTTCTCTTTAGATGCTGAAGGATTCTCTGCAGTAACAGGAGGGTTTACAGGAGCTACAGGTTTGATTTCAATGACTGAACCATCTGTGCCGTAGTTGATAATTTCTTTCACATCACCATTTTCGTAATAGCGAACAGCTTCTCCAGTTGCTATACCGTTAAGAGATGTGTATTCAAATTCTATTTGTCCATTTGGGTAGTAAAATTTAACAGCACCTTCTTCTTTACCTTCATTATTGTAAATAGCTTCGTATTCTATCACACCATTTTCGTAAACTCTAGTTAAAGTGTCTTTGTATTTGTTTCTATCCCAAGTACCTTTTTCTTTGACTTCTCCATTCGCATGGTATTTAATAAATGGACCACTTGGTCTATTGTTTACATAAGTACCTTCTAATCTTCGTGTTACGCCGTCACGATGGTATTTCACCCAAATACCTTCTCTTCGGTCGTTTTCATAAGATCCTTCTTCTATCTTACCTTCTTCTGGATATCCCATAGTTGGACGGTCTTTACCTAAGTAAATCCATCTTCCTTGTTTACGGCCTTGGTTATCGGAAAGATTTGTTTCTTCCCCTTGATCATCTGCAGAAAAAGCAAATGCAGAGGACATAAGTCCAACAAACAAAAGCAATAATAGTTTCTTTAATGTCATCTTTAAAGTTGTTTTAACATGGAGAGTATAAACAGTTCTTGAACGAAAATACATATACAATTTCGTTAAACAAAATATTTGGTGAATTTTTCGGCAAACGGCTTTTTTTTATCGATGAACAAATCAGTGATAAAATGTATGCTTTATTGATTTAAATCTGCAAATACCTTATGTTAACTGTCTTTTAATAATTTAACATCAACGTTTTTTAACATTGTATTTACCAACATTTCTGTTGAAAATTCTTCTTTCCAATTCCAATCTTTTCTAGCAGAGGAGTCATCAATCGATTTTGGCCATGTATCAGCAATTTCTTGACGGAAATCAGGAGCGTAATTCGTTTTGAATTCAGGAATAGTTTTTTGAATTTCTTCAGTCAATTCTTTTGGAGAAAAGCTGCAGCCAGATAAATTATAAGAGGAACGAATTTTAATGTTTTGAGCATCACTTTCCATTAATTCAATCGTTGCACGGATAGCATCTTCCATAAACATCATTGGTAAAGTCGTGTCTTCTTTCAAAAAAGATGTAAAGACATTTCCAAGTTTTGCTTGGTAAAATATATCAACAGCGTAATCGGTTGTTCCGCCGCCTGGTAAACTTGTGTAAGAAATTAGACCTGGGTAACGGATACTTCTAACGTCTACATCAAAGTTTTTTGCATAATACTCACACCATCTTTCACCAGCTAATTTAGATATTCCATAAACAGTGGAAGGTTCCATTATCGTTAATTGAGGTGTGTTCTGAGAAGGGGTTGTTGGTCCAAAAACAGCAATTGAACTTGGCCAAAATACTTTTTTCAAATGTTTTTCTTTTGCGAGATCAAGAATAGTAAATAAACCATCCATGTTCAGTTTCCATGCAAAAGCTGGGTTTTTCTCAGCTGTAGCACTAAGTAAAGCGGCAAGAAGATAAACTTCGTCTATATTGTTGTCGATAATAAAACTCCGAACAAACTCACGGTCAAGTACGTCCATTTTTACATAAGGACCTCCGCTTAGTTTTTCGGGGCATTCATCTTTTAAATCTGCTGCATAAACATTGTCTATGCCTTTTAATTCTCTTAGTGAAAGAACTAATTCGGTCCCAATTTGACCGCCTGCTCCAATTATCAATACTTTACTCATATTCTGTTTTTTTGAAAGTACAAAGAGAACGATTATTTCATAAAATTCCAATTTCCAAGAAGAAAAGGTGATAAATATCATTTTTTAAGTCCTATTCTAAACGTAATATTGCGCTAAATCGTTATTTTTATCAAATATTCTGGGTAACTGTTCTATTCATAGAATGTTAAAGGAATGTTTTAAACTATATTTTATTATGCCAAGATATCATACATTGGGGAAAATTCCCAAAAAACGACATACGACTTTTAAAAAAGAAGACGGGAGTTTGTATCAAGAAGAATTGTTTGGGACAGCTGGATTTGCAGGGATGTCATCTTTAATTTATCATTTATACCCTCCAACGGTTGTATCTGAAATTAAAAGATTGGAAGATGTTACTCCTAAAATCGCAGTGGATAAAAATATGAAAGCCTTAAGTTTTAAAGGCTTTTCTTTAAAACCAGAAAAAGATTATTTAAAAAGTCGTAAAACTTTATTTGTAAATAATGATTTACATATTGGTCTAATGGCTCCGAAAGAATTCTCGAAAGATTATTTTTACAGAAATTCTGATGCTGATGAAATGCTTTTTGTCCATATTGGATCGGGTAAATTGAGAACAATGTATGGCGATATTGATTTTAAATACGGTGATTATTTAATCATTCCTCGAGGTACGACGTATCAAATTGATTTTGACACAGAAGACAATAGATTGTTATACATTGAGTCATTTAGCCCAATTTTAACACCGGATCGTTACAGAAATAATTTTGGACAATTACTAGAGCATTCTCCTTTTTGTGAACGAGATTTTAGATTACCTGAAAACTTAACAACATATGATGAGAAAGGTGAGTTTAAGATTCTGTCGAAGAAACAAGGGGTAATGTGGGAGTATACACATAAGAATCATCCTTTTGATGTTGTTGGATGGGATGGATTCCATTACCCATATGCATTCTCAATTCATGATTTTGAACCGATTACGGGTAGAATTCATTTGCCACCACCGATTCATCAACAGTGGGAAGCAGCAGGTTTTGTTGTTTGTTCATTTGTGCCACGTTTATACGATTACCATCCAGAATCAGTTCCAGCACCTTATCATCATAGTAATATTGATTCGGAAGAATTACTCTACTATGTCGATGGTGATTTCATGAGTAGAAATGACATTGAAAAAGGACAAATCACTTTACATCCTGGTGGAATTCCTCATGGACCTCACCCTGGAGCAATAGAAAGAAGTGTAGGTAAAAAAGAAACAGGTGAATTAGCAGTGATGATTGATCCGTTTAACCCTGTTATGATAACTGAAGAGGCGCTCAACTTAGAAGTTGACGATTATTATAAAAGTTGGATTACCGAGTAAGAACATGAATTTATGAATGGGATTCCTATTGAGTTAATCCCTTATTTAAACAAAATACTATGAGTAAGAAAGTAGAGTCCGTAAATTACGGTTTAGAAAAAATATTTGAAGGAGCACAAGACTTTTTACCGTTATTAGGTACTGATTATGTTGAGTTTTATGTGGGGAATGCAAAACAATCTGCACATTATTATAAAACAGCATTTGGTTTTCAATCATGTGCATACAAAGGATTAGAAACTGGTTCAAAAGATACAGTGAGTTATGTTTTGAAACAAGATAAAATTAGAATTGTACTAACTTCTGCAATGAATAGTAAATCACCAATTAACGAACATGTTACCAAACATGGTGACGGAGTTAAGGTTGTTGCACTTTGGGTTGATGATGCTCGTAAATCTTGGGAAGAAACAACAAAAAGAGGAGCTAAGTCATTTTTAGAACCAACTGTTGAATCGGATGAAAACGGTGAAATTGTTAAAGCGGGTATTTATACTTACGGTGAAACAATTCATATGTTTATTGAACGTAAAAATTATAATGGTGCATTTTTACCAGGATTTAAAGAATGGAATTCTGATTATAACCCTCCTTCTTCAGGTTTAAAATTTATTGACCACATGGTTGGTAATGTTGATTGGGGAAGAATGGATGTTATGGTTAAGTGGTATGAAGATGTAATGGGATTTGTAAATTTCTTATCATTTGATGACAAGCAAATCCATACGGAATATTCAGCTTTAATGAGTAAAGTGATGAGTAATGGAAATGGTAGAATTAAATTTCCAATCAATGAGCCAGCGAAGGCTGCAAAAAGATCTCAAATTGAAGAATATTTAGATTTTTATGAAGGAGAAGGGGTTCAACATTTAGCCGTTGCAACGGATGACATTATTAAAACGATTAAGCAATTAAAAGCAAATGGTGTTGAATTTTTACCACCACCACCACAAGCTTATTATGATGAGATTCCTGAAAGACTTGGTGTACACATGGAAATGATGAATGAAGACATTAAAGAACTTCAAAAATTATCCATTTTAGTTGATGCTGATGAAGAAGGTTACTTGTTGCAAATTTTCACTAAACCATTAACTGATCGACCAACACTTTTCTTTGAAATTATTCAGAGAATGGGAGCGAAAGGTTTTGGAGCAGGGAATTTTAAAGCTTTATTTGAATCAATTGAAAGAGAACAAGCGCAAAGAGGAACTCTTTAAATTAAAGAATTAGATCCGAATTAAAAGGCTGCTCATTTGAGTAGCCTTTTTTCATACGTCTCACGTTGATGATGTGGTCTCTGAATCGAACGTAGATATTTGGAGAGCGTAGATAGTCGTCGGACATCGAGGTTGTCGAGATGGCAGATGTACCATTCACCGAATAATAGATACGCTTCACCGATTTCTTCTTTTTATTCCCTTTTCATTGAAATATATTTGATGAAGAATTTAAAAACAAAACAATATGTCTAAAGGAAATAACAATAGAGTGTCTCGAAAAAGGCAACAAGAAGCAAAAATTTTTACAGGAGTATTAATTGTCTTATTTGGAGTATTATTCCTTTTAAGAAGAATCGGACTTGAAGTTCCAGGTTGGGTATTCTCATGGAGAATTATGTTAATCGCAATTGGTCTTGTTGTTTTATACAAACACAATTTTAGAAACTTTGGAGGATATGTATTGATAACCATTGGTTCTGTCTTTATAATCAATGATTACTACAGAGATTTAATTGATGTTAGTCTATTGTTTCCTATTTTCATTATTCTTTTTGGTGTTGTGATGATTGGTAAATCACTTAAGATTTTTGAAAAAAAAAAAACACAAAGATTATCAGCTGAGGAGGAACCAAATTTAGAAGATGGAGATTTTATTGAAGCAACAGCAATCTTCGGAAATGTAAAAAAAAATGTAGTCAGTAAAGATTTTAAAGGTGGAGATTTGACAACTGTTTTTGGTGGAATTCAATTGAATTTGATTAAAGCAGATATTGAAGGGCCAGTAACAATCAGCTCTGACATCGTTTTTGGAGGAATGAAATTATATATTCCACCAACATGGGATTTGAAAATTGAAACTACAGCTATTTTTGGAGGCGTAGAAGACAAACGCCCTATCCTAGATGATGCTACAATTGATCCAAATAAGACGATTACGCTAACAGGAAATTGTATTTTTGGAGGAATTGAAATCGTAAATTATTTTTAATTTAATCATGCAGAGTTTACGTTTTTTATCCATTATTCTGGCGATTGCACTTTTTGCGATCGTCAGTTTTGGTGTGTTATTAAAATTCTCATTCTCCTCAGCTCTCGTAGATAGTTCTTCAATATTCTTCTTTCTTACTCTGTTTACAAGCTTAATATTTATCATTCAACGAAATTTTCATTCCAAAAAAGCATTGGATTTACAGAATTCAAGTACACTAATTCTCTTTACTTTCTTGACAGTTTTGTTTAATTATTTCATTACCAATTCGTATGAAAACAGTGAAGAATACTTTTATTACCTGACGGAAATAGTCACGCTGAAATCATTTTTCGTCTTTTTACTTTTTGGTATTTTTTTATTGATTTTTTGGATTGATGAACAAAAAAAACAAGAGCAACAATTTCAACAATTTGTTATTGCCAAAGAAAGAGAGTCTGGAAGGATACAACTCAATAGCTTACAGCAACAATTTAAGCCTCATTTTTTATTCAACAGTCTGAATTCAATAAATGCACTCACAATTTCAAACCCTGAAGAAGCGCAAAGAATGGTGCACCTTCTTTCAGAATTTATGAGAGGTTCTGTAAAGGAAAATCAAGCGGATAAAGTGGATTTGGAACAAGAAATTCACCACATTCAATTGTATGCAAATATTGAAAAAGTTCGTTTCGGGGATCGTTTGAAAGTTGAATTTTTAGTTCCTAAAGAGTGTGAACAGTTGAAAATACCGTCTTTAATTTTGCAACCCATTATAGAAAATGCAATTAAATATGGTTTATACGGAAACTTAGATGCAGTTAAAATCCAGTTAGTAGCAGAAAAAGTAAAGAACTATTTAGTTGTTACAGTTTTAAATCCAACAGATTCTGCTCAACTTGATTCTAATAAAGGTACCGGCTATGGATTAAGTTCTATCCGCAAAAAAATGCTGATTTTATATAATCAAAGCAACTTGTTGACAACAGAAGAAGAAAATAATATTTTTACAACAACATTAAAAATCCCACAACGATGAAATCGAAAGTAATTATTATTGATGATGAACCTTTGGCAAGATCTATTGTTAAAAAGTACTTGGAAGATTTTAATGAATTGGAGGTTGTTGCAGAATGTAATAATGGATTTGAAGGGGTAAAGGCGATTGAAGAACATCAGCCCGATTTGATTTTTCTAGACATTCAAATGCCAAAAATAAATGGATTTGAAATGTTGGAGTTGATTGATACAAAACCAAATGTTATTTTCACGACTGCATTCGATGAATACGCAATTAAGGCTTTCGATTCTTCGGCAATTGACTACTTATTAAAGCCATTTCCAAAAGATCGATTTAAAAAGGCAATTGATAAATGGGAGATATCAAAAAAGAATGCAACTGAAAACCGTACTATGGAGGAAGTTTTTGGTAAACAACCGGATGAGCATTTGAGAATTGTAGTGAAAGATAAAGGAAACATTCAAGTTCTCCCTACAGCCAGCGTTTTTTACATAGAAGCATACGATGATTATGTGAAAATTCACACGCAAGATAAAACCTACCTCAAGAAAAAAACGATGAATTATTACGAGAAATCTTTAGCTGAAATTGGTTTTTTCCGAATTCATAGATCTTTTATTCTCAACATTCATCATTTAACAAGAATTGAATCGTATGAAAAAAACAGTTACAGAGCGATTCTCACCAATGGAGATCATTTGTCAATCAGTAGAAATTCATACGGAGAATTAAAAAGAATTCTCGGATTGTAATTTTTAATAAATAATTATTTCTCTGCGCTGTGTAAAATCATTTAATGACTCAGGTCATATTTTAAACCCAAAGAATTTTATATTTTTGAGAGTTGTAGAATAACACATAAAAAAACAGATAGGATGACAAGAGAAGAACTATTAGAGGCAATTGACAAGAAATATGCAGCAATGGGACAAGATGCAGATGTGCATTTGTCTGGATTATTACATGCTGAACCAATGACTTATTGGGATTTCGCACAAGTGGATGCTTTGTTAGGTTTGCAAACACAACGCACTCAATTGCCAGATGAAATGGTTTTTATCATGTACCATCAAATCAACGAATTATTGTTTAAAATGATTCTTTGGGAGATGCAACAAATTTCATTTACTGAAAATATCGAGCCTCAAAAATTTGTCATGCATCTGATGCGTATTAGTCGTTATTTCGATATGCTTTCTGATTCTTTTGATGTAATGGGAGAAGGAATGGAAGTGGAGCAATACATGAAATTTAGAGACACCTTAACTCCAGCAAGTGGTTTTCAATCTGCACAATACAGAAAAATTGAAATCGCTTCTACAGAATTAATCAACTTGATTGATTTCCGTTTTAGAAAGACAATTGACAGAGATACGCCTTACGAACATGCTTTCAATAACATGTATTGGCAAGCTGCAGGTGTTGATCGAAAAAATGGAGGCAAAAATATGCTGATGCGTAATTTTGAGAATAAATACAAAAAAGAACTCATCGAATGGATGAAAGAGTATAATACGGTTAATCTTTGGACAAAATTCAAAGAATTACCAGAATCGTATCAAAACGATGTGAGTTTAGTCAATGCAATGCGTCATTATGATCATACTGTTAACATTGATTGGGTTATGCACCATTACGATGCGGCTGCTAAATATTTGGACAGTGGTACTGTTGAGGTGGAAGCAACGGGTGGTTCTGATTGGCATAAATACATGCATCCTCGTTACCAACGACGAATTTTCTTTCCAGAATTATGGAGCAAAGAAGAATTAGAAAACTGGGGAATAGATAATATCGAAGGGTATAAAATCTTAGATAGTGTAAAATAATTATTGATTTTGATTTCTTACTAGTACGGGCAGGTCACGACCTGCCCGTACTAGTATATAGAAAAAAAAATTATCTTTGTTAAAAAAAAGAATGGTTGAAGTTGGAGTAATAATGGGAAGCACATCGGATATGCCGGTAATGCAAGAAGCAATTGATATTCTGAATGAATTAGGGATTGAACACGAAGTGAAAATTGTTTCTGCTCATCGTACCCCTGAATTAATGTTCGACTATGGTAAATCTGCTCACACACGTGGATTAAAAGTGATTATTGCTGGAGCAGGAGGAGCAGCGCACTTACCCGGAATGACAGCGTCACTAACACCTCTTCCTGTGATTGGAGTTCCTGTGAAATCAAGAAATTCAATAGATGGTTGGGATAGTATTCTTTCCATTCTTCAAATGCCTGGAGGAATTCCTGTGGCAACTGTTGCTTTGGATGGTGCGAAAAATGCGGGAATTCTCGCTGCTAAAATCATTGCTTCTTCCGATGAGAAAGTCAGAGATAGAATGCTGGCATACATGGAAGAAATGAAACAAAAAGTTTTGAATGCAAAGGTGTAAGAGCTTGTAATTCAGAATGAATAATACCCCCTTATTTCGAGTGTTTTCAATGTGTTTCTCCTTTGTGAAATTCACACGAAACATCGTCCAAAGTTGTAGTCAACTGACACCACCAAGAATTTATTTTGGGAACAAGAGTATTTTATGCCAAAAGAATTTACGTACTTTTTTATAACTTAATATGAGATATTTCATACACTTAGGGTTTGACGGTAGTAATTTCAGCGGTTGGCAGCGGCAAAATAACACGCTAAATACGTTGCAAGAAATTGTAGAAAACAGACTTGCCCAGATCTCCAAGAAAAAATTAAGGGTTAATGAATGCGGAGGACCTAATGCGGGAGTTCATGCTACTCAATATGTCATCCAAATTAACCTTGACGAAGCTCCTGTATTTGATTTGAAATTTCGTCTAAATAAAAGATTACCCGATGGCATTGCTGTTTTTGAAGTCATAGAAGTGAACGAGGATCAACATTGTCGTCACGATGCTGTGGCACGAACGTATGATTATTTCATTCATTTAAATAAAAACCCTGTACTTTTTCATTTCAGTTCTCTCTATGAGGATTTGGAATTAGACTTCGGGCTTATGAAAGCTGCTACAGCTCTTATTTTTGAAACTAAAGATTTTAGAGCGTTGTGCAAGAAGCCAGACCTGTATGATAATACCTTGTGTCAAATAAGTAATTGTGAATTATTTGTCAATGAAGAGCAGGGGAGATTGCGATTTACAATCACCAGTAATCGCTTTCTGAGAGGGATGATTCGGATTTGCATTTTCTTTTTATTGGAAGTAGGAAAGGGGAATATAACCTTAGAGGAGTTTAGTGCAATTTTGAATCAAGAAAAAGAGTTCAAAGAGAAATGGCCTGCGAACCCGAAAGGACTTTTTCTTAGCAAGGTTGAATATCCTTATTTGGTGTTGGATGATTCACATAATTTAATCAAAACCTTACGCATTGGACTGGAATAATTGTATCAAGGATAAAAATATGAAAAACAAAAAACACCTCTACTCCTTTAGTTATCACAATCCTGAATATGAATTGTGCAAACTCGAATCGAGATCAATTTTTAATGAGGAAGAAAAAGAAAAAGCCCTTCTTTCTGATGTAAAAGCAGAACCTTCAAGTAGTGCTTTTATTAAAAGTAGACTAGATATAATTTCGTTTTCTGAAGACTATTCTACGCTAATAGATGAGGTCAAGAAAGAAAAGATATGCGTAGAAGATTTTAAAGTTGAATATTTAGTTTTTGATGGTGATACTACTGAATATAGAGATAGGCTGGGAAAGTTAAAAGATATAGGTTTTAGTATTGAAGGGGATCCGGATTATTATAACCCAAGAATTACATACGCGTTGTGTTGTTTCGAGGGTGTTTGGTGTTTTGGTGTGCTGATAAAAGACACTTTCGATTGGCGTAAACACAAAGATAAACCGCACTCATACAGTAATTCAATAAGCGCAAGTATTGCCAAAGCTATTGTCAATATTGCTGTAAAGGCAAAAAAAGAGCAGAATCTTTTAGATGCTTGCTGTGGTGTAGGTACAATATTATTAGAAGCCTGTTTTGCAGGAAATAGCATTGAGGGTTGCGACATCAACGAAAAGGTGTGTAAGAATGCTCGAGAAAACCTTTCTCATTTTAACTATACAGCAAAGATATATCATTCCGATATAAAAGACATTAGTAAAAGGTATGATGCGGCCATTATTGACCTGCCATATAATTTATTTAGTAGTGCATCAGATAATGATATCGTAAACATTATTGAGTCGACAGCAGAAATTACAGATCGACTGGTTATTGTGTCTACCACAGATATTACAAGTTTAATCAACAATGCAGGATTTAGAATAGCAGATTATTGTATCGTTAGTAAAATGGGGAAGAGAAAATTTACGCGAAAAATATGGGTTTGCGAAAAGGAAATCTAGAATTATTTTTTCTGTCAATTATTTTTCGTTAACTTAATATAGTTGAAACGCTATTTTGGGCTTCAACTATAACTTAACACTATTATTTTGACGAGAAAATTTAAAAACAAATACCGTGTAGACACAACGCGTCTTAAAGATTTTGATTATGGTTCAGCATCGCATTATTTTATAACCGTTTGCGTAAAAAACAGAATTAAATCATTTGGAGAAATCAAAAATGGAGAAATGATTTTATCTGAACTTGGAAAAATAGCACATCAAGAATGGTTGAACACTTTTGATCTTCGCCCGGATATGAATTTAACTATGGGAGAATTTATTATAATGCCCGATCATTTTCATGCGATCATTAGCATTGGAGAGAATGAATACAACAAAGAAAAAAGACTCAGTAAATTTGAAAATCAATCTAAAAATATTGGCTCAATCATGCGAGGATTCAAATCCTCTGTGACAACTTATGCTCGTAAAAATGATTATCCAAATTTTCAATGGCAACCACGATTTCATGATCATATTATTCGGGATTCTAAAGCACATCAACGAATAGCAAAATATATAGAGGATAATCCTAAAAACTGGAAGAAGAATAAAATTAATGATGCACTTGTACAGTCGTGATGCATCACGACTCGACAAGATGCATCACGACTCGACAAGATGCATCACGACTTGAAGATTCTCATCACGCCTCGAAGATCCACATCATGAACTTATTCATAAATCAAATACCTTTCTCTCTTGAGAGAAAAATCTTCCAACCCTTCTTTCCAAGATTCTCGAATTTCTTTCTCGCTTAATCCTTCCTCAATTTGCTTTAACAAAATATCATTTCCTGCCAATAGATTGAAGAATTTTGCACGATTAATAAACAATTTCCCATTTAATAATCTATTTGAATTAATCACAAAACTTAAATCCAATTGATCCACTCTTTCATATTCTTTCATATTCAAATTATAACCATTGCATAATTTTCCTTCAAATTTTGGATGCTTTGAACCAAATCCAGATTTTGGGGTGAAAGAAAAACCGGTTTTCGGAAAATCAGGATGTCCATAGCGTTCAAACGGACCATCAGTACCACGACCAACAGTAACCGTTGTTGCTTCCAATAAACATAAACTCGGGTAGAGTTGAATAGAAACATCTGAGCGTAAATTCGGAGAAGGTGGAATAGGCAAAGAGTAGGGTGTGTTGTGTGTATAATTTCGACAAGGAACAACGGTTAATTCACATTGAACGCTATCTTTTAACCAAAATTCACCATTGATCATTTGTCCATATTCACCGATGGTCATCCCGTGAACAATTGGAACAGGATGCATTCCTACAAAAGAGTTGAATTTCATGTCCAAAATAGGGCCGTCGATATAATGTCCGTTAGGATTCGGTCGATCCAAAATAATGAGAGGTATATTATTCTCTGCACAAGCCTCCATTACATAATGCAAAGTAGAAATGTAGGTATAGAACCTTACCCCAACATCTTGAATGTCAAAAAGCATTACATCAATGTTCTTCAATTGCTCGTCTGTCGGTTTTTTATTCTTGCCGTACAAAGACACAATTGGTAAACCAGTTCTGGAATCTTTCGCATTTTGAACATGTTCTCCTGCGTCTGCATTTCCGCGAAAACCATGTTCGGGAGAAAATACAGTTTTGATCAAAATACGAGAAGCCATTAAAGCATCCACTAAATGCGTATTTTGAAGCATAGAAGATGGATTGGCAACAATTCCAACTCTTTTTCCACGATTAATAAAGGGGAGATATTGGTCCATTTGTTCCGCACCAACAACAATTGGAATCAATTCTTTTACTGTTTGACTATCAGTTGGATTAATGCTGTTTTTTTCTACTTCAGTAGGACTGCTATTTGCACAAGATGCAATCAAAAAAATGAAAATACTTTTTAACGACAAAAGCTTTATGTACTTTAGTCGAAAATTGAATTTGGCATTTGAATATTTCATATCGAAAAAGACGCTTAAAAGTGTAGTGCAAGGTAAGAAAGTTTCTAAACCTATCGTTCGTATTTCTATAATAAGTATTGCTTTGGCAATGATTGTTAACTTGATTACTATTGCTGTAGTAACTGGTTTTCAACAAGAGGTTCGGCAGAAAGTAAGTGGTTTTGGAGCACACCTTTTCATTATGAGTGCCGGTGAAAATACCGTTTTTGAAAGTGAATCAATTCATATCGACCAATCATTTGTTCAAAGCATTCAATCCAACCCAAATGTTCTGTCCATATACCCTGTAGGATATAAACCTGTACTTTTTCAATCGAGCAAGAATGAAATTAGTTACGTCTTGGAGAATGGAAAAGACACAACAGAAACTCAACAAGATGTTTTAGGAGCAATAATTAAAGGTGTTGACGAGAATTACAACTGGGACTTTTTCAAAGAAAATCTCGAAGAAGGAAGAATTGAAGATTTTGTCAATGACACGTTAAATAATCCAATCATTATTTCTCGAAAATTAGCAGGTGATTTACATTTTAAATTACACGATACTGTAACGGCCTTTTTTGTAAAGAATCAACCAGTACGAAAACGTTACGTGATTGTTGGAATCTATTCAACTGGACTAGAAGAATTTGATAAAAAAATTGTACTGGGGAAATTGGCGCAAGTACAGGAATTGAACGATTGGGGGATTAAAACGAAGATATCGATTGATGATACTTTACACAATAATCAATTAATTGTACGTGGAAGAGTTACAGGTGGTAATGGAAATTACCGCTACGATTGGGGAAAGGGATACGAACGTTTTTCTGGTTTTCTAATCTGCCCTCAAAAAGATACTTTAATTCGATTGATTGCTTCTGATTATATGATTGATATCGATTCGGATGAAGAATCTATTCCTGATACAAGTTATATTCAAATCACGGTAAAACAAAAACATCCGAGCATTTGCTCATTTGAATTGAATGATTTTGATGAAATTGACCGTACGTATTTGAACGAAGATGGGTCTAAATATTCAATTTCGACTCCTGATAAAACGATCACCTTTGAAGAAAAAGAGGGAAGAGGTAGCTCTCGTAATTATGCTGGAGGATTTGAGATTATTCTAAATGATTGGAGTGATTTAGACGGAGAATTGAAAAAAGTTAGAAATGAAATCGATTTTATTCCCAATCAATACGATGAGGTTTTAATGACCAAAAGCATAAAGGATAACCAGCGAGAAATATTTGTTTGGCTAGATTTCTTAGATATAAATGTGGTGATTATTTTAGTGCTGATGATTATGATTGGCATTATAAACATGGGGTCAGCCTTATTGGTGCTAATTCTAATTCGATCTAATTTTATTGGTTTGATGAAAGCAATGGGTGCAACCAATTGGAGTATTCGTAAAATATTCCTTATCCAAGCGGCATTTTTAATCAGTCGAGGGATGTTTTGGGGTAACTTAATTGGCTTATCGATCTGTTTTATTCAATCCTACTTCGGGGTTTTTAAATTAAATCCTGAGGTTTATTATTTGGCAGAGGTTCCGATAGAATTAACATTCTCTCATTGGGCAATGTTAAATGTTGGAACATTAATTATTTGTCTCGTAGCGCTAATTCTCCCGAGTATTGTAATTACACGTATTTCTCCAGTTAAAGCAATAAAGTTTGACTAGATCAACCTAAATAATAATTCTTCCCAGTTTTTCAGAAAAAGCCATTTTTATATTTTCTAGAATCTGTTGTTCAGAAAGCATATCTATAATAACTTCTGTTGGCAATTCGTGTTCATTCTCTTTCAATTTTTGTTGAATTTTTCGAATTTCTTGCTCAATTTTCGCAGATTTGAATGCATAAATTGAACCCATTACAGCTTGATAGATTTTGTCTTTTTCAGACCGTGTAAAGATATTGTGCTTGGTCGCCCAATTGTGGCTAATTTCTTTATGGTCCATCTCAATTTCCGCAACAAATTGAACGATTTCTTGTTCATTCATACGAATAAAAGCAGATGTTTTTAGAAAAATCTTTTCCTCCAATTTCTCTTTTACAATTTGATGTATTTTGCTGAATAAAGGGTTTTCAAAATACAATTCATCGACTTCTATTTCATGGCAAATCAATTCTGCAACGCTCGTTTCAATGATAACTTTTTCCCCTTGCTCATTCACTTGATCAAGTGCAACAGCATTTGGTCCGTAAAGAATTAAAATCCGTGCTAAATCATGCTCTGTAATCTCAATACTGATGTTTTTTTTCTCCGCAAGAACCTTTTTAGGTTTCTCAACAGGAATATTTCTCAGTTCGGGAGTATTATGGCTTTTTGAAAGATGATCCTGTCTTTGATGAATTAACTCATTAGACAAGATGTTCTCACTAATTTCAAAGCGTTCTGAAATGTCTTGCATGTAAACATTACGCGTAATCTGATCTGGAATTAAGGAAACAGAATTTACAATTTCTTTAATCAAAGAAGCCTTTTTGATTGGATCTTCTCCTCCATCTTGCAATAAGATACTTGACTTGAAAGAAATAAAATCTTGCGTGTGTTCTTCAATATATTGTTCTAACTCAGTTGTACTAACGGCTTTTGAGTAAGAATCAGGATCTTCTCCATCAGGAAAAAGAACAACTTTTACATTCATTCCTTCCTGTAGAATCAAATCTATCCCACGAAATGATGCTTTAATTCCAGCGTTATCCCCATCGTAAAGAATTGTAATATTCTTTGTGTATCTCTTTACCAATCGAATTTGTTCTTTGGTTAAAGATGTTCCCGAGGAGGAAACAACATTCTGAATTCCCGCTTGAAACATACTGATTACATCTGTATATCCTTCGCAGAGAAAACAATTGTCGTATTTAATAATATCTCCTTTGGAAAAGTGAAGCCCGTATAGAATATCACTTTTATTGTAGATGACACTCTCAGGAGAATTGAAATATTTGGCAATTTTTTTATCAGTGAATAATGTTCGACCTCCAAACCCTAAAACACGACCTGTAACGGAGTGAATAGGAAACATTACACGTCCACGGAAAAAATCAAAATAGTTATTGTCTTCTTTGATCTTTGTGACCCCAACTTTACCCATGAACTCCAGCTTATATCCTTTTTCAAGGGCAGCTTGAGTGAAATCATCCGATTTGTTAATGGAATAACCCAATTGGAATTTCTCAATAATATCTGGACGATAACCTCTTTCTTGAAAGTAGGAAAGGGCTATTCTTTTTCCTTCGTCGGTATTGTGGAGGTTATTCTTAAAATGTTCCGCAGCAAATTCATTGATGATATGTAAACTCTCTCTTTCTGATCTTTTTTCAATTTCTTCTGGAGTTGCAGGCCTGTCTTCTGGAATTATAATTCCATATTTCTCTGCCAACCAACGCAATGCTTCAGGATAAGAATAGTGTTCTTTCTCCATTAAAAAAGAAGCAACATTTCCACCTTTCCCAGTAGAGAAACATTTAAAAATTTGCTTTGCTGGTGATACGACAAAAGAGGCTGTTTTTTCATCCGTAAATGGACTCAAGCCTTTTAAATTTGCACCAGCTCTTTTCAATTGCACAAAATCTCCAATCACCTCCTCGATACGAGCAGTTTGCATAATGTCATCAACGATGTGTGGAGGGATGTGTGCCATTTATTTTAAATCATCAAAATTTTTAACCGTCAACTTCTCTCCAACTTCACTGTAAGTTGTCCAAATACCTGTTGTTTGATCATTTGTATATTCTCCCGTATAATGAATGTTTCCGTTTGGATATTTCACCATCGTTGCTCCATGTTTTTGACCGTTTTTATAGTTGGTCATTGAAAGCTCAACTCCTTTTTCATCAAAAAACATCCATTTACCATCTCTTTTACCATTCTCATCTTGAGGACCTTGAAATTTTATCCGTTTTGTTCCAGGATAAAATTCAGTATAAATATTTCCTTTGATTTCAATTTTAGCTTTTGGCTCTGCTTCTATATTGCTCTCCGGTTTGTTTTTTTCTAGTATTGTTTGATTCTGTTGGTCGAGTTTTACTTCGGTTGATTCATTAGGCTCAATTGTTTCTTTTTTTTCACTTTCACAAGAGAATAAAAAAGAACTAATAAAGATAAGTAGAATAGTATATTTCATATTTATTTTGTTCGTGTTGTGGTATATTCAATTAATCCTATTAAAGATTTTTTAGAAGCTGAATCAGGAATTTCTTCAATGATTTCCAACGCTTTTTGTTTGTATTCAATCATTTTATTGTAAGAATAATCAATCCCTCCATGGTCAATGACAATTTGAATTGCTTTTCTTACCTTTTTAGGATTTTCATTGTGATTTTTAACAATATTGATCAATTCTTTCTTTATTTCTGGAGAAGAATTATTCAAAACATAAATCAAAGGTAAAGTCATTTTTCGTTCTCGAATATCGAGACCAGTTGGTTTTCCAATATTACCAGGCTCACCGTAATCAAAAATATCATCTTTTATTTGAAAAGCAATTCCGATGGCCTCTCCAAAATTTCTCATTTTTTCAGCAAGATCTAATCGGTCAACGCTTAAAGCACCAACTTCAGTACAAGTTGCAATCAATGAAGCAGTCTTCTTTCGAATTACTTCAAAGTAAATATCTTCAGTAATATCGAGCTTTCTAGCTTTTTCTATTTGCAATAATTCGCCTTCAGACATTTCTCGAACTGCTCGAGCAACGACTTCCAACATTGCTGTGTTTTTATTCTCGATAGAAAGCAGAAGAACTTTTGAAAGCATATAATCGCCAACTAGTACGGCAATTTTATTCTTCCAAAGTGCATTAACAGAGAAAAAACCTCTTCTTTCGTTGGCGTCATCTACAACATCATCGTGAACAAGAGTTGCTGTGTGTAATAATTCTACAAGAGTTGCTGCATCATACGATTTATCATTGATGGTTCCCAACATTTTGGCGGTCAGAAAGATGAACATAGGGCGCATCTGTTTCCCCTTGCGTTTAATGATGTAATGTGTGATTTTATTCAACATGGGCACTTTTGATTGCATGCTGTTTCGAAATCTACTTTCGAATTCAACCATTTCATCAGAAATGGGCTCCATTATATTTTTGACCGTCATCACAGAACAAATATACAAGATAGATTGAGTAGAACGATGTTAAAAAGTGTAAAATGATTGAAAGGGATGAAAGTTCGTGTGAAATGGGATAATTTGAAGAGATTCCTAACTTTGATTTTTGATAGCATTCTTTGAGTAAGAATCGATTTATAAATCGAAAAGAAATACAGTTTTTATTTACTTTTTTTGAAATAGATTAAAAGGAAGATAGAGGTAACGATTAAGTTTGCAATGAATCCAAAAATCCAAAAAGAAAAATACACTCCAATAACTACATTTCCACAATTGACCGCATTTGGTTTTTCTTTAGGTATGAAAAAAGGAGGTAGTAGCCAAAAATAACAAAGGAGAAGTAAGATTGATAAACCAAATTGAATGTAGAATTTTTTCCGTTTTTGAAGAAAAATAAAAAGAATAATTTGCAAAACAGAAAGGTATAATATTGAAATCATAGTGGTTAATATAATGAATTTATTACCTTTCATAAAATTTTTAATGAAAAATAAATGACCAAAATTCTCGCTTCTAATCAGTTAAGTACCTATTCTGGAGTAATTGGAGGTAAAGTACAAGGATTGATTCTATTACAAGAGAATCAATTCAATGTTCCTGAATTTTATATTTTAATTGATGCAGAAAAAACACAGATAAAAGACGCAATTTATTCATGGAAAAAAAAATTTCAGATAAGTAACGATGCCGTTTGGGCTGTAAGATCAAGTGCAGATGTTGAAGATGGTGATAAAAAGTCCTTTGCCGGTCAATTTTTGACAAGAATAAATATTTTAACAAAGGATTTATATGATGCTATTGTAGAAGTAATTAAATCTTTTAATAAAAATGACTCTTATTCAAAAGGTGTTGTTGAATTTACAATAGTTATTCAGAAAATGATTCAACCGGATTATTCAGGAGTATTTTTTACTAAGGACCCAATAAAGCCATACAGTCAGAATTCAATTCTTTCTATTATTCCTGGACTAGGGGAAGAACTTGTTTCTGGTAGAGAAGATGGATTGTCGATTGAATTTGAAGGGGATAAATCTATTTGTAATTCTAAAAACACAAATATTAAAGGAAAAAAGTGGTTTGGCGGTAAAAATGAGGTTTTTTACCGGTTAAAGGATGATGTTTTGAAGGATTTGAATCCATTTTATCCAGAAATACTTTCAAAAAGTGTAACGTTAGAACAGAGAATAAAACGTCCTTTAGATTTTGAATTCGTTATTTCTGGAGGTGAACTGTTCTGGTTACAAGTTCGATCAATAACAACAAGAAAAATAAAGGAAATAATACAAGTTTGGGATAATACGAGTATTGAAGCTAATTTTAGCGGTGTGACATTGCCTTTGACTACATCATTTTTAAAACACACCTATTATAAAGCATACAAGTTTGGAGCTTTAAAAATTGGTTTTTCTAAAAATGTAATAGTTGAGAATGAGCATTTATTAACGAATATGTGTGATGAAATTGATGGAGGATTATATTACAATGTCACAGCATGGCAAAATCTTATTTATCATTTACCTTTTGGGAAAAAAATCAGTCAATCTTTACCTAAAATTTGGGGAATGGATGAAGTGAAACTTGAATCTCTCAATATTACAAATTCCTTTTTTACTAAAGGGCGCATTTTTTTTAGATTATTCAATGGATTGTTTAGTGAGAAAAAGAACAAGAAGAGATATTTAATGGCTTTTGATAATATTGTTCAATTGTTTAATGATAATTATTTTTTTAAAGGGGATAAGCAACAAATAATAGATAAGTATTTAGAAATGGAGCATCAATTAGCATCTAATTGGTTAGCTCCTTTGGTAAACGGATTACATACGATTATTAATTTTTCGATTTTAAAAAGGTTATTAAAAAAGTCTAGAATCGTTGATAAATATCCGAATTACATTAATGATATTCATTTAGCAGAAGGAGAGGTTATTTCTGTTAAAATAGTTCAATCTTTTCAAAATATTTTAATAGAAGGAAGAAAACAACCTGAAATTTTAGAACTCATTTTAATTACAGATGTTGAACAATTGTATAAAGAAATTGAAGTTAAATTTCCGAATTATTCCTTTTTGATAAAAGAATATATTCGAAAATATGGTAATAGAACTAATTCTGGCGAGTTAAAAATGGAGACAATTTCGTATAAAACGAATCCAAATGGTTTTATGAAATATATGAAAGAGAATATTGGTTTTTCACTAAAAGGGAAAAGTGAAAGAAAGTATTTTGATTATAATAAAACGATAGATCAATTATATCCAAAATGGAATTTAAAGAGATTTTTATTGAAGTTTTTTACTAGAAAGTCAATAGATAGAATGAAAGCTCGTGAGAATTATCGTTTTATGCGGGTAGAAATTTTTGCAATATCTAGGATGATTTTTTTAGAAATAGGAGAAAGACTTGTGACAGAAAAAAAGATTGATACTCAAAGAGATGTTTTATTCTTAAGAATGAATGAGCTTTTTCAATCTTCCTCTTTTAATTTTAAAAGTTTAGTGGATGAAAGAAAGGAATATTTTGAAAATTTAACGATGATAAAACGTAGTAATAGGTATGTTTTTGTTCAGGATAGATTTTTTCCAATTCATGATGAAAGTATAATTCATGATGAAGAATTAAAAGGAATTAGTTGTTGCTCAGGTAAAGTACGAGCAAAAGTTAGAATTATTGATGAACAAACGGATTTAAAAGAAGATTTTTCAAATTGTATTTTAATAGCTCATTTCTTTGAGCCAGGATGGATTAGTATTTTTAATCAAGCTAAAGGAATAATTTCTGAAAGAGGTAATTTACTAAGCCATACAGCAATTATTTGTAGGGAATTAAATATCCCTTCAATTATAGGTATGAAAGGTGTTGTTCATTCGATGGATAATGGAGATTATATTGAAATGGATGGAAGTCTAGGGACTGTAAAAAGAATAGAAAATGTTTAAAATAGTTTCTGAAATAGTAAATGTTAAATGGTCAGATTCTAAGCAATCATTGATTCATGAAAAAATAATTGAACTCAAAAATCAAGACATTTTTTTTGATTACTGCCTACAATACAAAGTTGCACCATGGGTTTGTATACAGTTAAAGAGGTATAAACTATTCAAATTACTTAAAGAAGAAATTCAAGAAAAGTTTTTCGCAGAATTTCAAAGAGTAAAAATTCAAAATGAAAATAGAAATAAGAAAGCCATTGAGTTTTTAAAGATTTTCAAAGAAGAGAAAATTGATGTAATCATCTTGAAAGGAAATTATTTTGTGACTTCAGTCTATAAAGATGTAGGGTATAAAAGAATGAATGATTTTGACATTTTAGTACATAAAAAAGATTGGGATAGAATTCAAGACGTTTACCTTAAATTAGGGTATATCCCACTAGGCTTTGGGTGGAGTGGTGAAAAAGAACAACCTGCTGATTATTCTCACGTTGGAATGGCTTTTATAAGCAATGATTTTTCTTGTATTATTGGTACTCAGTGGGGATTAAAATCACCTACAACACCATATCAAGTGCCAATAGATGAGATTTGGGATTCTGCCAAAAACTTTTCTTTTGAAGGTCTTGATGTAAAGGCAATGTCTACAGAATTTAATTTGTTACATTTAATTCTTCACCTTGGGATATATAAATGCGGAGTTAGAGACTTGATGGATTTATTTAATTTAGTACAGACTGAAAAAGTGGATGAAAGTTTAATGTTGGATATAATCAAACGTTCTAACGCAATGGATAAAGCTAAATTTGCCCTCACATTAAGTAATAAATGTCAAAATATTTTTTCTTTAAATTTTTTTCAGGAGCTAAATGTTACGAGTAATTCATTTATAAATAGACGCTTAAGTAAGCGATTAAAAATGATTGAAGAATCAAATGATATTCATTATTCTTATAATGATTATTTTCAGGATATTGAGAAGGTTGTTGTTTACTTTAATTTATTTCCTCTTTTTCATAAAAAGATTAAGTACTATTTAATCATCTTAAAAATGATTTTTTTCCCAACGATGGATACTTGCCTTAAACTAAATGATGAATTTGTTTCCCCATCATTTTCTTCGAAATTGATTTCAAGGTTGAAGGCACCCTATTTTTCGTTTGCATTAATTGCTCAAGAAATAGGGTGGAAATATACACTATTTTTATTTTTGAAATTGTTCCTTGATCTTATTTTTTCGATGAAGAATTATTTTATAAAAAAAGAATCGTATAGTGATTATTTAGAAACAAGAAACATTAGTTTGCAGAAAATTGAAGATGCAGTAAAAAACATTCAATGATGAAAATATTTGTTATTACAGGAATGGATGGCGTTGGTAAATCAACGATAGTCAAACGCCTTTTGGATGATAATCCTCGATTACATCATGCAACAATTTGGGATGCAATGAATGAAAGTTCATTCAGCTCTAAAAGTGAGGTAGATGATTATTTGTGTTCATTATCAACTAAAAATCGTCTCTTGTTTTTGAATAATGCATTAATGAAATCACTTGAAAAGTCAAAGATGTTAAAAAATGAATTTTTACTTTTTGACAGTTATTATTTTAAGTATTTTGCTTCTGAATTGTGCCTTGGTGCATCGAAAGAAACGGTAACGCAATTGATGAATGAATATCCAATCCCTTCTTTGGTTATTGAACTTTCTCTAGATGTTTTGAATGCTTCTACTCGGAAAGAAAAATTTTCTAAATATGAATGTGGTTTGAAGGAAGCTACAAGGTGTAATTTCAATAAATTTCAATTAAATGTCAAAACAAAGTGGCGTTTTTTTGATAGAACTAATTGGTATGTTTTCTCTTCGTCAAAATCTAAAGATGAATTGTTTTTGGAAGTGAATCAATTGATCTTAAAAGAAATGAAATGATTGTAATTACAGGATTAGATGGCTCAGGCAAAAGTACTTTGCTGAATCAATTGAAAATTGAATTAAAAGATAGAATCATCCTATTGAACGTTCCATTCATTGAAATTGAATTGTATAAAGAGAACATTGAATTATACAACGCTGCTTCATTTATAAATGAAATAGGTGACATAGCTGATAATGAAAACGAACCAACATTAAAAGTTATCGCAATATTTAGTGCAATGGTTCTCTTTCATGAATTGGAGTCAGAACTTAAGAGAAAAACAAATAAAATAATCTTTGCAGAACGTCATCCTTTAATTGATACGTTTGTGTACGTCTCGGTATATTTAAAAGTGATGAATTCTGACTTGTTGAATAGATCTTTAACGAAGAACATTGAGGACAAGTATAGAAATGAAATTGATTATATTATAAATAGAATTGCAACAAAGCCTGTGCTTAATTCATCCAATAAAATAGCGTCTTTAATGGACTATTTAAGGAAATGGTTTTCATCTGAAAATCAAAAATCGGTCATTGAGTTGTCTAAAGTGTTTAGTGTGAAGCCTCCACGTATGGTTTACCTTTTGACTGCTGATCCAAACTACCTTTATCAACGTGTTAAGAATAGAGAAGTGAAAGAATACCATGAATCAATTGCTTCTTTGAAAAAAATGCAACCTTTTTATATTAAGGTATTAGATGAGTTAAAAATTCCTCACGAAATTATTTCTACAGATTCTTTCCATCAAGTTTTAGATTTAAAAAAGAAGATTGTGAATGATTATTCTTAACCTTTTTTATTGGGCTTATAATGGTGGAAATTTGAGTCAGTCATAAGTCGGCAAAAAGATTTAAAGGGGTTGGTATCCATTTTTCGGTATAATAAACCTATGGTGAGTGTTAGCCAAGAGTAATTTGGGAAATGGTGGTGAACATCATGATTCCCTATTCCCATCCCTAAAGGAAACCAATGCGTATTACTTTCTTTCCCTTTTTCAATTCCCATATGTTCTCCCCAATATCGAAAAGCACCTAGCGCTGTCATCACAGTGAAAGTTCCAAAAACAAAGAAAAATGGAGGAGTGAATAAATAAATGATTATAGATGCTACGGCTAAAGAAAAAATAAAATTGAACCATTTAGGCTGATAAGATTTGGCTTCTACCTTTTCAGTTTTTTTTTGAAATAATACATAAATATTAAAAACAAAAGGGAGACATTGTAGAAAGGCATATAATTTCCGATGTTTATTGAATAATTTCTCTTTTGCAGGACTCCATAATGGATCTGATGGAGTGTTGGTTTCTGCGTGATGAGTAAGGTGGTACTTTTTAAATAATTCGGTGTATCCAGGTAAAATAATTAGCCCAGAACAAAAAGTCATAATTAAAGCATCTAATTTTGTCTCAGTAATAGATTGATGTGCTCCATCGTGCATTGTAATAACAAAAAAGGAGTGTGCAAATAACCCCGACAGTAATAAACTCCAATATTGTCCTTGATTATATAAGGTCATTGAATAGTAAATCCCGAAATACAGCAAGCTTGATACGATGAGCGTAGCGGTTAATAATATCCATTTATGATTTCTTAAAAAGGACTCTATTCTTGCTTCTTTTTGAACATTGATTTTACTCATTTTTTATGAATTTTATCATCTGAATACAGTTTTCAAAAACATGGTTAACGAATTTTAATTTCATGATTACCTCGGATGCATGATAAAACGAAATTCGAGTGATTAAAAATTCTTTTAAACTGTATACATATATTTCTTTCCACTCTTCCCAGCTAATTTCATTATTTTTTTGAGAGATTGAATAATGATGTTTAAGGTAAGAAAACATTTCTTCTTTACGGAAGTTTTTGTTTAATGTAAAACTCAAAAACTCAATAATATCCCTATGGGGGAAATTCCAAACGGCTAACTCCCAATCGTAAATACAAATTTCACCATTTTTAAGAAGAATTACATTTCTTGGGTTGAAGTCGTTGTGAATAATCGTTTTTTGTGCTTTAAAAATCTTTTTACTTTTAACTAAATCATTTAAATATTCTTCTAGAATAGAATATTTTGAACTCTTCTCCATGTTTTTACAAATGGAAATAGTTTTCTTATAGAGATCAATAGAATGAAGTAAATTAAACTCAATAATCCCATCCTTATCCATTGTTGTGAATAATTCATGCGCTTTATGAATTGTAGATATTGCCGAAATAATTCTTTCAGAAGACCATTTATGAGGTGAGTTCTCACTATCAATTAACTCAATTTTTTCTTCTTTTATATGTTCTTGGATTAAAAAATAAATCTCTCTAGATTCATTCTTGTAAGTCCCAAAAAATGCAGGAATGTTCTTGAAATTATTCTCAGATAAGAATTTAGGTAAATCAAGCTCTTTCTGATGATTGTTGAAATATTCAAGTTTATCTTTATGTATTGTAATTAAATCAGAAAGTGATGGGTCAACTGACGCAGCCATGAGATGCAATCCTTTTATTGTTTCTTCAGTTGTCGGTTTTGACTTAATGAGTAAAGAAATTACGTCATTTTTTGTAGATACATTAATGGGGATGAAACCAGTTAGTTTGCGATTCACTCTTTGACTTAGATTCATTAGAATTCCAACATCAACTTCTCCTTTTTTTATTGTAATATGATTTATTTTTTCAGGAATAAAAGGGGAGATAATTGCTTCTAAAAAAGAAGGAGTAATTTCATTCCATTGTAACCAATCATGTGGTTTGTTTCTTCCTAATTTTTCATGTGCTTTTGCAAATTCTCCACTCACAATTGCTGCATAGGTGGAAAGTTCTAGTCCAAGCGTAAAACCGGCAATTAAAGCTGCAAATCGTTTTATTTTATTCTCTCCACAACACCCCATCAATTCAAGTGCCTCCTTTTGTTTAGGTAATTGTGTCCCACCACCCAATGTCCCAATGACTAATGAATGTAAAGTCAACTCTATGGATAGACCTTTTGGATGTTTTTTTAATGTTAGGTCTGCTACAGATGATTCATGGATTGAAGCTAAATCTTGGCCAGTTGCAGCAAAAATTGCAGCGATTGCATTTGCTACATTTATAGAATATCCAACCATACCTCGTTGGGAAGTTATTTTTTTGCTTGGTTGATAGAATAAGAGAAGCTTTTCTGAGCTTGTTCTTAAAACAGATTGAATAATTTCTTCTTTTAGAATAGAGGAAACAATAATTTTTACTCCCCGTCCATGGTTGATTAAGAATTGTGAAACTTTTTTATCAGAAGCTCCATTGCCTTCTAGAACATAGTCAATGATTGCGTTTTTATTATGTAGTTCATATTCGGCTGTTAACCATAGAATACCATGCCAGGTACAAGTTGTAGTCATGTTTTGACCTGCTGCATCCCCGGTAGTATATACGAAATCAACATGAACATTATTTTTTATTCGATTCGTTGCTAATTCAATTAAACAAGCATGATTTGAATAGTTTTCAACGACCTCTTTAATTTTCAGGAAAGATTGTTCAATCCATTTTTCAAAATCGATCGCTTTTTCTTCTGAATTGAAAAGAAAAAGCGGTGTTCTAATCATTTTTTGATGGATGAAAGATGCTTCAAATCCACCACTTAAACTAATGACTTTAGCTCCTCTATTCATACTCGCAATTAACGCACCTTCTAATGTTGCACCCACAGCATAAACATCCTCAAAATTATCCCCAGAATTAAACCGTAATGGACCAATTATTCCTGTAGGGATTTCAACAGAACCAATAAAAGATTCAATGTTATTTTGAATATCAATATGGTTTAAAGATGTAGCTTGAATCTCATCCGTTTTCAAATTATACTTGTCCAGGTACTCAATCCTGTATTTTATCGCAGATTTTGTGTTTAAACCTCTTCCTGGGACTATTTTGTACTTATAATCTGCCATGTTTATTTGAATAAAGAGTGTTTTTCTATTTTAATCTTCTTCACGATTAGTCGTGAGATTAATTTTGGGAGTAATGCGTAAAGGGTTATTAACCATCCTCCTTCCATTTTCTTCCCTAAGGTATATCCATGTTTTTTTCTGTAAATTGCATGAATTATCTGACGAGATGCTTCTTCAGGAGAGAGTAATTTATCTTCGTCTAAAGTAGAGTATTTCTGCTCTTGACCTGTTTCAGTCACGGCATTAATACGAGTTTTTGTTTTTGTATAAGAGGGGCGAATAACAATAATATCAATGTCAGTTTCTAAGTTTTCCATTCTTAATGTTTCAAAAAAACCTTCTAAAGCATGTTTTGAAGCTGAATAGCCACTTCTACCTGGAACAGGAACTTTACCAATGACACTAGAAATAGATACAATACTTCCCTTACTCTTTTCTATGTGCGGTAAACAGAGGAGAGTCAATTCTACTGCTCCCCAAAAATTTACTTCCATTAAATCTCGTAAAACTTGTGTAGATGCTTTTTTAATCAAAAAACGTGAAGTAACACCAACGTTATTAATTAAAAGATCAATTGTTTTATAGGCTGATAAAGTTTTCTTTACGAGAAGAAGGAGATCTTCTTCTTTGGTAATGTCGCATTGAACAGCAAGACAATTACTTCCATTTTCTCTTACTTGGATCGCAACTTTTTCTAATTCGATAATACTTCGTGATGCAATAACAATGTTGCAGTCAAAATTAGAATATCGAATGGCCATTGACCGACCAATACCATAAGATGCACCAGTAATTATAATCGTTTTACCTCTATAAAATTGATTCATTCTCATAATTTTTTATGAAAATACGTATTTTTATTTTAATAATCGATACATGAAAACACTTACAATGACACTTGCAATGTTTATGGTTATCATCCAATAAAAAGGGATAGGGAAAAATATTTGTGCAACGATTATTGAAATCCACAATTGAAGAATAATAAATAATTTGACTCCTTTAGATCTTTTATTTCCTGCTTGCGATTTTTTTAAAATTGGCCCAATTATTCTTTGTTTGAGCATCCAATTGTATATTTTATCAGAACTGTTTATGAAAAACCACCCTGCTAAAAGTACAAAAGGTATTCCCGGTATTCCAGGCATAATGACTCCAATATATGCGAGTACTAAAGAAATAATTCCTAAGAATAAAAAGATAATTTTTTTGAATTGCTTCACGTTTTACCCCTTCATCACGCGTTCATCCTTCAAAATTGCACCATTTTTATTGACCAACTGTCCACATGCCGCATCAATGTCTTTTCCACGACTTCTTCGAACATGGACGATGAGGTTTCGTTTCTCTAAGTAATCCGCAAAAGCATCTGTTCTTTCTCTGCTTGTACGTTGAAAAATACCATCATCAATCGGGTTGTATTCAATAATATTGATTTTACACGGAACACATTTGGCAAATTGAGCCAATTCTGCAGCGTCTTCTAATGAATCATTGAAATCTTTAAATATGATGTATTCAAAAGTAACACGCGTACCTGTTTTAGCATGGAAATATTGCAAAGCTTCCCGCAATGTTTCTAAACCATTGGTTTCATTAATTTCCATGATTTTACTACGCTTTGCATCATTTGCAGCGTGTAAAGAAAGAGCAAGATTGAATTTTACTTCATCATCGCCCAATTTTTTAATCATTTTTGCAATTCCAGCGGTAGAAACGGTAATTCTCTTGGGCGACATGCCTAATCCTTCTTCAGAAGTGATTAAATTAATAGAACGAAGCATGTTTTTGTAATTGAGCAATGGTTCACCCATTCCCATGTAAACAATGTTTGAAAGCGGTTTGTTGTATTTCTCTTCTGCTAAATTTCGCAAGTAAACAACTTGATCCACGATTTCTCCTTCGGTGAGGTTTCGCATGAGTTTTAATTTACCCGTAGCACAAAATTCACAGGCTAAACTGCATCCTATTTGAGAAGAAATACACGCTGTTGTACGATTCGTTGTTGGAATTAAGACTCCCTCAACTACTTTGTTCTCGCCAACAGTAAATGCACATTTAATGGTTTTATCCGAACTAATTTGTTGGTCTTGGAGTTTAATATGATCTATAAAAAAAGAATTCTTTAGTTTTTCTCGAAGCGACAAAGATAGATTTGTCATATCGTCAAAGGATTCCGCATTTTTTTGCCACAACCATTCAAAAACTTGGTTGGAACGAAATGATTTTTCCCCAATTTTCTCCAATGATTTTTTCAACTCACTACGAGAAAGAGATCGAATATTTTGTTTAGAATCTTGCATTGGTACAAAGATAGGAAATAGAAATTAGAGAAAAAGGAATAGGGGAGAAAAGTATTGGAGAAAGGAAAAAGCAATTCTGAGCATGCAGTTTGAGTTG
The DNA here is from genome assembly GCA_964387525.1 of uncultured Fluviicola sp. Classification (GTDB taxonomy): domain Bacteria; phylum Bacteroidota; class Bacteroidia; order Flavobacteriales_D; family Crocinitomicaceae; genus UBA4466. Next base: position 45,858 of record CAYLWS010000005.1, read on the forward strand.
TGAGAAAGCTTGTGTTTATTTTATTGTCACGAATATACGAATGTGAAATTTTCAAATAAACCCAATATCTTCTTTCAGCAGCTGAATTTCTTGATTATTCTTCGTTGTAAAAGTAATTGTATCTCCACTACATTCCGTACATTCTAGAATTTGGCCTTCGCGTATTTCTTCACTGTTTTTGAAAGAGGTGGTTTTTTTTAGAACAACTGCTCTATTGTCTTGCGTTCGGTATTGTTTTGTGAGAGATCCTGTAAGAATAGAAAACAGGAGAAAAACAAAAGAAATAAACCCAACAAATAGTGCAATTCTTTTCATTGATATGGAACTGTTCTTTCTAAAAAGAACCAGCATAAAAGACAAGACTATGGATGAAAAAATCGCAATGATTCCCCATGCGTTTGGAGAAATTGAATAAAGAATTGTTTGGAAACCATTCAGCCGGAATTCCCAATAATAATTAGGGTAAAGTTGGAAATAACATTCACGGATTTTATCTTTCGTAACCCTATCGTTTGGTTGGTGTTTCAATACACGTTCAAAAGCCCAAATAGCTTTGCCATATTGTCTATTCTCCAATTGAGCAAGGCCTAAATTATAGATAGCGCCAATGTTATGGGGAGAAATAGAGACAATAGAATCGAATTTCTGTGCAGAAAGATCAAATTTTTCTCCGTTAAACGCCTCAACAGCTTCTTCAAAAGTTGAATTTCCAACAGCAGAGAACGAGCTTGCAATAATTAGTAAAAAGGCGATATGTTTTAAAATTCGCATTAGTTAGAAAGCTTTTCTATCGTTTGTTTTGTCTGCTCAAATAATTCTTGCTTAGAAGCATCTGTGTTTGGGAACCCATAACGGTATTGGTCACACTGTTCAAAAATAGATTGAATATTCTTTAATTCGTCAGTAGTGATCTCATTGGCCAATTGTTTCATCATTTCGTTTCTTGAAACTTGATTTTCTTCTTTAATCGAAAGTCTAATTTCAATTGCGCCGCGAAGTGTTTTTTCTAATTTTGAGAAGAAATCATCATTGTTTCCCGTAGTCAGTTCGAGTTTCAATTTATCAATGGTATTGTTCAATTTTTTACTCTTTTTTCGAACAAATTGTTTCGCTTCAATTTCACTTGCATTTTCTTCTTTCTTACGAATAAAAAAGAGATAAAAAATGGAAAGAAATAGCGGGGAACCGGTAAGTACCCAAAAAAGAGAATTGCCATAAAATGAATCATTGTCGTACTTAACTTCTGATGAACGAAGAAAACTATTCGTTGATAATTCCTCAATTTCTAATGCTTCAGGTTCTATTTGTGTAATGTAATTGGGGTCTTTCTTTACAAGAATAGTATCGGAATTACTAGCGATTGAAATGTATTTTTCCAAAATGGGATCAAAGTAAGAAATTGAAGTGGAAGGAAATTCTTTTTCGCCAGATCCGTTCACTTGTATGTTGTAGGAGTACCTAATTTCACCTTCTGCCCCGTTGGAATTATAACTGTAGTTTTCTTCAATTTCAGGGTCGCCATAAACAATAAAACCTTTGGGTAGATGGAGGGTTGGTTCGGAAGTGTTTTGAATGTTTCCTTTTCCTTTAACGGTTATGTTTAATTTAAAAACGTCACCTTGGGTTAATTCTTTTTCTTCAATGTTTCTTTTTAAAGTGAATTTACCGACACCGCCAATGAAATCTACTGGGGCACCATCCGGCAATGGCTTTATATGAACAATTGTTGCATTGGATTTGAATTGATATCCTTTGAAATTTTGATTCAATTTCATCGTAAAGGGAAGTATCTTGAAGTCGCCAATTCCTGCGGGGAAAATCACCGTTTTGTCGTATTCAAAAGCATAGAATGATTCATTTTTGTAACGCTCTCGTTCTACAATAATTCGTTTTCCGCCTGCAATTTTTTCTTTGTCAATTGTGCCTGGTAATTCATAACTTTGATAACCTTCTAAGTGAGTCGGTTCAAAACGGGAATAGATTTTAGCCTGAACAACAATAGGTTCGCCTTCGTAAATGGTTTTTTTATTGGTTTGAATAATGCCAAACGCAGGTTGACTCATTTGTTTTTTGGAGACGTCTGTCGATGTTAAAACAGCATCTTCGCCAATTATTATGTCGACAGTGTTAGAGATATAGGTTTTATTTCCTCTCTTAACGTATGCAGGTCCAATAGTATATTTTCCTTTTTTGCCAATAGCACCTGTTTGGGAGAAGAAATAATACGTAATGACTTCGCCCGTAGAATAATCCATTTCTTGTTCCATGCCATTCAAGACATCATATCCATGTACAAATGAGCTGGGTAAATTGTCAATTTCAATGGTTCCTTCAATATTTGAACGCACAGTAATTGTAATGATTTCTCCAACTTCAGCATTAGTTGGCTCAATGGTAAATGTAATCTCTGGTTCTTGCGCAAAAAGAAATTGTACACTGAATAAAAACGATATGAGGATTAATGACTTCATTACCAATCTTTTCCTGATTTAGGTGTGTCTGTACCTCCTTGCGAACCGCTAACTTTACGTTTAGTTTCCGCTTCTTCCTTCATTAATTTGTCCAAAAGTCGGTCAACAGTTTTACTCGGTAAATTTGATTTATTCTGTTTCTTACTATCGCTATTTCCTTCTTGATTTTGGTCGCCTTGGTTTTGGTTATTCTTTTCATCATTCTCCTTATCCCCTTGGTCTCCCTCTTTCTTAGGTTGATCTTGATTTTGGTCGTTTTCTTGATCCTGACTGTCGTTTTGATTATTGTCTTTTTTTTGCTTTTGCTCGTTGTTCAATTGACGAATAGCTTCCGATAAGTTGTACCTTGTTTGTTCATCGTTAGGGTTTAATCGCAAGGCATCTTTATAAGATTCAATCGCTCCTGAATAATCTTTATTCTTCATTCGGGCATTGCCTAAATTATGAAAATTGTCGGATTTTTCTAGCTTGGATTCTTTCTTATTCCCGTTTTGCTGGTAAATATCTTCTGCTTTCTTAAATTCTCTTGCTTTATAAGCTGATTGAGCCATTTCATCGGATAAATCAATGTTCTCTGGAGCATTTTTCTGCGCAGATTCATAATATTTTAAAGCTTCTCCATATTCTTTGTTTTCATATGCTGTACGCGCTGCCTCAAGAGAATCTCTCCACTGCTGACTGAAACCGAAATTCAGTACAAAAAGAAATGCTATGCTGAGAATAGTCTTCATGCTTTATGAATTAATTTATCAACGAATTGAATGTATTGTTTCGACCACAAAATGAAGAGCAACCAACTGATGATTGCGATAAATAATGGAACCTGATACTGCTCTTCTTTGACATCGAACTCTAAATTATCAATTTTCGTTCGTTTCATCTGATTTATTTGTGTTAATAAACCTGAAAGATTTGGAAATTCACTGGAACTGATGTTTGCATGACCTCCACCTTTTGCAGCAATAGTCTTGATGAATGCGGGATTTAGACGTGAGACTATCGTTTTTCCAATGGCGTTGGTTTTGTAACCTAATTCTGGTCTTTTAGGGTTTTTTGGAATTAACCCACCTTTTTTTGTCCCAATACCCAATACGCTTAGTTGTATTTTCGATTCTTTGATTTCACTTAAAATCACGTCTGGATTTGCTTCGTGATTTTCACCATCTGTCACTAAAATAATTCCCTTCGTTGTTTTCTCTTTGGAGAACATTTCTTGGGAAACAATCAATGCTTCCGCAACATTTGTCCCTTGACTTGAAATCATTCTTGAATCTATGTCTTGAATGAAAAGTTTTGCGGCAGAATAATCTCTCGTTAGTGGCAGTTGAACAAATGCAGAATTTGCAAATAAAACGATTCCTATTTTCTCTCCATGCAAATTGTTGATGAGTTGTACCAATGCTCTTTTTGATATATCTAAACGCGATATATCTTTAGAAATATCTTTGGTGTTCATTGAATTTGAAATGTCTAAAGCAACAACTAATTCAAGTGATTCTGTTGTTCCAGAAACTGTTTTCTTCCCGTAAATTGGTTGTGCCAAAGCAATTATTAGGAAAATAAATGCATTTCGTAGAAAGAAGAAGCGTAAAAAATGACTTAAACTAGAAACGGGGTGCATGTATGATTCCAATACACGATCGCTAATAGAACTTATATTCTTATTGTGTTTCCATAGTTTTACGAGAAAAACGACGGCAATAACCACAAATAGAAAGAGTAAATTAAAAGCTTTTGGCTCTTTGTACATTACATGATCTCCGGCACTGTTAGAATCACCAATTTCGCCGATAAAGAAATAATAGGCACTCCAAAAAATAACTTCCCAGAGAATAACTAAGGTTAAAATCCATTGAAAACGATATGTGTACCTTAACTTACTCATTGTTTTTAAATAAAATAAGTTGAGTGCTCCACGTAAGAACAATTAATACAAATGCCCAATTTAAAAATGCTTGAGGAGTGCTAGGTGGTTCAGATTTATAATGAAGATCTTCCATTTTTCTTTTCTCCAACTTTTCAATTTCTTTGTAAATTGCCATTAAACTCTTTTCATCCGTTGCTCTAAAGTATTCTCCTCCTGTTAATGCTGCGATTTTCATTAGAGTAACTTCATCAATTTCGACTTGAACATTCTGGTATTGGACACCGAAAGGCGTAAAGACAGGGGAAAGTGCTTTTCCATTTTTTCCAACGCCAATGGTGTAGACACGGATGTTTTTGGACAGGGCTAATTCTGCAGCTTCCAGTGGTGATATTTCTCCTGAATTATTACTGCCATCTGTGAGGAGGATGATTACTTTCGAAGCGATACTGTCGTTTCTCAATCGTGTAACGGCTGTTCCCAATCCTGTTCCAATGGCTGTTCCCCCTTCAATGCGTTCTCCGTTTATCTCGTCAATTTGCTTTTTTAGAACGGTGTAGTCTAATGTCGCAGGACAAGCAGTATAAGCTTCACCAGCATAAACAACTAATCCAATTCGATCTCCTTCTCGACCGTCCACGAAATTCTTGGCAACTTTTTTAGCAGCTTCCAATCGATTGGGGTCAAAATCTTTGGCCATCATGGACATAGAAACATCAATTGCTAGAATAATATCAATGCCATCTTTGTATTCTTTACTTGATTCTTGGTGCATGCTCCAATGAAATGGTTTGGCCATCGCTAAAATCAAAAGTACCGCAATAAGTCCATAAGCAATAAGTATAAACTCTCTCGTGCGGGAAATTATTTTTGAACCAATGTTTTTTTGTTCTTCTGTTGATCGAGAATACTTCACATCTCCCGTTCTGTTTTTTTCAACGATAAAAATTAAGAGTAAAACAGGCGGAACAATAGCAATCAACCAAAGCCAATTGGGGGAGAAGAAGTCGTATTCCCAAAAACGTATGTTCCAATTATTCAGCATTGTCAAAATTTAAAGGGCTTGTTTCTGCAATGATTTGTTTCGCAAGTGTTGAAATTCTCAAAATTGCAATTGTGTCTGGTCTTGATTTTGCAAACTTAACCATGTCAGACTGTGAAAGAATTTGAGAAATAGAGTCTACGGTTTCTTTGTTTAATCCTTTTCTAGTTAAAAGTAATTCTGTTTCGTAAGTTGTTTTTTCAAGTAAAGAGATGTCATACCTACTCGTTAAATAGGAGCGAAGAATGAAAGATAATTCAATGTAATGTTCTTTCAGTTTTCCGTTCTCCCACATTTTAGCTTCTTCGAGTGCTTCAATTGCAATCAAAGTTCTTTCGCGTAAACTCATAACGACAATTTCTTCTTCTTCATCGTCTTTTTTCTTTCGAAAAGTATAGTAGAGAATTACGGAGAAAAAGAGAATTACAATGATCCACCAATAATTAGTGAGAAATTCACCAATTGAAAATGGTTTTTCAGGAATTTCAGTAAACTTCTCTTTTATGTCGTATAAGTCAATACCGTCTTCTTTTGGAATGAGGTGACATTGAATGGAAAATGAATCAAAATGGTAGGTAGAGTCATTGATGACAATAGAGGTCGGGGGGATCACAAACATTCCGCTGTCCCAAGCTGTAATAATGTATTGACCTTCCCAAAATTTTTGTGAATGGTCAAAAATAAATGTATCAATGAAAGGATGTGTAATTTCAAAATCAATCCCTTCTGAAGACAAATCACCAGATTCTGTGATGGATCTTGCTGGAATGAGATCTTGTTTCGGTTGGAATAACAGCGTGTCATTTTTGAAAGTTAACACACTGTACGAAATGATTATTGGTTCTCCAATTACAATCTCATTGGTCGAAATTTGTTGACTCAATTCTTGTCCGAACAAGTGAGAACTTGCTAAAAACAACAATAGATATGTGCTTATTCTAACAATCATCTATTCTGAAATAATTGAACAAGCGGTTTGATGAAATCATCTTCAGTAGCGATGGTGGTATAATCAATTCCAGCTTTTAAAAACTCTTTGGATAATTTCTCTTCGTGTTTTTGAAAATTTTCACGGTGAATATCTCGTGTTTTTTTACGGTTGGTGTTTACCCAAGTTGTTTTTCCTGTTTCGGCATTAAATAATTGAACGATACCCATTTTTGGAAGTTCTCTTTCTGCCTTATCCAACAATCGAAGCGCTACTAAATCATGTTTTTTACGGGAAACTTTCAATCCTTCCATAAAATCATTGTCGTCTAAGAAATCACTGATTACAAAAGCAATGCTTCTTTTTTTCTGTGTATTTCGGAAGAATTTCAATCCTTCATTCAGGTTGGTTCCTTTATTCTCTGGTTTTAGCTCAATCAATTCACGAAGAATGATGAGAGAATGTTTTTTTCCTTTTCCAGGGGCAATGTATTTCTCGACTTTATCAGAAACGAAGATTGCTCCAACTTTGTCATTATTACTAATTGCAGAGAAGGAAAGAACGGCAGCCAATTCCAATGCTAAATCTTTTTTTGTTTTCGATTCTGAACCAAAATCCTCCGAACCAGAAACGTCAATGATGAGCATTACAGTCAATTCTCTCTCTTCGTCGAATACTTTTACGTAAGGTTGGTTGAATCGTGCAGTTACATTCCAATCAATGGTTCTAACTTCATCGCCCATTTGATAATCTCGAACTTCACTAAAGGTCATTCCACGTCCTTTGAACGCAGAATGATACTCACCAGAAAAAATATGTTTGGTGAGTCCTTTTGTTTTAATTTCCAAAAGGCGAATCTTTTTGAGAAGTTCTTGTGTGTCCATCTTACGGCACTTCGATTTTCGAAACTATTTTTTCTACGATTGTTGTTGCGGTTAAATTCTCCGCTTCCGCTTCATACGTTAATCCCATACGATGTCTCATTACGTCAGGGGCAATCTCACGAATATCTTCAGGAATAACAAATGCTCTTCCTTGAAGAAATGCGTATGCTTTTGCGGCTCTTGCTAAATTTATACTCGCTCTAGGGGAGCATCCAATACTTATCATTGGTACCAGGAATCCTAAACCATATTTCTCAGGTTGGCGTGTCGCATATACAATGTCAACGATGTATTGTTCAATTTTTTCGTCTAAATATACCTGATTAACCAACTCTCTACATCGAGTGATGTCTTCGGTGTTTAGTACAGGGTTAATTTTAGACATTCCTTCTTTTCTAATGTTACTTCGAATGATGAGTCTTTCTTCTTCTTTTGTAGGATAGTCCAAAAACACTTTCAGCATAAATCGATCAACTTGAGCTTCCGGTAGAGGATAAGTTCCTTCTTGTTCTATTGGATTTTGAGTTGCTAAAACTAAAAATGGTTTTGGCAAGGGATACGTTTCGTCACCAATTGTGATTTGTCGTTCTTGCATGGCTTCCAATAAAGCACTTTGAACTTTTGCTGGTGCTCTATTTATTTCATCAGCGAGAACAAAATTGGAAAAAATAGGTCCTTTTTTAACAGAGAAAGATTCTGTTTTTTGGCTGTAGATTAATGTTCCAGTAACATCTGCGGGCAGTAAATCGGGTGTAAATTGAATTCTACTGAATTCTACATTAACAGCTTCTGATAAAGACTTGATCGCAAGTGTTTTTGCTAGACCAGGAACACCTTCAAGAAGAACATGTCCATCAGCAAGTAATGCAATCAACAGTCTGTCCATCATGTATTTTTGCCCAATAATTACTTTACCAACTTCATTTCGAAGGAGATCAATTGTAAGCATTTCTGTTTTTATCTTTTCACTAACTATTCGCAGTGTTTCAGCGGGATTCAAATTTTCTTCCATAATTCCATCTAATAGAACAGACAAAGTTGTAAAGATACTCTCCTAAAACCTTGATTTTGCTGTTAATTATTGTTAACATTGTTAACAAAATAGTATCTATGGAAACGAGAGAATGTTTAGAATGTAACATAAATTTATCTGGAAGAAAAGATCAAAAGTTTTGCTCAGATTACTGTCGTAATACATTTAATAACCGTTTGAACGAAGATGCGAATAAATATGTGCGCAGAATTAATAATATTCTTCGGAAAAATAGACGAATTTTAACAAAATTAAACCCAAAAGGAAAGAATACAGTTGATGGAATTCGATTGGCAGAAGAGGGGTTTAATTTTCATTATTTCACAAATATTTATACTACAAAAACGGGTTCTCAGTATTATTTCTGTTATGAACAAGGGTATTTGAAACTTGATTCTGATCGTTATATGCTCGTTTTGAAGCAAGATTATGTGAAATAATTATGTTTCCAATTAGTTTGAAGAATAACTAAAACTTATTGGCTAGAATAAAGTTTTTTTCTGCAAACTTTTATTTTTCATTTTTTTTTATTTGAACAGAAAGAACGGTTACATCATCTGTTTGTTCTGTGTCACCAATCCAATTGTCAAAAGTCTCTGTTATTAGACGTTGTTGTTCTTTTAAAGGAAGATTGATGTTTGCTTCAAATAGTTCAATTAATCTTCTAAAAGAAAACTTTTTATCCTTAACTCCTCCAAATTGATCTTGGAATCCATCAGAGAATAAATACAAGTTAATGTCATTGTCAAAAGAGGCGAAATGAGTACTATATCCAAGGAAGTTGTTCTCAACATCTCCTGCGTGTTTATTGTCTCCTTTATACATCGTGAAATCCTCATTTTCATAGATTAAGAAACGTGAACCAGCACAGGCATATGACATTTCATTCGTCTTTGTATTAAATACACAAACCGTCAATTCCATTGCGTCATTGACAATGTTTTTACCTTCACCTCTCGGTAAATATTCAATGAGTTTTTGATCAATTCTGTTCAAAATTTGTCCTGGATCTACAATTCTATTTTCTAAAACAGTACTGTTTAATAAGTTGAAACCGAGTAATGTCATGAACGACCCAGGAACTCCATGTCCAGTACAATCTCCAAGAACTAAAATTGTATTATCTCCAATTTTGTCCATCCAGTAAAAATCACCAGAAACAATATCTTTTGGACGGGAGAAAATGAAAAAGTCATTAAAAGTTTCTTCAAACTCTTTTTTACTCGGAAGAAGATTGTGCTGTATTCTTCTTGCGTAATTAATACTAGCGGTAATTGATTCCGTTTGTTCTCTAATGAGATCATTTTTCTTTCTCTTTTCAGTTATATCTCTTGCTAAGGCTATAAATCCATCTATTTGAGTTTTAGACCCAGGAGAAAAAAGTGTTGTTATTGATTGTCCAATCCATATCTCTTCACCATTTTTCTTAGTGATAGGAAACTCTTTGTACGAGGTAAGATTTTTTTTTGCAAAACACCTTCTGTAAAAATAAGAGACTTCTCTTTTGTACTTCGGAGAGACTAAGTCAATTGATTTTGTATTTATTAATTCTTCTTTTGAATATCCAAGACGTTGATAGCTGATGTTATTAATGAATTTAAAATCTCCATTAAAGTCACATTTAAAGATGAAATCTTCGGCTTGCTGAACAAGTAATTCATAGGTGTTTTCCAATTCCATTTTATCAGAAACATCTTGACCAAGAATTAGGTTCACATCTTTTGAAAAATTCTTAAAAGCCCATTCTATCCATCTGATTTCATGATTGGAGTCTGCCATTGGAGCTAGATATTTTTCGCCATCTTTAAAATCGTTGGTAATATCGTATTTTTTAAATGTACTGTCAAAAGGAATAAAATTATTCAGAATTTTGATGTTTTGATTGATTAATTTGCTGTGGTCTGTATCCAAAAAAGAAGAAACATTTTCACTTGCATAATTTATAATTCCTTTACGATCAAATGCAATTACAGGCATATTACCTTTATTGATAATTGTTGATATGAAAATGAGTTTTTCGAGTGAATCGTATCTTAAATAACTAAAGAATACATTTAGAAAACTTGAAATTGAAATAGCGTAAATGTAATATGATTTTGGATATACAGGTGTTTCAATTATAAGACTTAAGACAACTGAAATAAATAATATTACAAAAGAAAAAACAATTACCTCTTTTACTTTTATATATATGTATGGGACTATTGAGAGTATTAGAATTAAGCCAATTATAATATAAGGGTGACCGTTTGTGTGAATTAACTCCCAAAAATAATCTACAATTAGAATAATTAGTCCAATTTTTAATAGCTTTCCATATAAGTGTGTTTTATTGCTCTTTTTTAATTGAAGAGAAGCACTGAAAAGTATGAAAAGAATAAATGTAGTAGTTAGACCTGTTCCAATATTGAGAGAAATGTTTTCGTCAGAAAGTGGGGCAATAATGAGGGTTAAAGGTGTCGTGATTGCTGCAAAAAGTAGTATTGCTGGTGTAAGACTAAAATGAAAATCAATGTCTTTCGAATCAATGAGTTTATTGCTTTGGAATTTTTTGTAATAATTGAGAATAAGGAAATTAAGAATAAAAACGCCCGCAATTAATAGTGTAGTAAAAAGTGTAGAAGACCAAAAAGAGGTACTTATTTCAACTGATGAAATACTGATTTCACCATAATCACTATGGTTGTATGACGAACGAGATTCGATTGTATGGATTCCATTTGAAAGGTCTTCAATGAAGGCTTCGTTGGAGTAATTGTTTAAAGAAATCCATTTTCCTTTATCAATTCTATATTGGTAAGAGATTGTTTTTATTTTTGGGTTATTGACAGAGAAAATAGCATGGATATCAGTATTGTCAATTGTTTTCGCTTTGAGGTTATTTTGAATAAATATATTAGGCGGTGGTGGATTTGGCAAATTCTCCAATAACTCTGTGTTAATTTGAAAAATTCCTTCAATTGTTCCGAAGTAAATCATATTCCCTAGTTTGAATTGAGATCTCATATTTGTCTCGTACCCAAGGTAATTACTGTTTTCGTTAAAAATCGTCGTTTTTAAAACGTCTCCTTTGTTATTAATTTTTAATCGAGTAATCCCTCTATTGGTTCCGATGAATAAATTTCCGAAATCATCAGCCAACATCGTATAGAAGAGTGTGGAATTAAAATATTCTTTTCCTTTAATGCTAATTACTTTATAATCTTTAGTGATTCCTATTATACCTTTTTCAACAGTAAACCAGACTGTTCCATATATGTCTTTAGTAGAAATACCACTGTAATAGCCCATTTCATTTCCAATATTTTCAATTCTTTCGATACTATTTGTTTCAATCGTTAACTTGTAAATTCCATTATTTGTCCCGAAAAATATATTCCTTTTATCAAAAGAAATCTGACTAGTATATATGTGTTCAGGTAAATAGCCATTTTTAATAATTGGCTTTTTAATAGTGTGTTTTTTGAAATCGTAGATTTGAATTCCTTTTCCTGATAGTGCAATAAAAAGTTTACTATCAAATGATGTTACAAACGAAATGGCTTGGTTTTTATAAAACTGTGTTCCAAGTTTTGGGTTGTCTTTTAAATCATAAACACGCATCCCGTTACTTGTCGCAATAAAGTACGTACTGTCGATATAAGTGATTGCGTAGGTTGAAAAGCTATAACTCGTAAATTGATTTGATTTTGGTTGAGTTTCAATAAATGTTTTCCCTTCACTGTTAGAAACTAAACGAATTCCATCTGAAAATTGGTAAAGAAAAAAGTTGTTTGGAGTTTCAAACAATTGATTAGATTCTACTTTGATGAAAGGGTCACTTGCTATTTTAATTAAACCATCAAATTTCGTTGTTATCCAATAATCGCCATTAAAATCAGAGAATAAACAATTTGGTTTATCTAGCTTCTGTTTTGTGTTAAATGGAATTTTAGTCCATGTGTTTTCAACTAAAAAGAATAAATCACCATTGTTAGAAATAACTGCAGGTTGTTTTTTTACTTTGTTGTAATTGAATAAAATTAAGCTATCATTTTTTAGTGCTGAATTATCAATTTGGGATACAATGGTAGACGAAATTTGTGCTTTGGTATTTAATTTTATGGTCAAAGTTTTATCACCCAGTTGATGAAAGAAAATCATTTCATTACCAGAACAGTACCCAAAATTGTACTCGTCAATGAAAGTATCTTTCTGGATAAACCAATCTTTTAAATGTATTAACTTTCCATTTTTTAAGATAAAATCTCCTTGATTAGTGAAAAGAACAATGCCAATTGGAGACTTAAAGTGAGTGAAAATTTTTATACTTTCCTTAGATGAGAATATTTCTTTAGGTTTATTTGTGCCTTTTTGTGAAATGAATTTGGCACTACCTAAAAAGTAAGTAGAATAATCATCTTGTAAAACCAGAATTGCTTCTCCAAATAGAAAAGACCTTAAATCAAAAACTGTTGCTTCCTTTTTTTTAAAATTGTAAGAGTAAAAACCAGAGTATTTTGACGAAAAAAGAAATTCATCTTCGTTGAAGATAATGTTACTGATGTGGTGATTTGAATTTTCTGCAATAGGGAATTCAGTGAATGATGTACCATCGTAAACGATAAGATCTCCTCCTCCAGTCCCTATCCATATTTTTCCATCTTTAGCTTGAGAGATACAATTTAATGTGGAAATATGCAATCCATCCTTGTGATTATACGTTCTAAAAGACAACAATTGTGCATTAGATTGCATCAAAAGGTGGAGTGTAAAAAGAAATAGAATTAGATACTTCACAAGTTTCGTTCGTTTTGAACAAGCAAAATACTAAAATCTTTGGTTTTTACAGCAGAGAAAATAAATTTTTGGTAAACAAAAGTTCAATTAACTGATAATACGAACTTTTTGCTTAACTGTTTTTGCAATGCTTTTTGCTTCGTTAAGCTTTTTGTTTGTAACCGTAATGTGTCCCATTTTTCGATTAGGTTTAGTTATTTCTTTCCCATAAAGGTGAATGTGAACCCCAGCAATTTTCATTACTTCTTCAAAATTCTCATAAAAAGCAGGTCCTTCAAAGTTTTTCTCACCTAAAAGATTAATCATAGCACCATATTGAATCAATTCTGTTGAGCCTAAAGGAAGATTTAAAATTGACCGAAGATGTTGTTCAAATTGGGATGTAACATTACATTCTATTGTTTGATGACCACTGTTGTGCGGTCTAGGAGCAACTTCGTTGACAAGTAAACTTCCGTCTTCTAAAAGAAATAATTCAACGGCAAGTATTCCTACCATTTCTAGTTCGTTGATCACTCGAATGGCCAACTCTTCTGCTTTTTTTTCAATTTCTTGATCGATGTCAGCGGGAGAGAATAAAAATTCAACCAAATTTGCATCGTTAAATTCACATTCTACAGTTTGATAGCTGACTGTTTCTCCGTTTTCGTTTCGAGCAACAATAACACTTAATTCTTTGGTGAATGGAACCATTTCTTCAATAATTGAAGGTTGATCAAATAAAGAATTCAATTGAGATTCATTCTTAATCAATTGTACACCTTGTCCATCATATCCACCTGTTCTCATCTTCTGAACAAATGGAATTTTAGAAGATAAATCAACAGAAGAAGGATGGTCGTACAAAAAGAAATCACTTGTGGGAATGTTTTTGTCTGCATAGAATTGCTTTTGAATTCCTTTATCCTTAATGATTTCTAAAACACGTGCTTGAGGAAAAACTTTTACACCTTTTTCTTCTAACTCATACAATGCTTTAATATTGATGTTCTCAATTTCAACGGTTAAAACATCCAGATCTTTCCCGAAAGAAAGAACGTCCTGATAATTGGTGATATCTCCTAAAACAAAAGTTGATGCAATGGTTGCACTTGGCGCATTTAAAGAGTTTTCCATGATGCGAACATCTATGTTGTAGTTGATGGCTTCTTGGATAAACATTCGCCCTAATTGTCCACCGCCTAAAACACCTAACTTCAATTCTTTACCAAATACATTCTTTTTCATAAAACAAAGATAATCGCTATTTCGTTTTATGGGTGAATTATCCGTAAATAAATTGAGATAAATTGTATAGAAAGTAGTACTTTTACTTTCTAATTTGAATTGAAAGAATGATGAAAGTTCTCGATAAAACATTTGAAGTCTTCATTACGAAAGAAGAAATCGCAAAAGAAGTTGCTTCATTAGCAAAAGAAATAAATAAAGAATACCACGGAGAAGAAGTGATTTTTGTCGCTGTTTTGAACGGATCCTTTATGTTTGCTTCTGATTTAATGAAAGAAATTGACTTGGTTTCTGAAATCTCGTTCATTAAAATGAGTTCATACCACGGAACTGAATCGACAGGTAGAGTGGATGAGTTAATTGGATTGAATAATGACATCACAGGCAAAAACATCGTCATTGTGGAAGATATTATTGATTCAGGATTGACAATGAACAAGATCATATCTCTTATGGAGATGGAAAACCCGAAATCGGTTAAGATTTGTTCATTACTTTACAAGCCTGAAGCATTTAAAGGAAATCATAAACCTGATTATATCGGATTTTCTATTCCAAATGCATTTGTAGTTGGTTACGGATTGGATTACGATGAAAAAGGTAGAAATCTCGATGCAATTTATCAAATAAAAGAATAGTAGAACCCAAGCTTTATTGCTGTTAAAAAATAATATATATGTTAAATTTAGTTTTATTCGGACCTCCAGGAGCAGGGAAAGGAACTCAATCAGAACGTTTGGTCGGAAAATATGGATTAATACACCTTTCTACAGGTGATGTTTTTCGTGCTAATATTAAAGGGGAAACAGAATTAGGTGTGTTGGCGAAAAGCTACATGGACAAAGGTCAATTAGTACCAGACGAAGTAACAATCAATATGTTGAAGTCTGAAGTGTTGAAACATGAAAGTCCAAAAGGATTTATTTTTGACGGTTTTCCTCGTACTAATACTCAGGCAAATGCTTTGGATCATTTCCTAGAAGAGATTAATTCTTCAATAGCTCAAATGATTTCATTGGATGTTGAAGAGTCAGAATTAAAAGTTCGTTTAGCAAATCGTGCCAAAGAAAGTGGACGTGTTGATGATGCTAATCCTGAAGTTATTCAAAATAGAATCAATATTTACAGAGCTGAAACAGCTCCAGTGAAAGATTTTTATGAGAAGCAAGGGAAATGGACGAAAGTCGATGGTTTAGGTTCAATAGATGACATTACCAATCGTCTTTTTACTGCAATTGACAAATTATAATTACTTATTAGAGGATTGTATTCTCAAAAAGAAAGAAAAATATGGCCTCAAATAATTTTGTTGATTACGTAAAAATACATTGTACTTCAGGACAAGGTGGTGGTGGATCTGCCCATTTTCGTCGTGAAAAATATATTCCAAAAGGTGGACCTGATGGAGGTAATGGTGGTCGAGGTGGTCACGTTATTCTTCGTGGGAATAGTCAGTTTTGGACGCTTTTACATTTAAAGTTCAAGAAACACATCAGAGCTGGACACGGTGGATACGGTTCTTCAGCTTTAAAAACTGGAAAACAAGGTAAAGATGAATACATTGATGTGCCTCTAGGTACAATTGTTCGTGATCCTGAAACGCAAGAGTTTTTGTTTGAAATAACAGAAGATGGTGAAGAAAAAATTGTGCAAAAAGGTGGTCGTGGTGGATTAGGGAATGATAATTTTAAATCATCGACGAATCAAACGCCTCGTTTTGCTCAGCCAGGAGAAGATGGTGGTGAAGGATGGAAGATTCTTGAACTAAAAGTCTTA
Organism: uncultured Fluviicola sp.; assembly: GCA_964387525.1. Classification (GTDB taxonomy): domain Bacteria; phylum Bacteroidota; class Bacteroidia; order Flavobacteriales_D; family Crocinitomicaceae; genus UBA4466. The sequence continues at coordinate 61,862 of CAYLWS010000005.1, forward strand.
GCAGATGTCGGTTTAGTTGGTTTTCCTAACGCTGGGAAAAGTACGCTTCTTTCTGTTGTTTCAGCAGCAAAACCTGAAATTGCAAATTATCCATTTACAACCATAAAACCCAACTTAGGTATTGTAAAGTACAGAGATCATCGTTCTTTTATTATGGCGGATATCCCTGGTATTATTGAAGGTGCTCATAAAGGAAAAGGTTTAGGTTTACGTTTTTTAAGACACATTGAACGGAATTCATTGCTTCTTTTTATGATTCCTGCCGATAGCGATGATATTAAGAAAGAATTTAGTGTATTGATGAATGAATTGCAACAATACAATCCTGAATTGTTGCACAAAGATAAATTGTTAGCCATCACGAAATCTGATATGCTAGATGAAGAGCTGACCGAGGAAATTAAAAAGGATTTGCCTGAGAATATTGAAACTTTATTTATTTCTTCCGTTGCTCAACAAGGTATAACAGAATTAAAAGATTTGATCTGGAAAACATTGAACGATGATTGATTTTCTTGAAGGGATAGATCGAACAATTGTTGTAGTAGTAAACAATTGGAACTCTCCTTTTTGGGATGAATTTATGTGGGTCGTTTCAGGAAAGCTTACATGGATTCCTTTTTATGCTTTCATCTTTTATCTTTTTTACAAGAAAGAAGGATGGAAAAAGTCAATTTTTTTTTTACTAGGAGTAATTATAGCAGTAGCACTTGCAGACTTGTCTTCAGTACATCTCTTTAAAAATATTTTTCTTCGGTACAGACCGTCACATAATTTACTGATTGAAAACCTCTTACATTTTCATCAATACGATGATGGAAACTTATACCAAGGTGGGATGTATGGTTTTGTTTCCTCTCATGCTGCGAATTTTTTAGCCGTTTGTACTTTTGCTTATTTAGGATTAAAGAAGCATTATCCAAAGTTGATTTATTTATTTTCTGCTGTTGTATTCATTGTTTGTTACAGTAGATTGTATCTTGGTGTACATTACCTGAGTGATGTATTTGTCGGTGGATTATTGGGGGCTTTTTGTGCATTTTTATCGTATAGATTCATTTTCTTACCTTTATCTCGAAGAATTAATTCTTAACAATGAACTATCTTTTTATTTTTCTCGGTGGCGGCTTAGGCAGTTTGGCACGTTTTCTTACTTCAAAAGGGGTTGATTCTTTGTTTAAAAGTAATTTCCCGTTGGGAACTTTTGTTTCTAACATTTTAGCTTCTGTTATTCTCATTGTTTTAGTCTTATTCATTGAGACAAAGCAAGAAGAGTATTCATGGGTTCAACCAATGCTGATCATTGGGTTTTGTGGAGGTTACAGTACGTTTAGTACGTTCAGTTATGAGACACACACACTTATTGCTGATGGAAATATCTTTCTAGCAATTTTAAATGTTGTTGTATCTCTGGCTGTTGGAATAGGATTAATTTTCCTAATTCGCATGAAGTCTTAATGAAATTTTTCAGGTAAGAATTGATGTAATTCATCAATTATTGATTCTCTTTTGTTGAAAACAGACTGCATGTCTTTTTGATTGACTTTCCCTTTTTCAATATATTTGTTTCTTGAAATCATCCAAGTATATGCTGCTAAGCCAGTTATTCCAATACTTAAAAAGTAGACAAATGTCATCCAACCATTGATTGAGATGTATGAGTGAAATAAAATTGTGCTGGGGATATTAAAAATTGCGATTGTAATCATTCCAAAAATAACTTTTACAGAACCCCAGAAAACGGGACGTTTCATCATCTTTTCTGTGAGACGTTTACTGAATAAATAAGGAATTGCACATTGAACTGTACCAATCAAAGCAAAAGGTAAAAGTAAAATCAAAGACATCATTTCTTTTGTGCGGCTTCCTGATGGAGTTTTCAGTTTCCAAAACACCAAGGATTCTTTTACTTTTTCTTTTTTTAAGAAAGCATCGTATGCTATTGTTTGTTGATTGATTATTTCAATTTCTTCTTCATTTCTTTCCGGGCTATTCAACCAATTGGCTAAATTTTGAGAATAACGCCACCTTTCTTCCAATGAAATATTTTTATTGAAGTTAATTGCATTAACACCTCTTCGAGTTAAGATCATTATTCTTTCATGCAGAGGCGCTCTTTCTTTGATTGAATTGTGGGTTACTTGCTCTTGCATTTTCTTCTCGACAATTAATGTCAAGTCATTGATAACCTTATTCGGATTTTTCAAGAATGCATCTTTGTAATCGTTTAAACAGATTTTATCAGAGAAAGAAATAAGTAAATCACTTCGCATTTGATTAGGGTTTGAATAATTGCAACCAACTGCAGCAATGTAAATCTCTTTTTCCCAATTTTGTTTTTCCAATGCTTGAAAACCGATCCTAACAGTACCTTTTTTTACTTTTTTCAATCTTCTAATGAAAACATCGTCTGTAAATCCTTCACCAAAAATCAATAAATTCCGACCGTATTTAAGAATTTCACCACATTTCACAAAAATAGCTTCGTTCTTTTTTACAGCATCGTCACCATCCTTTTGTCTGTATATTGGCAACATCTGACAAGCCCAAAGAATAGGTTTTGTAATCGATGTAAAAACATCTGAACGCGTCATAAAGAAAACAATCGGACGAGTTAAGCCAGCAATTGATATTGGGTCCATAAATGAAGCCGCATGATTACTAACGTAGATGGTCCGTCCTAAACGCTTTTTAGGCATGTTGATGATTTTCATTCGAGGAAAATAAACCCGAAGTGAGTAATTCATCACTATTTTTAAGAATAAATAAAGAATTCGCATTGAATGATTAGCTAAAAAGTGTGTTGGTTTTACTGTTTTTTCTCGTCAATTTCTTTTTCAACATTTCTCTTCTTTCCAATGTAGATTCCCAAGTTAACCTCATGTGTCCCATTTCTAGATATACTTAATGGACCGTTCGAAAACTCATAAGCATAGGAGAGGTAAAAATTCTTCACCAAATTTGCTCCTACTTGGATATTGAAAGCATTGTTAGTTCTATATTGAATACCAAACCATATTGCATCGTGGTAAAGAATTCTCGCGCCTAAATCAATTGCGAAAGGTGAATGTTTGACGTATTTCAAAACAACAGAAGGTTCGAGATTGAAGTCTTCGTTTACTGTAAATTTATACTTCATCAGTAAGAAAAAGTGTCGTTCAAAATAACTCCCTGTTTCAACTCCACCAAAATTTGCTTTATTTTTAAAAGCTTGTGTCATAGATAGACCTCCAAAAAAACGTTCACCATAAAGTACAATTCCTGCATTTGCATCGAGAAAGTTTTGAGAGGCTGAAGCTGTTAAGAATTGATTGTAAATTTGGTCGTCGTCTTGGTGTAGAATAATACGGTCTTGGTCAATTTTAAAGTTACTCCATCCTAAACCAAGTCCTACTCCAAAATTTAATTTTTTAGAAAAAGGCAAATGAATCGCATATGATCCATAAATAGAAGTCTTTGCAAATGGACCGATTGCATCATTCATTGCTTTTCCACCAATAATATGCTTAATGGTTCCAGTATTTCGTGTCGGTTGGTTAAAAAAAGCTTTGTCCTCAGCATTAAATGGTGTACGTGCTTCTTTTCCTTTTGTTTTCAATTGTCCATTTCCTGTAAGTAACATTGTTCTTGGACTTCCATTGTAGCCAAGCCATTGCATTCTTCCAGAAGCTTCAATGTGAATCACACTTGACATTCCACTTGCAGCAGGGTTTACTGTATAAGGATTGTTAATAGTATTTGAAAAATAGTATTCTTGTTGAGACCATGCATTTGAAAAGCAAAGCATAACAAAGAATAAAGTACTGTATTTTAAAAGTGTTAATTTCATATCTATCTAATTATGCTAATGTCACCTGTGAATATTGTATTATCTGAATCATTTAATTCTATCTTGTAGAAATAGGTTCCCATTGGTAAGTCTTCTCCTTTGTTTGTTCCATTCCAAGGATTATCATATCCAAAAGATTCAAACACTAAAGATCCCCATCGGTTAAAAATAGTTACATGTAAATCAGGATAAACATCTTGTAAATTGTTAATTACAAAGACATCATTCTTTCCATCGAAATTTGGAGTGATTACTGTTGGGAAAGTTGGATTTAATTCTCCACATGCATTTGTAACAATTACAAGCGTATCACTTAAGCTTGGGCAACCGAAATTACTGGTAGAATATACAATTCGATTTGACCCTAATACAAAATTTGAAACCAATGTTGCGTCAGAAGTAGGTGAATCAAAAATAATTGAATTTCCCAATGAAGACCATTGAGAATTAATACCCGGTTGAGCTGCCTCTGCCTCTATAAAAAGAGATGCATCACTGGTGAGACAAAATGCAGTGTCTGAGGTGAGGATACTTGGAGTTAAGTTTGCAAATACATGCATAGTGTCAGATGTTGAAGGACAAACTCCATTACTTACGGTCCAAATAAATGCTGTCCATCCACTGCTTTGTAGAATAGCCTTTGTTACGTTAGTGTCAGCTTCGATAATTGTAGCGTCTCCAGTAGTTGTCCACAGACCTGTAGCATTTATCAAACCGTTTGAAACTAAATCAATTGTATTTAAATAGCATGAGATTAATGTGTCATTTGGTATGCTTGCTGGAAGTGGTGATTGCGCAGAAAGGACAACAATTGTGTCTGAAAGTGATCCGCAGCCTGCAGAACTTACAGTCCAAATAAATGTATTGATACCTGCTTGAAGTCCATTGACACCTGTAGAGAAAGCAAATTGATTATTGAAAATACCTGCTCCATTTAAAACGGTCCACAAACCTGTTCCACTTGTGTTTGAATCAGCATTAAGAACGGCAGTTGTAGCGTCACAGAGTTTTAATGAGTCTAAAGCAATGTTTCCTGAAGACGGGTGATCAAGAACTTCAATGTTAAATGAACAAGTGTTTGTGTTACCGGAAGAATCAGAAACTTCATAGTTCAAAATAGTTGTTCCAATTGGAAAAGTGTCTCCTGAAGTTAAACCAGTTAAATCTGTTTGGTTTAAAAAACCAAAGCAATTGTCTGAAAATGTAGGATCTAAGAATGTAACAACAGGGTCACACGTTGAAATATTCGAAGGGCAAGTAATGATAGGCGCAACATTTTCTGAGACGATTAAATCAAATGAACAGCTAACAGAATTTCCACCAGCATCAGTTACATTTATAACAATAGGTGTAGTACCGGGTTGAACGATAGAGCCAGCCATTGGTGTTTGAGAAATGGAATAATTGGGGCAATCATCTAGAACTAAAGTTAAAATACCGTAATTTGGAAGGGTGAAATCACAATTTACACCATTGTCAACAGGGGTGATTGTTGGACAGGTAACCGTTGGGGGAGTGACGTCGATTGGAGTCACAGTTGTAATACATGTCCCAATGTTTCCGCCTTCATCCATCATAGAAATCAGAATAGGTGTTACGCCTAAGTCAGTTGATCCAGCGGGTGGGTTTTGAGATATAATTAAATTACCGAAAGTTGAACAATTGTCCGTTCCGGTAACGTTACTCGTAATGTCTGGTAATGTATATTGACAACTTGAATTAATTGCCAATGTGAAATCAGATGGGCAAATTGGTGAAGGAGCAATAGAATCAGTAAATAAGGCAGAGAATTGGCAATTGTTATTATTCCCAGCTTCGTCAGTAACAGTAATCGTAATTAACGTAGTTGCTGTAATTAAAGTTCCTGAAATGGGAGATTGTGTAAAAGTTAAATCGCCAAAGTTTGAACAATTATCATTTACAGCGATTAATGAAGTGTAATCAGAAATAGTTGCTTCGCAGCTTGAGTTTGAATAAACCACTTGATTGGGTGCGCAAAGTGTAATTGTAGGCGCTACTTGATCTTCAACGATTAAGTTAAATAAACATGTTCCTGAATTTCCTGATGTGTCTTGGACGGTAATTGTAATTGAATTTGTTCCCACAGGAAGTAATGTTCCCACAGCGGGAGTTTGAAAATAAGTAAGGTTAATTGGTTGAGTACAATTATCACTTCCAACTGCTAGACTTGTAACGTCTGGGAGAAGTAAATCACAATTAGAATCTGTACTAAATGTTTGGGGACTAGGGCAGACAGCCGTTGGTGAAATTGTATCTATTGCCTTAATTGTAAAACTACATGTTTCAGAATTTCCTGAAGCATCTGTTACGGTCATTGTACCAGTTGTACTTGTTCCAATAATAGAATTAGCAGGTGGAGACTGAATAAATGTCAATAAGTTTGATGGTGTACAATTATCTGATCCGGTAGCCATAGGAATATAATCTCCAATTGTAGCTTCACAATTCACATCTGTATATATGTTGATTGTGCCTGGGCAAGTTATTGTTGGTTTAAGAGTGTCAATTACTGGTTGCATGAATGAACATTGAGCAGTATTTCCAACAGCATCAGCTGCTGTAAGCGTAATTGTAATATTGTTATCCGCAGTTGTAATTGGTGTTCCTGCGTTGGGTGATTGAGAAATGGTAATCCCGGCAGTGCAATTATCAACAGTAGTTACTAAGCCTCGATAATCCATTATTACTGCATTACAAGATGCGTCAACATAGAGTGTGATTGGTAAAGGACAAAGAATTGTAGGGTTAGTATTGTCTTCTCCTGTAAGTATTATATTGTCAAAAGCAAAAGGGTTTTGAGATGATTCTGTTGCATTGTATGTGAAACGGAACCCAAGAAGAAAGTTGTTCCCTTCAAGAGCAGTTGGAAGTGTAACTGAAGTAGAATTCCAAGAAGCAGAATTATATCCAGATCCAATAACACTCCAGTTAGTTCCACCATTGGTTGAATAAATCAATTCAGCAATATCACCAATTGAATTATTCTGGTAATCAAATGTTAAAGTTAAATTTGATAAGCAAAATGCATTTACAGAAGTAGAGGTGATTACGCTATTACTTCCACTTGCTGCGTTAGAATAAGCGAAAGATTCATTTCCAGTTGAACCACAACCTGCAGAGCCATCCGTAATATAAAAAGATTTAGTTCCGCCTGCTGAACCGCCGTTTCCAGCACAGTTATCATTCACCCAAGTGTTAGGAGTTGTTGTTCCTGAAGTTGTCCAAAGTCCAGAGTTCGATTCAAAATCATCGTCTAAAAGAGTTGTTTGACTAAACAATATAGACGTAGAGAGAGAAATGAATACAAATACAATTGATTTTAACATATGTTAGTTTTCGTATAATTTAAGTACACAAATATATATAAACTATGTTTAATGTTAAAATGTAGTTTTGAACACTGTTCACATATAGAATGATGAAAACTTTTTTGGATGCCGTTCTGCTGCATACAGCTTTTTTTATAATTTCGAAACATAATTCTTTTGTATGAAAAATGTTGCTGTTATTGGTGGAGGATTTTCCTCAGAATTTGAAATCTCAATTTTAAGTTGTAAAAATATTATCGCTAATTTTCCGGACACATATTTCCCTTACCTTGTTTTGATGACGAGAGAAGGCTGGTTCGTTGAGTTTGAAGGTGAAAAAATATCATTCGATGAAAAAGAAATGGCATTTGTTTGGGAAGGAAATAAGATCAAAATTGATTTTTCTATTATTTATGTTCATGGAGATCCTGGTGAGAACGGAAAGCTTCAAGCATATTTTGACATGATGAAGATTCCTTATTTAAATTCTGGTGCATTGGCCTCAGAATTGTCGTTCGATAAATGGTATTGCAATCAGTTTTTAAAAGGATTTGGTTTTAACGTAGCGAAGTCAATTTATTTGACTGATCAAAAAGATATCCCATTACCCCATGCAATCATAGAATTATTAGGTTTACCTCTTTTTGTGAAACCGTGTGATTCTGGTTCAAGTTTTGGAATTTCAAAAGTAAAAAATGAAGGGGAATTGAAACCTTCTATTTTACAAGCGTTTGATGAAGGTCGTACTGTAGTAGTAGAAGGTTTTTTGGACGGTCAAGAAGTTACTTGTGGTGTTTATCGTTCGAGTGAAGGTATACAAACACTGCCTTTAACTGAAATTGTTTCAGAAAATGACTTTTTCGACTTTGAAGCAAAATACAAAGGATTGTCTGATGAGATTACCCCAGCAAGAATCAGCGATGAGTTAACAAAGAAAGTGCAAGAAATATCGAAAGACGTTTATAATTTACTCCAATTAAGGTCAATTGCTCGGGTTGATTTTATGTTAGTTGACAATGAGCCTTATATCATTGAAGTGAATACGAACCCTGGTTTTACCAACGAAAGTATTGTCCCAAAAATGATTAATTCTGCAGGTTTGAGCATCAAAGAATTTTGGAGAGAAATTATAGAAGGGGATTTAAAATAATCTTCTATTGCTTAAAAGTAGCATGGCATTGAACGCAATAATTCATCGTGTTTGAAAGTGCTTTCAATGATTCTTCTTTATTCTTTTTCTTCATGATTTCACTCATCTCATCGGCACTTTTATGAAATGATAAACCTAGATTTTCAAAGGTTTCATTTCCAAAAGATGCACACATTAACCTCATTTCTGTTGTTGAACCAAGCTTTTCGTAGGAAAGGACAGATGCTTCATCAAATTTGTCTTCAGAAAGCAATAAAATAATGTTTTGAACAGCTTCAAGGTGACTTCTCATGTTTTTTAGTTGATGGTTTTTCTGCATTGCATTCAGTTGCAAAGAAGTTCGTCCATCGTCTTTTTTCATGGAATGTTTCATTGGAGATTCTTCCGTCTTCTCAATTTTAACCTCAATTTCTTTCTCTTTTGGTTGAGAACAAGAAAATAAAGTAAGTGCTGATAAAATAAGAGTAATTGTTTTCATGAATTATTTTTTGTAGCGTAAAGTTACGTTTTTATTACTTATTGATTGGCAATTGCGTTGAAAATAACTTCCATTTTTTTTCGAACATTTCGGATACTGCCTTCTGGGTTGTTGATTGTGATTGCAAAAGCATATTTTTTTCCGCTTTTAGAATGAATGTATCCAGCATAGCTTTTTATTCTTCGCATTGTACCGCTTTTTGCAAAAACACGACCTTGTCCAGCTTGCCCCCTGCAAATAACTTTCAATGTTCCACTTTCTCCTGCAACAGGAAGAGAATGGAAAAATTCTTTGCTGTATTTTGAAGTATTCATGTAATAAAGTAAAGATGTGAAATGCGTCGCTGAGATGGCATTCATTCTTGACAAACCACTGCCGTCTGTTAGGTGAATAGATGTGAAACCTAATTTATTTTTCCAATAAGATTCAATAATTTCAAGTCCTTTTCTCGAACTTCCATTTCCTGTTTTTTTATAAGCAATTAAACACACTAAATGTTCAGCGAATAGGTTAATACTTTTAAAATTGGTTTTGTTGATGATGTCGATTAATCTTTCGCCAGAATGGGTGAAAATTAAAGTTCGATTATCATAGTCATTCTTGGATAAATCCATTTCGCGTACGGTTTTGTAATGGCCATTGAATTGAATTTCAGATTTGATTAATTCTTGAGCGAACAAATAAGCGACCTGTTTTTCAGGATCAGGCAAACTACCTTTTACAATAAAATCCTCTTTGTTTACCGGTAATGTTCCGGTGATAAAACGGTCCATTGAAAATGGAGCTCCATAAATATAAGAATTATCACCTCTTCTTTGAGAGGATAAAACATAGTTGTGGTACATCAATTCAGGAACAAAAGGATGAATTTTAACTAAAACTGTAGATTGATTTACTTTAGAACCCGTTTTGAAGTGTAATTGAATCAAATTGTCTCCAACAGTCAGTCCTGAAGGGCCTGCTCCATAATAGTTACCCATGTCTACCCAACTCCATCCATCAGGAGCACCGTTGTATCCAAATTCAGAAGCGTCAGTAATAATGTTTCCTGCAATTGTTTTAATTCCAATTTTCTGTAATTCTTTCACCCAATTCTGCAAGAAATCGTATTGATGTTCTTCCGAAAAAAAATATTTACTTCCAAGACTTGGGTCACCGCCACCTCGGATCCAAATGTTTCCATTAAGGACTCCATTCGAGTCAATATTCCCATCAGAATAGAACCTTGTTTTAGCTCTATAATTTGGTCCTAATAACTCTAAAGCAGTTGCTGTTGAAAAAAGTTTAGTCGTAGATGCGGTTGCCATTGTTCGTTCAGAATCAAATGAATATGCAGTTTTTTTTGTAGACAAATCTACTAGCTTAAAACTCACGGATGCATTTTGGTGTAAAGGATCTTTCACGAATTTTTGAACCGCATTTCCCAATGTACTTTGGGCAAATGTTAAATTTAACGCGTAGAATAGTATTATAAGAAATAGACTTAGTATCTTCATCGAAATTTTTTGTTAAAATTCGACAAGAATTCTCAATGAATGTGCCAAAAGTAAAAAACTTTTAAACAATTGAGTAGGAATAATTATGTCAAGATACAATAGGAAAATAAAAGTTCTACGGATAATTAACCGCTTTAACATTGGTGGTCCAACTTACAATGCAACGTTTTTAACGGCATTTTTAAGTGATGATTTTGAGACAATGTTAGTCGGAGGAATGCCTGAAGAAGGAGAATCGGATTCTTTGTATATTTTAGAAAAATACAATGTTACTCCAGTTTTGATGAGTGAAATGGTTCGAAAACCTGGTTTTAAGAACGATCGAGCTGCCTACAAAAGAATTAAGGAAATTATTCGAGAATTTAAGCCTGATATTGTTCATACACATGCCTCCAAAGCTGGAGCTTTAGGTCGAAAAGCGGCACAGTCTTGTGGAGTGCCAATCATTCTGCATACTTTTCATGGACACGTTTTTCATTCTTATTTTGGAAAAGTAAAAACGACCCTTTTCAAGCAGATTGAGAAACGACTTGCCAGAAAATCAGATGCAATTGTTGCTATTTCTGCTATTCAGAAAGAAGAATTATCGAAAATTCATAAAATTTGCAATGCAGATAAGATGAAGGTAATTCCTTTGGGTTTTGATTTGCAGATTTTTAAAGAAAAGAAAGAAACTGTTCGGGCAAAAGTTCGAACTGAGTTTAATATTGCTTCAGATGAAATTGCTATAGCCATTATCGGTCGATTGGCGCCTGTTAAAAATCATGCTTTCTTTCTAGATGTAATTGAAGAAGTATTGGCTAGGACCCACAAAAAAATTAAATGTTTTATTGTGGGAGATGGTACGGAAAGAGAATGGATTGAAGATAGAGTTAATCAACTCAATAAAAAACACCCTAATTCTATAGAGATGACCTCTTGGATAAAAGATGTGGCAAGTTTTAATGCTGGAATGGATGTCATTTGTTTAACGTCTAAAAACGAAGGGACTCCTGTCAGTTTAATAGAAGCTCAAGCATCAGGTGTTCCAGTGATAACAACAAATGTTGGGGGGGTAAAAGATATTATTTTAGAAGGTGAAACTGGCTTTGTTGTAGAGGCGGATGATAAGGAAATGTTTATCAAAAAATTGATCGAACTGATTGAAGATGAAAATAAACGACTAAAAATGTCACAAAATGGATGGAGCCACGTAGAAGAAAAATTCCATTATACAACGTTAGTGAAAAACATGACGAAATTGTATCATGATTTAATAGAATTAAAGAAAAATGAATTGGATGTATAAAGCACTATTTTTTTTGTTATTTACTTCAGCGTTGTTGTTTCAAAGTTGCGGTATTAATAGCAATTTAATGTTTAAACAAGCAAAAGGGGAAGTGAATAACGATTCTATCCCTTTGCAACCTGTTGAAGCGTATCGAATTTCGCCAGATGATAAAATTACGTTTACACTTTCGACAAACAATGGCTCGGATATTATTGAAGGAATATCAGGGGTTTCTGAAGATGGAAATAAACAAGGTAAAGCGACTACGGAATATTTAGTTCGTAGAAATGGAGATGTAGAAATTCCAGTTCTTGGAATTGTTAATGTTGGTGGGTTGACAGTGGTAGAATGTGAGGATAAGTTAATAGAATTATTTTCTGCAGAATACCAACAACCCTTTGTTCAGGTAAGAATTACAAATCAACGGGTAATTGTTTTCCCTGGGAATGGTTCAGATGCTACAGTTGTGCAATTGACGAATTCAAATACCACTTTAATGGAAGCGTTGGCGCTTGCTGGAGGTATTACTGATCGAGGAAAAGCAAATACGGTGAAATTGATGCGTAGAATAGATGGAGAGAGAAAAGTTTACGTAATTGATTTGTCAACTATCGAAGGATTGAAATATGTTGACATGATTGTTCAAGCAAATGATTATATTTACGTCGAGCCAACACCGGAAATTGCGAAAGAAATAGCACAAGATGTTGTTCCAATTGTTTCTCTTATTTCGAGTGCAATTGTTATTTTTACAGCCATTAATTTTTTGAAATAAATTGAGTAATAAAAGCCTTTTAATAAACAAAACGTACGATCCTCTTATTCTGAGAACGATCTTGAAGAGATATTGGTGGTGGCCATTTTCTTTCATTTTACTTTTTAGTTTATTTGCATTTTTCTATTTACGCTATACAAAACCTGTTTACGAGTCAGGAATGGTGCTTCAATTGTCCGATAAGGATAATGCAAAAGAAGTTTTGGATTTTGAAAACATGAATTCCAGGGATAATCAGCTTTCGAGTGTGGTTGAACTCTTACGGTCTGAATTGCTTTTTCAACGAGCGGTTAAAAGCATGGGAATGAATGTAAGTCTTTATTCTCGAGGGCAGGTTTTAACTGAAGAATTGTATTTGAAAAGTAATTTCTATGTTCAACCTTATGCTTTAAGCGATTCTTCACTCATTGGGAAGGAAATAAACATTCAATTCAATGATGAAAATGTTGAATTGAGGTACGGGAAAAATGGCCAAGAAAAAATTTTAAAAGGAAAAGTCAATACTCATATAAAGAACGAAGACTTTGATGTCGTGTTAAAAGTTGTTGATGAGAGTGGTTTTAAAGAAGCAACAAATATCAATGATTTATTCTTTACTTTTAATAGTGTTGGATCAGTTACCAGTCGATTGAAAAACGGATTAAAAGTTACACCATTGGAAATCAATGCAAAAACAATTTCAATTTCCTTTCGAGGATATAATGCACAACTGTGTCATGATGTTACATTGGCTATATCTGAGGCTTTTATTTCTTTCGATGAAGAGAATCAACGTAAAGGCTCAGAGAATATATTGAATTTTATCAATGAGCAATTGGATTCTTTGTCGATGGAATTGAAATCGTCAAAAGACAGTTTGATGCTTTTTCAAAGAACACAGAATTTGCCAGATCCTGAGTCTGCGAATATTGAATTTAATGACAATGTAAATAAATTACAAGATCAATTGTTTATCTTGGAAGAGGAAATGAATTCGCTACAAAGCGTTCATAACATGCTTGCGAAAAATCCGAACCGCTTGGAGGTTTATCGACTTTTACCAGAGATGTTAGGTAAAAGCTATGAGGAATCATTGGTGAAACGTATTGAAGAATTACATATACTGTTAGAGCGGAAAGAAGATTTATTGTATAAGGTTACCGAAGATAATTCTGAGATTAAATTATTAGACAATAAAATTCAAGCAAAAATTAACTCTATTCAAATGAGTATTTCTGCCATTGAAAATAGGTTGATTCAAAATTCAAAAGTCATAAAGTCAAAGATTACAGCATACCAAAATCAAATATTTGAATTGCCAGAAAAGAAAATGGAGTTCAATCGTTTAAAAAATATTCAAGACTTGAACGATAAGTATTTCACTCTCTTGACGGAAAAGAAAGTTTTATATGCGATATCTGATGCCGGTTATGCCTCTTCAAATAGGGTTTTAAGTCAACCTAAAGTTTCAGGAACAGCTGTTGAACCGAGCAGTAAGTTTATATACAGTACGTTTATTCTGTTTGGAGTTGTTGTAGGGTTAGGTGTTATGTTTCTGAAATACTTAATGTTTAATGAAATTAACATGATTGAGGATTTAGAAAGTGTACTTCCGGAAAAGGCATCGATTCTTGGTGGAATTCCTTTGTTTAAATACAACATGGAATATTCAAAATTAATTGTTGCAGAAGCTCCTAAATCATCCATGGCGGAATCCATGCGGAAAATTCGGACAAATCTCAGTTACATTAATCCAAATTATCAAACCATTGCTATTTCTTCCTCTATTTCTGGGGAGGGGAAAACTTTTGTTGCCTTAAATTTAGCAGGTATTATTGCTATGTCAGGTAAAAAAACGGTTCTGTTGGATTTAGATTTACGTAAACCAAAAATCCACCTTGGTATGAATGTCGATAATGTGAATGGAATGAGTTCGCTAATCGTAGGTCAAAGTAAGATGGAAGATTGTATTCATCCAACAGGATTAGAGAATTTAGATTTTATTACTGCCGGACCAACTCCACCAAATCCATCAGAATTATTATTAAGTGATCGTTTTAAAGCAATTATCGATGAATTAAAAACAATGTATGATGTGGTGATTATTGATAATCCACCCGTTGGATTGGTTTCAGACGGTGTAAGAAATTTAACGGACGCAGATATTCCGATTTATGTATTTAAATCACATTACTCGAAAAGAAACTTTGCAAATAGAGTGAAAGAGTTGTTTGAAGTACAACAATTAAAGTCATTGAATGTAATTTTAAATGGTATACAGATGTCAAAATCATCAACATATGGTTACGGCTATGGTTACGGCTATGGAAGCTACGGAAACGGTTACATGGAAGACGATACAAAAGTATTCAAAGAAGCAGCCAAACAATCAAAATGGTATCGAAAAATGTTTAAAAAGAATGGAAATAAATAAAACAAAAATAGAAGGGCTATTCATTTTTACGCCTCGAAAATTTGCGGATAATAGAGGTTATTTTTTTGAAAGTTTCAATCAATCAATTTTTGATGAAGCAACGAATAATGAGTTTGCCTTTGTTCAAGACAACCAATCATTCTCTACAAAAGGTGTTTTAAGAGGTTTACATTTTCAAAACCCACCTTTTGCACAAGGGAAATTAGTCCGAGTTATCAAAGGAGCTGTTCTTGATGTTGCAGTTGATATTCGTAAAGATTCTAAAACATATGGAGACTACGTTAGTGTTGAATTAACGGAGGAGAATAATAAGCAGTTTTGGATTCCACCTGGTTTTGCGCATGGCTTTATTACGTTGGAAGAAAACACCATTTTTTCGTATAAATGTACAAATTATTATGCCCCTCAAAGTGAAGGGACTTTATTGTGGAATGATACTGATTTGAATATCGATTGGAAAATAAAACCAAGTTTAGTGAGTGATAAAGATGAAGTTGGAACAGAATTCAGTAACTTCGTGTCTGATTTTTAAATCAACTTGTGGAAATTAAATTAATTCAAATATTGAGCTTCCTTTTTGGGGGTGCATTTATTGCTTATACTATAAATGTATTATTGCTAAGGTTTTCCCGTTCTTTAGGGATAAGGAATAAGAATGATGTAACAATACGTTGGAGTCAAGAATCGAAACCTTCTCTTGGTGGCATTAGTTTTTTCATTGTCTTTGTGTTTTCTGGAATTGCTTATTCTATTGTTTTCAGTGATGCACCCAATATTTTTCAAAACAAACAATTTGTTGGGCTATTTATTGCCGGTTCTTTAGCCTTTTTAATGGGGTTAGCTGATGATGCATACAATACTCGTCCACTGATTAAACTTTTTGTTCAAATATTCTGCGGTGTATTATTTGTTTATACTGATACAACAATTGATTTTTTCCACATTTGGTATTTAGACAATGCTTTTACAGTTTTCTGGGTTGTTCTAATCATGAATTCATTGAATATGCTCGATAATATGGATGGAATAACTGGGACAACAGTGTTTTTTATCCTGCTTACTTGTCTGTTGTCCGCATGGATTATTCTTCCTTTTAATACAAATATTTGGATTTTAACACTTGTTTCTGTTCTTGGAGCTGTTCTTGGGTTCTTAAAAATGAATGTCCACCCTTCAAAATTATTTATGGGAGATGCAGGATCTCAATTTATCGGACTTTTTGTAGCGTTTTTTGGAATAAAATATTTGTGGAATATTGGAATTTCTAACCCAATGAGTGTACATCCTTCATGGCTAGGGTTGGCCGTAGTGTTAGTTGCATTTACTCCAACGGCAGTTGATACTTTGACCGTAGTTATAAATCGTTTGAAAAGTGGGAAATCTCCAATGGTTGGAGGAAAAGATCACACAACTCATCATTTGGTGTATGCAGGATTGACAGATTTAAAAGTGTGGTTAGTGTTTTTACTTATCGGCAGTCTTTCTTCTCTTTTAGCTTTGGCAATGATTAATTTAATAACACTGGAAACATATTATCCAATTCCATTTTTTGTTATTTACACCATTTTTGTCTTTGGATTATTGTATAAAAACACAATCAAATATAAAGCCCCTCTCAAAAAAGATTCTGTTTAATTTTTTTCTTGCAGAGTACTTTGTTTTTTACTTCTAAAGTAAATAAGTAGTAATCCGATGAATAGGAGCGCACTACTCCCCAGTAATAAGAAGTCATAGTAAGGAATTGTTACTTTAAAGTGAGAAGAAGCTATTCCTTGTCCAAACAGGATGAATTCAGACAAAATAAACCCTGTAAAATAAAAAGCAATCCCAATTTTGTCCAATTGTATTTTTAAATTGGTGGAGAATAGTACAAAAATCATTGGACTCAAAAAACCTAATGTGAATAAATGAATATATCCAATAATGTAATTTGATTTGAATAAAAGTACATGATGAAATAATTCAGGAAATACACTTAAGAATTGTAGAATAACTTTTAGGATAAATGCTAAAAATACGAAAGATAAAATGAGCTTCACCTGTTTCAAAAGTTGTACAGAGAATACTACTTTTAATATTTTCAGGAGATACAAGAGTGAAATAAGTTGTAAAAGAGCAGAGAAAACAGCAAGAAATCGGATAGTGATGTAATCATTACTCCAAAGCATAGAGAGACTATACCCCAAAACGCAAGAAAGAGTTGTTAATGCATAAAAAGGTGATAAAATCTGTAGTTTCTCTGCGCTAACTTTTTTCGATATATAACGGAAAAATAGGCCTAAAAGTGTGAACACGAAAAAACCATTGTATAAGAAATGAAGGTAGAAGTATATGGTGTTGTAGTAAATTTCATGTTTCCCTAATTTAGCAACAATTATTCCGACACACCAAATGGCAATACTTGATAAGAAATAAAAAAATATTCCTGTTTTAATAAAACGAGTAACGATACTTTTATCGTTTTTTAATTCCTGAAGAATGGAAAATAGGTAGAAATAACTTGTCAGCAAAAAAATAGAAAGAAAAAGAATAGAAAAAAACTGATAACCTTGTAAAGGGAAACTCACTAATAGCCCAAACAATGCATAGACCATGATTCTGAAAAACCATTTCAGTCGTGTAGAATCATTTTGTTTTTGAGGGAAATACTCTTTTCCAAGGAGGCTTATTACAGCTAAAAACCCCCATCCAAGAAAGGCAATGTGAGAATGTCCCTCTAAAATGTTTTTATAGTTGAAAGGAATAAAGTCAACGTGTTTATAAATGCGAAGTGACAAGCCGTAAAATGCAGAGAGGATAAAAAATACTCGAGCTATTTTTACTTGTTTTTGAATTCTCATTCTATTGGTGTCTTTTTTACAAAGAAACAAAAAAGAGAGGAATGAGCATTGTTTCAACGCAGTTTCACGTAAGTTTTTTTAGAATGGGTAAGACCAAAATCAATTTCAAAACTGACTTTGGTCATGTTTACTAGTGGTGTTGAATTGTACTTTTGAAGATAAATTATTACGAATTAAAAACAACGAAATATGCTATCGAAAAAACAAGCGCGGGCATTCTTTCTGGGAGGAACTGTAGTCACCTTTTTAATCTTTATTGGGTTAACGGTGTATTCTCTTGGAGAAGCTCAAGATCAAACAAATATCGAAAACATGACAGAATCTGTTGTGCGAGGAAAAGTTATTTGGGAACAAAACAACTGTATGGGTTGTCATACTCTTCTAGGTGAGGGTGGTTATTATGCCCCAGAGTTAACAAAAGTATTCGATAGAAAGGGTGCTAATTACATCAAAACTGTCGTAATGTCAAAAACTCCTTGGGCACCAAATGGTCGACAAATGGTTGCTTATGCTATGTCAGAAGACGAAGCAAACGATGTTGTTGAATTCTTTAAATGGATTGGAGAAATCGACTTAAATGGATTTGAAACTATCGTTTCTCCTTTGGCGGAAACGGAAGATGAATTAGAATAAATAAAAAAAGAATTATGAAATATAAATCTCAAAAAGTAGCCTATTGGTTTTTTGCACTATCAATGCTACTATTAGCTTTACAATTGGTCTATGGTTTTATCATGGGGTTTGCTCACGCAGGAGCAGATGGACTTCATGAAATAATACCGTTCAATACAGCAAAAGCTGTTCATACCAATTTATTAGTTGTCTGGTTGCTTTCCGGTTTTATGGGAGCAGCATACTATATTATTCCAGAAGAGTCTCAAAATGAACTTGTAAGTGTTAAATTGGCCTACGTTCAATTGATCTCTCTTGCTCTTGTTGGTGTTGCCGCTATTATTGGTTATCACTTCAATTACTGGGAAGGTCGAAAATTCTTAGAAATTCCTAGACCACTTGATTATTTAGTCGTCGTGAATGTATTGACTTTCATGGGGATCATTCTTATGACCCTGTACAAAGGGAAACGTAGAACTACAACATCACTTGTACTTACAATGGGACTTTTATTTGCAGCTTTACTTTACTTACCTGGTATGATTGATTTTGACAGTCAAGTATTGGATTCATTTTTCAGATGGTGGGTTGTTCATTTATGGGTTGAAGGTGTTTGGGAACTTATCATGGGAGGTATTTTATCTTTCTTATTGATTAAGTTAACTGGAGTAGATCGTGAAGTTATTGAAAAATGGCTTTATGTAATTGTAGGGTTAACATTCTTATCGGGTGTTCTTGGAACTGGTCACCATTACTATTATATTGGTGTCAACAAAATTTGGCTAATCGTTGGTGGAATATTCTCTGCTCTTGAGCCACTAGCATTTTTAGCAATGGCATTGTTTGCTGTGAATATGTACAGAAAAGGGGAGAAAAAACACCCCAATAAAATTGCCCTTTACTGGACAATTGGTTCTGCAATTGTATCATTCATCGGTGCTGGTTTGTTAGGTTTTGCTCACACACTTCCTCAAACAAATTTATACACTCACGGAACATTGGTTACCGCGATGCATGGTCACTTGGCTTTCTGGGGAGCGTATGCTATGATTGTTTTTGCAATTATAAGTTATGCTCTTCCAAATATGACGGGTCGAAAATTTTACGACACTTCAATGGGAAGAATGGCTTTCTGGATGTCAAATATTGGTATGATTGGTATGACAGTTGCTTTTGGAGTTGCTGGAGTTGCACAAGTATACCTGGAAAGAAAAATGAAACTAGACTTCATGTTTGTGCAAGAAGAAATAGAAGTTCATTTTTATGTGTTAATTATTATGGCAACATTATTTGCGACAGGAATTACACTGTATATGATTGAATTCATTAAACATGGAAAACCAAATGACGAAGCATTAGAATCTTCTGAAGTATAATTAATAATACATTTTATTGAATCAGAGTGAGAGTCATTTCTCACTCTGATTGTAATTTTATAGCCATGAGTAAAGTACCTTTTTATAAGTCAATTGGTAAGGAAATAGATGTTTTTAAACACTCTTTTACCAATAAAATTCCTTTTTTACTTAAAGGGCCTACTGGAACAGGGAAGTCCCGTTTTATTGAATTCATGGCATATGAGTTAGAGAAAGAATTGATTACAATTGCTTGCCATGAAGAAACTTCTGCAACGGATTTAATCGGTCGCTACATCATTAAAGGTGCAGAAACCGTTTGGATGGATGGACCATTGACAAAAGCAGTGAAAGAAGGAGCAATTATTTACCTCGATGAAATTGCAGAAGCGAGACCAGATGTAATTGTTGCAATTCATTCACTAACTGATCACCGGAGAGAATTATTCATTGATAAATTAGGAGAAACAGTAAAAGCGCATGAAAACTTCATGCTTGTTGCTTCTTACAATCCTGGATATCAAAGAGGTTTTAAAGAATTAAAACCTTCAACACGACAACGTTTTGTCGCTGTGTCTTTTGATTATCCTGAGAAAGAATTGGAAATTGAAATTGTTGTCAATGAAACCAACCTTGAGAAAGATATTGCTAAGAAATTAGTAAATATTGCAGCGAAAATTCGAAATTTAACTGAATTAGGATTAACTGAAACAGTATCAACACGATTACTTGTAGATGCGGGTAAACTAATTAAAAGTGGATTACCTAAAAGATTGTCTGTTAAAGTGGCAATTGTAGAACCTCTTTCTGATGATTCTGAAATTATAGAAGCATTGACGGATTTGTGTAATTTAATGATATAGCATTTGAATTTTGGCTTTAGACGAACTTATTTTCTCGAAATTTGCGAACTATTTTAAAAGAAGGAAGCATCAAAATATAGCTTCTCAAGAGCACTTGGTTACTCTTGAAGATGTGAAGCAACGACTTACTGTTTTTGCTCGAGCAATTACTGGAGAATCCATTGAGATTTATCCTGCTGAAAGAGAAGGTGGTTATAATAATGTAAATTTTTTCTTACCCGTTTCAATTGATTTTTTCCCATCGACAGAAGAAAATGCGCAGTTTTACCTTTTTAGAGTTCTTTACCTTTCAATTCAGCGGAACTTCAACCTTAATTGGCAAGATCAAAATGAACATTCGGTAAATGATTCACGGGAGAATGCATTGAATTCATCCATAGAAATTCTAAAGAAATTGAAGGAAGATTTCCCCATTACAGTTTCTATTCATGATGAGTTTAAACAGTATTTTGAATCTATTGCCCAACCGAAAAAACCGGTAGATTATAGTTTCTTGTACGGGAAATGGATGAGGAATAGTCCGACTGAAAACAAAGGAGATGCATTAAAAAACTTTAACGAAAAAGGAAAGAAGGCAATAGAAGAAGAGATTAAAACGATTCTTAAAGCTAAGCCTGTTGAAGAAATTATAACAATAGAAATTGACAAGAAACAACAAGAAGATGCAACTTTGATGCATCAATTTGAGAAAGTTGAAACTGCTGAAGAATACGAAGGTGGAGCAAGAGATTTTGATGGTGATGATGACCTTGAAAGTCATAGCAATGCATTGGAGGATTTGAATATGAAGTACGCGATTCGCGTAGATGATGCTGTGCATTCGGTTTATCAAGCTGAATTTATAGAGAATACAACCGTTTCTGAAAGTGCTACAATTGAAAGCAATGACCAGTTTCTGTTCTATGACGAATGGGATTATGCTAAAAGAGAATACAAACCAGACTTTTGTAAAGTTTTCTTGAAAAAACAAAAAGAAACTAATCTCCCTTTTTACAAAAAAACATTGAGTGATAATCGCTCAACTTTACTTGGATTGCGTAAAATGTTGACCAATGTAAATAACAAATACCAACAGCAAAGGCGACAAAATCAAGGCGATGAATTTGATTTAGATGCATTGACTGATTTGTATGTGGATGTTCACTCAAACCACACGCCTTCTGAAAATATTTACATTTCTAAACGAAAAAAAGAGAAAGATTTATCCATTCTTTTATTGTTGGACATTAGCTTGTCAAGTGATGGTTATGCTGCAGGAAATAAAGTGATCGATGTTGAAAAACAAGTCTCGATTATCTTTGGAGAAATTCTCAATGAATTTAATGTTGATTTTTCAATCAATTGTTTTTTCTCTAAAACAAGAAATCATTCTTCGTATCTATCTGTTAAAGGATTTGATGAAGAATGGGATAAATCGAAACATAGAATTGGAGCAGTTGCACCAGAAGCTTATACAAGAATTGGAGCTGCAATTCGTCATTCGGGTATATTACTTGATGCAAGACCTACGAAAAATAAATGGGTAATACTCATTTCTGATGGAAAGCCCAATGATTATGATAAGTATGAAGGGAAATATGGTGTGAGTGATGTGAAACAAGCATTGAGAGAATTGGACCAAAAAAATATACATTCTTATGCTTTAGCAATTGAAGCTCAAGCGAAATATTATTTGCCTCAAATGTTTGGAGTAAATCATTACCAAATTCTAACAACACCTGTAGAATTATTACAATCGTTGGTGGGGTTGTATGAAAAAATTAAATACCAAGGATAGAATTTATTATGGAGAAAACAACCAATTTAAATAAGAATATTTATTACCCCCCAGGTGGTATATTGATGTGGATAATTATCTTTCTAGAGTTGTTTACATTTGGAGCAGCTCTACTTGCTTTAGCGTATTACAGTAAAGAAAATCCGGAAGAATATCATCAGTCTCGACTATTGTTAAACCCCGTATTCGGAACAATAAACACTATTTTCCTTTTAACAAGTGGCTACTTCATGGCAAGAGCAGTTGGTTTTTACAAAAAGAATGAACGAAAGAAAACCAATCAATTTTTGATATTGACAATGGTTGGAGGTCTTCTCTTTTTGGTGTTAAAATCAATAGAATATTCGATGAAAATTGAACACGGTTACACAATTTCGTACGATACTTTTTTTAGTTTTTATTGGTTTCTGACACTTTTCCATGTAATTCATGTTCTGGTTGGATTAGTGATTCTTGTTTCTATTTATATTGGGATAAATAAGAAAGAAAGTGAAACGAAACTGGAAGATATAGAGGCTAGTGCAGCATTTTGGCACATGTGCGATTTGATTTGGCTCATCCTATTTCCAATGTTATATTTAATACTGTAAACAATGAAAAATACAACTACAATTTCTCTTATTGTACTCTTAATTTTAACGTTAACAGTCGGTATTTTGTCGAGCTTTGAACAAGTGAACAGTACTTGGTTTATGTTAATTCTAGGTCTTTCTTGTGTGAAATTTTTAATTGTTGCATTTCAATTTATGGACCTCAAAGAGGCCCATGTTGCATGGAAAATAATACTAGGAACTTATATATTCATCTTTTTTAGCGCTATTTCGATAGTGTTACTGTAGAGGCTTGTTTACTCTTCCAGCATTTTTTCACGAATAATCATTGGAGAATATGTGAAATAGTTCAACTCAAGTTGTTTTCCTAATTCTTGAGCAATCTGTTCCGCTTCGAATTTAGTCGAGTATTTTGTTATTTCAATTCCAGCTCTTAGCCTTTTTTTGTACACTTTTACACTGGAGAAGTAATCGGTATTTGTCGAGACCATTCCTGATCTCGATTGAAAAGTTTGAGTTTCTTTTGTTGGAATAACAGAAATGTATTTGTAATCGTTTAAGGTTATTTTTTTGTTATTGAGTTCAAAAGAAAAGAGTACAATAGATTGATTTATTTCTTTTTTGTTTGAATCTACAATTGTTTTCTTTTTTGCGAAAAGGAAAAATAAAGCAATCGGTGAGAAAATGATACCAATAACCGTTAAAACCAAGATAAAAAGAAATACCCAAGTTATAAAGCGAGCATTTTTAGAAAGAAGATAACCATTTTCAAAAGTAGTGATACGTAAACTTCTCATCTTTTTTTTAAGAGGTTTTCATCTGTTTCAATAAAAAGCGCACATTCGATTTTTCTAAATCTTCAATCGTATCAATGTCATTCAGTTCAACTAAAATTGAAGTAGAAACAGCATTTGATTTTAAATCTTGAAAGGTTTTCTTAAGAAGCGTGGAGGTGCTCCATTCTTTGTTGTCAAATATAATTGAGTGAAGCTTCTTCATCCCTAAAAGGTAATAACCACCATCTTCTGCTGGACCAAAAACAGTTTCTGAAAGGTCTAATTCTTGGAAAGATTGTGTAATTATCTCCGCAGATAAATCAGGAATATCTGTTCCTATTCCGACGACTTTCTCATACCCTTTCTCAAAACTTTGAAGGAATGCATCTTTCATTCTTTCGCCTAAATCATTTCCTTTTTGAACAAACTTGGGGTGATTCTTCCATTTTGATTCAATGATTACATCAGAAAAGTAAATATGAATGTCACAACCGTAGACTTGAGAAGTGTTTTCTTCTGTACGTTGAACTAAGTATTTATAAACATCAAACGCATGATTATCCCCGATAGTTTTGGCTAGACGTGTTTTTACTTTACCAAGTTTAATGTTCTTAGCAAATACAATGAGAAGATTTTTTTGCATTTTTTAATAAACAACGTTTTCTTTTACCCACTTACCCCAATCTTTATTGTAGCCATGGATTCGCTCCGTTTTGTTTTCTTTGATGTCAACCATTGGGTAATGCATGTTTGCCCAATAAAATAAGCCTCCATACATGTTTACAACATTTGTAAAGCCATCTTTTTGAAGCATTTCACCAAATGTTTGACTTCTAGCGCCAACAGAACAATACACAATAATTAATTGATCTTTTCTTACATTTTTAAGTGTAGAAATTGTTGAACCGTCAGGTCTCATTCTAGTTGCTCCTTGAATGTGGCTAACGTTGAATTCTTCTTTCTCACGAATATCTAAGAAAATTGTTTCTTTTTTCCCAATATTCTTTACAGCATCCTCGATTGTAATGGTTGGGAAGCCATCGTAATATTGATTCAGCATTTCTTTATATTCAGCTGATTGACCGAAAACACTCACTGTTAACAGTATCGAAAGGGGTAGTAATAATAATTTCATATTCATTAAACGTTTTAATATTAAGATTCTTACAATTAAGGTTGACAAATTAATGTATCGTAACTGGGAGAATAACCAGCCCATATTCCAAGTGCTCCACCTGTAATGTTATTGGGTATGTTTGTAGGAGTCGCAAAAGGATTGCCTGCGGTTGCCAATTGAGTGTATTTTTTCTCCATAAATTCATAAACTGCTTTGTCCATTTTAGAGAATTTAATTACTACAGTATCTCCAATCGGGTACAATCCTCTATATTCATCTGTAATACCTTCTTCGTATGCACCAGGGTTTTCAATAGGGAAATCAAACGTTAACCCATCAAAAAATTTATCATCAGAAACAGGACTAAATGGATCAACAAAAGAAGCATCCAAAGGTTCGCCATCTTCATCAAGATTAATCCTTTTCATTTCCCACTTGTAGGCGTCGTATTGACCCGGAGGATCACTAACTGTAGCCCAGAAGTAACCGTGAGTTGTTAAATTACCATCGGGTTTCCAATAAACAGCATCTAGTGGAGTAGGTTGTTCAATTTTAGTGCTCGCAATAAATGTTTCACCGTCATGTTGAATCGTTAATTCGTAAGTCTTGCCTATTTCTCCAAGAATATTTGGGTCAAGAGAGGTGTAACCACAGATCGTATAATCAGCTAAATCAGCAACAGCAATTCCGAGAAGATTAGCAACGTATTCTTCACTGCCAGAAGGGAGGTTGTCAGTGCAAATTTCGATTAATTGTACCGTTGTTGTTCCATTCGACACAGTCACTTGAGCACCTGAAACAAATGAGTTGATGAAAGAGTTAATATCTGTTGGTGCATAAATATCTTTTGATTTTGACAGTAAAACAAAAGGTGGTTGACCAGTTTCAATTCTTCCGTCAACAACTAATTGTTCTTCATAACCAGGAATGTCAATGTTTACTTCTTTTGTGCAAGAAGAAACAATACTACCAATTAAAAGAAGAGAAAATATATATTTCATAATTTAAAATTCAAAATTCCAGGTGACACTTGGTATTATAGGGAACAAGGTAACCTGTTTTACGGTAATGTCAAAGTCTCCTTGAAGAAAATCTCCATCATTGTCAACGTAAAGAAAGTAAGGATTTGCTCTGTTGTATACATTGTAAATAGAAAAAGCAACATTGGTTTTTAATTTCTTTTTCACTTTTATCGTTTCGCCAGTAGCAACGTCAAGTTTCTCTTTGTATTCTTTTCCGTACCAAGTTGCAGATAAATCTAAACGATGATATGGAGCCATTCTTGTTGAGTTTCTTTGTCCATAATTGAATAATAATTCTTGATTTTGAACATACCAGGAAGTTGGGAGCGTCAATGTGTTTCCAGTTGCATAAACAAAAGCTCCAGTGAACATCCAACGCTTGTTCAATTTGTAACTTGCAACGACTGAAAGATCATGACGTCTGTCGTATTTTGCAGGGAAAACTTTACCGTTGTTAATGTCGTCGAACTTACGTTCTGTTTTACTCCAGGTATATCCAACCCAACCTGTAAATTTTCCTGAAGATTTTTTGATGAATAATTCTACTCCATAGCTCCAGCCTTTTCCAAAAACCAATAAGTTATCTGTATTGTCGTTGACGTTATCACTTGGTAAAGCACCTTCTTTAAATTCAATCAAGTTACTCATCCCTTTGTAATAAACTTCAACAGATGTTTCCAATTTATTGTTCAAAAAATTCAAGAAATAACCCAAAGATGTTTGCCAACCTTTTTGAGGTTTAGCAAGGTTCGTTGTTGGGTACCAAATATCAGTTGGTAAAGAAACAGCACTAAGAGAGGTTAAATGAACGTATTGATAATTGTAAGAATAGCTTGCTTTAATTGAGCTTTTATTGGGCAACAACCAACGCGCAGACAGTCGAGGCTCTAATCCTTGGTAGAATTGTACGATATCTCCTTTATTGTATTGAATTGTTGTATCAGGTGTACTAATCCCTCCTTTTATATAGCGTGTAAAAGGTCCTACATGCTGAAACATACTGTAACGTAAACCTGCATTTATTCGAATGTTTTCTGTAAGATCAAATTCATCCAAAAGATAAATGCCGGTTTCGTGACTTTTAAGCTTTTGTGCAATACCTGTATCAAAAACAGTGTCATCATTTTCAGCAGACACACTCATTGGCGTAAAAGTGTGGTAAGTGTATTCAACACCATATTTAACTTTGTGCCGCGCCGATGGGAAATAAGTGAAATCAACTTTTCCTCTCCAGTCTTTTATTCCAGAATTCAATTGAAACCTAAATTCATCTTGCGCAGAAATGAAACTAAATTGATAATCAGTCATTGTAGCACTTACGTTCATGAATAGTTTACTTGAAAATAAATGATTCCAACGCAAAGAAGCAATTCCATTTCCCCAAGGCATATCTACTTGAAAATTATCATCTGTATTTCCAAAGCTGAATTTGTCTTTTCCGTAATAAGCGCTAAAGAATATTTTATCTTTTTTAGTGAGCTCATAATTCATTTTTAAATTCAAATCATAAAAGAAATAACTCGTTCCAGAAAAAGGGGAAGACTTAGGGATTGCAGCTTTCATGATTACATCAAGATAGGTTCTTCGTGCGGAGACAATAAATGATCCTTTGTCTTTTTTCAATGGACCTTCAATCGTTATTCGAGAAGAAATTGCCCCAATTCCACCTTTTACTCCAAACTTTTTTTTATTTCCTTCATTCATATTAACTTCAAGAACGGAAGATAATCGACCACCAAAATTAGCAGGCATTCCACCTTTGATGAGGTTTACACCCTTCACAGCATCAGCGTTGAATACAGAGAAAAAGCCAAATAAATGGGAAGCGTTGTAAACGACAGCTTCATCTAAAAGAACTAAATTCTGGTCAGGGCCACCACCTCGGACATAGAAACCTTGTCCGCCTTCAGCTGCAGAGGAAACTCCTGGCAAAAGTTGAATGGTCTTGATAATATCAACTTCCCCCATAAAAGCAGGCAATGTTTTGATTTCGTCAATATCTAATTCAATTTGTCCAATTTTTGTACTTTTTATATTGTCTTCTGCTTTTGCATTTACAACGACTTCTTCGATGTCTTGATAGTTTGAACCAATCTCAAAGTCAAATCGAAGGTCAGCTGTTAAGTCAATGTTTTTGGTTTCAGTTTCGTAACTTGACATCCTGAACTCGATATCGTATTTCCCTTTAGGGACAGTCAATGAGTAAAAGCCATAGTTATTGGTGATTGTTCCTTTCTTCAGTGATGGGATATATACTTTCGCTCCAATTACTGTTTCTCCTGATTTTGCATCTGTAATGTAACCGCTTAAGGTTGCATTTTCTTGTGCAAAACCAAGGTTTCCAAAAAAGAAGACAAATAAGAAAAACGTTAATTTCATTTACTTTATGTGAAGAGGTAATAACTACAATTATGAATATATCAGCAAAAATAATGAGAAATTAAAGATTAATTAGATTTAAGGTATTATAAATCACTCGTTTCTTAGTTTTTAGATAGCTTTTTGTATCTTTGTTTGTGATGAGTTTAAGAATTTTTCCTATTATTTTTGGCGTTCTTTTCTGGTGTGCTTCGGCGTCATCTCAATCGAAGAATGATAGTGTTTTTACATTAATTGAGAATTCTGTAGACATTAAAGAAAAAGTAAACCATCAACTTGAATTAATCCAATTAATGGATGATAGTACTGCTATTATAGGGGTTATTCAAAATATTCACATTGAAATCGAGGGAGAAGAAAAAGAAAATCAGGCAAGTTTTCATTTCGATATAGCCATTTCTTTATACAAGAAAACATTTTATGAAATTGCATTGGAAGAAATAAATTCTTCTATTCTCCTATATAAATATGAAGGTGACCTAGATCGTCAAGCAGAATCGATACGGGTGAAAGCAAAAATCGAACGAAAATTATTGCAATTCGACAGAGCGTTTACATCGTATAAACAAGCGTTGGAATTATTTGAGTTAACAGGGAATATTGAAAAACAAATTTCTGTTTACAATTCAATGGGTATTATTCATAAGACTATCAAAAACTTTCCTGAAGCAATGATAAATTACCATAAGGCTTATGAGTTATCGAAAGAGTATGGTTTTACAATGAAATTGGCTTTGACTTCTGTTAATTTAGGAGTGATTCTTAAGAAACAAGAAAAATACGAAGAAGCTCTTTATTATTACGATAAGGCTGAAGTCATTTATAAAAATGAAGATTTTATAGCTGGATTAGCGGACGTGTATAATAATATTGGGAATATTTATCGCTTGCAAAGTCGTTATCATAATGCATTGAGTTATTATCATTTAGCTGTAAGTAAAAGAATAGAGTCAGGCGAAGAATTTCGATTAAGCTATACTTATAATAATATTGCATTGGTATATACGGAGTTAAATGAATATACTAAAGCAATTGATTATCTCCATAAATCAGAAAAGTTAAAAATTCAATACGAAAATTTTGAATCACTGACCTCTTCTTATTTGAATTTATCTGAGATTTATTTAAAGATAGATGACGGAGAAAAATTCCTGTATTATTCAAATAAAGTAAGAGAACTTTCGAATGAATATGGACAAAATGATAGCCGAAGAAGTAATATTGTCAATAAAAGCAGGTATGAAGCAAATAAAGGAGATTATAAGTCTGCTTACATCCATTTGTCGAGTGTTTATGATGAGTTAGATACATTAGATGTTGAATCTCAGAAGATTCTGACGAGTGTTTTACAAGCTCAATTTGAAGATGAACAAGACCAACAGCAGATTCACGAAATGAGTGATGCAATTCTATTATTAGACGAACAGAAAAATGAATTAAAAGAGAAGAATGCAATCTCGTTTAGATTGATTACCGGTCTAGGGGTGTTAATTTTAATTTTGATTTTTTTGGCTTTTTTATTACAGAAAAAACAAAAATTCTTAAAAGAACAAACGGCTGAATTAGATAAAACCAACGAACAGTTAAGAAAATCAACGGTAAGCATTGAAGAAAAAGAAATTTTATTGAAAGAGGTTCATCATAGGGTGAAAAATAATCTCCAAATTATCAAAAGTTTAATTCGTTTACAAAATACGGATGATTTAGATACGGTAAGTAAAAATGTTTTGACAGATTTCGAATTAAGGATCTCTTCGATGGCTCTTGTACACGAATCGCTGTATAAAAAAGGGGATATAGCTTCAGTAAAATTGAATGAATATTTCCGAAGCCTATTGGATGATATACTCTCTGTATACACTATTCAACATGATGTAGAATTAAAAACAAAGATTGAAGTAGGTGTGTTGGATATTGATACTTTAGTCCCTTTAGGGTTGTTGATTACAGAAATTGTGTCAAATTCTATGAAATATGGGGTCTCAATTAATGCAAAAGGATTAATTTCGCTGGAATTAAAAAAAATAAATCAAAATGATTACATATTGTTACTTCAGGACAATGGTGATGGTTTCGATTTTGAAGAGAGAATGGCTCAAAATACACTCGGAATTGAATTAATTTCAACTCTTGTAGAGCAATTGGATGGAACCCTTGATTTTTCATCAGAAAATGGAGCATTTTATCGAATAAAATTTAAAGCACAAGTAAAAAAATAAAAGAATGAAGATTTCTTACAATTGGTTAAAAGAATACGTAAATATTGATCTTTCTCCAGAGGAAGCAAGCGTTATTTTAACAGATACAGGTCTTGAAGTAGAAGGTTTACACAAAATTGAAGGCGTAAAAGGTGGATTGAACGGAGTAGTTGTTGGCGAGGTGTTGACCTGTGAAAAACATCCAGATGCTGATCGACTAAATGTGACAACAGTGAATGTTGGAGGAGAAGAACCTTTGCAAATTGTTTGTGGTGCACCAAATGTAGCTGTTGGACAAAAAGTGATTGTAGCAACAGTTGGGTGTACATTATATCCAACACCAGAAGAGCCTTTCAAGATAAAGAAATCAAAAATTAGAGGTGTGGAGTCATTTGGAATGATTTGCGCTGAAGATGAATTAGGTTTGGGGAAATCTCACGATGGAATTCTTGTTTTGGATAATGCTGTTGCTGTTGGAATGCCTGCTGCACAGTATTTTGAATTGGAAGATGATTTTGAAATTGAAATTGGATTAACTCCAAATCGAGCTGACGCAATGGGACATGTTGGTGTTGCAAGAGATTTAATTGCTTTTTTAAATGTGCATAAGAATGCAAACCTTTCATTGAAAATGCCATCGATTGATGCTTTTAAAGTGAATTCTAACGACTTAACAATTGCTATTTCTGTAGAAAATGAAGACGTTTGTCCTCGTTACATGGGAACGACAATTAAAGATGTTAAAATTGAAGCTTCTCCTGCATGGATGCAAAAAAGATTGCGTGCCATTGGACTTTCTCCAATCAACAATGTTGTAGATGCAACAAATTATGTAATGCATGAACTAGGAACTCCTTTACATGCGTTTGATGCAGATAAATTGAATGGGAAAATTGTTGTAAAAACAGCCAATTCAAAAGATAAATTTACCACTTTAGATGGTGTAGAAAGGGAATTGTCTTCAGAGAATCTAATGATTACTAACGGAAATGAGAATTTATGTATTGCCGGTGTCTTTGGAGGTTTAGATTCAGGAGTTTCGCAAAATTCAACCAATATTTTCCTTGAATCAGCTTATTTTAACCCTGTTTCTGTACGTAAAACGGCAAAATTTCATGCAATGAATACGGATTCTTCTTTTCGTTTCGAAAGAGGTGTTGATCCTAGCTTGACAGATTATGCGTTGAAAAGAACAGCACTTTTGATTCAAGAAATAGCAGGAGGAACAATTGCAATGGATGTCGTGGATACGAATTCTAATCCGATTGATACTTGGACAGTAGATTTTGATTTTGAGCGATGCAATAAATTAATTGGTCATGATATTCCGAAAGAAATGGTGAAGGATATCTTAACTAATTTGGATATTGAAATCATTGAAGAGAATGGAAGTCTAGCAAAATTATCCATTCCAACGTATCGCGTGGATGTTACACGTGAAGCGGATGTTGTGGAGGAAGTTCTGAGAATTTATGGGTTCAATAATATTCCAATTCCAGAGAAATTAAATTCTTCGATATCTTATTTTGCTAAACCAGATAAAGAAAAAGTTCAAAACGTAATTTCAGAGATGTTGGTTGGTCTAGGGTCAACAGAAACATTGAACAACTCATTGACTAAATCTTCTTACAGTATTAAGTTGGGAGAAGGAGTTCTGAATCCTGATCATAACGTTAAAATGTTGAATCCTTTGAGTCAAGATTTAGATGTAATGCGCCAATCTATGATTTTTAATGCATTGGAAATGGTTGCGCACAATCAGAACAGACAAAATTCCGATTTGAAATTGTATGAATTTGGGAAAACATATTTTAAATATGAATCGGGTTATTCAGAGAATAAACGATTGATGGTACTTGTTTCTGGTAATAAAGAAAGCGAAAACTGGAATTCTACGAAAGAAAAAAATTCGTTTTACTCAATCAAAGGAATGGCCTTAGCTATATTTAAACGATTAGGTTTAGATGGGATGTTGAAAGAAAAAGCTTTGAAGAATTCATTGCTTCAAGACGGTGTTCAACTGTTTGTTTTGAAAAATAAAGTAGGAGAAATTGGATGGGCTACCGCTAAAATGAAGAAGCATTTTGGAATTAAAAATGATGTTTTTATTGCAGATTTAGATTGGGACGCTATTTTAGATTCTTTGAAATTCTCCAAAATAAAATACACAGAATTACCTAAAACTTTCGCAGTACGTAGAGATTTTTCGTTGTTGATAAACAATCAAGTTACTTTTTCTGAGATTGAGAATGTTGCTCGTTCTTGCGATAAGAAAATTTTGAAAGAAGTAGGTTTGTTTGACGTTTACGAAGGGAAGAATTTAGCAGAAGGAATGAAATCTTACGCTGTTTCTTTTAAATTTCAAGATGCGGAGAAAACATTGAAAGATCAACAAGTGGACACTATTATGAATAAAATACGTGTTCAATTGGAAGAAAAAATAGGTGCAGAACTTCGTTAATATGAGAGAAGAATTTAATTTAAAATTCAACCGAGAAGATTTTCAAAAAATTTATTTTCGTGACAATACGGGGAGTATTTTTTTTAGTCCAACAACCAAGAAAGCATTTTATGTTTTTGTAGTCGCTATTGTTGTTACAACTGCTTTATCTTTCTATGCTGTGCCGAATGAGCAAGATGCTATTTTCTTCATCAGTTGGGCACTTCTAGGGCTGATAGCAATGAATTATGCTAAAAAAGCAGGAGCAGTTACTCGTTGGAAGAAATCAATACAACTTTTCTTCAAAGAAGAAGAGAATTTCAAATCTATGAAACTTGTACTTACAGAGAAAGGAATTTCCATTCTCCGTGATGAAAATGAAGTTTTTGAAAACTGGGAAGATATTCAGAAATCAGAAATTACAAAAGATTTCATTTGGTTGGAAGGGAAAGTACATACAGTTATTCCAGAAGGAGCGCTTTTAAAAGGAGATTTTGAGAAAGTGAAAAAGGTTGTAGAGAAATTTTTGAAATAATTTTCCTTTTATATTTTGGAGAATCGAACTTCCCCCCTTTGGAGCGTGACTGAGGGGGAGGAGGAAACGAATGACTTTATTTATAATACAACTCTCAATAAACGAAACAACAATGCAAAAACAATTTTTCATCACTGGGATTTCAACAGACGTTGGAAAAACAATCGTAAGTGCAATTGTTGCAGAGTCACTTAAAGCAACGTATTGGAAACCAATACAAGCTGGAGATTTACACCAATTGGACTCAGGAACAGTTGAAGCGTTGACTGAAAACGTTGAAATACTTCCGGAAGGAATGACATTAACACAACCGATGTCACCTCATGCAGCAGCACGCATTGATGGAATAAAAATTCAGTTGTCTGATTTTGAATTGCCCGATGTAGAGGGTAATTTTATTGTTGAAGGTGCTGGGGGCTTGATGGTTCCATTAAATGATGATGGTTTGATGATTGTTGATTTAATGGAAGAATTTGATTTACCGACCATTCTTGTATCTAGACATTATCTGGGAAGTATTAATCATACACTTTTATCCATCAAAGAATTGCAAAATCGAGGATTAGAGATAGAAGGAATCATCTTTGTGGGCGACGAAAATAAAAACACAGAGGAAATTATTCTGTCTTACTCCAAGTTAAAAATGATTGCTCGAATCCCAGAAGTCGATAAAGTCGATAAAGAATTCATTCTCCAAGAAGCAGAAAAATTGGTTTTTTAAAGATAAAACGTAAATTCGAAGCAATAATCCGCGCCTTGATTTTAGAATGAATGAAATTAAAATCAATATTTTTAGCTCAAAGACTATCGATCATAGGGAGGTCAGGCGACTTAACTTAACATTGAAAAAGATTGATTGAATGAGAAAATTACAGCGCAATGCAGTTTTTTGCGAACTTTTTTTCTGCTACGGAAAAAAAGTAGAAACTTATTAAGGAACTTAGAACATACATGACACTTCAAGAAAAAGATAAAAAACACGTTTGGCATCCATTCACACAACATTTTACTGCCAAAGAACATTTAGAAATTGTTTCTGCAAAAGGCATTTATTTAACGGACGTTGACGGTGAAAAGTATATAGATGCGAATTCATCTTGGTGGGTAAATACGCACGGACATGGACATCCTCACATAGGGGAAGCGATAAATACGCAATTTTCTACCATGGATCACATCGTTTTTGCAGGAGTAACTCATCCTAAGGCAGTAGAATTAGCAGATCGAATTACGAACCTTCTACCGGAGCACTTAGAAAAAGTCTTTTTTTCCGACAATGGTTCTACGGCCATTGAAATTGCAATGAAAATGGTCATTCAATATTTTTACAATCGTGGAGAGGAAAAAAGTAAGTTTTTAGCGATGAATGGTTCTTATCATGGAGATACTTTTGGAGCAATGTCTGTAGGGCAAAGAGGGTATTTCAATAAGCCTTTTGAACCTTTTTTCTTTGCTGTGGATTACATCGATTTTCCGACTTCAGAGAATGAACAAGCTATTCTAAATCAAGCAGAAATATTGTTTTCTTCCGGAGAATTCGCAGGATTGATTATTGAGCCTTTGGTGCAAGGAGCAGCCGGAATGCGCATGTATTCTCCTGTGTTTTTAGATAAATTGACAGCTCTCGCACAAAAGAATGATGTTTTAATCATTTTCGATGAAGTAATGACGGGCTTTGGTCGAACAGGGAAATTGTTTGCCATGGATTTTTGTAAAAACAAACCAGATCTCGTTGCGTTATCAAAAGGTTTAACAGCCGGGGTTATGGCATTAGGGTTAACGGTAGCTTCCGATAAAATCTACGAAGCATTTCTTTCAGATGATATTGGGAAAGCATTACTTCACGGGCATTCATTCACCGCGAACCCGATTGCGTGTGCAGTTGCTTGTGCCAGTTTAGATTTATTTGAAGAAAAGAAAACCTGGGAGAATATCGATGATATTGTCACATGGAATACTTCTTTTGCGAAAGAATTAAGTCAATTTGAAAATGTAGAAAATATCCGACAACAAGGAACAATTCTCGCTTTTGAAGTAAAAACAGGTGAGGGTAATTCGTATTTCTCTGATGTTAAAACCAAAGCATATCCATTTTTCTTGGAAAAAGGTATTCTTTTGCGCCCATTGGGGAATGTGATTTTTGTGAATCCACCGTATTGTATTACAGAGGAAGAATATAGACAAATAAAAGAGGCTATTGTTTCTTTTCTGAAAGATTAGGAGTGGTGTTCTGTCGAAAAAATGTATTTTTATGTACAAGTAGCTGAGGGAGTTGAATAGTTTATTAACTTTTAGCTGTTTGTTATGCGCAATTATCACTATGAAAAAAATCATTCTTTTTATATGTTCTATTCTAATATTTAGTTGTACTCATAATTCAACGGACTTATATTTTGAAAAAGTATTTAACACTATCATCGAGCTAGACGAAAATATTCAGATTTCAATTTCCGAAAACAGTAAAACAACAAATGGTTACATTATGGATGTCAGGTCGGAGATAGCAGTAACTGAAAATACAATCAAGAATAAGCCTAAAATTGATTTTTCAAAGTTTCTTTTAAATCGGATGCACGAATTAAATTTACGCACTGATGTTATTATTAATCAAATAGACAATCTCAAATTGAATTTATTGAGTACTTGCGGAGAAAATACGGAACCCAATCTCAATTCTTCTAAATATATTGTTAGGTCAAACTTGAAAAATTATTTTAATGAATGCAAATTTATTCGTTTAAACTTGAGTAATATTAAAAATAAAAGAAACAATGATAACGTCGCTGATATTCTTTTAAAAGTTAACGAAAAAGGTTTGAATTCCAGTGATATTTTACTAAGTATGGTTTACACTTATATCTCTGAAACATTAGACCAAATTTCCAATTATAAACTTGATGGAATTTCATGCGAAATGGATATTAATAAAATCTTAAATATGAGCAACTCTCTCAATGTAGAAAATAGTATCAAAAACATAATAAATCATTCTGAGCTCAATCCTGATGACAATGTATTAGCAACTCGGGTTATTCCTATAATGCTTAAAATGGTAAATAGTCATGGTAACTCTTACGCTCCTCATTGGTCCATAAATCAGTTTAAAGATAAAACATTGATAGAGGTTTTAGTTCTTTTTACTTCTATTGAGGCAGATATAATAACAATTAGAGCTATTTCTCGTAACAATTGGTCTTAGTAGATATAATACTCACCCCTACAATCCAATCGTTTTTTTCGTATTTTAGCGGAAACGTTAATGTGTTTTTAAACGAGAAAAGAGGATGTACACGTACTTCTTCTAGTAAAAAAAAATAAGTCATGGAAGCAAAAAAGTTTAACCGTTTTTTTAATGTCACAATAGGAATAATAGGACTTTCTCCTTTTATTTATTGGGTTTCTACAAGGATTAATCAAGATTTATGGTGGGATGAACTTCTTTCGCTTAAAAATTATGCTTTGGTCGATTTTGATACAACAATTTCAACTTACCCAGATCCAAACAATCATATTTTATTTAATTTAATAAATAACATTTATACAAGATTTTTTTTAGACAGAGACTTCTATGAAATTCTTGATTACGCTTATGGATTAAGAGTTTTGCAGGCATTTTTTGCATTGGTTACTATTTACTATTCTTTTCTGATTGTAAAAAAATTCTTCAATAAAAAACATGCATTTATAGTTGTCGGAGTTTTATGTTCAACGGTCCCATTTTTAAACTTTTCATTGCAATTGAGAGGATATAATATCAGTATGATGTTTACAGTAATGTTAATCTTTTATATTTGGAAATACCTTCAAGATAATAAAAAAAAGTATGCTGTTTTTGTGTCTATACTTGTATTTTGTTTGCTCTATACAACTCCGTCCAACATCTATTTTCTAGGTGCTTTATGCATAACAATATTGTTTGACTGGAAAAGAGACCGAAGTGATATTAAGCAGGAAATTGAGTCAACGAAGAAGAAAAAGAAGAAACAACAGTTTTTACCTGTTTTTCAAGAAATGAATAGAACCTATTTTAAGATAGGTCTAGCAATTCTTGTTGGAATGATTTTTACATATATTGCTTACTTGCCAGTAATGGAAAATATGCTGAACAATAGGTTTGTGGACAAAGTTCCTGGAGAAAGAACTTTTGTCTTAACAGAACTTTTGCCAAATATTCTTATGAGTTTCTTTTCAGTAAGATGGTTCTTATTTCTTTTTGCTATCATTGTATTTCTACCGTCGAGGTTTAAGTTAAAGCTGAAAGTTGATATTAGTAGTAAGCGAAAAATATTAGCCTTGGTGATGATGCTCTTACTACCGTTCTTATTTGCTTTTATGCATAATAAGCTTCCTTTTCAGAGAACATTTATCTTATTAGTACCTGTTTTTTCTTTGCTTTTATCTATTTGGATTATTCAATTAATCGAGCGTCTTAATCTGAAAAATAACCATCAGTATCTTTTATTTTTAATTGTATCAATTTACTTAGGCTTCACTAGTTACATGGAGTTAAATAGAAATGATGAAATATTGAAAACCAATTTACAATCAGAAATAAGAGAACAGAATATATATCGGAATTTTTATTTAGCTCAGGATTTTAATCCTCATGATATAGCGAAGGAAATAGCAAAAATAAAAAGTACTAAATCCCCGGTGCTTATGGTAGATGAACTTGATAGAGTTAGTTTGGTGTTCTACTTGGAGAAATATGATATTCAATCTCAAACTATTATCAGAATACAAAAGAATAATACCAATGTAAAAGGTCAGAATTATCATTTTGTTGGATTAATTCAAAAATCAGCAGGGAAAAATCAAGATATAAATTATATGAAGATTCCTTGCAATTTATCTTTGGATACTAAATTGAATCCATATCTTTTATTACTATCATTAAACAGTCAAACTACTTTCAAGAAACACATTCTGCTTTCTGCCTTTCCTAATAGAGTTAAAGAATTTAAGAAGAAAATTGATAGATTCAAGTTTAAAGAACTCGATAAAAAGAGTTTTGTTGGAATATATGAGGTTGAGAATAAATGAAAATAGAAGGAAATCCTAGATTAAAATGCTAATGCAAGTTTTTTTAGTAAAAAGTTTCCCTCAG
>CAYLWS010000006.1:0-90944 GCA_964387525.1 uncultured Fluviicola sp.
TTGCAACTTCAGATTTAAATGATTTATACAGACGTGTTATTATTAGAAATAACCGTTTGAAACGTTTGATCGAAATCAAAGCACCAGAAGTTATCTTGAGAAATGAGAAGCGTATGCTTCAAGAATCTGTTGATTCATTGTTTGATAACTCTAGAAAATCATCTGCAGTTAAAACAGAGTCTAACAGACCATTGAAATCTCTTTCTGATTCATTGAAAGGTAAACAAGGTCGTTTCCGTCAAAATCTTTTAGGGAAACGTGTGGATTATTCAGCACGTTCGGTAATTGTTGTTGGACCAGATTTGAAGTTGCATGAGTGTGGACTTCCAAAAAACATGGCGGCTGAATTATACAAACCTTTCATTATTCGTAAATTAATTGAAAGAGGTGTTGTAAAAACAGTTAAGTCTGCGAAAA
Source organism: uncultured Fluviicola sp. (assembly GCA_964387525.1). Taxonomy (GTDB): domain Bacteria; phylum Bacteroidota; class Bacteroidia; order Flavobacteriales_D; family Crocinitomicaceae; genus UBA4466. The sequence goes on from CAYLWS010000006.1 coordinate 418, forward strand.
AAATTATTGATAAGAAAGAACCAATCGTTTGGGATATTCTTGAAAATATATTAAGAGGTCATCCTGTTCTTTTGAATAGAGCCCCTACTCTTCACCGTTTAGGTATTCAAGCTTTTCAACCAAAATTAATTGAAGGAAAAGCAATACGTTTACATCCATTGGTTACAACGGCCTTTAATGCCGATTTTGATGGGGATCAAATGGCAGTTCACTTACCTTTAGGTAATGCTGCAATCTTGGAAGCTCAATTGTTAATGTTGGCTTCACATAATATTTTGAATCCTGCAAATGGTGCTCCAATTGCAGTACCTTCTCAAGATATGGTCTTGGGTCTTTACTATCTTACTAAACCTAAGAAAAGTGTCAAAGATGACATTGTAAAAGGTGAAGGTGGTGTATTTTATTCTCCAGAAGAAGTTATTATAGCTTACAATGAAGGAGCTCTAGATCTTCATGCTGCAATTAAAGTGAAAACTTACGATACAGATGAAAATGGAGAAAATGTTCTTCAATTAATTGAAACAACTTGTGGTCGTGTAATCTTTAATGAGAGAGTTCCTGCTGAAGCTGGATACATTAATGATGTAATGACTAAAAAAGCACTTCGAGATATGATTGGAGAAGTGTTGAAAGTTTGTGGTACTGCTCGTTCTGTAGCTTTCTTGGATGAAATTAAAGAGTTAGGATATGACATGGCCTTTACAGGTGGTCTATCTTTTAACCTTGAAGATATTATTATCCCTAAAGAAAAAGTGACGTTAGTTGCTAAAGCTGAGGTTGACGTGAAAGAAGTAATGTCCAATTATAATATGGGACTTATTACAAACAATGAGCGTTACAACCAAATTATTGATATTTGGACGCATACAAATTCTAGATTGACGCATACTTTGATGGAACAATTGAAAAATGACCAGCAAGGATTTAACTCAATCTATATGATGTACGATTCTGGAGCCCGTGGTTCGAAAGAGCAAATTCGTCAGCTTTCAGGAATGCGTGGATTGATGGCAAAACCTCAAAAATCAGGAGCATCTTCTCAAGATATTATTGAAAATCCAATTTTATCTAACTTTAAAGAAGGTCTTTCAATTCTTGAGTACTTTATATCAACTCACGGTGCACGTAAAGGTCTTGCCGATACAGCCTTGAAAACGGCAGATGCGGGTTACCTTACTCGTCGTTTGGTTGATGTTGCACAAGATGTTGTTGTAAATGACTTTGATTGTGGTACATTAAGAGGTTTAATAGCTATTCCTTTAATGAAAAATGATGATATCATTGAGTCGTTAAAAGATAGAATTGTTGGTCGTACTTCTCTTCTTACTATTCTTCACCCAAAAACGGATGAAGTAATTGTTGAAGAAGGTATACTGATTTCTGAAGCTATGGCTAACAAAATAGAAGCTGCTGGTATTGAAGAAGTTGAAGTTCGTTCAGTTCTTACTTGTGAAAGAAAGAAAGGTGTTTGTTCTAAATGCTACGGATTAAACCTTGCAACTCAACGTCCTGCGCAAATTGGTGATGCTGTTGGTGTAATTGCTGCTCAATCTATTGGTGAGCCAGGAACTCAGTTAACACTTCGTACTTTCCACGTTGGGGGTACAGCATCTAATATTACGGATGATTCTGATTTAAAATCTAAAACAGATGGTTCTCTAGAAATCGATGAGTTAAGAACAATCGAACGTAAAGGGAAAGATGGTAAAAAATCAATTGTTGTTGTTGGTCGTTCGGCTGAATTAAAAATTACAGATTCGAAAGGAGAAGTAACAATGACTGCAAATATTCCTTATGGATCAGAAATGGTTGTAGAGAATAATGCGATATTGACAAAAGATGATGTAATCTGTAAGTGGGATCCATATAATGCAGTAATCATTTCTGAAGTGAAAGGTAAAGTTGTTTTTGATAGTATCATTAACGGAATTACTTACCGTGAAGAAGTCGATGAGCAAACAGGATTTACTGAAAAGGTAATTACAGAATCAAGAGATAAGAAAAAGAATCCTTCTATTCATATCATTGACCCTAAATCAAAAGAAATTTTGAGAGAATACAGTTTACCTGTTGATGCTCACATTTCTGTTGCTGAAGGTGATAAATTGAATGGTGGTGAAATCTTAGTTAAGATTCCTCGTAAAGCTGGTAAGTCTGGTGATATTACCGGTGGTCTTCCTCGTGTAACGGAACTTTTCGAAGCACGTAATCCTTCAAATCCAGCAGTTGTGTCTGAGATTGATGGTGTGGCTGAATATGGTAAAATCAAACGTGGTAACAGAGAGATTCAAATTACATCTAAAACAGGTGAGGTTCGTAAATATTTGGTTCCATTGTCAAAACATATTCTTGTTCAAGAGAATGATTTCGTAAGAGCTGGTCAACCATTATCTGTTGGAGCAATTACACCGAAAGATATTTTGAATATTGAAGGTCCAACGAAAGTTCAAGAGTATATCGTAAATGAAATCCAAGAGGTTTACCGACTTCAAGGGGTGAAAATTAATGATAAACACTTCGAGGTACTTGTTAGACAAATGATGCTTAAAGCACAGATATTAGATTCAGGAGACACTCGTTTCTTAGAAGGACAAGCTGTTCATAAAGCAGATATCATTGAAGAAAATGATGCTGTTTACGGAATGATGGTTGTTACAGAGTCTGGTGGTTCTACTGATATTAAAGCTGGTCAAATTATTTCTTCTCGTAAATTGAGAGATGAAAATTCTCAATTGAAAAGAGCTGACAAGCAATTGATCGAAGCAAGAGAAGCAATTCCTGCTACCTCAACACCAATGTTGCAAGGTATTACAAGAGCATCTCTTCAAACTCAATCATTTATTTCTGCTGCTTCTTTCCAAGAAACAACTAAAGTATTGAATGAGGCTGCGATCTCTGGTAAAGAAGATCATTTATTAGGATTGAAAGAAAATGTAATTGTTGGTCACTTAATTCCAGCAGGAACAGGATTTAGACATTTCCAAAAAATGGTAGTCGGATCTAAAGAAGATTTAAAAGGATTAACAGATAAAGCGGAAGACGCTCAAATCGTTGAATAAAGTACGATTAATCTAATTTTGAAAAGGGATTGCAAAAGCAATCCCTTTTTTTTGTTTGGTGTTTTCATTTCGGTTTAATATTCATTATATTCGTCCTATGGAAAATAACAAGAAAGAAAATCAAGTTAATATTGAGTTAACGGATGAAGTAGCCAACGGTGTATACACTAACCTTGCAATAATTACACATTCTCCTTCAGAATTTGTGTGTGATTTTGTTCAACTGATGCCAGGTGTTCCTCAAGGGAAAGTTAGATCAAGAGTTATCATGACGCCTCAGAATGCGAAAAGATTATTGTCTGCATTAAAAGATAATTTAGAAAAATATGAATCTACTTTTGGAGCATTAAAAGACGATGGTACACCACCAATGCCACCAATGAATTTCGGTACTCCAACTACTCAGGCTTAATTAAATTTTAATTTTTTAGTCCAAGTTGTCTGATTTCCACAAGAATCAACAACAATTAGTTTTAGTTCTTTCTCTCCTTTAAAGGAAAGTTCTCTTGTATATGTAATTGTAGCCCTTTTGGCATCAAATTCAAGTAATACCCATTCTCCGTTTATGAATAAGTCATAATCAGAAATGGAAGTTTGACGGTCAGCTATTTTCCATTTCAATACTTTTCCATTCAATTGTGTACTACTATTCTTGAAATTAATGGGAGTTACAGTGGGATTGGTCTCATCTTTCTTGATGGAATATTTACCAAAATATTTAGGTTCAAAAACCAATAAACTATCATCGTATAGTGCTAGAATTGAACGATGTCTATTCTTTGCCGTAGTAATGTCCATGTAATAATTGTTGCTTTTGAAATCGCCTGATATTTTTATTTTGTAGGCTTTTTGTACGGGGATTTCGGGAGAACCAATGGAGTATTCTATTTTTGAACGATCTATCTTTATTGGTTCGTATGTTGTTGTTCTGCCAAATTCAATTTCAGTATTGTTTTTTCTGATTAACATCGTTTCGTTTGGAAGAAGATAAGAGGAATCTGTTTCAATTTTGTCCATTTTATTAATCTCACCAGATAGTATGACTAATTTGAATTTTAGAATTGATTTATTGCCCTTTGCATCAAATGCGACAAATTGAACTTCATGAGTGCTTCCTGGTTTAGAATGAAAAACCCCTAATTCTTCTTCAGTATAAATGGGCAATGAATTTTCATTCGTTCGAAATGATTTATGAAATTTTCTCTTTTTGTGAGCATATTCGTAATAATCTTTATGAGAATTGACATATCTCGTCGATTCAAAAGGCACTTTATTTATTTTTTGACCAAAAACAGTATCATTGTCAATGATTAAATAACTAGCGTATAGACCACATTTATTTCCGGCACCATCAAAGCGATCGATAACATCAAAAGCGAAGCCTAGACCGCCACTTTTAGAAAGGAAATGAGCTGGAACAATGAGCTTATTCTCTGAAATATAAAACATTGTCTTTCCTTTGTATACAGTGTTTAACTTTGATTTAGTAGGGAAACGATATCCATCTTTTGTTAATCCATAGACTTTTATATTTCTAATTTCTGGTTTTTTATGATCAGCGATATCAAAACCATAAATCAATGGATTCAGTGCTTGTTCTGTTTTTGTTTCTCTTAATTCAAAGTGAAGGTGCGGAGCAGAAGATCCTCCCGTATTTCCAGAAATAGCGATTACTTGACCACGTTTAACACTCAATTGATTCTTCTTTGGGAATATTTCAACCGCATAGTTTTGCTCTTTGTATTGTGTGTTTTTGATTAATTCAGCAATTTCTCCTTTGAATTCACTGCAATGAGCATATACACTCGTTATTCCGTTTGGATGATCAATGTAAATTACTTTACCATAACCGTAGGGAGAAATTTTAATTCTAGATACAAAGCCGTCTTCAATTGAGTAGATATTGTAGCCAATTCTACCATTTGTTTTAAAGTCAAGTCCCATGTGAAAATGATTTGGCCTTAATTCACCGAAGTTTGAAGCAAGAATTAAGGGGATGCCCAATGGAGAATGGTAATCATTCTTTTGAACCTGCTGTGCGGTAGAAATTTGTGCAAAGAAGAAAAGAATAATTGTAAAATGTATATATTTTATCATAGTGTAAAAATAGATTTTTTATAAAAAAGGACAATAATAAGTCCTAAAAATACTTGATTGTATTCAATACTATGCTATTTTTGTTGTAAAGTCATTTTTATGTCAGATAAAATTCATCAATTAATAAAGGATGTCCGTGTAAACTTCTCGAGCATGAATGAATCTTTATTGGCTGAAAAGTCGAAGAATCAAGAGATTAATGCTGAAATTTCTGAATTGAAGAATCAAATTGAGAGTTTGATTTCAGAAAATAAGGTCTTAAAAGTTGAAATTGATGATTTTAAAAAACGAGAAAATGATGTGAATGAAGAAGTCAAATTACAAACTCAACAGACAACAATGGTTTCTGAAGAGAGTATTGATGAATTAGTGAAAGAAATAGATTACTGTATAGGGCAGTTAAAGAAATAAAAAATGGCAAAATTATCAATTGAAGTTAAAGTTGCAGGACGAACATATCCTCTTTCGATAGAAGAAAGTGAAAAGGAAATGGTTCTAAGTGCTGCTGCTGATATCAATAAAGCAATTAAATTGCTCCAAGATAATTATGCTGTCAAAGATATGCAAGACTTACTTGCAATGACTTCGTTGCAATTGGCAACGAAAACAAATTCTAGCAACGAAAACCAACGAAACGATCATCTTTTGAGTAAAATTGAAGAAGATTTACAACGATTGGCAGAGGAAACTAAAATGTAATAGTAGCCCTAGTTTATTTTTTTCATGATCATCATTTTGTAGTATTGAATAGTAAAATAATTATTTAATAGTTAAAATTATGAATGTAATATTTGGAGTTATTGGTGCAGTTATTGGTGCAATTGTAGCCTTTGTTGTCCAGGGAGTTCTCTTGAAAAAAAGAACCGAAAAAGTTTTGTTAGACGCTGAAAAGGATGGTGAAGCTATTAAAAAGAGTAAAGTTCTACAAGCAAAAGAACGCTTCTTAAAACTAAAAGAAGAACACGAGAAAAAAACAAAAGACCGTGAGCGAAAATTGCAATCAACTGAAGATAGAGTTCGAAATAAAGAAAGTAACTTATCTAAGAAAATTGAAGAAGCAAATCGTAGAGAAAAACAATCTGAAAATAATCAAAAATCTTTGGATAGCAAAATTGAAGCTTACGAGGTTAAAAACAATGATTTAGATAAACAACATGCTAAAATTGTAACTGAATTATCTAAAATTAGTGGAATGTCTGCCGAAGATGCAAGAAATGGTTTGGTTGAATCTTTAAAGGATGAAGCGAGAACTAATGCAATGGCTCACATCAACGAAATTGTTGAAGAAGCTAAGTTAAACGCAAATCGTGAAGCTCGAAAAATTGTTGTTCAAACAATTCAACGTGTTGCAACAGAACAAGCTGTTGAAAATTCGGTGTCTGTTTTTAACATTGAATCAGATGAAGTTAAAGGAAGGATTATTGGACGTGAAGGGCGTAATATACGTGCTTTAGAAGCGGCTACAGGTGTTGAAATCATTGTCGATGATACTCCAGAAGCAATTATACTTTCTTGTTTTGATCCAATTAGAAGAGAGATTGCAAGATTGGCATTACACCAATTGGTATCTGACGGTAGAATTCATCCTGCGCGTATTGAAGAAGTTGTTGCTAAGACAAAGAAACAATTGAATGAAGAAATTGCTGAAACAGGTCGTAGAACTTGTATTGATTTAGGTATTCATGGTTTACATGCTGAATTGGTTCGTATGATTGGTAGAATGAAATACCGTTCTTCATATGGACAAAATCTTTTACAGCATTCACGTGAAGTTGCAAATTTATGTGCTATTATGGCAGCTGAATTAGGACTGAATGTGAAGTTAGCGAAAAGAGCAGGTTTGTTACATGATATTGGAAAAGTTCCAGATGAAGAACCAGAATTGCCGCATGCGATCTTGGGAATGAAATTAGCAGAGAAATTTGGTGAAAAACCAGATATTTGTAATGCTATTGGAGCTCACCATGATGAAATTGAAATGACGACATTAATTTCTCCAATTGTTCAAGTTTGTGATGCTATTTCAGGAGCAAGACCAGGAGCACGTAGAGAAATTGTAGAGTCATATATTAAAAGAATTAAAGACCTTGAGAGTTTAGCGCTTGGATACGATGGTGTAAATACAGCGTATGCAATTCAGGCTGGTAGGGAATTAAGAGTTTTAGTTGAAAGTGATAAAATTACAGATGCTCGGGCAGATGAACTTTCTTTTGAAATATCTCAACGTATTCAAACTGAAATGACTTATCCAGGACAAGTAAAAGTTACTTTGATTCGTGAAAAAAGAGCAGTGAATTATGCAAAATAATAGTCTTATCACAGGAGTTGAAAAAATACAAGGGAAACATATTCTCGTAACTGGAGGAGCCGGCTTTATTGGTTCTAACTTAGTTGGGTTCTTATTGGAAAATAAGATTCGTGTATCAGTTCTAGATAATCTTGCTACTGGGAGATTGAGTAATCTTGATGAATTTCAAAGTAATTCGTTATTCACTTTTATAGAAGGAGATATAACGGATTATGAGACATGTCTAAACGCTTTGAATGGTGTTGACGCTGTTAGTCATCAGGCTGCTCTTGGTTCTGTTCCTCGTTCAATTGAATTCCCGCACAACACACATCGTGTTAATGCAACAGGCTTTTTAAACATGCTACATGCCGTGAAAGAAAAAGGGTTGAAACGTTTCGTTTACGCAAGCTCTTCTTCTGTTTATGGAAATAGCCAAAATTCACCTAAAAAAATTGGAGAAGAAGGGGAGTTACTTTCCCCTTATGCGGTGACAAAAAGATTGAACGAAGAATATGGGAAAGTTTACCATAAACTTCACTCAATCGAAACTGTTGGACTGAGGTATTTTAACGTTTTTGGACCAAAACAAGATCCAAATGGAGTTTATGCTGCAGCAATTCCGAAGTTTATTGATAAAATGTTGACAGGTGATGAAATCATTATCAATGGTGATGGGGAACAAACACGTGATTTTACGTATGTTTTAAATGCTGTGCAAGCAAATGTGTTGGGACTTTCAACAGAGAATCCTGATGCGTTTGGAAAAGCATTCAATGTGGCTTGTGGTGAATATCTTTCTCTGAATGGTGTCATTTCTGCAATCAAAGAACAATTGATAGATTTAAACGTGTTCAATGAAAAATCAACCATCATAAATGGCCCTGATAGACTTGGTGATGTGAGAGATTCTTTAGCTGACATTCAACAAACAATTGATCAATTAGGCTATTCAAATTTTGTTAAATTTGAAGAAGGAATAGAAAAGTTATGCTCAACATTCAAAAATTAGTAGAACAAAATCAATCTAAAATAGAATGGTTGTTTTTGGTTTGGTTAATGTCCATTCCAATTGGAAACAAAATTATGAGTTTTTCCATTGGATTTATGACGGTATACCCAAACCTAATTTTATCTATTCTTCTTTTCCCAATTGCCATACGATCTGTTTGGAAATGGGGGACTTTATTAAAAACATTTTTATTCATATTAGTCGGAGTAGTGTTATTCTCTATTTTTTGGGGTGTTTTTAATGAGTCAAACGAAAGCTGGATGATTGATTTTAGAATTGTTCTTTTAAATTTTATTTTCACCACTATATTTTTTGGAATATTTACTTTACTAGGAAAGGAAGTCTTTTTGAGGATTCTTCAGAAAGGAATTGTGTTCTTCTTAGGGATTCTTTTGGGGAGTGGTATTTTCGAATACTATACAGGTATCCATCTGAGCGGAAGTTTTACGGATGCATTAGCAAAAATTGGCGTAGCAACAAAAATTGCTTATTCACCCCTTTATGTATATGGTAATGCAAATACTTACCTCGTTTATTTATCATTGATTTCTTTTCTTTTGTTAGGAATATTGAAGTTGAGAAGTGTAAAAGTTAATAATTGGTTTTTTATATCTTTATTTCTCCTGATATTTATGTTTTCAGAGGCAGCAGATTCTAAAATATCATTGATTGTTATACTTTTAAGTTTAGCTTTCTTCTTATTCTCAATTTTAAAGAAAGTCATTTTTCAAAACAAAAATATAATTATTTTTTCTTTAATAGGTATTGCTTTTATATCTATTGTTTTTATTAACTCCCCATTGTACATGGGACATAAATACTCTCTTCAGGTAGCTAAATCAACAACTATCGTTAATGAGTATGGGGTAAAAGAAGAGCTAGAAGAAGGTGATGTAAATGATGATGGACTTATTTATGATGAAAATTATGGACGTTTTTTAAAAAAACTTTCCTCTACAACTGTTCGGAAAAATTTAATCTATAATGGATTTGATATAATTAAATCACATCCAATTCTCGGAATTGGTCCTGGACAATTTAGAGTGCTTCATAAAGATGGACGTGTAAAACACAATACAGAGTCTGTTGTTAATCCTCATAATTATATCATTGAGTTAATAGCTCAATATGGAGTTTTTGGTTGGCTGTATTTTTCTTTTTTGGGAGTTTTGTTCTTTATTCAAATTAAAATTTGCGCAAAAACAAAAGAGAACTATTGGATTTTGTCGTTAATTCCTGTTTTCTTGTTTTATTCATTATCTCCATCGTCTTTTCTTGTTTTGGATATTAATTGGATTTTTATTTCTTTGACAGTAGTTTTTACTCATATTCTATATAAAATGGAAAACAATAATGTCTGAAACTAAATCGTATTACAAAAGTTTTGTCACAATGCTTTCGGGGAACGTAATCAGTCAGATTATTCCATTTGCTATTGCACCAATTCTAACGCGAATATATACAAAAGAAGATTTTGCCATTTTTGCAAATTACCTTGCAATTGCTTCAATGATAGGGATTGTTTCTACAGGTAGGTTAGAAATTGCTATTCCAATTGCAAAAGATAAATCGGATGCGCAAAGAATTGTTGCTACAGGTTTATTTATAACGATAATTTTAGTTTCACTGAGTTTTGTGTTTCCTGTCTTCAGTGAGTTTTTTAGTAATTTGTATAATAGTCCTCAGCTAGAGATTTACCTTATTTTAATTCCAATTGCTATTTTAAGTATAGGTCTTCTTGGAGTCATAACGAATTGGGTTCTTCGATTAAAAAAATACACTGTTCTTTCAATGGGGAAGGTGTCTCAGTCGATTGTGAATAATGGATTAGCAGCTGGACTTGGTTTTTTAGGCTGGGGAGTAAAAGGGATGATCATTGCTTGGCTGTTGAGTCAATTCGTTGGAATTCTAATGATGTTCTTTTTTATAGACAAAAAAGTAACGGTCAAAGAACACTCCATCGTTACAATTAAAAATACATTAAGAGAATACAAAGATTTCCCGTTGATTAATTCGTTACATGCATTTACAGACGTTTTCGCGACACAGGTTGTTTTGTTTTGGATCATATCAAATTTCTTTGGTTTGCCTGAATTAGGTGTTTTTGTAGTAATGAATAAATATGTCAGAGCTCCTATTGTATTGATAACATCTTCTGTCTCGTCTATTTTCTATACAGAAATGGGAACTTGTATTAACAATGATATTAGTCCTATACCAATCTTGAAGAAAACAATTTCAACTTCTTTCGCTTTTTCAATTCCTTTTATAATCATTCTATTATTTTTTGCACCCCAGCTTTTTGGATGGTACTTAGGGAGTGATTGGGCAATTGCAGGTTCTTACGCACAGAGAATAGTTCCTATTTTATTGATGATGTTTATTTTATCTCCTATTTCAAGTATTCCAATTTTATTTAATCAACAAAAAAAAGCTTTTTTAATTTCTTTAGCTGGTTATACAGTAACTTTATCCTCTCTTTTTGTAGTGTCAGAATTTCATTGGGATTTTCTAGATGCTTTAACTATTTATGGAATTGTATATGCTTTGTATCAATTAACGTATCTTTATTGGTTTTATCGTTTAATCAAAAATAGACATGCTTATATTAATTAATGGACTTCCTCATTTTTCTCGGATAATGGCATCAGATCTAAATGAATTTGACGCCAAGAATAAGTATATTTTTCTAAATACATATGACTCGAAATGGGCACAAATTAAATTCATTCTTTTGTTGCCTTTCTGCGGCGCTGTAATTTCTTTTAATGGAGTTTCAGACAAAAGTAAATCGCTAGATTGGGTGATTAAAATGAAAAAGAAATTAATTATGCAATGGCAAGGTACAGATGTTCAGTATGCGGCTAATCGCCATAAAGATGGATCGATTAATAGAAAATACATTGATTATTCAACCCATTTAATTTCCTCAAGTTGGTTTAAAGATGAATTAAAAGACATTGTAGATCATTTTGTTTACGCTCCTTTCAGTTATGTGAAAGAGGCCAAAATGGGTGAAAAATATACTAAAGTCTCAATTATAAGTTATATCGCAAATGGACGTGAAAAGTTTTATGGTTGGGATGAACTCATTGAATTTGCAAAAAATCAACCAGAGATTGAAATAACCATTGTAGGAACTGAAGGCAAAGGTCTCGAATACCCAATTAATGTAAAATGTTTAGGTTGGGTAAATGAATCTAAGTTTATCAATCTTTTAAAAAACAACCCCATTTTTGTACGTTTAACGGACCACGATGGGAAATCAATATCAGTAGCTCAAGCATTGTCTTATGGATGCGAAGTGATTTGGACTTATGAATTTGATAATTGTTATAAGATTGAAAAGAACGTGTTGTCCCTCCAAAATCAAATTACTTTTTTACAAAACCGCATTGAAGAAAGAGGATTGATACCTAATCTAGAAAATATTAAATTTGCTGAAGATAATTTATTAAGAGTACCTGTTATGCAAAATTATTGTTCCATTTTTAACTCAATTCTAAATGACTAAGAAAAGAATTGCTTTACTGACAACATGGTTTCCTCCAAATAATGGAGTGGCAGTGAATCGTATGAAAGCTTTTGCAGAATACTTAAGTTATGATTTTGAAATAGAAGTATTTACTATTGGAAATTCGACGGATGAACAAGTGATGGAAAATGTTATTGTTCATACACAGAAAACAAGTCAATTTTGGGATAAAGCAAAACACAATAGTAAAGATTCTAAGTTTATTCACAATATAAAGTCATTGATTAACGTCGTTGCATCTAAATTTAAAATTTCAAAATTAAAAGCTTGGGAAAAAAGTACGTTAAAAAACGTAGAAAGCGCTCATAAAAATAATCCATTTGATGTTGTTTTGAGTTCTTATGCTCCAATTGAAGTGCATAATATTGCATGTTCAATGAAAAAGAAATATTCCAATCTTTTTTGGGTTGCTGATATGAGAGATGAGATGAGTGACAATCCTTTTGGGAGTGAAACTGAGAAAATATTTCTTCAGCAAAAAGAGAAAGATTTTGAAAAATATATTGATGCAATCACAACAGTTAGTGAACCAATTTTAAAAAGCTTCAAAAATATTTTTTCAGATGTGAAAGTTTTTGAAGAGGTAAGAAATGGTTTTGACCATACAGTCGAACCTATAAAATCATTCAATGAAATATTTACGTTTGTATATGCAGGAACTTTTTACGGAAAGAATAAGCCAACTTTTTTTCTAGAAGTGCTTAATCGACTTATAGTAGAAGGGAAAATTAAGCAAGACTTTAGGATTAAATTTATAGGGACGAGTCAAAATTTCTCCATTCCTAAAATATTAACTGAGCATTGTGTTTTCCTTCCAAAAGTGAATTATTCTTCAGCGATAGAAGAAATGAGAATGGCAGATTGCAATCTTCTTTTTTCAGTTCCAATCAATTCTTATGGAAGATTTACAGGAAAGTTATTTGATTATCTTTCTGTTGAAAAGCCTATTCTTGCTCTTGTAGATTTAAAAGATGTAGGTGCAGAGCTCATAAATGAACATAAATCTGGTTTTGCAGTTGATTTTTACGATGAAAGCGAAATTGAAAAAGCAATCTTAGCTGTTTTTGAATTGTGGAAAAACAAAGAGTTTCTCCCAATCGATTCTTCTAAAACGATTCAATTACACCGTAAATTTCAAGTAGAAAAACTGTCGAAAATGATTTTTAAATTACTCGAAGAATGAAAGTATTTATAGCTGGCTCAAAATCTATTCATGTTTCTTCATTTATTGAAGCTTTGAATAATAAAGGTATCATTCCAACTTTACTTGCAGAAGAATCATTGAATTATGGGAAAGTTAATGGTGAGTTTATTGCACGATTTCGGTCCAAAAACCCTTTTTCAATTTTAATCAATTATTGGAAGCTTAAAAGAATTATTCGAAAAACTAAACCAGCTGTCGTTCATATTCACCAAGCCAATAGAATGGCTTATTTTGTGTCGAAAATTTGCGCTCACAAAAATATCCCCTGCATTCTGACTGCATGGGGGTCTGATGTACTTATAGTACCTCAAAAGAATAAGTTTTACCGTTTTTTAGTTAAGAAAACGTTGCAACGGTCTAAAATAATTACGGCAGATTCTAAAAGTATGGTTACTGCAATGATGCAACTTGTTCCACTAAAAGAAAAATATAAACTCTTACAATATGGGATTGATTTAATAGAATCGAAGCCAAAAGAAAAAATTATATATTCCAATCGTTTACACAATCCATTGTATAGAATCGATGTGATCATTGATTATTTCAAAGCTTTTCAAGCTACATTTAGTGATTGGAAGCTTGTAATTGCAGGAGTTGGTTCTGAAACGGAGAACTTGAAAAAAATGGTTAAATCATTGGCTATTGAAGAAAAGGTTCGCTTTATTGGATGGGTAGACAAAGAACTCAATACAGAAATGTACCAGAAATCATCCATTTATATTTCTATTCCAGAGAGTGACGGAACTTCTGTATCTTTACTCGAAGCAATGTCTGCAGAATGCTTGCCAATCGTTCCAGATATAGATGTTTCTAAAGAATGGATTCTTGATGGGAAAAATGGTGTCATTGAAAAAGATGGAGAAAATCCTTTAATTGAAGCTGTTGAATTATTGAAAGATGATTTTGGTGAAATCAATAAAAGTTTAGTTAAATCAACAGCAGAAAGAGGGAAGTGTACAGAACGATTTATCGAGTTGTATCAACAGGTAATTACAGAATAAATGAAGGAAGATAAATATACTAAATGGTTGGATTATTCGCTAGGACTTTTTGCTCTTTTAAGCGTTGCTGTTCCCAATTTAACAAGTGTATCCATATTAATTCTGGCTATTTTCATCATTCTTGCTTACGTTAAGAAAAGTATTTCCTTTCAGTGGAATAAACTTACTCAGTTATTTACCGTACTCTATCTTGTTTATTTAATTGGAGTTCTGTTTACGGATAATACTGAAATTGCTTCGAAATATTTAGAATATAAACTATCGTTTATAATTTTTCCATTCCTGCTTTCATTCAAGTATAAAAATCGCGATTTTACAATAAAATGGCCCATCATCGGGTTAATTTTAGGAGTACTAATTGCTGGTGTTTATGGAGTTGTTAATGCTTTTATTTGTCAATCAAATGGAGGGGAGTCCTGTTTTGTTACAGTTTCTATTTCTCCCGTCCACCACCCGACCTACTTTATGACCTACGTCGTATTAGCAATTTCGGGAGCTTGGTATGGTCGATCAAAAAAATGGAAATTCTTTTCTCTGTATTGGATCGTTCCGTATACTGTATTAGGTGTATTGTTACATACTTATGCTTTAAGTTTTTCAGGTTTATTGTTTTTAATTCTAGTTTTTGGAGCAATTTTACTCTACTTCATTTACAAGAAATTTGGAAAAGTACCCGCAATCATCTTAGTTGTTCTTTTTCCGATTATAGCTTTTGTTGCCATAAAAAAAATTCCTTCAATTCGTGGAGAATATGAGGGGTCAGTTAAATATGTTGCTGCTTTTGTTGACAATCCCACTCAATTCATAAAGGACAGAGATCCTGGAATGTCAGGGAGTGAACAAAGACTCGTAATGTGGCTTGTGTCGATTGAACAAATTAAAGAACATCCTTTCGGTGCAGGAACTGGAAATGTTGATGACGTACTCGGGGATAGGTTAAGAGAGTTGGGAAGAAATGAATTAGCAAAGAAAAACTTGAATCCACATAATCAATATCTACAAACTACCGTTGAAATAGGTTTTAGTGGACTCATCGTTTTGCTAAGTATAATTATTCTAGTTTTTATTTATGCAATGAGAAATAAGAACTGGTTACTACTTTTGGTTATTAGTAGTTTAGCATTCAATTCTCTTTTTGAATCGATGCTACAAAGACAAAGTGGAATTGTGTTCTATACATTTTGGATTTGTCTCCTTCTTTTACTTATTAAAAAACAACCTGAAACAGAATGAAATTAACCGTTGTTATTCCTTGTCGTAATGAAGTTGGGTACATTGAAGAATGTATACGAGCTATATACAACAGTACTATCAAGACGGACGTAGAGATGAACGTCTTTGTTGTTGATGGGATGAGTGAAGACGGCACAAGAGAACTCGTTGAAACTCTTTCCCTTGAATTTCCTTCTCTTCATTTGATTGATAATGAAAAAAGATTAACCCCTTTTGCTTTCAATATTGGTATTAAGGCAGGTGGAGAATGTGATTTTGTTCAAATTATAGGGGCTAGGCACGTGTTGAGTAAGCGATATCTCCAAATGTCAATTCAAAAACTCCTTGAAAAAGATAATGTTTGGTGTATAGGTGGCCAAACGAAAAATGAATATACCAATGTTGTCAGTAAAACGATTTCTAAAGCAATGTCTACTGTTTTTGGAATGGGAATTGGGAATTTTAGAATTCTAGATAGATCATCCTACACAGATACTGTTGGTTGCCCGATGTATAAGTATGAAGTGTTCGAGAAAATTGGTTTTTTCGATGAAACATTGGTTAGAAATCAAGATGATGAATTCAATTTTAGAGTAAGTCAAGCAGGGGGTAAAATTTATTATGAACATGATATCTCTGTAAAATATTACGTTCGAGGAACCTTTAAAGGTTTATGGAGACAGTTTTACCAATACGGCTACTGGAAAGTTTTTGTAAATAAAAAACATTCAACAGTTACAACTATACGGCAACTTATCCCTCCAGGTTTTGTGCTCTATTCTTTGTCGCTGATTCTACTTTTTTTCATTAGTGTTAAGTTGTTTTTATTCGCTTCCATTTTTCTAATGCTTCATTTTTTATTGAATGTTTTCTTTAGTCTTAAAAATGCAGATTCTGTAAAAGATTTTTTCGACTTGTTTAAAGTTTATTTAATACTTCATTTTAGCTACGGATTAGGATATCTTAATGGAATTTTACATTTCTTTATTCTTCAGAAAAAACCATCTGAACGCCATTCTAAATTATCTCGTTCTTCATTCTCAAAAGTACAGAAGAATACTTCTTTACTGATTCTTACTCAATATTATCCGCCTGAAATTGGAGCCCCTCAAAATCGATTGCATGAACTAGCAGTTCGTTTAAAAATGAAAGGAATAAATGTGGAAGTTTTAACAGCAATGCCCAATTATCCAAAAATGGAAATATTGGACAGGTATAAAAATAATGCGATAAAAGAAGAAGTCATCGATGGTGTAAAGGTGTACAGATCTTCCATATATGTTTCTAAATCCAAAAGTATGTTTCCTCGACTTTTGAATTATTTTAGCTTTGTTTGGACTTCTTATCTAAGAGGACGGAAATTGGAAAAATATGATTATTTAATGGTAGAATCACCACCATTGTTCTTAGGGTATTCTGCAATTGCTCTTTCAAAAAAATTAAAAGCAAAAATGATTTTTAACGTCTCTGATCTATGGCCTGAAAGTGCAGAGAAAATGGGAATGGTTTCGAATAAAAGGATCTTGAAAATTGCTTACAATTTAGAAGAGAAATGTTATCGAAAAGCAGAATTGGTCACAGGTCAAACTATGGGAATTGTAAATAGTGTTTTAACTCGCTTCCCAAAAGTAAAAACGCATTGGTTGCCAAATGGAGTGGACTTAAGCTTTTACGATCCTGAAAAAGTTGAAGGAAATGGATTTAGACAAAGAAATGGATTCAATGAAGATGATGTAATTTTTTTCTACGGAGGAATTATTGGACATGCCCAAGGTTTACAAGTCGTATTAAAAGCAGCGAAACAAATTGAAAATAAAAAGGTTAAAATAATTCTTCAAGGAGCAGGACCAGAATTGAAAGGTCTACTTGAATTAAATGAGAAACTTGGTTTGAAAAATGTTTTCTTTTTAGCACCTGTTCAAAAGACTGAAATGCCAGGGGTTTTAAAAGAAGTAGATGTTGCGTTAGTTCCACTTAGAAAACTGGATATATTTCAAGGAGCGATTCCTTCTAAAATTTTCGAAGCACTTTCTATGAAAAAAGCACTATTACTTGGAGTAGAAGGTGAAGCAAAACATCATTTTATTGATAAAGCAAATGCTGGACTCTTCTTTGAACCTGAAAATGAAAATGAATTGGCAAAGCAAATCAACCATATGGCAAATAATCCAAATGAGATTATTAAAATGGGAGAAAATGCACGTGTTTATGTTCGTCAACATTTTAATAGAGATATAATTGCCGAAGATTTCCTGAAGGTCTTGAAACATTAATTAACTTTGAAAAAAAATAAAAATGATTCCATTCTCACCACCTCGTATTGACGACAAAGTAATTAACGAAGTTGTTGCAGCTTTAAAATCTGGTTGGATCACAACGGGGCCTCGGACGAAACAGTTTGAGAAAGATATTACGGCATATACAGGGTGTAAATCGACAATTGCTGTTAATTCTTGGACAATGGGAATGCAAGTTCTATTACATTGGTGGGGGATTGGAGAAGGGGATGAGGTCATTATTCCCGCTTACACGTATTGTGCTAGCGCAAATGTGATTTTCCATTCTGGTGCAATGCCCGTAATGGTGGACATCAATGAAGACGATTTTAACCTCAATGTAGAAAAAGTGAGAGCTGCAATTACGCCAAAAACAAAAGCAATTATGGCGGTTGATATTGGTGGATTACCAGCTGACTATGTTGAATTAATGGCTTTAATCAATGAAGAGCAATTCAAAACTCAATTTTCTCCATCCAATGAAAAGCAAGAGAAATTAGGTAGAATTCTTCTACTTTCGGATTCTGCGCATAGTTTTGGAGCCCAATTCAAAGGGAAACGTTCAGGGGCTTTGGCTGATATCTCCTCTTTTTCCTTTCATGCAGTGAAGAACTTAACTACTGCCGAAGGTGGAGCACTTTGTTTTAATCTTCCGGATTCTTTTAAACATGATGAGATTTACAAAGAATTTAACACAAAAATTCTCCATGGACAAAATAAAGATGCGCTCGCAAAAACGCAGATAGGAAATTGGAAATACGATGTGATTGAACCTGGTTTCAAATGACCGACTTACAAGCTGCAATTGGGTTGATTGAATTAGGTCGTTATCAAGAGAACTTAGATCGAAGAAAAGAAATATTTGATGCTTATTTTGATGCCTTTTCACAAGAAGAATGGGCAAATAACCCGGTGTATGAAACCGAAGATAAAACATCTAGTTACCATTTGTATTTATTGCGAATAAATGGAGCTACAGAAGAGCAACGTGATGCAATCATGCAAGAGATTTTTAATGTGGACGTTTCTGTGAATGTACACTTTCAACCATTACCTCGTTTAACAGCCTATAAAAATTTAGGATATAAAATGGAGGATTATCCAGAGACATATGCTTCTTTTGCAAATGAAATTTCCTTGCCAGTGTATTATGATTTAACGAATGAGCAAGTCGACATCGTCATTAAAGCGGTGAAAGATGCAGTGACTAAAATCTTGAATGCTTAATTGTTTATGAAAAGAATTTTTGATGTTCTCGTTTCATTTTTAATACTTGTGGTTTTTCTTCCCTTTGGGATAATCATTTCGTTACTTATTCTTTTTTCTTCCAAAGGTGGTGTGTTTTATATCCAAGAAAGAATTGGTAAGAACGGTCAGCCGTTTGGGTTGTTTAAATTCAGAACCATGAAAACCAATGCCGACAAAGAAGGTCGTTTAACGGTTGGAAAAGATAATCGAATTACATCCATCGGTCATTTTTTGAGAAAATATAAATTGGATGAATTTCCGCAATTTTTAAATGTTTTTTTCGGACAAATGAGCATAGTTGGACCTCGACCAGAGGTCAAAGAGTTTGTAGACTTATATTCTGAAATTCAATTAGATATTCTAAAAGTAAAACCCGGAATTACAGATTTAGCATCTTTGGAATATTTTGAAGAGAATAGAATTTTAGGCGAAGCAAAAGACCCTCATAAAGCATATATTGAAGAGATAATGCCTGCAAAAATTGAATTGAATAAAAAATACCTAGAAAGTCCTACAATTGGAAATGATGTCAAAATAATGTGGCGAACATTTTTGAGAATCATTAGGAAGTAACATTCTTCGTAAACAATTCGATTCATAATTTTTGTTAAACAATGGTTCAAGGTGTCTAAATATGATTTAACTCATATTGATTTTTATTTGTATAGAATACTTTTATGCAAAAATTGAGTAATGAATAAAAAGAAGAATATAAAAGTGCTCGTAATACTTTTAGGAGCTTTTATAGTTTACAATTTAATTATATATTCTCAAAAAAGTGCAAGCTCAGCACCTTTAATGTCAGCTAATGCAATTGAAGGGGAGAAAATATGGCAAAAAAATAATTGTACATCTTGTCATCAACTGTATGGATTAGGAGGATATTTAGGTCCTGATTTAACGAATGTGATTTCAAATCCTAAAAAAGGAGAAAGATACGTAGATGCTTTCCTTAATAGTGGAGTGAAATCAATGCCAAAATTTAACTTCACATTGGAAGAAAAAGAAAAAATCATCGCTTTTTTAACTCATGTAGATCAAACGGGACATTATCCAAATAATGAAGTTGTTTTTAGTAATGATGGATGGGTAAGCATTCAATATAAATAGAAATTATGCAGAAGAAATATTCTCTACTTTTTTTAATCGGCGGCTTAGTATCTTTGTTATTTGGTGCTTTAATAGGAGTTTTAATTGCTTTAATTTATATTTTTCCAGATTTCTTAAAAGAATTTTTACCTTTTAATCAATTAAGACCTTTACATACAACATCTGTTGTTTCATGGATTATCCTATCTGCTGTTGGTGGGATTTATTTTTACATTTCTAAAGTTGAAAAAGTGAAGATATTTTCACCGAAATTGATGAAAATCCATTTTGTTCTTTATGCTGTTGTAGGTTTGTTAATCTTATTTTCAATCTTCTCTAATAATCTTGGAGGTCGTGAATATATGGAGTTTTACCCTTTATTGATTCTTCCAATTTTATTCGGTTGGATTCTTTTTGGAATTAATTTTTACAAATCCTTACTTGGTAAAGTGAAAGAATGGCCTTTGTATTATTGGATGTGGGGTGTAGGGATTGTTTTCATGATCTTTCATCTCTCTGAAGCAAATTTTTGGGTTATGGATTATTTTAGACGAGATTATATCAAAGACATGACCGTTCAATGGAAATCCTACGGTGCTTTTGTAGGGAGTTGGAATATGCTGGTATACGGTACTGCCTTATACTTAATGACAAAAATTAAAGATGATGTTAATCTAGCCCATGGTAAAACAACTTTCTTTTTCTTTTTTCTAGGGTTAACCAATCTTATGTTTGGATGGGCACATCATACTTATATTCTCCCTACTTTACCTTGGGTGAGATATTTAGCATATGCCGTAAGTATGACGGAATGGATTATTTTCATAAAAATTGTTTATTCCTGGAGTAAATCTTTAACAAAAAAAGATAAACAGAAACACACAATGGCTTACCTTTATATCATGGCAAGTGACTTGTGGGTGTTTTTAAACCTAGTAATGGCTCTTTTTATGTCAATTCCTGTATTTAACTATTTCTCCCATGGAACACATATTACAGTGGCTCATTCAATGGGTACAACAATTGGAATTAATACCTGTGTTTTATTAGCTTCTGTGTCTTTTATTCTGTCAAAATTGAAAAAAGGAACAATTAATTTAAAGTTAAATAAGTTTTCATTTTACTTTTTCAATAGTTCTTTATTCGTTTTTTGGGTGGCATTAATTGCTATGGGAGTTAAAAAGTCAATATGGCAATTGAATAAAGAATCTCAAGTATTCTCTCAGTTGCAAGAAGAATCACATGTTTTCTATATTGTTTTTATTGTTGCGGGAAGCTTTATGTTTATTTCGCTTCTTATGATTGTTGTTCCAATGATAAAAGAACTAATTCCCTTCGTAAAGAATAGAAAAGAGAAGCTATTGAAATAAGAAATAGAATGCCAATCATCCTCCAATGGTTGTCATTGATCTGTTTTTTAACTTTCCGACCATTTCGTCATTGAATTCTCCATGTCCGCCACGCTCTTTTTCTTTTGCTTGGATAGATTTCAGAATGGAAGGTATAATGTCTTTTCCTTCTCGATGAAGTTTTAATAAATCAATTTCGTCGTTAGAGAATAAGCAATTTTTGATTTTACCATCAGCTGTTAATCTTATTCGATTACATGTATCACAAAATGGATTGGTCACAGAACTGATAATCCCAAACGTTCCACTAGCTCCATGTAGTTTGAAACAGCGAGAGGTTCTATTTGGTTGATCTTTTAAAGGTTTAATTTTATCTACTCCAAAATGCGATTCAGCTTGAGTCATGATTTCCTTGAATGAAACTTTCTTATCCCAGTTCCATTTATTTCCATCAAAAGGCATGAATTCAATGAAACGAACATGAATTGGAGTGTTTTTTGTCCACTGAATGAAGTCTATAATTTCATCATCATTTGTGTTTCGAATGATGACAGCATTTACTTTTACATGAAAATCATTTGCAATCAATAAATCAATATTGTCTTTTATTTTTTGATAATAATTTCTTCGTGAAATTGCATTAAATCTTTCTTCTTTCAAGGAATCTAGACTAACGTTAATTGATTTGATACCGGACTCTTTCATTATTTCAATGAAACGGTCAACATTAACGGCATTCGTTGTAAGGGTCAATTCTACAGGTAGTTTTCCTAATTCTCGAAGAATGAATTCAACATTTTTTTTAATCAAAGGTTCACCGCCCGTCAATCGGATTTTTTTGACGCCTAAGGAAACAAAAGTTTTTGCAATAGCAATCAATTCTTCCGAAGACATGAATTCTGATTTCTCCCTTAGTTCAATTCCTTCTTCAGGCATACAATAGAAACAACGTAAATTGCATCTTTCAGTCAAAGAAATTCTGAGGTAATCGTGTACACGACCAAATCTATCGATGATATGTTGTTCTATTTTTGACATTTAATGGATAAATACAACAATTATTCGTGCTGAGCACCTTTGAATATTCTAAAGATATGCAACAAAGAAGGAAATAATGCATCCATTGATTCCGAAGCACCTTTTGTGGAACCGGGTAAGGCTAATATTAAACTTTCTTTTTTAACTCCAGCTAAACTCCTTGACAACATTGAATACGGAGTTCTTTCCTGACCATAATTTCGCATGGCTTCAGCTATTCCTGGGATTTCTCTGTCTAATAAGGGTTGAATCGATTCTGGAGTTACATCGCGTTTTGATAAACCTGTTCCTCCTGTGAAAATGATGAGGTCTGTTCCTATTTCAGTATGCTTCAATACCGCTTGTTGAATTTGATCAAGTTCGTCAGGTATTACCGTATATTCTTTTATTTCTACAGCATGTGATTCTAATTTCTGAATTATAGCTTTTCCAGCTTTATCTTTCTTTTGACCTGCTGAAATACTATCTGAACAAACAAAAATGGCCGCACAGATATCTTTTCTAAATTTATCTTTAAAATCAGACTTTCCACCTTGTTTTTCTAAAAGACGAATATTTTGAATCTCAATTCCTTTGTCAATAGGTTTAAGCATGTCGTACATTGTAAGAGCTATAACACTTGCTCCATGCATTGCTTCAACCTCAACTCCTGTTCTGTAAATTGTTTTAACTTCGATTGTAATGATGATTTTAAAACCGTCTATTTCATATGAAACGCCCGTATATTCAACAGGTAATGGGTGACAATCAGGAATTATATCGGATGTTTTTTTGACTGCAAATAAACCTGCCGTTTTTGCCATTTCGAAAACATTCCCTTTCGGTACAGTGTCATTTTGAATGGCATCAATAGTTTCTTGCTTACTAACGAGTACAGTTGCTTGAGCTAAAGCTCGTCTTAGTGTTGAGTTTTTATGTGTAATGTCAACCATAATTTATTTATTTTCTTTCCAAACGTACGAATCGTCTTCAAATAATTCTTTTCCAAAAATAGGAACGTTTGCTTTTATTTCTTCCACAAGATATTCGATTGCTTGCTGAACCATTTTTCTGTGTTTAGAGGATGCAAATACAAAAAGACAAATCTCCCCAGCTTTAACAATTCCTTTACTATGGTAGATGTGCATGCAAGTTAAATCAAACTTATCAAAAGTATTTTCTCTAATTTCATGGAAGACTTTGTTCGCCATTTCTTCATGGGCAGAATAATCTATAGCAACAACTTCTTTTCCATCAATTTCATCCATTCTAACTTGTCCTAAAAATATTTGGTGCGCACCAATGTTTGTTTTTACTTGATGATGAGCAATGGATTGTCCAATAAAATCAGCGGATATTGGTCCTTCTTTGAAACAGTTTTTCATTTTTATAATATATTATCCCCCTGCAAATGGGGGTAAAAGTGCAATCTCTTGAATGGTTTTATCTTTTGGAAAATCTTCTCTTAATTCAGCATCAATTGCAATTTTGTAATTAATAGTCTTCAGTTCTGGGTGAATTTCTTCAAGGAAAAAACGCAACTTTAATTTGTCGATATCAACATCAATTTCTTCTGAAGAACATTGAAGTGCGTCCGAAATTAAGCCAAAATAAGTGAATTTTATTTTCATTTCTTAAAAGTATTCAATTCTTCTCGGGTATTGATGTTTGCAAGACAGTTTTTTTCATTCAAAAAAATGGAAGAAGGAAGGTTTACACGGTTTGTTTTTGCTTTTTTTAGAATTGACATCAGTTTTAATTCACCAACTTCAATGCTTTCCTGAAAAAAGTGATCAGTGTCTTTTTCATAAACACCAATCAATGGATGCGCTCTGTTTTCGTGAACAGGATAAGTTATTTGGGAATTCTGGTGTTTTTTGAGTAAAAATAGAATGAGTTCTTTTGTAATGAATGGAGTATCGCAACTTACAATAAAGTTGGTTTGCGTTTTTGTATTCGATAAAGCAGTCATTATCCCACCGGCTGGCCCTTTTTCATGCACTAAATCTGGGAAAACAGGAAGACCAAATTGTTGGTATTTTTCATTGTTCGAAATGATTAAAATAGGGATGTTTAAGCTCTTAAATACATTGATAATATATTCAACCATTGGAATACCTTCAATAAGCATTAGCCCTTTATCTTCTCCCATTCTGGAACTTTTTCCCCCAGCAAGTATGATTCCTGTTACATTCATCGATTTCTAAGGGAGAATATAAACATCAACATTTTCACCTTTTCCCCAATGCTCTTTCCCTTCTTCTAGAAAGATTAGGCAATTTGCTGTAGCGAAAGAACTCAACATTGCAGAACTTTGACTGTTCAAAACCTCTACTTGTTTTCCTTGGTGAAAACCTTTTAGGAAATGAGATAGTTTTTTTGTTTTGCTGTAGTCATTAGAAAGTGAAAGTTCTCTTTTTTCCAGTGAAAACTGTGTGTATCCTTGGTGTTTTTTTATTGCAGGAATTACGTACAAATAGAAACAAGATAATGCAGCAGCAGGATTTCCAGGTAATCCAAAAACAGTCGTTTCTTCTTTCTTTCCAAAATAAATTGGCTTTCCAGGTTTCTGTTTTACTTTGTAAAATTTCTGTTCAACACCGATTTCATTAAATGCTTTCCCGACAAAATCATAATCTCCAACAGAAATTCCTCCTGTCATTATTACTAAATCGTATTGGTCAATTGCATCTTGAATGATGTTTTTTGTCGATTGATAATCATCTTCAACGGTTTGTATGGTCGCTTCAATTCCAATTTCTTTTAAAGCAGCCTGAATCGTATAGGTATTTGATTCATATATTTTACCCGTAGCCAATTGTTCTCCTGGTTTAGTTAATTCATTACCAGTGGCAATTACAATTGTTTTAGGTTTTGTGTAAACATTGATCTGATGAACGCCAATTCCATAAAGATATCCAATCGTCCCAGCGTCAATGACAGTCCCTTTCTTTAAAGCAATTTCATCCTTTTTAATTTGTTCTCCTTTGGGTCGAATGTTTTGATTGATATTAATTCTTTCCTTTAGTTGAATTGAATTTGAATTTGCTTCAACAATTTCTTGTTTTACGACAGTTACTGATCCTTCAGGAACCATTCCTCCTGTAAAAATGCGTATAGCTTCTCCTTTTTTGAGGTGAATTTGTGTTGAAGAATCTCCCGCTTTAATTTCACCAACCAAATTGTAAACTTTAGAATCAATATCTCCTAAAGCGTATCCATCCATCGCAGATTGATTGAATGGAGGCATGTGGATGGGAGAGAATACATCATTTGCAATCACTTGACCTAGTGATTTTTTGGTTTCAATAACCTCTGTTTTTCCTTTTGATATATTTTCTGTGATTTTACCAAAAGCTTCTTGAACACTGATCATATTTAATTTTGTTTTAATTGATCAAAAGAATCTACCGAACGGTACCGTTTTCTTTAAATATTTGTTCGCTAAATTAGTCATTAATTTTTATAAAAAGGGTGAAGAATTCACCTTCTGTTTTCTTAGAAATGATGGATTTACCGCTGAGTACAGAACTTATTTTAAGTGTTCTGGATTTATTTAATGGTAATAACACTTTTCTTTTCATTTAAATGGTTAATTTGTTTTTTAATAAATTTAATAAGAACTTTTAGCTATTTAGTATGCACAAAATTATAACTCCTCAACAATGGGAGACTTCAAATTGGTCAGGAGGTACAACATCTGAATTATTTATCCTACCTAGTAATGCTGATTTCAAAAAAGGAAATTATGCATTGAGAATTAGCATTGCTACAGTTGAAATTGAAGAATCTATTTTTACACCTTTGAAAAATGTTGACAGAGTTCTAACTGTTTTGGACGGAGAAATAGAATTGTACCATGAAGGACATCATTCTTCAGTGTTAAAGCAGTATGAACAAGATAGCTTTAGAGGAGATTGGTCTACCAAAAGTAAAGGAAAAGTACGAGATTTTAATGTAATGACAATAAATAATGATGTGCGTACTTCTGTTTTAAAGTTTTCGGATAATGAATGTCATTTGGTGCGAAAAAATGAGTTTTACTTCATTGCAGAAGGTACCGTTATTTTGAACCAACAAACATTAGAAAAAGACGTGTCTTTTATCTTGGATAATGATGATGAAATTCAAATTTCTGGAAAGAGTGTTTTAATTCGTATTAACTCTTAACGAAGTTCTTTGTTCTACAATACCCGTACAAAGTATTCTTTCTCAAAAATGGTAATAAACAAAGGGTATGCTTTTCCTAGTTTGTTATAATCTGCATTTTTCTGACTCAAACGGTGCTTTTCTACTTTAACAATCACTTTGAGTAATTCCTTTTTACTTGCTTGATATGTAAAGTCAAAAGCCCTTTCTTCACCGGGCATTAAATTATTGTCAAACACTTTTTTTGCCAATGGATGCCATTCCCAATGCTCACCAATTCTTTCCGATTTCGTATCCAATGTGTCTCCTTTCGTATTAAGAACTGTGAAGGAAATGATAAAAAAGCGTTCTGGATCTCCTGTAGGAACTCTATGTCCAGCATGTTCGTTTTTAACATTCAATGTGTACTCAATTGGAGCACCTATTTTAATACTTTTGGGTAAGACCATTGGGTAGATTTCTAACCCGTTAAGCGTGTTCGTTGTTACGGTATCAAATTTAGGGATTCCAGAACCAGGGAAACCATGAAAATGGCTTAAACGAGGTTCGTAACCAGGAACGATTGCACGATGCATTTCTTCCATGTGGCAATTCTTACAATTCTTTTTACCGAAAAATGGTCCCGCTTTCCATTCGTCTCCAGTCTCAAAACTACACGCTAAAGTTGGGGTAATGACAGCAACAGCATTATGACAGTTAATGCAAAGACTTTCAGATAAATGTAAGGTGTCTTTAACTGTTTTGTGAGGAGCTTTACTTGTTCCTGTAGGCCCAATAATTGTATTGTTTCTTACATGACAAGCAGCACAAGTAATTCCTTCTTGTTGTAAAGCTTTGTCAAATTTAGGGTTCTTTTTCTTTACAGGTTGATAAATGTCGCCATCAATCAAACCTTCTATAAAATATTCTTGTTGATTCTGTAGAGGGATATGACAATTGATACACATAAAAGGACTTGATTCTTTCTTGATTTCTGCTTGAAATTGTAAATCTGTCCAAGCGTGTGCATGAGTAGACATTTTCCATTCTTTGTAATGTTCTTGGTGACATGCTCCACATTGTTCAGCACTCAATGAAGTCAAACCTTCTGGTGGCTCTTGATTTGGAACAGCGATGTCCCAACTATTTTCAAGCGGATGGATGTTAACTTTTTCACTGTCCAATTTTTCAACTTTTCCGTTTGAAAAATCACACGATGATAAAATGATAAAAAGGAATGGGATTAAAAAAAAGTTTTTCATAGTTCGAAAATTACAAACACGAAATTAATTAGAATTTAGAAGAATTATGTCATTTAGGTTACAAAAAAAAGCAGTACTGGTATTAGTATTGCTTTTTTAGCCGATTCTATTTTTTA
Source organism: uncultured Fluviicola sp. (assembly GCA_964387525.1). Lineage (GTDB taxonomy): Bacteria > Bacteroidota > Bacteroidia > Flavobacteriales_D > Crocinitomicaceae > UBA4466. Next base: position 28,310 of record CAYLWS010000006.1, read on the forward strand.
ACGACTAATCACTTTCAATGCATCAAGTAAGTATTTTGGATTGTGAGTAGAATCTCACACATAGGATGGATTTTTTTTCATAAATAAAACAGTACACTCTGCCATTGTTTTCTTGATGTAATTGTCATAACACAATTATATGTTGTGTAAGTAATTAGTTTGATTATTAAAATAATTAAATTCTTTTAAAGAATAAAATAACTTTCCTTTAATTTTTCATCTTTTTTATTCTCTTCTCCAATTAATTGTCTGAGATTTACTTCAATAGCTTTAGAAATAGTAGTCATTGGTGTATCAGACGGTTTATTCTCAAAAGGATTTTGAATACCTAAGGCTACTTTCTCTAAAAGAAACAATGGAACTGAAATAAAAACTAGCAATGGAATCTCAACTAAACTATGTAATTCTGTTAAAGCAAAAGATAAAGAAATAAGAAAAATGTATATAAAAACATGCAACGTAACATTATAAGTTTTTGGGAAGACTGTGTTTTTTATTCTTTCCGCTTTTCCCATGCTTTCAGTTAATCGAACAATTGTACTGTCCAATTGAATTTGTTGAAAATCATTGATACTCCCTTTTTGGTGTAATTCACAAATGTCTTGTGAATGTTGGTCCAATAAAGCTACGGGCCTATTCATGTGTTTTTTGATTTTAGAAAATTCTTCTTTTGAGATATATTGATCTAGGTCTTCTAAAGTGTCTTGTTTTCTCAAATGTTTGGTGAGAGAAAAGTTCCATCCCATTTGTCTATAGGCAACACGCTTGCAGATAATAGTCTCGTTTTGAGTGAAATTTTTTATTTGCATAATCAATGATCTGGAGTCGTTGACAATTGCTCCCCATATTTTTCGAGCTTCCCACCATCTGTCGTATGATTGGTTGAGTTTAAACGTAAGTAAGAAGGCAATGGAAGAACCGAAGAACCCAGAAATGAAAATTGGAAAAATAATGTCCAAATGTTTTAAATAAAGGGAGAAAACATGAATTCCTATAGAAAATGTTAAAACAATAGGAATGTCCCATTTAATTTTTTTTAGGAAATACATTATTGGAATTCTTTTTTCAAGTAACATGCAATGCTTTTTAGATTCGAAGACGAAGATACAGAAATCTAAAGATAGTTTAGATTCAATTTTATACAATAAACCTTAAATCTCATTCAATTTTAGTATTTGCTTTTAGTATATTTGAAAAAACATTTAAAAATTCAGTATGAAATCTATATCTATCTCATTAATTCTCATCTTTTTAAGTTTTAGTTCATTTTCTCAATCTCAATGTGATTCAACTGAGCAAACGTGTCAACTGTCTTTAGTGCGTATAAAGTCAAATGTGATTGTTCTTCAAACTCAGATTGACTTCGAAGGTGCTGAAAAAAATCAAAAAATGAATTTATCCAAATTTTTTAGTAAAAAGGTGGATGGTGTTAATATGGAAGGTTGGTTAGAAGTTGCAGAAGTAACTTTTATTTCTGTAACGAACGGAGTGATGTCTGTTCACTTAGACAAAGAATTATCGGACATTAAAGTAAATGGAAAAAAGAAAAATCATTTCGAGAATGGAAATAAAATGCAACTGAAATGGAAAGAGTTGGCTCAAGTAGAACCTTTTATACAAATGAATGGGGAAGATACTGTTGTTTCAGGTGCATTGATGTGTGAATTAAAAGAAGGTGAGTGGAAATCATTTTACGAAGGAAATAGAATCAAAACGATAGCACAGTATAAAAATGGAATGAAAAATGGAAAATATGAAATTTTTTATGAAGATGGTGTTCTCAAAGAAGAAGGGAGTTACATCAATGACAATGTGGATGGGAAAGTTTCTTTTTACTCTGAAGAAGGTTTTCTAGAAAAAGAAGTTAATTATGTAAATGGTGAAAAAGATGGACTTGTAAAAGCATATTGGGCGAATGGTGAATTAAAATACGAACAACGTTACCGTAAAGGAGTTCTTTGTTGTGAGTCTAGAGAGTATTTTGAAACAGGAGAATTGAACCTTGTCTTACTCTACGAAGATGGGGTTGTGAATGGAAATGTTAAATTCTATTTTAAAGATGGAAAATTGAATGCTGAAAGAGAATACATCGATGGTGTGAAACACGGACTAAGTGTCATTTATTTTGAAAATGGGAAAGTTCAAACAAAAGGATACAATAAAGATGATCATAAAACGGGAGCTTGGGAAGAATATTATGAAGATGGAATTTTGAAAATCAAAGTAATGTTTGATGAAGATGGTGATAAAACAGGTCTGTACGGTGAATGGTATGAAAATGATAGAACGAAAATTGCAGGTTTTTACAAGAAGAATTTCAAAGTAGGTAAATGGATTCGTTATTATGAAAATGGAGACATCCAAGACAAAGGAAGTTACAATGACAAAGGAGAGAAAATTGGAACGTGGATTACTTATGATTTAGAAGGTAAGAAAACCAAAGAGAAATTTGCTAAGAAATAAATAATTCGGAAGGAACAATGGGTAAGATTTTAATCATAGACGACGAAAGAGCAATTCGCAGAGCATTGCGTGAAATATTAGAATTCGAAGAATTCGAAGTAGAAGAAGCTGAGAATGGTAAAATTGGCTTAAGTAAAGCTAAAGCAGAAGAATTTGACATTATATTTTGTGACATTAAAATGCCTGAGTTGGACGGCATGGAAGTTTTAGATGGACTTCTAAAAGCAAAAGTTGACACGCCAGTAATTATGATTAGTGGGCATGGAAACATTGAAACGGCTGTTCAAGCTATAAAAAAAGGCGCGTTTGATTTTATAGAGAAACCATTGGACTTGAACCGTATTTTGGTAACAATCCGAAATGCAAAAGATAAAACGACACTTATTGAAGAACGAAAAGTTCTGAAAAAAACAGTAAAGAAATTCAAAAGCTCTTCCATCATTGGAGAAACGGAAGGAATCAATCAAATCAAAGAAATGATTGAGAAAGTAGCTCCCTCTGATGCACGTGTTTTAGTGACCGGAGAAAATGGAACAGGTAAAGAACTTGTTGCTAGATCTCTTCATGATTTAAGTTCACGAAAAGGGAATCCTTTTATAGAAGTGAATTGTGCGGCTATTCCATCAGAATTAATTGAAAGTGAATTATTTGGACACGAGAAAGGAGCTTTTACATCTGCTGTGAAGCAAAAGAAAGGGAAATTTGAGTTGGCTTCCGGCGGAACACTTTTTTTGGATGAGATTGGTGATATGTCGGCGAGCGCACAAGCGAAAGTTTTACGTGCTTTGCAGGAGAATGTAATCCAGCGTGTTGGAGGAGAAAAAGACATTAAAGTAAATGCACGAATTGTTGCAGCAACAAATAAAGACCTTCGGAAAGAAATAGAAGAAGGTAATTTTAGAGAAGATTTGTATCATCGTCTGGCGGTAATTCTAATCCATGTGCCTTCATTGAATGAAAGAAGGGATGATATTCCATTGTTAGCAAATCATTTCATGTCAATGGTGTGTAGTGAACACGGAGTTGCGCGAAAATCATTTGATGATAATGCATTGGAAGAACTACAAAAAGTGGACTGGTCAGGAAATATTCGTGAATTGAGAAATATTGTTGAACGATTGATTATACTCGGTGGTGATGTTATTTCTGCAGATGAGGTTAAATTGTTCGCTAACCCAAAGAAGTAGTTTTTACAGTTTCGATGTACATAGTGTGAGTGATGAAAGGGTAAGGATTTATTTAATAAGTCAGTGTTTCCCTTGAAACTCTAGCTGATCACTCCACTTTACTGTATCGAAATTAAATCTCTTTGCACCATTTCTTGGACAGTTGAACTAACGATTTCACTTCCTGCATAAAAATCGATGCAAGTTGTGTCAGAAAGTAAATTGAGTTCATAATCGCAATTTAAATTCATGTCATTGGTAATGATTGATCGATAAGCGTAGATGCGAACGACAGGTGATTCATGATTAATTAATTCATTCAGTTCACTTTCTGAAGCAATTTCCTGCATCTCCTCAAAAATCGAGTATTCAGGAGTAATTGAATCATTGATGTTAATGAAAACATCTTTTACTACGGAGAAATGCGATAAGTGAAACACCAAACTATCCAAACGATTTTCTAAAGCTATCGGCATTGGAGTAGGGATGTAAGGGCCTTCAGGGATGGCATGCGTTAAAACGCGTAATGCATGATACTCTTTCGCAGAAATATCCATACTCCTGATTCCAAGAGCTAAAATGATGGATAATAATGAAAGCATTCTCAATTTCATAAGACAATCTTTTCTGTATGAATGTTTTAACGTTATACAATGCGAATGTACAAAAAAAGATTGAATTTGAAAATACTTCAGAATTTACCTTGAAGTATGATTCGATATTTTATTGATAAAAAGCGCCAAGAATTGTACAAAATAGAAGCGATTCATTGAAACAATTGCAGTCGATAAAAAAAACAACCTTACCTTCTTTTTTCTACCTACAAACTCCTATCTTTACCCCATATTTATGAAAAAAGTTTTAATCATAACCTATTATTGGCCACCCAGTGGTGGAGCAGGTGTACAGCGTTGGCTGAGGTTTGCTAAAAACCTTCGTGATTTTGGTTATGAACCTGTTATTTATACAGTTGATAATCCAAATTATGCATTAATTGACGAAGGCTTGGAAAGTCAGGTGCCAGAAGGGATCAAAGTTTACAGGAATAAAATAGTGGAACCGAATTCGCTTTTTTCTTCCAAAAAGAAAGGGAATGTATATAAAGTTCAGCAGCAAAAAGGAAACAAAAGGTCAATTGTACAAAAAGTAAGTTGGTTCATTCGAGGGAATTTTTTCATTCCTGATGCACGTTTTCTTTGGGTTAAACCATCAGTTCGTTTTTTGTCAAAAGTAATCCAAGAAGAGAATATTGATGTGATCGTTTCTACAGGACCGCCTCACTCTTTGCATTTGATTGCCCAAAAGCTTAAAAGTAAATTTAACTTACCCTGGTTAGCAGACTTCCGTGACCCGTGGACTTCAATGGATTATTTAGATGAAATGTTTTTGACTAAATTGGCGAGAAATAAACACGCACGACTAGAAAAAAACGTTCTTCTTAACGCTGATAAAACGGTTGTCGTTGGTCGAACAATGTTCAATGAATTCAAAGAGAATTACAACGTTGTTTCTGAAGTAATCTACAACGGCTACGAGGAGTCTAAAAGTCAACAAGAGACATTTTTGTTGGATAAAAAATTCTCCATTACACATATTGGAAGTTTTTTAAAGAATCGAAATTGTGTTGATCTTTGGGAGGTTCTTGCTGAAATTAAACAAGAATCTGAATTGTTCAATAAACATTTAGAGATAAAACTGATTGGAAATGTTGCTCCTGTTGTAATCGAAAGCATCGATAAATTGAAACTTACACCTAACCTGAATAAGATAGATTACGTTCCTTTTGAAGAAACACAGAAATATTTGCATGGTGCTCAAATTCTTTTACTACCCATTGATCGGATTCATAACGCTGAATTTGTGCTTACGGGAAAATTGTTTGAATACCTTAAATCCAACCGACCTATAGTATTGATTGGACCGTCTAACGGCGATGCAGCAGATATCATTCAGCAGTGTAATGCTGGGTATTGTTGTGATTTTAATGATAAAACTCTAATAAAGAAGACCATTTACCAGCTTTTTGAACTATTTTTGAAAGAAAAGAATACGATTCAATCTAAAAACGTTGACCAATTCTCAAGTAGTCAATTGACAAAGAGAATGGCAGAAGTTTTGGATGAAACAATTAATTTGAATAAATGATTAAAATTGTAACGATCATTGGGGCACGACCTCAATTTATCAAAGCTGCGGCAATAAGTCGTGCAATTTCAACTGAGTTTTCGGAAGAAATCCAAGAAGTTATTGTGCACACCGGACAGCATTACGATAAAAAAATGTCCTCTGTGTTTTTTGATGAATTGAACATTCCTAAAGAAAAATACAACTTGCAAATTGGCTCAGGATCTCATGCGCTTCAAACGGCAAATATGTTGATTGAAATTGAGAAAGTAATCGTAGAAGAAAAACCCGATGCAATCTTATTGTACGGAGATACAAATTCGACACTTGCAGCTTGTTTGGTCGGAATAAAATTACACAAACACATCATTCATGTTGAAGCAGGTGTGCGTTCATACAATAAAGAATTTCCTGAAGAAGTAAATAGACTCATTTGCGATAACATGTCTTCGTTACTCTTTGTTCCTTCGGATGCAGGGATGGAATCTTTGAAACAAGAAGGTTTTAAAACAGAGGGGACAACTGGAGAAATTAACGCTAGTAATCCCAAAGTTTTACGATGCGGAGACATTATGTACGACAATACTCTGTTCTTTATGGAGAATGAGAAAGTACAAAATGCTCCAATATTTGAAGAATATAATTTACCAAAAGAGAATTACATTCTTGCAACGATGCATCGACCAAGTAATGTTGATCAATTTGAAACGTTGGAGAATATTCTTAAAGCATTAAACACAGTTGTTGAAAATCACGGTAAGACGATTGTTCTTCCATTGCATCCAAGAACAAAGAAGATAATTGAAGAAAACAAAGATTTAAGTAAATGGACTGAAAATGATCAGATTAAAATCATTCCTCCTGTTTCTTTCTTAGAAATGACCGCTTTAGAGAAAAATGCAGACTTAATTGTAACCGATTCTGGAGGTGTACAGAAAGAAGCTTACTTTATGGAGAAACCGTGTTTAATTATGTTGGATGAAACGCCTTGGACAGAATTAATTGAAAGTAAAAATGCTTTGCTTGTAGGGAATGACTACGATAAAATCGTAAATGGTGCAAATCATTATTTGTCGAACTCAAGTGAATTAATTTTCTCACCTTTGTATGGAGACGGAAAAGCTTCAGAATTTATTTGCAGTGAAATTGTCAACCTTTTTAAATAGAATTTATGTTATCAAGTGTTCAAAAAGTATTAATCCTAGCTCCGCATCCTGATGATGCTGAATTTGGCTTAGGTGGAACCATTTCGAAATTAAAAGAAATGGGCAAAGAAATTCATATTGCTGTTTTTAGTGATTGCGCAAAATCAACTCCAAAAGGTTTTGAAATTGGTGCAATAGAAAAGGAAATGTACAATTCTTTTGAGTTTTTAGGAATAAATAAAGAGCACCAGCATATTTTTGACTTTGAAGTGAGAGAATTTCCTTCAAAACGACAAGAAATTTTAGAAACATTGATTCAGTTGCGCAGTAAAATTCAGCCTGATTTGATTTTCTTACCATCCACAAGTGATATTCACCAAGATCATAAAACAATAAGCGAGGAAGGTATTCGTGCTTTTAAACACAGTAACGTCTTAGGTTATGAGATGCCATGGAATAATTTTGGTTTTACGTCATTTATGTATGTGAATCTTTCTCCAAAAAACATCAACGAGAAAATTGGAGCTTTGGATTGCTACGAAACGCAAAAGCATCGCCCGTATAGTAATGTTGATTTTGTAACTTCTTTGGCTAAAATTCGTGGAATTCAAATCAAGAAAGAATATGCAGAATCGTTTGAAGTAATACGTTTTATACAGTTTTAAAATGGCAACAATTCAACAAATTGGTCAATGGTTCGAAGGAAAAGGAAATAAAGTTTATTTTTCTGATGAGTATTTACAACAAGAAATCAATGCACCTCGAGCAGTAGATTTAGCAAATATTTCGAACCTTTCTTTTATCAATGGTAAATACGCCAATCGCTTTGTTGATTTTGTGAAAAACACAGCTTGTAAAGTACTTATTTTAGACGAAAAGCTTATAGAAACGGCTTCTGTAACAGCTCTCCCAAGTGACATTACCTATATTCTTTCCAAGAATGCTAAAGAAGATGTGATTTTGTTTTGCAAAGAATTTCTAGCTTTTGAAGCAGCATTGTCAGAAAATAGCATACATCCTTCTGCTGTTGTAGCAGAGAATGTTGAAATAAAAGGATTTGTTAAAATTGGTGCAAATGTCGTAATCGAAGAAAATGTTGTTTTAGGAAAGAATGTTTCCATTGATGCAAATACACTCATTAAAGCAAATACGATTATTGGTGATTCTGCTGATATTGGAGCGAATAATGTTATTGGAGGAGTAGGTTTTGGTTATTCTCAAAATGTAATTTCGAAGAAATATGAACAATTCCCTCATTATGGTAAGGTCGTTATTCACAACAATGTTAGCATAGGAAACAATACTTGTATTGATAGAGGCTCTTTGAGTGACACAATCATTCACGACGGAGTAAAAATTGACAATCTCGTACATATTGCGCACAATGTTCAAATTGGAGAGAATTCTTTGGTGATTGCTCAGGCGATGATTGCAGGAAGTGTTAAAATTGGAGAAAATTGCTGGATAGCCCCTTCAAGTTGTATCATCAATGGAATTTCTATAGGAAATAATGTTACGGTTGGATTAGCGAGTACTGTTCTAAAAAGTGTTGCTGACAATCAAATCATGATTGGCTCACCTGCAGTTACTTTAGAAGAGTATAGAAAGAAAAAATCTTAAAAAATAAATACAATTATCTAGTACGGACAGGTCGTGATTTGTCTGTACTATGATTTGTTATTTTTTTTTTTATCTCACTTCTCTTTCAATCTATGACAATTGTCATTTCAATGCTTAATCGTATCTTCTACCTTTGCATTCATAAACGAAAAATATGATTAACTCAGCATTGATAAATCCCAAAAGTATCGTCGTTATTGGCGGTTCAAACAGTGTTAATAAACCCGGAGGTAAAATTGTAAAGAATCTAATCGATGGACAATTTAAAGGAGATTTATTTATAACCAATCCTCGTGAAAGAGAAGTGCAAGGGAAAAAATGTTACGTTTCTGTTGAAGCTTTGCCTCAAGTGGATCTAGCGATTATCGTTATTCCAGCAAAATTTTGTTTGGCAGTAATTGAAACATTACTTGCTGAAAAGAACACAAAAGCATTCATTATTCTTTCGGCAGGTTTTGGTGAAGCTGGAGAAAAAGGTATAGAGATTGAAAAGAAGATCGTCCAAAAGATAAATCAAGCTGGAGCAAGCTTAATTGGTCCAAATTGTATTGGCGTATTGAATGACAATTACAAAGGGATTTTTACTTCACCAATTCCGACTTTCTATAAAGATGGCTGCGATTTAATTTCAAGTTCAGGTGCTACGGCTGTTTTTATAATGGAAGCAGGTATCGGTTTAGGATTGAAATTTGCCAACATTTATTCTGTTGGAAATGCAGCGCAAACCTCTGTCGAGGATGTATTGGAGTACATGGATAAGAATTTCGATGAAAAGAAAGATTCTAAAATAAAATTACTCTACCTTGAATCGATTAAAGATCCAAAAAAATTATTAAAATATGCTTCTTCTCTAATTCGGAAAGGAGTTCGGATAGCTGCGATTAAGGCAGGAACAACTGATGCGGGGAGTAGAGCTGCAGCGTCACATACTGGAGCAATTGCTAGTTCAGATAAAATTGTTCGTGCGTTGTTCAAGAAAGCAGGAATCGTTTATTGTTCTAGTCGAGAAGAATTAATAACGGTAGCTTCTATTTTCAACTATAAAAAATTACATGGAAAAAGAATTGCTGTAATCACTCATGCCGGTGGTTCAGCAGTGATGTTGACAGATGCATTAACCAACGGCGGATTAGAAGTTCCTGCTGTCGAAGGAGAAAACGCAGATAAATTACTCGATTACCTATATCCAGGGTCTTCTGTAAGTAATCCCATCGATTTCTTAGCAACAGGAACTGCTGAACAATTGGGGATTATCATTGATTATTGTGAACATAAATTTGATAACATTGATGCGATGGTGGTCGTTTTTGGTTCACCAGGATTATTCGATGTTGCAAATGTATACAATGTGTTAAGTGTTAAATTGGACATCTGTTCAAAACCAATTTACCCCGTATTGCCTTCATTGATTAATGCGCGAAAAGAAATCAATTCATTCTTAGAAAAAGGAAATGTCAATTTTCCCGATGAGGTTTTATTAGGGCGAGCATTGCCTGAAGTATTTAAAACGCCTAAACCAACAACTGAGCATGTTATCTTACCTTCTGTTGACGAAGAACGAATTCGAAAAGTAATTGATACTGCGGAGAATGGTTTTCTTTCTTCCGAAGAAATGATGGAGTTATTAGATGCAGCTGAAATCCCGAGAGTGAAAGAAAAAGTAGTGACTTCAGAAAAAGAGTTGCTTTTGGAATTGCAAAACTTTCGTTATCCAATAGCGATGAAAGTCGTTGGTCCTATACATAAAACAGATGTTGGTGGAGTGAAATTAAACATTCGCAATGATGTTGGCGCAAAAACTATTTTTAATGAACTGATTAAAATTGATGACGCGACAGGAGTTCTTTTACAAGAAATGTCCGCAGGAATTGAACTGTTTGTTGGGGTGTTGAAAGAAGAAGGTTTTGGTCATGCAGTTTTATGTGGACTAGGAGGTATTTTTATTGAAGTTTTGGAAGATGTTTCAACGAGTTTGTCACCCGTTTCTGAAGAAGAGGCTGAATGTATGATTCATAGTTTGAAAGGATATAAATTGATCGAAGGTATTCGTGGTGGTAAAGGTGTGAATGAGGAGAAATTCAAAGATGTTATTCAACGTGTTTCTGCTTTGGTAAACGCAGCTCCAGAAATTCAAGAAATGGACATGAACCCACTTTTTGGCAACGAAAAAGAGATTGTTGCAGTAGATTGTAGAATTAGAATTGAGAAATAATGGAAGGTTTAGTTCAAAAGATTAATAAAATTAGAAAAGAAAAGAATGTCGTTATTCTTGCTCATTATTACCAAGATGAAAAAATTCAAGACATTGCCGATTTTGTTGGAGATAGTCTAGGTTTATCACAAATGGCAGCTAAAACAGAAGCAGATATTATTGTTTTTGCAGGTGTCCATTTTATGGCAGAAACAGCAAAGATATTGAGCCCAACTAAAAAGGTTTTGTTGCCTGACCTTGAGGCTGGTTGTTCTTTGGCAGAATCTATTCCAACAGAAGATTTTATAAAATTTAAAGCTGAGCATCCTGACCATTTGGTGATTACTTACGTGAATTGTTCTGCAGAAATTAAAGCATTGAGCGATATTGTTTGTACTTCTTCAAATGCAGAAAAAATTGTCAATTCTGTACCTAAAAACCAACCCATAATTTTTGCACCTGATCGAAATCTAGGAAAATACATTAATCGTAAAACTGGAAGAGATATGTTGTTATGGGATGGTGCATGTGTCGTTCATGAGGCATTTTCAATTGATAAATTGTTGAAATTACATGCGAAATATCCTGAAGCAAGAATCATAGCTCATCCTGAATCTGAAATGCATATTATTGATGTAGCAGAATACGTAGGTTCAACAGCAGGTATGATAGAATACGTGAAAGAGAACCCTTCAAAACAATTTATTGTTGCAACAGAAGCTGGAATTCTTTACAAGATGCAACAAGAAGTTCCTACAACGGAATTGATTCCTGCTCCTGCAAAAGAAGATAATACGTGCGCATGCAGTGAATGTTCATACATGAAAGTCAATACACTTGAGAAACTATACAATTGTATGGTCAATGAGTCACCAGAAATAGTTGTACCAGATAATATTCGAGAAAAAGCACTGATTCCAATTCAAAGAATGCTTGATTTATCTTAAACAATAGTACTTACTTTATCTACACTTCTAAAATTCTATCCAAAAATGAAAACAGATTTTTTAGTAATCGGGGCAGGAATGGCTGGATTAACGTATGCAATCAAAGTTGGAGAGCGTTACCCGGAGAAAAGTGTACTCATTGTTACAAAAGGAGGAGACAAGGATTCCAACACTAATTATGCACAAGGAGGAGTTGCTATAGTTCAACATGAAGCAGATTCTTTTGAGAAACATGTGCAAGACACGCTTCGATCCGGAGATGGGTTGTGCGAAGAAAGAGTGGTAAGAATGGTTATCGAAGAAGGTCCTCAATGTTTGCGAGATATGTTAAGCTGGGGCGTGCATTTTGATACCAATAACCAAGGAGATTTTGATTTAGGGAAAGAAGGCGGGCATTCTGAAAACCGAGTTGTTCACCACAAAGATTTTACTGGAGCAGAAATTGCGAGAGCATTGATTGAGCGTGTACGGACATTGGAAAACGTTACCTTTTTAGAACATCATTTTGTTGTAGATTTAATTTCAGATCACCATTTGATGAAAAAATCAGATAAAAGCAATACTTCATGTTATGGTGCTTATATTTTAGATGAAGAAACGGAGAAAATCGAAACTGTACTTGCTAAAATTACGATGCTAGCATCGGGTGGGGCGGGACAAATTTACGGACATACGACCAATCCTAAAGTTGCCACAGGTGACGGGTTAGCTATGGCGTATCGTATCGGAGCAAAAGTAAAAGAGATTGAATTTATACAATTTCACCCAACGGCATTGTATGAGCCAGATGTTTCTCCTTCGTTTTTAATTTCTGAAGCTGTACGTGGATTTGGAGCAAAGTTGAAATGTAAAAATGGGCAGTCTTTCATGCAGAAATACGACAGTAGAGAAGAACTTGCTTCTCGTGATATTGTTGCGAGAGCCATTGATACTGAGTTGAAAAAAAATGGTGAAAAATCCGTTTTCTTAGATTGTACTTTTTTAGATCAACATAAATTTCAAGACCATTTCCCTAGAATAAAGGAAAAGTGCGCAAGTATTGGAATTGATGTGGCAAAAGATTTTATTCCTGTTGTTCCTGCTTCACATTATATTTGTGGAGGTATTTCAGTTAATTTGGATGGATTAACATCCGTAAAGAATCTTTTTTCAAGTGGAGAATGCTCACAAACAGGTTTACATGGTGCCAATCGTTTGGCTTCGAATTCCTTGCTTGAAGCATTTGTATATGCAGATAAAAGTGCCGAGAAATCAATAGAAATGATCAGTGATATTTCTTGGTCTTTCAATGTGCCAGAATGGGACAGCGAAGGTACTTCTCAGCCTGAAGAGTTAATTCTTATCTCTCACAACCGGAATGAATTACAAGAGTTGATGAGGAACTATGTCGGAATTGTTCGTTCTGATGAAAGGTTGAATAGAGCACTGAATCGGTTAAAGTTTTTATATAAAGAAACAGAAGAGTTGTACCAAAAAACAACAATATCACCCCAGCTCTGTGAATTGAGAAATATGATCACTGTTGCTTATTTAATTGTTACACATTCGATGCTAAGAAAAGTAAATAAAGGTGGGTTTTATAATCAAGATTTAATCAATCAAGACTAGATAGATTGGGCTTTCTTTTCTACATTTTCGTTATTATTTGTTAATACTCAATCATTCTTCTGTTTTTTTAATTGAAAAATAGTGTTCTATTTGAACTAAATCGTTTAATTTGTACTAATTCTTAAAGCTAAACAAGATGAAAAACGCCCATTCTTTCCATCTTCCTGTTATGGGAGTTGGTTTTACAATAGATACTCCACTTAAAGTTGCTCAATACGGAATTGATTCTGTTATTTTTATTGGTGATGATATGTTGCTCGAAAAAATGAGGAAGAAGTATTGTGAGAAATTCAACCTTGCTTACGATGAGATTTCAGAAAAAATGGAAGATTATCGAGCAGAAAGAATTACATCGTACTTGAATTTGATAAAAAAACAAGTTGAAGTTAAATTTGAAGAATTGAAGAATTCATCCTACGAGAAAGGACAAGAATTGAAAAAATATTTTGATATGCTTCCTTCTGCTTCTCAATTGAAAGATGATTTTCTTCAAATGAAAGAAAGAATTCCTGATGTTTCTGAAATGAAAAATTGGTTAGAAGAGCATTTGCCAATGGGAAGTATCAACGTCAATATTATGACGAAATTGGACAAAGATAATTACAAGGATAAAGAACAACTTCCTGTAGAATTCAACGATGCTCATGCAGCATTGAGAGGATTTGCAAAAAGTGATTTAGAATCATCTATTATTTTTTCTGCAGGAATGAATCCGCGTTTATATGGTTACATTGCTAAATTCAATGATTTCTTTCCTACAAAAGAAGGATACATCAAGAAGAAAGTGGTACTTAAGGTCAGTGATTTCAGATCTGCATTGATTCAAGGAGTATTTTTAGCGAAAAGAGGTATTTGGGTTTCTGAATATAGAATTGAATCAGGGTTGAACTGTGGAGGGCATGCTTTTGCAACAGAGGGTTACCTTATGGGGCCAATTCTACAAGAATTTAAAGAAAAGAAAAGTGAATTAATAACTGATGTCTTCAATGCTTTATCTCCAGCTTTGGAAGGATTAGATAAAATTGTTCCAACCAATGTTTTAGACATTAAAGTGACTGCTCAAGGTGGCATAGGGACAGGAGAGGAACACAAATTTATGCACGATTACTATGAGATTGATTCTACCGGATGGGGAACTCCTTTCTTATTGGTGCCTGAAGTAACCAATGTAGATCAAGATACTTTGCAACAATTATTAGTCGCAAAAGAGAATGATTTGTATTTGAGTGATGTTTCTCCATTAGGAGTTCCTTTTAATAATTTGAAAGGAACCTCAAAAGATATTGAAAGAGTTCAATTTATTGAAAAAGGAAGACCAGGAAGTTCTTGTCCTAAGAAACACTTGTCATTCAATAAAGAATTTACAGAACAATCTATTTGTACTGCTTCCCGTCAATTTCAGCATTTGAAATTGAAAGAATTGGACGAGAAAAAAGACATCCTTTCAGCGAAAGATTTCTCGAATGAATTTAAGAAAATCACAGATAAATCATGTCTTTGTGTAGGACTTGGAAATACTGCTTTAATGGTCAATGATGTTGAACATAAGAAAGAAGGAAATGGTGTGCATATTTGCCCAGGACCAAACATGGCATATTATGATAAAGTATCTACTTTAGCTGATATGTCAGAACATATTTACAACAGAGAAAGTGTTATTTCAAGAAATGATAGACCAAACATCTTTGTGAAAGAAATGGGCTTGTATATGAGTTATCTACAAAAAGAATTGGATAATGTGGTTCTTCCCTTGAATAGAAAACAAGTGAAATACTTTAATAATTTTGTTAAAAACATGGAGAATGGAATCTTGTACTATCAAGAGTTATTTTCTTCCATGACACACTTTTTTCAAAAAGAGAAAAATTCAATTCTTATTGAAATGAGTAAATCAAATGAGAAATTATTGAAATTAAAGAAAGAAATAGAGTCCATACTTCCTGTTAAAAAAGTTACGGTTTCTGTATAGTTTCAAATTTGTGGAGTCTAATTTGAATAGTGAATAACTGAAAGGGTCCTTGTAACTTTACTTTTAATAAAATGCAATTCAAATATGAAATTTCTACCTTTTATTTTTACCAGTGTTTTTTTTCTATTGAATCAAACCAATTCTTTTGCACAGAAGTATAAAGAAATGATGTTCGATCCTTCTTTCAACTTTTATGAAGTTGTGGAGGAAGGAGAGAATTATTTCAAGAACAAAGAAAAGGGAAAGGGTTCCGGTTGGAAAGGTTTTCAACGTTGGGTCGTAAATAATGAATACAAATATTTCCCTAGCGGAGAGAGGGATTCAATAGATCCATTCTTTGTGAAAAATGAATTTTTATCCTTTATTGAAAACAATCCTGCTCAAAAAGATTTATTCAATAATGGTTGGGAGAATTTAGGTCCAAATACTATTGGACAAATTACAGGACATTATTCAACTGGCTTGGGGAGAATTGAAACATTTTTTGTAGACCCAAATAATAGTCAACGAATTTATTTGGGTTCACGTAGTGGTGGGTTTTGGAGTTCAACTGATGGAGGAACAACTTGGCAAGGAGGAACAACAGATTTTTTAACGGCGAGTGGAGTGAATGCAATTGGTGTTTCTCCAACTAATTCTGATTCTGTTTTAATTAACATTCGTAATAGTTCAAACGGAACAACTCATGGAATTTTTCGTTCTGTCGATGGAGGAGATTCGTGGAATATTACACCTTTTAACCCTGTTAATTTAGGATGGGGGGATTAGGAACGAACAAAGAAATTTATACAATCAAATATCATCCAACAATTCCAAATCTTGTTTTTATAGGAACTCGTGTTGGCCTTTATCGCTCAGATGACAACCTTTTAACATGGACAGTTCCAGTTGCTGCGTATGATTTTATCGATGTTGCTTTTCATCCAACCAATCCAATGATTGTTTACGCAACAGCAAAAGACATCGCAAATCGTTTATATGTTTCAACCGATGGCGGTGTAACATTTACGTACACAACACTTACCGGAAATAGCGGAGCAAAGGTTAAATTATCTGTTAGTACAGATTGTGAAGATTGTATTTATGCTGCGTCAGGTTCAGGAGTTTACCTCTCAACTGATAATGGTTTAAATTTCAACATAATTTCTGTTCCACCAACAAGTGCCGATGGGTTTTCTGTAAATGATTTGGATACAAGTATTGTTTTGATTGGAGCATTAGATGCTTTTGTTAGTACAGATGGAGGAATAAATTTTGATCAAAAAACATATTGGTCACTCGGTAATACAAATGCAGGAGGAGGAGATTTCGATGTTAGTTACCTTTTCAGTACCGATTATATTCATGCAGATTTAAGAGGAGCAGGTTGTGTTAACGGAGTCTTTTATTTAAATACCGATGGGTTTTTAGTTAAAAGTATCGACAATGGGAATAATTGGGAAATAATAAGTGAAGGAACTGGTGTTAGAGAAAATTATAATTTAGGTGTTTCTCAGTCAAATAATTACCGAACAATTTGCGGTTCTCAAGACAACGGAACAAGTATTAAAGTTGAAAACGATTGGATAGAATTCTTTGGAGCGGATGGAATGGAAGGTTTAATTCATCCTCTAAATGACGATTGGATGTTGGGAAGTTACCAATATGGAGGTCGACTGAGAACTCAGGATGGAGGGCAGAGTCAAGAATATGTTACACCGCCAAATCAGAATGGATACTGGATTGCACCAATGTTTTATGACCCGAATGACCAAATGACGGTTTATTCTCTTGGAGAAAAAGTTTTTAGAAGTGACGATTTTGGTAGTTCGTGGACAGAATTAGGGACGCCATTATTCTCCGGAGAAATAAAATTTGCGACAATTGCGGAGAATAATTCAGATATAATTGTTGTTGCCAGAAATCAATACATTTATAAATCGATAGATGGAGGGGCTACTTTCTTTAATATCAAAAACAATTTACCAAGTAATTCCATAACAGATGTTGTTTTCGATCCTAAGAATGATAGCGTCATTGTTGTAACTTATGGACAATATCAGAACAGTAGTAATAAAGTGTTTATTACTACAAATGGAGGGGATAGTTGGAGTAATATTACGTATAACTTGAATTATTTACCGTGTTTGTCGGTGGTGATAGATCATACAGATTCTTCAAATATATACATCGGCTCTGAAATAGGCGTGTACACTAAATCTAAAAATGGTACTTCATGGATACTCTACAATCCAGACTTGCCTAATGTCGCAATAAAAGAGTTAGAGATTATGTGGGGGACAAATACGCTTCGTGCAGCATCATGGGGGAGAGGTTTGTTAGAGTATTCACTTGTTGGAAGAAAATCTTTTCCAGTAATTATAAAAACAAACATTAGTGATGAAGTAACAGAAATTACTCCAAAGGAAGATGTTGAACAATACGTAACTGCAGAAATACAATACGACAATCCCTTGACAGATGTTTTTGTTAAATGGTAGCCGACTTTCCGATTTTTGATAATACAATTGGAATGCATGAAATAACTTCAGGGAATTGGAAATCATGGTCGCCTTTGCCAAGCTTCACTGTAGGAACGAAAATGTTCTTCAAAGTTTTTGCAGTTGGTTCAGCTGGTGATACTACTGAAACATATAAGTTTCAATACACTGTTCGATATAACCCCGATGCAGGAATTGAGGATTTAAAGGACACAGAATTGTACTCAATTCATCCAAACCCCACCCAAGATTTTGTTTACTTGGAAGGAGTTAATATATTGAATACAGAAATAATTGTACGAGACAATACCGGTAAAATCTGCAAAGTTTCTATTTCAGAAAAATCAGTCAGTTCAATGAAATTAAACTTTCAAGATCTTCCTGCTGGAATCTATTTTATCAATGTCTCACTTGAAAATGAACTGAAACAAGTGATAAAATGTATCGTACAGTAAGCTTATTTACAAAGTAGAATTTTAGCGTTTTCTATGCCTGTTAATTCATGCATTTCATTTTTCAAGAATGAGAATACATCGCCCTTTTGCATTCTATGTGTTTCTGCATTGATTTCAAAATCAATTTCTCCTTCAAGAATGGTGATACTTGCATCGGTGTCAGATACATGTTTTGCAAGTACAGCTCCTTTTTCTAATGAAATAAGAATGATTTTCCCTGTTGAATTGTTGACGATTAATTTTGTTTGTAAACCGTCATAACCTAATTCGTTGATTGTGTTTTTGTGTAACATATTTATTTGTTTTTTATTTTTCTAAATAAGATCCAACCGATGTTTCCAATAAGTAATCCTAGAACAATTGCATTTGGAACTTCTAAGATAGACAATGTTGCAATAAGTATTGCCATTAATCCTCCATAAATAACTTGTTGTTTTACATCTGTTGGAGATGTTTTCGGTTCTACAACCAATGCTGCTCCAGTGAAAAGAACTATAGTAATGAAAGAAAATATATTCTCAGTGAATGCAGGGGTTGTTATTCCGATCAGCAGGGAAAATAGAATGTAAGTCAATGCTAAAGGGTGTTTTTTCATTCTACCAACATTAAAAATCAAAGCGAGTGTTATTGGAATTATTGGTAGAGGGACTTGAAAACCTGCAATTGGGAATCGAATGTCAATACCCGTGAAATCCATCGGTGGAATTCCTAAAGTTGGTATAAAAAAAGCCAAAATTGTTACAAAACCAATGGTAAAAGCCACCGGGTTGAAAATATTCTCTCCTTTGTATTTGATGAAAAACTTACTGAGATACAAGAAAAGGATTACCATTATACCACGAATTGGCTCTGGGTCAGCATGAGAAAGCATCAGTATAATTAAAAATGTACTAATGAGGGAATGTAAATACTTCTTTTTCTTGTCAAATAAAAATGAAAAGAGAAAATGTAAAAGGGTGGAGATAAGAATTAACCCAACACCTAACATTGCAAAATGGAGCCCATCCTCACTTCCTTCAGTAATAAAAACATTTGCGATTTTCAGAACCGTTAGAATGATTAAAAAAACAAGAAAATGCTGATAGGGAGTTAACTTATTGATTATATTTTTCATATTACATGTAAACGATGGTCACTTTTTTAGTTGTATTCTTTGTCAAATTAAAACTGGCTTTTTTGAAATTAGGTCGGTTACTGAAACCAATACTTTCAAAATTAGAAAAACCAATTCCTTCGATGGGTAAAATCCATCCTTTATCAATTTTCTTATTTTCATTTTCATCATGAAGAATATTGATGGCGTATTTTCCAATGGGCAAATTCTTAAAAGTGTACGTTGCGGCTTTACCGTTGATGCCACTCCTTCCTTGGCGGAAATAATTCTCAAAATCTTCGTCTGGAATTGTTCCTTCCTTGTTGTAGAGTGTAAATTGAAGTTTTCCAGTTGAATTTTGTAAATTCTCCACATTAATTGTCAACGAATAAGTTGGGGTAGAATGCTTCATCGCACTCAATCCCCAAATACTTATTATTGCCGTAATGAATATGATAATTCGATTCATCTTAAATTTTTATTTGTGCTTTCTTGTTGGAGAGTTTCTCTTTAATTGAATCAACTACATCATAAACTACGGGTACAAGATATACGGTAAGAATAAGAGAAGAAGTTACACCTCCAATAATTACCCAAGCCAGGCCATTTTTCCATTCACTGGCTGTTCCAGAAGCCAAAGCAATCGGCAACATACCAACAATCATCGAGATACTTGTCATTAAAATTGGTCTCATTCTTCCTTTTCCGGCAACAATTAATGCTTCTTTGTAATGCATTCCTTGTGCTTTCAATTGATTGGTGAAATCGACAATCAGAATGGCATTTTTCACAACCAATCCCATCAACATAATCAATCCAAGTAAGGCAAATAAACTCAAATGACTGATGTTTAAATTCAGTGCAAGTAAAGCTCCAATGATGGCTACGGGAATGGAGAATAAAACAACAAATGGGTAAACAAAACTATCGTAAAGCGCCACCATAATTAAATAGATCAGTAAGAATGAAATGACTAGCACAGAACCTAATGCTCCAAAACTATCATTCTGTCGCTTGATATCTGATCCCCAAGTCATTTGTATTCCTTCAGGTAAAGGGTTTGCTTTGATGTATTTCACGACGTCATCTGCAACTGAACCTGAAGGTCTTCCCAGGGCATCAGCAGTTAAAGTAACTGCCGGTTGTCTGTCTTTTCGTTCAAGAAGAGACGGGGAGTTAGAACGAACTACGTCTGCAAATTGTGCCACTTTAACCGGTATTCCCATCGGATTAATTATTGTTAAATTCAACAAATCTTCGTAATTTGAACGGTTATCATCATCAAACCAAATTCGAATAGGGTATTCGGTTCCATTCTCCGTTAAGGTTGCGTCATCATTTCCAGCGATAGCTGTTCGGATATTCATACCAACGTATGCATTGGTCAATCCCAATCGTTGCATTTTATCTTTATTCGGAATGATTTTGTACTCAGGAGAACCTTCTTCAACAGATAATTGAACATTGTCAGAACCTGGAATCGCTTCAACAACAGCCTGTAATTCGTGGGCAGTTTTCATAACTTCATCAACATCAATTCCACTTAGTGTAATTTCTACGGGTGATGACCTTGGAACCAATCCGAGCGCTGCCATTGAATAATTGGCTTGAGGAAAACGAATCTGCAAATCATCTCGAAGGTCTTGCATGTATTTTTCTGTACGTTGAGAATTTCTCTCTTCTTTTGACTTTAATTGAACAGTAAACTCCGT
Source organism: uncultured Fluviicola sp. (assembly GCA_964387525.1). Classification (GTDB taxonomy): domain Bacteria; phylum Bacteroidota; class Bacteroidia; order Flavobacteriales_D; family Crocinitomicaceae; genus UBA4466. Next base: position 49,283 of record CAYLWS010000006.1, read on the forward strand.
TTTATTGGGGGATCCGACGCCTAAACTTCCAATTCCAGTTGTTGGTCCTCCAATATTACTAAAAACACTTTCTACATCTGGTTGATGCATTAAAAAGTTTTCTACATTCTGAGAAATGAGGTTGTTTTGTTGGATTGATGCAGATTTATCAAATTCTAGATTTAACCTAAACTTCCCTTGATCTCCAGTAGAAATTAGCTCTTTTCCAATAATATTTTGCTTCATCATTATTCCTGTTCCAGCAAAAAGGGCTAGAATAATTCCTGCAAATGCTAATTTGTGACTTAAAACCCATTCCAATTGTTTACCGTACCAATTGGTGAATGCATCCAATTGTCTTTCAAACCACAACAAGAATTTATTAAAGAAATTAGTGGGTTGAAGATCTTCAGATTTTCCAATTCGAGATGCCATCCAAGGTGTCAAGGTGAACCCCACCAATAAACTCGTAAGCGTAGAAGTAATTACTACGACAGAGAATTGTTTCAGCATATCTGCAACAAATACTTGCAAGAAAAGGATAGGTAAGAAAACAACAATATCAACTAAAGTGATGGAAATTGCAGAAAATCCAATTTCCATACGACCGTCCATTGAAGCAGTTCGTTTGTCTTTTCCCATATCAAGATGGCGTTGAATATTCTCCAAGACTACAGTTGCATCATCAACCAGAATACCGATAATCAAAGACATGGCAAGTAAAGTCATTAAGTTTAATGTATATCCAAGCATCCACATTACCGCAAAAGCTGTCACCAAAGATGTCGGAATTGCGACCAATACAATGAGAGAATTTCGGAAAGAACGAAGAAATAAGAGCATGACAATAGACACAAGAATAACTGCCATAATCAAATCGTAAACAACTGATTCTACAGCTGCAATTGTATTGTCTGTACTGTCATCTGCAATGGTAAAACGCACATTGGATGTTTTATTTTGATTTTCAATGAATTGAAATTTCTCACGGACAGCCGTTGAAACATCTACTGCATTCGCATCACCTTGTTTTTTTAATAAAATACCGATTCCGTTTTTACCGTTGTAACGACTGATAGATGTGATGTCTTTTATTCCATCAACAACAACAGCAATGTCTTTTACATAAACTGGACTTCCAGGAACAGGCATTGCAACTTGTACATTTTCAATGTCTTCTATTGTTGTGAATTTTCCAATGAGTCGAACAGAATTACTAGATTCTAAGGATTGAATTTTCCCAGCAGGTATATCTAAACCACTCCTATTGATCATTTCTACAACTTGCGTTAAAGACAGTTTGTAAAACCGAAGTTTTTCTTGATTAATTTTAACTTGAAATTCTCTTTCCTCACCACCGAGTAGTGTAATTTCTGCAACACCTTTTATTTGTTGAATTTGAGGAAGGAATTCATCCACCATTTTTTGATAAAACTCAGAAGGAGGAAGGTCACTCGTAGAACTGATAGACATTATGGGTAAATCATTCGGTGAAACTTTACTCATTTCAGGACTTAGAATCGTAGAAGGTAAATCTTTACGAATGTTATCAATGTAGCGTTGTGCACTTTGCATGGCTATATCTAAGTCTGTACCGTATTTCAAATTGGCAATGATAACGGATGCGTTAGGCAATGATTTTGTGACCAAATAATCTACACCTTCTAAATTAGAAAGTGCATCTTCAATTTTTCGAGAAACAGAAGATTCTACTTCTTGTGGCTCAGCACCAGGATATACGGTTTTAATTACCACAACTGGTTGATTAAAATCGGGCATCAACTCATAACTGAGGTTTTTAAAACCAATGTAGCCTAACAAGATAAACACGCTGAAAAGCACGATGATCAGGGATGGTCTTTTGATTGATATTTCTGTAATATTCATATGCTTAATTTTTATTTAGGAATTAAGAATTTCGTTGTAATTCTATTCTTTACTTCTTGATCACTTCAATGTTTGCTCCGTCAAATAAATTAATGAACCCACTTGTTATAATAATGTCATTCTCATTTAACCCACTCTCAACGATAACGTTGTTTTGTAATCTTCTTGAAATCTTAATTGGGTGTAGAGTTGCTTTTTTATTTTTGACAATGTAAACTTGCGGAGACAAATCTGAGCCGACGATACAATCACTCGGAATAACAACTCCATCGGAATTTGAATGAGCATTGACGCTGATTTTACCAAACATATTTGATTTTATATGTTGTTCTTTTGTGTTTTGAATTGTAAATTCCACAGGAAAACTATTCCCCATATTTCCTTTACTTCCAATTTGTGTCGCAACAGCAGAAAGTTCAAGGTTTGGATAGGCGTCTGCATGAAGAATGTAAGTTTCATTCAAACTAAATAAAGGCAAATTCACCTCAGAAACATTTATTCTAAATTTAAGGTGTGCTAAATCAGATAGAATTAATAAAGGAACTCCAGGAGCAGCAAATGAACCAATTTCTGACATTTTCGCCGTAACAATTCCACTGAAAGGGGCGCGAATAGTTGTTTTATTGATTTTTTCAAGAATAGTTTTTCGCTGAATATGAGCAGATTTTAAACCATTCTGAATTTTTTCTAACTGAACGGCTTGAATTGCATCAGCTTCTGCTAAAACAATAAACCTTTTCTCATCCGCTTGTAATCCATCGATTTGAACTTGGATAGATTTAAGTTGAAGCTGTAACAGCTCATCATCAAGTTTAACCAGTTTTTGACCTTTTTTAACGTGATCTCCTTCTTGTATATAATACCGAAGAATTTTCCCTTGAACGTCAGCATTTATTTTAGTTTCCATGTTTGCATTGAAGATTCCTGTAAATGAAGCGTCGGTATCAATAGAAGAGCTTTTAATCGTTTTTGTCGTCACTAAAATTGACTTTTCTTTGTCGTAATTGTAGATTCGATTCTCTGAAACTTCTTTGTTTTTACCTAATTGAATGATAATGATAGCAAGTAATGCTATTAATATCAGTGGTGCGAATAATTTTTTCATAATGAATTGTTTTTGTCTTTTGGGTTTAATCTATTGTTGAATGTTTCCGGATAATTGTTTTAATGATAAATCGGCTTTTAAATAATCGACTAAAGCTGATAAATAACTTTGTTGTGCTTCACGTACTTTATTGTCTGCAAGAATCACTTCTGTTAAATTTACCGTTCCTTGTTTGTGCTGTAAAACAGTGTTTCGGTAAATTTTCAAGGCTAATTCAACTTGTTTCTCGTTGGTGACGATTGACTCTTCAGCAATTGTTCGTTGCATTTTAGCACTTTCTATCTGTAAAGAAGTTTGGTCGTTAATCAGTTCTTTTTGCAGCTCATAATTTTTTAGCTCTATTTTTTTCTGATTGACTTTTCGAAGTGTTGTTGTTCCGTTAAATAAAGGATAAGTAACTTTCAGTCCAGCAAATCCCATGGTGTAAAAATCAAGAAAATCATTTGGTTTTCTATCGTAACCATACCCCATCGTTCCATAAGAACCATAAATGAAAGCAGATGGGAGAAAACGTGAACGGTTCAGCGTTTTTATTTCATTTTCTACGAGTGAATTTTTTGCTTCGAGTAATCTTAAATTCAAAGGTTTTTGGAAAGAATAGTCAACCAAATTAATTTTCACAACGGACGATTCTACCTCAAAAAGATGATCTAATGGCAAACCAATAATTAAATTGATCCCCATTATAACTTGGGCGTATTTATTTTCTAAACGATGCTTCATTAAAAGTAATTGTTGTTGTTGTAACTCAACTTTGTCAACATCACTTTGAGTCAAGAGTTGTTGGGAATGAAACAGCTGCACATGTTCATGTAATATTTGTGTATTCGCAATGTTACTGTCAACAAAAATTTGCTGATTTCTTATTATTTGTGCTGCATAATACAAGTTTGACACCTCTAAAATTATTTCTTCTTTGGCCATTTCTGTTTGCAGACTTGTGGCTTGGATCCCAATTTTGGATGCTTTCATTCCTCCATATAATTCTGGCTGATAGATGGGCATATTCAATTGGACATTCGCATTGATATTGTGTTCTACTCCGAATTGAACGGCATTGAATTGTCCTTCAGGACCTCCAAAAGCAGAAAGTGGCATCAGTTGAGTAGGTAAATCAAAGTAATATTTATAATCACCATTCAATGAGAGCTTTGGGATCAAGTTTGCACGAATTTCTTTTCTCTTTTCAATCGAAATAGTTTCATTGTTTTGACTGATTTTTATTTTTTTGTTATTGATTATTGCTGAATCAATACATTGTTGTAACGGCCATTCTTGCGCTCGGAGTTGTAATCCAGTGAACGTTATTAGAAGCGTTATGATTAACTGTGTTTTTTTCATTTTTCGTTATTTTTTTGAAAATACCTAAGGGTAAAAACAAATATTGAGGATAGAATTATTCTAAAATATAAAGCTTTAACTGTTCTTGTCTCGTATAATCCTCCTGCTTGGATGTGAAAATGTAATCCAATTTGTGCGACGATTAAAATAAGTACAGCAATAACAATAGGAAGATGTGCTCTCTTTTTCTTCATTAAGAAGAGTAGAATAGCGTAGAGGTAAAGTAAACTTGCGAGGAAATTACTCAAAACTACAAATAAAACGTAGTTGCCTTCTTTTTCTCTGATTCCAAATAAATCAAAAATCACAGAGCTACTTAAGAAAAGAGTGAGCAATGTAAAAGCTGTTAGGATAAGTAGTAATGAGTATCTTAATATGTCTCTCATGTTAGTGTTTGTTAACTTTGTTGTGCAAAAAAAAAAAAAGCACTATAATTAGTTTATTTTAAAAAGTGATCTGTAGGCATTGGCTAAATTATTTGCTTCATTGTTTAATTCAAAATTATAATCATTTAATCTCCATTTTAAAATTGTGAAACGCATTCCACCCATAAAAATAGATGAAATATGTTCCGATGAAACGTCTTTTCGTATAGATCCATCTTCTTGTCCGGCAACTATTATTTTTTCAAGTGTTCCTTTTTTCTTATTCAAAATTTCCAAGACAATTTGAGAAAGCTCTTTTTCGTATTGAAAACTTGTTTCTGCAAAAATGACCATAACTATCGCAGGGTTTTTAGAAAAATGATTGAATTGAAATTTTAATATTTTATCTAATTTATCAATACCATTGTCATTCGATAGTATAATTTCACTCATTCCTTTTTGCAAAGATTCTTTGTAAAATTTTAAAACAGAAACTAAAATATCAGTTTTCCCCTTGAAATGTCGGTAAAGAGCAGGTTCTGAAAAACCCATTTCAGCTGCCAAATTCTTAGTGGTAAGGTTTTGAATCCCCTTGTCACCAATGATTTTAGTTGCTGCTTGAATTATTTCGATCTGTCTTTTTGATAAATCCATAGAACAAAGTTAGTGTTTACTAACGTATTTACAAAGTTTATTTTACTTTTTTTTAAACTTTGTACAAAAATAGTGTTTTATTCTGCATTAAATATGATTAAAATCAGTTGTTATAAGAAATAAGGCAGTGGATACTTGTTGCATTGTTACTTAGTTTAAGGAATTCCTTATATTACTCTCGTTGAATTGCTTGTTTTACACTCAATAGTTTTGGCACATTAATTGTTTTAAAGCAATCGAAATCTAATTATTATGAAAAAAAAATACACAACTCTTCTTTTCTTAACACTTTCTATCTTGACATTTGCTCAGGAACGTGAAGGTTTTGACACTGAATTTAACACTGTTCGTTCTGAATTGACAAATTGGGACCCGGTCCGCGGTGATTGGTTAGCTTCAAGTTTTGAAGCAATGTCATTTGGGGAAGCAATTCCAGATAGAACTTTTCCGGAGGACTTTACACCATATCAAGTTTTTTCAATGGTACCGGATAATATTCGTACTACAATTATTCAACAATCCAACCAATCAAGGCCAGCGTCTGATTATAGTACACAATGGAATTCAATTCGTACGTATGTATCATCAACAGGTTGCACATCTAAAAAAGGTAGGTCGTATGGAGATCCACATTTAATTTCCTTCGATGGAGCTCGTTTTTCTTTTCAAACGGTCGGAGAATTTGTTATGGCAAAATCTAACATTCAAAATCTAGAAGTTCAGGTTCGTCAACGTCAACAAGGGGATGATTTTTCCTTGAATTCTGCTGTTGCGATGAATGTTAACGGTGACCGTCTTTGTATTTACGCAGACGATTATCCAGATGCAGATTATTCAACGCCTGTACGGTTAAATGGAATGTCGGTACATTTAACAAATGCAACATTCTTCTTGCCTCACGGTGGGACAATTCGTAAAAGTGGACAAATGTACACTGTTTATTTTCCGAATGGTGAAATTGTAACCGCAAAAGTAAGAGATTCTAGAAGACGTGGTTTTATGGATGTTTCAGTAATTATCCTACCTTGTTCTGCTAATGACTACAATGGATTGTTAGGAAATGCAAATGGAACGACAAGAGATGATTTTGATGTTCCTGGAAGAAGAAATTCAATGATTTATTCTTCCAACTCTAATGACGATGATTACTTCAAAAGAGAACGTCAAGCGTTTCTTGCAAAAGATTTTGCTGAAATTCATAGAGTAACAATGGCGACGACCTTATTTGATTATCCTCCAGGTATGTCAACAGCTAGTTATACAAATAGAATGTACCCAATGGTTCATCGAGATTTGGATGATGTAAATCCTCGACAAATTGATAGAGCACGCAGGTTGTGCCAAGAAAGAGGTGTAAATCCATTAGATATGAATGGTTGTGTTTTTGACAATACATACATGGATATTCCACCTTCAAATGAACCGGTTATTCGTGATCCGACAAATGGAACTGTATTCCATGATGTTGTTACAACTAAACCAAACGTAAATCCGGTTAGACCATCTCGACCAAAGCCCAATCCAAAGCCAATTATTGAGCAGAAAGATCCTGGGACAACCAATAATGGAGCCCAAACTATCCCAACAAGTTCAGGGAACTCAACAAAACCTGTATATAAACCTGCACCTAAACCTGTATATAAGCCAAAGCCAACTACAAAACCAGTTTATAAACCTAAGCCAAAACCCGTTTATAAGCCAAAACCGGTTACTAAGCCTAGGCCAGTTTCTAGACCGAAACCAGTTGTTAAGCCTAAGCCTGTCGTTAAACCAAAACCATTGCCGAGTGGCAAAAGAGGTTAATACCAATAAAAGAGTCATTGTTGTCAATGACTCTTTTATTCTTTTAATCCTTGTTTAAATTGTGATCAATTCATTATATCGTATTTTCCTTCCAACGTTCCTGTGTTGATAAAAATAAAAACTATTTACTTTCCTTCCTGTTCAACTTTCTAAATTTGTCACCATGGTAAAGGTTAAGCAAATTCATTCTGAAGAAATTTTTATAGTTAATCAATTGGCTCATGATATTTGGCCAATAACGTATAAAGATATTCTTACGAAAAAACAAATAGATTATATGTTGGAATGGATGTATAGCGTTCAAACTTTGCAGGAAGAAGTTCAAACTGGAATAATCTATTATTTGTTGACAGATAATGGACAGCCAGCTGGCTTTTTGGGGTTAGAACCTAATTATCCAGATGCAGATTATTTGAGAATACATAAGATATACGTTCTCCCAGAAATGCATGGGAAAGGTTTAGGTAAATTTTTAGTGAATAAAACCATAGATCTTGCTTTAGATTTAGGTTGCCATACGATTCACTTAAACGTAAATAAATACAATTCAGCAGTTGAGTTCTACAAACATATCGGTTTTGAAATCGTAAAAGAAGAAGATATTGAGATTGGACGTGATTTCTTAATGGAAGATTTTGTTATGGAGTTAAAAGTGAGGAGTTAAGAGATCGATTAAAGAATAATTTCTCCACATTTAAAATGACCTTTTGGACATTCTTTGTGTCCATGAAGACCGCAAGGACGACAATCTAATCCATTTACTTCCTTTATGGTTGAATTTTCAGCTAGTGGGCCAAATCCAAAAGAGGGAACTGTTGAACAGAAGAAAGCCGTTACGTTTGCATTAACAGAAGAAGCCAAATGTAATGGGCCAGAATCGTTAACGTAACTCATTTCTGCATTTTGCATCAACGCTGAAGATTGTAATAAACTCAATTCTCCACAAAGAGATTGAACATTCTCATGCTTAGATTCTTTTATAATTTCAGTACAAAGTTCAGTATCCGAAGGCGCTCCCAATAGAAATATTTTACTGTCCTGCGGTAGTTTATGAATTAATTCCACCCATTTTTGCTTCGGCAATTGTTTTGTAAACCAAACTGATGCAGGTGCTAGGCAATAATATTTTCCTTTTTGATGTGGAGCAATTTTTTCTTTGTCCTTCTTTGAAGGGAATAAGGATGGTCGAACGATTCTATCAGCTCCGAACTCTTTGATCACAGATAGATTTCTCTCAACTTCATGCGTTCCATCTCCAATGTCATGTGAGAATTTTTTTGAAAACAAAAAAGACATTGGATTTTTTTTGAATCCATAAATTTTCTTTCCTTTCGATAATCCTGCAATTATACCAGAACTAGCAAATCGTTGTAAATTAATCACTAAATCATAATTCTCCGTGCGAAATTGCTTGATTAATCGAGCAATATCTTTCCATTTCCCTTTCGACTTGTCAAAAGTGAAAACAGCATTCAAGTATGGATTATTCTCTAATAAAGATTGATTTCCTTTTTTGACTAAAAAATCAATTTCAGCTTCGGGAAATAATCGTTTTAACTCTGAAACTATTGGAGTAGCCAAAATAACATCGCCTAGAAAAGCTGTTTGGATAATGAGGATTTTATTCACAAAACAAATTTAACATAATAGTAGAAGAAAATTACGAGTTGAGGATACTATTTAATTACTTCAATAAATTCACATGCCCTCTTTGAATATATTCTTTTCCACTACCATCATGGACTACTACCATGTATATGTATGTCCCAGGTTCAGCCAATTGTCCCGAGAGAGCAATGTTTCCATCCCATCCTTTGGAATAATCGTTGGTTTTGAAAATTACTTTTCCCCAACGATCAAAAATGGTAAAGTCATATTGCTCATGATTAAAATCAGAGATGACAGGTGTGAAAACTGGATTTACTCCACCAGGTGTAAATGAGTTTGGAATATATATGATAGGGTCGAGTGTTATACATTGTAAATTCGACCTACTGACTTCTGAAAAACCATAAACATTCATTGATTCTACAGCTTCAACATAGTAACAAATCTGACCATTTGTTGAAAGTAAATTTACATCATCTGTCAAACTATAGGTGCCATTCGGGTATGAATCAAATTGTGACCCACCAAAAAAGCCATCAACTCCTCTGTAAACAACGTATGAATTGATTGCTCCGTCAAAATCAAGGTATGGACTCCATGTCACGTAATTGAATTTCAATAATCCATCATTCTCCGCTTTCAGTAAGATGGTTTGTGCACTGTTTGAGATTGCTCCCAATCGTCCACAACTATCAATGTATTGAATTCGATATGTATAGGAGTTGTCATTTACTTCAACGTCAGAATCCGTGTAGTTTATTGTATTTCCTGTAATTGGAATTTGATCTATTTCTGTAAAAGCACCATTTATTTTTTTCTGAATAGAAAGTAATGAAACGTTCGCACTTGCATCAATATAATGCCTCAAATCAACTTGTTCACCATTAACGGTCGCAACTTGTAAGTAATGAAATGCAGGAGGTTTTGGACTCGAAATGAACAATGTTCGAATGTTTGAAAAAGATTTTTGTCCATTATCGGAGAATGAAAGAACAGAAAAAGTATACGTTTCCCCGTCAATTACATCGATTGTAAAAGAATTATTTGTCGTATTCCCGTAACTAGTCCAAGCTGTATTCGTGGTTTTAGCGAGAATTTCATAACGATCGATGTTGTTCCACCCTTCATAACCCGTCCAAGTTAAAGTGGCTGTTTTTTCGCAGACATTTAATTGGACATTTAAGTAATTCGTTGTATGAAGTTCTCCCTTCGCTGACGTATGGTAAGTCGGAGGATTACTGTTGGTGAAACAAGAATCGAATGCTGCAACAGAATAGGTCAAAGGACCAAGGGTAACGTCTGGGCTGTACGTATAGGTAGTATCCGATATTCCTAGATGTTGATCTAATTCTACAACACTTCCATTCGCTGTTTGAATGTAAATTATGTAACCGTATGTATCGGGTTGTTGATTTTGATTCCAAGTGATTGTTACTTCATTCGTTAAAGTATCTATTGTTACGTTATCAATAATCGGAATGTTAGGGGCAATTAAATCTTGAAATTGATCGCCGTCAATATTAGAAGTAAAGTCACACGGTTGGTTTGGAAGAACGATTTGGTAATTTAAAAAGACATCGCAAATTCGAATTGTATCTTTGTAAAAATGGGTTCCAAAAGGAACACTGTCGTACAGAGACCAAGTTCCTAAGGGATATTCTCTTAATATGTGATAATAAGCTTGATTGGAAATAGAAAAATTACCAGGTGAATTCCATTGGAGATTTGCAGTACCATTACCTGGATTGGTTACGTCTAAAAAAATATTTTTTAAGGTGTCAGATGAACGCAACGTATTTCCATTGCAACCAGAGGCAACTTGAATAAAGTAATCATTTGTACTCGTTACTGCCGGTGAGGAAAAGGTTGCAGTACCAATTGTATTGATTGTGCCTAATAATCCATTTTGAACGGAGTAAATTTGATACGAAGAAAAAGTTCCTGTAGGATCGTTTACGGGTGTCCAATTTAGAATGACATTTCCGGCAGCATCTGTTTGAATGCAATCAATTTCTGGAGCATCAATTACTCCTGGGTTTCTTACATTTATTGTAATTGTAGCATAGCTAACTTTAGGGACTTGGCAATAATCGTCTTGAATTTTAAAAACAAAATGATAAGGAATAGAGCTGGCAACAAATCCGGTTGAAGTAACCAAATGATCACAGTCTGTTTGCCAGTTGAATGTTGTATTTACTCCTTGGGGCATTGTGATTAAAGGTGTTTGGTCAAGTGTTGCACAAGGAGCAATGGCACATCCGAGATTACTCGTATAGTTGGTGCCAAACATTAAACCCGTTGCAGAAAGGATATTACTTTGTGGTGAACCGTCTTGTAATAATTCTACATCAGTAGAAGCAAGGTTGAAATTCACCAATTGTCCAGCGTCGATAGTTGTTTCAAATAAACCTCCAAATGGTCCCATAATAACAGGTGGTGTGTTAGTCCCAGAACAATTTGTTACAATTAAGTAAATTTCTCGTGAAACTTCAGCAATCAATACGTTGTTTCGGAAAGATTGTGCTGTAATTTTTATTGAATAGTTTCCAGAAGAATTTGATAAAAAATTAATGTCTCCAGAAACTGGATTTATGGTAGAAGAAATACTTCCTGGACTAATAGCGGGAGAAGGTGTTGGAGAATTAAAGTTGAACCCCGGTTCGAAAACCAATGGAACTGGAGATATTCCGTCCACATAAGTTAACCCAGGGAAATGATCTAGTGGTTCTCCAAAGAATATATGCAAAGAATCTAAATCAACATCTACGGCATTCATGTTATATTGATACGGTGTTCCGACACAGCTAACAAAATAAGGTTCTTGGAGGAATTGTGGAGAATTATCTACGCAAGTTCCTACAGAATTAGGAATGGCAAACATTTTAGCAACGATAGTTATCCCTTTTGTAGAGGGAGAGGTAAGGTTGGTAATTGCTCCACTTCGCGCAAAATTTTGGTAAGTAAAAATCCAGCCTTCAGCAGGTGGCGTTCCCAATATAGTTGTTGGTTGACTTCTGTATATTGCTTTTTCAATTGCACCAGGTCCGTTTCCACTATTAGCGCCTGAACCACAGAGTAGAGGAGTTGGACCTCCTGTTACCGGTGAGCACGACGGGGAAACATCTGTACTGGAAACGTAAGCTAAAGAAAGGTTTGCAAGCGTTGGATGCCCCCAAACCTCTACAGTTACACTTGAATTACTAATAACTGCACCATTGCAATCACGGTAAACCACTAATTCAAAAACATATTCACCACCTTGACACTTCCATGTCAATTCACCACCAATAACATGTGTAGCTCGACTCCAAAAAGAAGCGGAAAGAATAAGTAGAATTAATAAGACTCTTTGAATCATAAATCAAGAACGAAAATAAGTTATACGTAGTATATTGACGAAAATTTTTTTATTTAGTTGTTTTTCATTTATGTTAAAGGTAGAGTTAAATTTTGGAAAATTGAAGATTCTTTTGTAGTTTTAAAGAGAATTAAAATCTTTACTTATGAAGAGTTTTATCTTATTACTTACTGTTTTTCTTTTAACAGTTGTGAATAGTTTTTCGCAAACAAAAATTTATTTACCTAAAAGCCAATCAAACAATAATCTTAAAATAAGTGAATTCGAAACGAATTACTTTGAGAATAATCAAGATACGAGCGAATATGCAAAAAGTAAGAAAAAAGAATTTGAACGGTGGTTATTTATAAATAAGAATCGATTAACAATCCAAAATGATAGCACTTATAGTTTTGACAATTACTCCGAAGCTATGAAGTATATTGCTGAAACAAATTTATATTGCAATAATGAGGATAAATCTAACTGGAGTAATGTTGGACCTCGAAATGTTGGGCAACATAACGGATGGGTTGAAGCTGTTTATATGTCTCCAACAGATAGTAATACTATTTTAATTGGGGCTAGAATTGCAGGTATTTTCAAAACAACCAATGGAGGACAAAATTGGGTTTGTGTGACTGATTCGATGAGCATTCCTATTTTAGGTGTTCAACAAATTATTTCCAGTCCTTTTAATTCAGACATATTATTAGCTATTACCGGAAATGTATCCGGTTTAGATGCAGTACAAACGGGTTACCTTTATAGCAATGATGGTGGTGACACATGGAATGTTGGAGCACCTATAGGGATGCAGGAGCATGTAAAGTGGATGTGTTTTGATAAGAATATTTCTGGGAGAGTATATGCAGTTTTAAATACAGAACTTATTTACTCAAATGATAACGGACAAACATGGAGTGGCCCTTTGAACTTGCCTTTAGATTTATACGCTGATTCTGTTGTTAATTTAGATAAGGTTTTTGTATCCAACGATAAGTTATTTATCATAAACAGAAGTGGCGAACCATGGGAAGATTTTATTATTGGAATTTGGAAAGGTGATGTAATTGGAAATATTACTAATATTAATTGGGGAAATAATTTTGCTCTTAATTTGATACAACCACCATTTCTATATATATCTGACACAAATATTAGTATTTCATATATCAACGAAACATCCTATCAAAACACATATCCTTTCGTTGATTCTACTAGATTTACGTACTATACATACGCAGCAAATATATCTTTTGGATGTACCTACGATACAACGGGAGGAATTAATTATCCTTACTACAATATAAATGATACAGCAAATAGTAACCATAGCTACAACTCATACGATTGGCATCGAATTATGACAAATGGTTGGAAAACGAGGGACACAATTAATAATGTTATAAAGGTTTCATGTCAAAAAACTGGAAATTATAGTAATGTAAATTATAGTAATTATGACACAGAAGTTTTAACTCTTAGAACCTTAACACTACCTAATGAGGTGATTATCTCTGACAGTTTAAATCCAACGATAATGGATTTAAATTTTAACTTACCTAAAGGAGCTAGATTTAAAGTATGTTTCACGCCATACAAAGAAGGTAGAACAGTAACAACATCGGGAACAACAAATAACAATATTAATCATCTTCCTAATTGGATTTGTAATATACCCGATTTTAATTATACAACATTATTTGAAAACGTACTTTACGAAAGTGAATTTTCAACAATTAATCAAAATATTGACACTATACCAACCATCACATTTCCTAGTAATATAATAAACAGTCAAATCTTTGAGAACAATATGTCTGAACGAAAATGGTTTTATTATTTTATAATTGAATTTAACGATGATTATGACACTATCAACAAGCCAAAATTTGTAATTAATAGATTTGACATAAGAAATAAATTTGGAAAACCAAAAATGATTTCCGTTTCTAACAGGTATGGCGTTAATAATGAGAACTTTGCACTCCACGTTCATGACCCTAGTTACTCTACAATCTATAAAACAACTAATGGTGGTGTAAATTTTACAACCTATAAAAGAAGTCAATTGTCTCCTTCCGGAGGTGTTTCATATTCTGCAAATTTTAATAAAGACGAATTAATTGTATCAGAATCGGATGATAGATTCATATATGAAGGCACTCTAAATCATGGTCTTTTTAAGAAAGAAACAGATACAATTATAAGTATACCTTATAATGGAGGTGGACATCACCGTGATTATAGGTCTTCTTATACTCAACACATTAACGGAACTGATTTTATTTTGTTTGGTAATGATGGTGGTGTTTCATTAATTAAGCATCGATTAGAAGATTCGTCATCAACTCATTATAATTTCAATTCAATAAATGGAGATTTATCCATTAATATGATTTATAATCTCGATGTTCATGAAAAAACAAAAAAAATACTCATTGGTATGCAAGACAATGGAACACGACAATTTTCAGCAAATCAGCAAGGTTGGAATTATGTTTATGGCAATGATGGATGTATTGCAATGATTAGGGATAGTTTTCCTAATCAATATATTTTTAATGACCCACAATTTGGTTCTAATGTTATTTTAGAAAAACCTAATTTTCCACCAAATGCTATTGTTGATGACAACTTTCAAACTGATAGTATTAAAAATGGGGAACCATACCTCGGTATGCGTTTAGAAGAGTATCGTTTTGATGACACCCGTTTTATTGCAGGTTTACAAAAGATAACTTCTGCCCCAACAGGGAAGATAATTATTAATGAAGGGCAAAACATAACAAGAAAAGTAGTTATACCACATTCTAAAATCATTGGAGCGATTGCAATATCACAACGAAATCCTAATACTATTTTCCTAAGTGACTACCTATGGAAGGGAGATGAAGATTACCAAGAAAAAATTTACAAAACAACAAATGGTGGTTTAAATTCATCTGATTGGACACCTATAGACCCTTATGTTACATTTACAATCAATGGACAAACATACCAAGACTCATTAAGTAATTATTTACAGTGGGATAATGTAAATGCTGTTGCTGTAGATAATATAAATCCCGATTTGGTTTATATTGGCATGTCCGGTGTGGGAGATTTTGGTGGAGTTGTTACTCATGAATGGTTGCGTGTAATGAGGTCAATAGACGGAGGGTTTAACTATACCGATTGGTCTGAAGGACTACCGGCTCTACCTGTAAATTATCTTCTTTCTATAGAAAGTGAAAACCATCTTCTTTTTTGTGCTACAGATGCTGGAATATACTACCGCACCGACCAAACAACTGGTTGGGAATGCTTCTCTAACAAGTTGTCAAAAACGAGAATTACCGATTTGTCTTATAACTATTGTGCGAAAGAACTCTATGCATCTTCTTATGGTAGGGGTGTTTGGATGACGAAAGTAAATATACAAACAGGAAGTGCTTTTAAAGAAGAAATAACAACAAATACGACATGGAATACGGATAGAAATATTCAAAGTGATTTAGTTATAAAAAATGGTTCAACTCTTAATATCAGTAATGCAACTATTACTATAGATGCTGACAGAAAAATTATTATTGAACCCAATGCGCGTTTGATATTGAACGATGCAATTTTAACGAATGAATGCGGTGCACTTTGGGAAGGTATAGAAATTTGGGGTGAAACCAATGCTCAACAACACTCTTCTAACCAAGGAACTCTAATTATGCACCAATCTATTATAGAGAACGCCCATGAAGCTGTGAGAGTTTGGAAGCCGGGCGATTGGAATTCTACAGGTGGTATTATTAGAGCAACCAACTCTACCTTTCGCAATAACAGTAGAGATGTTGAATTTATAGCCTATAATTGGTCGCTGAATGGTGTTGAACAACCTAACACAAGTTATTTTGAAAATTGTAATTTTATTACCGACAGTAATTTTATTAATACCACGGTTAGAGACCACGTTACACTATTTAAAGTTTATGGCGTTCGTTTTTTAAACTGTGATTTTGCCGACCAACGTGCAACAGTTAGTGCAAACAAAGGCAGAGGAATCTTCTCTATGGATGCAAAATATAAAGTATTGGGTGTTTTTACAGGCAATACTGCTACTGTAATACCTTACTTTGACGATTCAAATTACGATGTTTGTACTTTTACCAACCTTAAATCTGGTATTGAAATACTAAACTCCAATAGCCAAAATACAGTGGCTGTTGACCATGTTCTTTTTACCGATTGTAATTTTGGTGTGCGAATTAGCCAAGTGGATAACGCCATGATAACAAGAAACCAGTTTGTACGAACAAGTGGAACGAATTCTAGTTGGTACAGTGACCAAATGAATATCTATATTGATAAATCTTCTGCCTACCAAATAGAAGGAAATGAAATGCGCTCTGACAATAATACATGGAATACTTTTGGTACACTTATTTTTAACTCTGGTTTGGAAGACAATGAAACGTATAAAAATAAGTTTAATAAATTAACCTATGCGAGTGTTTCTGTAGGAAAGAACAGGAATAATGCTTTTGATATTCCTGGTGCATCTTTAAAAGGGTTAGAATTCCTTTGCAACAGCAATATAGACAATCAAGTAGTGGATGAATACATCTTTGCCTTTTCAAATTTAGATGGCGCTAAACTGGTACAAGGGAGTCCTCAATCAAATATCCCCGCAGGGAATACTTTCTCCAATTTAACACAAAACAACACGTATAATATATACAGCTCATTGCCCAACTCGGTATTAACCAAGTACTATTGGTATCTAAATGACCCTTTGCAAGAACCAAGTGTGGTGAATGGAAGTGTTTTTAGTATTAACACTCCTGATGAATACTTCTGTAAATCAAACTTCAACATTATCTCCCCAGATCCAGATCGACCTATTTTGAATGCTGCCAAAGTACTCGAATTAGAAAATACTTTCAGTGAATTACAAGTGAATTACACTAAAAAGAAAGACTCTTTGAATGTGTTACTCGCGAATGGAGATAGATTAGAATTACATACAGCCATTGTTGATTTAAGAAATGGTTCGACTGATAAAACAATTGTTAAAAACCTGCTTTTGACTGATACTCCTTATTTATCTAGTGGTGTTTTGAGTGAACTTGCGGATGTTTCTCCCAATAACTTTCCCGAAGATTGGTTAAGAGATATTCTCCTTCTAAACATTGAAGTGATGAATGCCCCTTCTTTTTCTGATTATTTATTAAGGAAAGATACACCTATGGCTCAAAGCAATTATGACATTTTAATGGCTGCGAGAATTCAGACGACTGCATTGGGAGGCAAACAAATGGAAATCATGGAAATCAACCGTTCTAAGAATAGAATAGCCAATATGCTAATAAAGAATATTGTACTAGATACTTTAGGCGCTGACGTAAGTTCTTTTGAAGATTGGGTGGAAAGAAGAAGCGATGTACTGAAAGAAGTACAATTGGCTGATTTCTATTTATCAAAAGGAGATAAAACAAAGAGTTTGTTGCACTTAGTCAATCTTTCTTCACAAATGGAATTATTAGCAGAGGGTGATTTAAAAACAGAACTGCAAGATTACCATGCTTTTAAAACAGAAATGATACAATTGACTGATTCTAGTGGGACATTGAGAGGTTTGGACAGTTTAACGGAGGTTAGGGTTCGTTTTCATGCCGAAAATGCCTTTGGAACAGCACAAGTTCAGGCACAAAACCTGTTGTGTTTTTGGTTGGGTGAATGTGCGCAAGTCGTCTCGCCACGAATAGCACCATCAAGATCTTTGACCTCCTCCTCGACCCCTTCGACAGATTCAGGGGACACGGAGAACGGAGGGAACACGGGAGATGCATTTAGCATACATCCTAATCCTGCTTCTGAAACCATTACAATCACTTTGACAGAAGAATTGAGTAAAGGAGAATTGAAAATTTATGCTTTGAAAGGAACACTTGTTTTGGAACAAAAAATAGAGCAAAAATCATTTGCAGTAAATGTATCTGCTTTAGAAAAAGGGATTTACTTTGTGCATATCTTGAACAATGATTCAAGTGTTGATGAACAAAAACTGATTATTCAATAATGAAGTTTTTACTCTCTCTGTACCTTCTAATTCATTTAATGACAGTAAGTGCGCAAATTTATTTGAACGATACCGCAACCTATAACAGTAATTGGTGTGGTTACACTTCTGTGTATGAATTAAACAAACAGTATTATGTTATGGGTGGGACAATTAATTTTGGGCATAATAACGATATGAGTTTACTATTGGGACTACACAAATCAAATGGTGACAAAATCTCATTACAAATAGATTATGATACATTGAATGATCAAAAAATCTTTGGAGGAATAAACAAGTTAATCTATAATGAAAGAGGCAATTTTGTGTATTTATATAACAATTGTGAACAAGGTATCAGTTGCTATCCTCGTCTTAAAGAAATTAGTCCAACAGGATTTCTAATTAATGACATATCTTATTTACCAATTTTAGATTCATTTGCTTTCAAATTATTTGATTTTAATAATATCATGCAAAAAAAAGACAGTACTTATGTCATTGCATTAGATATTCAAGACCCTATACGCTTTGCAAACCCCAATTTAGGAGGGGGGGGGGTTTTATACATCCATTTAGATAAAGATTTTAACGTACTAGACACTGTACCTTATTTTGGATCAGGTAGTCATCAAGAAAGAGGTTATCTTTTTGCAGACATTGTAGAATTAGACAACGGCAACATTGTTTTTATGATATATGAGACCTTACAAGACCCTAGTGACCCCGAATCTCAAATTGTTTTTATGACCATCGATGAGCAAGGAAATATTTTAAATAAAAAGCACTATACAGATGGTCAAATGGCTGTAAGCCCCTTTGCGCTGACAAGAACAGAAGACAATGGGTTTTTGTTTACCTATGTTAAAAGTGTGAATATTGATAACTCTTGGATCAATAATGATTTTTTATGTAAAGTAGATAGTAATTTTAATCTTGTTTGGAAAATGAGTGTAGATACACTTATTCATAGTGGTGGTTTTAAATATTTAGAGAAAAATATTGCTCCAACTTTAGATGGTTCATATATTACAGCAGGTGGAAGTGGAACTTTTGAACCCGATTATCAATCAACAGCTTTACTTTCAAAATTTGATGAAAATGGGCAAATTGAGTGGCAAAGACATCATTTTTTATTATCCGAAGTATCTCCAACCGCACCAATTACTACAGAAATAAACGATGTTATTGCTACTTCAGATAGTGGTTACTGTATGGTGGGGCAAGTTTTTGACTACCCCGTTTTTGGAACAAGTCCTATCAGTTTCTACGGCTATCTCGTAAAAACCAACTGTCTTGGTTTTTTAGGTAATGCGGTGGCTTCTGCTGGTTTTAGTTATGAAGATGAATTTGCGGTGCGTTTTTACAACACGAGCATGCAAGCAGGAAGTTATTTTTGGGATTTTGGTGATGGTACAAGTTTAACAACAGATGAATATGTAGATACGGTGGTACATTCATATACATTGGGCACTGAGCCGTACACCGAGCTTGTCGAGGTGGAGGTGATGCTTATTGCGTATGGGTGTTATGATAGTTTGGGTGTTCGTGATGCAGATACGGTTCTTTTTACGGTGCAACCAAGGAAACACCAAGACCCTAGTGTGGTTACAAATGGCAATGGTTATTTTTCTATCTTTCCAAATCCAATTTCGGCAGGTAGTCCGCTTTATGTGTATTTGAATGGTTTGAATTTCAATGATGGAGAAGTGGTTTTGAAGATTTACGGGAATGATGGAGAATATGTGACGAAGTATATTCTTTCGGCAAGCGAAGGGAGTTATCAGGTTGATAATGAGTTGCCTAGTGGTGTTTACATGCTTGTTTTGGAACAAGGTGGGGAGGTTTTAGAAATGGAGAAATTGGTGGTGCAATGATGGGAGGAATAATAAAATTTAAAACACCTCCACTTTGAGTATAGCCGAAACCATTCATTACCCTGCCACAACTACTGTAAAATCTTCCCAGTTTAAATATTTAACCGCTAATTCTTGAATTCTCTCCGGTGTAATTTCTTGAATCTTATGAATTGCTTCATTGTATAAGTCTAAATCCAAATCTTGAGCCTCCACACTTAAAAATAAATCCATCATTGCATACGGTCCATCTGCACTTTTAAGTAGCTGTCCGAGCATGTAATTTTGAACCAATTTTAGCTCATCTTGAGGCACTAAATCCGTTTGCAGTCGTTTAAATTCTTTTTGAATTTCAGTCAACGTTTCATTTTTAACTTTATGTCCAACCTCTGTTGCGATTAAGAAATAACCATTTTCTTCTAGTTCTGCCATCATCGATCCAATCCCGTAAGTGTAGCCTTTTTCCTCACGAATGTTTGACATTAAACGACTTCCGAAATAATCTCCAAGAATGGTGTTTAGGATTAAAAAATCAAGATAATCTTTGTGTTTCTTGTTGAATAATATTTTCCCAACGCGAATGGCAGATTGAATAGCATCTTTCTTCTTTACAAGCGTTTTTCCAGGTTTGTTCTCTAAATTTACAGAGAATTCAGGGCGGTGATTCAAAGCCATTGATTTCGTTGCATCAATGATGTATTCAACCTCTTTTTCTGAAATGTTTCCGACCAAAACAATTTTAGATAAACCTTTTAAATAATATTCTTTATGAAATGATTTTAGATCATCGATTTCAACACCTTCAATGTCTTCTTTTGTGATAACAGAAGAATAACGAGAATCATTGCTAAATAATTCTTGTTGAAATGCTCTTTGTGCAAGGTAGCTTACTTTTTCTGAATTAATTTTAAATTGTTGTTTAACATCAGATAAAAACTCTCGAACTTCTTTTTCATCGAAAGATAAATGTTGAATAGCATCTAAGATTGTGTCAAAAATTTCAATCAAATGTTCTCTCAAGCAATAGATTGAAATGACCGCATTTTCAGAAGAAACTCCTGAATTGTAAAACCCGCCTAATCCGTTGATGATTTCATTGATTTCGGTGGTCGTTTTTTTAGCAGTTCCTGAAAGTAAGACCCCATTTACAAAACTTGCGATACCACTTTTACCCCTGATTTTTCCAGCATCAAAATAAAGATCCAATCGAACGGTTTCATCCGTCACATCTTTCATGTGAAACATCGCACAGTTTTCGTTAACGAAATACTTTTTTGGTGAAACAAAATCAACAGTTTTGATTTTAGTAATTTCAGGTTGAATACTTCTATTTATCATTTATTTGGGCTTTAACTTTGAGTAATGAACAGTTTTCTTTCTTTAGAATGGATTGAGCAACTGTTTGAATTTGCGCGGGTGTTATAGAAAAATAATGATTTCCTTCCTCATTAATCATGGAAGCATCACCTAATAATTCATACATGCATAAACTCATCGCTCGATTAAGAATACCTTGTTCTTGAAATTCTTTCGAAGTACGAATTTTATTCAGGAGTCTTTTTAATTCACTTTCATCAAGTACTTCTGTTTTTACTTTCTCTAATTCAATCCATAAAGCATCGTCTAATTCTTTAAAAGAAACACCGTCATTTAATTTCCCGGAAATAACCAATAATCCATCTTCAATCGTGCCTAAAATGTATGAGTTTATTGAAGAAGCGAGCTGCTGTTCTTTCTTCAGAGAAAGGTAGAGTCGTGAACTTTTATCCCTCCCTAAAGCATCAGAAACCAAGTCCGTTGTATAAAAATCTTGATGCATTCTGTCACCCATTTTGAACGCATAATAAAAAGCATCCGCTGGAACTTCTCTTTCTATCGTTTTCTCACGATATTCAGTTTGTTTCGGTTCTTTTTCGATATTTCGAATGTATTTTTCACCTGCAGGAATGTCGTCGAACCATTTTTTAGTTAATTCTTTTACTTCATTGATCTCAAAGTTTCCGGCGATCGATAAAATGGCATTTGAAGGAGAATAATGTTTTTTAAAGAATGCCTTAACGTCTTTCATCGTTGCATCTTCTATGTGCTTGATTTCCTTTCCAATTGTTGCCCATTTGTAAGGGTGTTTTTGGTAAGCTAAGGGTCTTAACTCCATCCAGACATCTCCGTAAGGTTGATTCAAATAGTTTTGTTTGAATTCTTCTATAACGACACTGCGTTGAACTTCTAAACTTTTATCTGTAAAAGCTAAGGACAACATTCGATCACTTTCTAGCCAAAGAGCAGTCTCAATATTCTGTTTTGGTAAGACATCGTAATAGTTGGTGATGTCATTAGAGGTGAATGCATTATTTTCTCCACCTGCTAATTGTAAAGGTGTATCAAAATCTGGAATATTTACAGAGCCACCAAACATTAAATGTTCAAATAAATGAGCAAAACCAGTTTGGCTTTCGGACTCATCTCGCGCGCCAACATTGTAAAGTATGTTCACAACAGCCATCGGAGTTGTTTTGTCTTTGTGAAAAAGAACTGTTAGTCCATTTTCTAGTGTAAATCGTTCAAAATTGATCATTAAAATGTATATTTTCCGTTTTTTTGAGAGTTCAATGTATCTTTAAATTCTTTCATTATTTCTACGACAATTTCAGTTGCAGTTTTGACTTGGTTTATCAATCCTGCAATTTGTCCAATCTCTAATTCACCGTCAATTAAATCTCCTTCGAACATGCCTTTTTTCGCGCGACCTTTACCCAATAATTCTATTAATTCTTCTTTTGATGCTCCTTGTTCGTAGGCATTCTCTACTTTTTGATAGAATTCATTTTTAATCAAACGAACGGGAGTAATGTTTTTAAAAGTAAGCTGAGTATCTCCTTCTTTTGTGTCGAGAACAGATTGTTTGAAGTTTTGATGTGCACTTGATTCTACTGAAGCAACAAATCGAGACCCAATTTGTACTGCATCAGCCCCTAGATTCATAGCAGCGAGCATTCCTCTACCAGTTCCAATTCCACCTGCAGCAATGACAGGAATAGAAACTTCATTTGCAACCATTGGAATTAAACACAATGTTGTTGTTTCGTCTCTTCCATTATGTCCACCAGCTTCAAAACCTTCGGCAACGATTGCGTCTACACCGGCAGCTTCTGCTTTTAAAGCAAACTTAACGCTCGATACAACATGTACAACTGTGATCCCATGTTCTTTCAAATGATTTGTCCATGTTTTTGGATTTCCAGCAGAAGTAAATACAATAGGAACTTTGTGTTTGATTATGGTTGCAATGTGCTTGTCAATGTCTGGATAAAGCATTGGTAAATTCACTGCAAAAGGTTTGTCTGTTGCAGCTTTGCATTTTTGAATTTGTTCATCCAACACTTCAGGGTACATTGAACCTGAACCGATAATCCCTAATCCTCCAGCGTTTGAAACGGCAGATGCCAATTCCCAACCAGAACACCAAATCATACCTGCTTGAATAAGTGGATAGTTGATTTTAAAAAGTGATGTTATTCTATTTTCCATGTTGAATCTTTTTTTGAAATTACGATGAATTTTTGTTGCGTTAAGATTTCGATCAAAAATACATATCGTATGCATACAAAAATAAGTTTTTTGACTAAACTTATTGTTGTTTTTTGGCGTCTTATTAATAAAACCTTACTTTAGGGACAACTTTGGTAATTATGCAGCACAAAATCATATTTTTTATTGGCTTAATTTTAAGCATCTTTCCAACTTTTGCTCAGGAAATTGTACATCAACACTCTATACAACATTCTTTTATTGAAAATAAGGGGCAATGGGATAATGAAGTACTCTTCAAAAGTAAATTTGATGGAGGTAATTTGTGGGTAGAACAGCATAAAATGATGTTCCATTTGCAAAATTTCTCAGCGGTTCATGATGCGCATGTTTCTAAAAAAGACATTAAAAATAATCCTGAAATTCCTCAAACACTTGTTCATTTGAACTTTGTTGGGTCAAATAAAGTAAATGAAATTATAAAAACAGCACCAACAAAAAATTATTATAATTATTACATTGGAAATGACCAAGAAAGATGGGCTTCGAATGTAAGAGGTTATGGTGAGGCTGTTTTGAAAGAATTGTACAATGGGATTGATTTAAAAATCATTGAAGAACAAGAGCAATTGAAATACGAGTTCCATGTTCATCCTACCGTCAATCCCAATCAGATTTTACTGAAATATGTTGGACAAGATAAAATCTTTGTCAATCGGAAAGGAGATTTAATCGTGCAAACTAAATTGGGAGAAATCATTGAACAAAAGCCTTATGCTTATCAAATAATAAACGGCAGAATAAAAGAGGTGAAATGTCAATTTGTGGTAGAGGGAAATGAGGTGCATTTTGAAATTGGAAAGTATGCTGATTATGCGGACCTTATAATTGATCCTATTTTAGTTTTTGCAACTTATTCAGGCTCGATAACGGATAATTTTGGAATGACTGCAACCTTCGGAAATGATGGGACAGCTTATTCTGGAGGGATGATTTATGGAAATGCTTATCCAACCCCAGATCCAAATGCATATAATACAACCTCTAACTTTTTAATTCCAGTAAATGCAACGTATGGAATAACAGATGCTTTTATCTCGAAATATTCTTCTGATGGTTCTGCAATGCTTTGGACAACATTTATCGGTGGCGGCACGGATACTTCAGGAACAGAAACGGCTCAGAGTATGATCTGTGATAAATACAACAATGTCTACCTCTATGGAACTACCTCTAGTTTAGATTTTCCAATTCAAGGTGGTTTTCAACCTTCTTTTGGTGGTGGAGTGAGTGGGATGAACTTCTTGTTCAATGGTGTTTATTTCACCAACAATGGAACGGATATTTTTGTAGTTAAAATAAGTGAGAACGGTCAAAATCTTTTGGCTTCAACTTATATTGGTGGTTCAGAGAATGATGGAGTGAATTACAAACCGTTTTCATTGCCTTATAATAATATTTCATTGTATGATTCATTAACGGCCAATTACGGCGATCAATTTAGGGGAGAGATTATGCTTGATTCTATTGGGAATTGTATTGTAGCTTCTTGTACACGTTCAACGGATTTTCCAGTTTTAAACGCTTTTCAACCAACAAATGGTGGAAGTCAAGATGGTGTGATTTTTAAATTGAATGCTGATTTGTCAACAATGCAATGGTCAAGTTATTACGGAGGTTCAACCTTAGATGCATGTTATTCCGTAAAGATTGATTCCAGTTATAATGTGATTTTTGCTGGAGGAACTGTTTCTTCTGATTTGCCGCACACTTCTGGTGGCTGGCAATCAACGTATAATGGGGGAAGAGCAGATGGTTTTGTGGTTAAATTAATGGGGGACGGTTCGTCAGTTATTAACGCGAGTTACATTGGTACACCAAATTATGACCAAGCATTTTTCATTGAAATTGACCGTGCCGATAATATTTACATACTTGGTCAATCAAACGGTGGAGCTTTTCCTGTGATTAATTCAACTTTTGTAAACCCAGGCAGTAGCCAGTTTGTATTAAAACTTGCGCCAGATTTAACTACACCAATTAATTCAACCGTTTTTGGAAGTGGTTCAGCTACTTTTGATATTTCTCCTTCCGCTTTTTTAGTGGATATTTGTGGAAATATATACATCTCTGGTTGGGGAGGGAGTATTTTACCTGGAGGAAGTCTGATGAACAACATGCCTATTTCTGCCAATGCATTTCAAAGCACACCTCCAAATGGGCATGATTTTTATTTATTAGTGATCGAAAGAGATTTTTCTGGAATGCTATATGGTTCATATATCGGAGGTGGTTCTGCCGGGGAACATGTAGATGGAGGAACATCTCGATTTGACAAAAATGGTGTTGTTTACCAATCTGTTTGTGGGGGCTGTGGTGGTTTCAGTGACTTTCCAACTTCTCCGGGAGCTTGGTCGTCTCAGAATCTAAGTTCTAATTGTAATAACTTAGTTTTTAAATTCGATTTTGAATTGATTCCAAAAGCAGAATTTACCATCGATGATAACATGGGGTGCAATCCTTTTACCGTTACATTTGAAAATTCTTCCTCCTCTTCGGATTCATATCTGTGGGATTTTGGGAATGGAGATACTTCTTCCGTTATTTTTGAACCTGTAATAACCTATGATTCTGTTGGGGTATTTCAAGTGTATTTATATGTAACAGATAGTGTTTGCTTATTAACAGACACAGCTGAAATAACAATTACTGTTTTTGATTCACTTGAATTATCGACCTCTTCTGATGTCGCTTTATGTAATCCCGTTCCAATAACGATGACAGCTTTTTCACAAGGAACCGCAACGGAATTTATTTGGTCTTCGGACATTAATTTCTCAGACACATTGAATTCAAATATTCATGACTCCATTTTTACAACAACTCCCTTGGGTGATCAGACTTATTATATTCAAGTCAGTAATTTGGGTTGTTCTTTGATTGACTCAATACAAGTTGAAATAACAAGTTCAGCATTATTACTTTTCGGAGTAGATTCTTTATGTGTCGGTGAGCAGACTTTGATTACAGCAATTAGTACAAACCCATTGATTACATTCAATAATTTTGTATGGTCTCCAGGTTCTATACTAGTATCCCCGAGTTCTACGAATTCTGTAACTGCAAATCCGTCTACTTCTCAATATTTGTATTTAGCAGCGACATCAAACTCAGGTTGTGTCGCTTTAGATTCAATTCTGTTGTATGTTGGTAACGTTCCTCAAAATAGTGTGAATGCAACTTCTTCAGAATATTTAGTTCCTCAAGGTGCGGAAGTTACATTAACAGGAACTTCAGGGACGGGGTATTCATACATTTGGTTACCGAATGATTTAGTGTATTCTCCTTTTGAAAATACTACTGGTGCAATTGTCAATCAAACAACTTTATATACTTTTTTAGTTTCAGATGGAATTTGTACTCGTTCAGATACAGTACTCGTAAAGGCGTATGAGTTTGTCTGTGGGGAATCATTCTTGTATGTTCCTAACGCATTTACGCCAAATGGTGATGGCGAAAATGATGTTCTGTATGTGCGTGGACCAGCAATTAAAGATATGGTTTTTAGAATATATGACCGTTGGGGGGAGATGGTTTTTGAATCATTTCAAAGACCATTTGGCTGGGACGGAACTTACAAAGGGAAAATGATGAACCCTGATGTGTATGATTATTATTTAAAAGTTACCTGCATCGATAATGTAGAAACAATTGTGAAAGGAAATGTCACGTTAATAAGGTAGGATTGTTAATCTCAATATTTTAAATTAGGAATACAAGAGTTTTCATTGGATATGTGATGAGGTTATAGTCATTTATCTTATTTTTACATGAATAAATTAATATTAAACTAATAAAACATGAAAAAAATTACATTTTTATTATCATCATTATTAATGATATCTGCGGCAAATGCTCAGATATTCTCTGATAATTTTGACGCATTGAATAACGGTGACTATATAGGACCAAGTTCTGTATATTGGTCAACATGGAGTGGAGCTGTTGGTGGAGCAGAAGATGCACAAGCTACAACTGCTCAAGCAAGCTCAATGCCGAACTCAGTATATTTCTCATCTACAGCTGCAAATGGCGGACCTCAAGATGTATTATTGGATTTTGGACAACAATATGCAGATGGAATATTTACATTTGAATCAAAATTTTTCATTGACGCTGGGAAAAATGCATATTTCAACTTCCAAGGAACAACTACGCCAGGAGGAACCTATGTAATGAACTGTAACATGGATGGCGGTTCAATTTCTATTGATAATGCTTCAGCTGTTGTAGCGAGTGGTGTTTATACAGATGCAACATGGTTCACGCTAAGAATTGAAGCTAATCTTTCAACTGGAAGATGGCAGTTATTTGTAAACAGTAATTGTTCTGCAGTATGGAATATGCCTTCTGCAACAATTGCTTCAGTAGATATCTTTCCTATTAATAACAGTAGTTTTTACATGGATGATGTAATGTTTGATCATATTGCTTATACTCCTGTTGCTCTTAATGCAACTGTTGCAGGTTTTAATATTGGAGGTGTAATCGCAGGTCAAAATGTAAAACCAGTTGTGACTATTTCTAATTCTGGGACAACTGCAATTACTTCTTTTGATGTTACTGTTGATTATAATGGGAACCAGTATGTTGAAAACGTGACCGGTGTTAACCTTACGTCTGGAAATTCAATGGATGTTGTTTATGTAACTCCATTTTCTTTAGTGGCAGGTGCTATGGTCGCAACTGCAACAGTTACAAATGTGAATGGAGGAGCTGACGGTGATGCAAATGATGATGATGCATGTGCAGCTGTCAATCCTGTTGTCCCTGCTGCTGGTAAAATGGTTGTAGGTGAAGAAGGGACAGGAACATGGTGTGGATGGTGTCCTCGTGGTGCTGTTTTTATGGATCAGTTTGCGCATGATTATGATGGTTATTGGGCTGGTATTGCTGTTCATAATGGAGACCCAATGACGGTTACTGATTATGATTCAGGATTTGGAAATTTAGTTTCTGGATACCCTTCAGCAATAGTTGATAGAGGTGCTTCAATAGACCCTTCTGCTATGACTAACCCATTTTTTACACGTTTACAGGTTGTACCAGATGCTTTAATTACGAATGGAGCAACATGGGACGCAACAACAAGAGAGTTGAAAGTATCTGTATCTGCAAATTTCCAGACAAATGGAACAAATGCTTACAAAATGATTTGTGTTTTAACCGAAGATAGTGTGACCGGTACTACTGCTGCTTATAATCAGACAAATTCTTATTCAGGTGGGACAGCTGTAATGGGAGGTTTTGAGCTTTTAGCAAACCCTGTTCCTGCTGCGCAAATGCAATACGACCACGTTGCTAGAGCAATTTCACCTTCTTTCAATGGGAATAATGTTTGCTTCCCTGCAACTTTTAATAGCGGAGAAATAATTACTCAAAATTTTATTTGGGTTTTACCTGCAGATTGGGATGAAACTAAAATGCACATTGTTGGGTTCATGAGAGGTCCAAATGGTAGAGTTGATAATGCTGATATGACAACAATAGATGAGGCAGTAACAAATGGATTTGTTGCTTCTTGTAATGTTGGCCTTGGAGAAGTTCAAGATTACAATGTTGATGATGTTTTGAATGTATATCCAAATCCAGCTTCTATTTCAGCTACAATAGCAATCACTTTAAAAGAGAATGCTAATATTCAATTGAGCTTAATTGATATTACAGGAAAAGTTATTGTAACAGATGATTACGGAACAATTGGTTCTTCAACTGTAGTTTTAAATACTTCAAAATTAAATGCAGGTATTTATTTCGTTGAATTAACAGTTAACGGTCAGAAAACAATGAAACGATTAATTATCGAGTAAGTCAATTTACTTGATCCGTATAAATGGGCGAATCTTTTTTTAAGATTCGCCATTTTTTGTTTGAATCTGTTAATAATACAATTTGACAACAAGAAAAATAAGCTTACTTTTATCCCCATGAAATGGATAGGAAAAAGAATCAGTTTTGAAGATGGAAATAAAAAAACCACTTTGGTAATTTATCCTCAAGATATTTCTTGGGTAAAAGCTGCAATGGGTGCATGGGTAGGAATGTGGTACGCAATAGGCGCAATCGTTATTTGGTCTTTTTTTGTATTGCCTTTAAGTGATCAAGAAAAGATTATTCTTGCAATTTTTTTAGCATTCTGGTTCTATTTTGCTTTTAGAGTAACGCGTTCTTTCTTCTGGTTTCTCTGGGGAAAAGAATTGATTAAAATTGATGAGGTAGCATTTTATTATAAAAAATCAATTAAGAACTATGGGAAATCAATTCCCTACTATATCGAGAACATTAAGAAGATAGATGTAATTCAACCGAAAGAAAGATCAATTCAGTCTGCTTGGGAAAAATCTCCGTGGGTTCCTGGTGGGGAAAGAATTGAATTTGATTACATGGGGAAACCTGTACGGTTTGGTCGTAAACTTGACCGTAAAGAAACGGAATTACTCTTTAAACTCGTTACAAAAAAAATTGACGATCGATTGAAGAAAAAATAAGTTACAACTCTTTTTCCATCAAATAATGCTGTACTTTTCCAAAAAGTAGATGAGTTTTCTCAATGGTAAAATATCCATTGTTTTCATAAAACGGAACAGCATTCTCTCTTGATTGAAGGATGATTTTTTCAGTATTCCGTTTTTTAGCTGATTTTTCAATTTCCTTCAGTAAAATTTTTCCAAAACCTTTTCCTTGGATTTTACCATCCACTGCAAAAAAACGAATTTGAGAGATACGTGAATCAATAGGGTCTAATCGAGCAATAGCCACAATTTTCTTCTCTAAAAAAAACGCAAAGTGTTTACCCGTTAGATCTCCTTCATTCTTCTCACTTCCGATTGGTTGTCCCAAAGGTTTTCGTAAAACAGTGTATCGGAGAAAATAATACTCTTCCCACTCTTTAGTTGTTTTTGGACTTCTAATATCCATTTTTCTGAGGGGAACCATTATTTAAAAACAACAGAAGCTACTCGCTTGGTTTGAATTCCTTCAATTTCTTCTTCTAAAATAAGTTCTTGTGCTGCATTGGATTCAAAAACTTCTGCTAAATCTTTGATTTTACCCGCAGGAACATTCATTTTCTCCATAGTGGAAAGAATAGCATCACACTCAATAGAAAGAATTTCTGATTGAAGTATTTCAAAAAGTTCTTCCCGATTTACAACTCGATTTTGATTTGAATTGAACCGTTCATCAGTCGTTAATCTTCCCAATTGAAGAAAAGAACAAAGTTTTTCAAAATGTGTCATTGAACCAATAGCAAAAGTGATTAACGCTCCATCTTTTGTTTTGAAAATTTCTCCGTAAGGTGCAATGTTCGGATGTAAAGAACCAATTCTTTGAGGAACATGGTCAGACATTAAAAAATTCGAAGCTTGATTGACTAAACTACTGATCGCAGCATCGTACAATGAAACACTTACACTTCTTCCACGTTTTGATTTCTCTCTTTCTAAAAGAGCGATGAGTAAAGCCTCTTTCAAGTGATGCGCTGCTAAAACATCGATCAAAGCAACGGGCATTTTCACTGGCCCACTTTCAGGCGTACCATTCATCGACATAAAACCGGATTCCGCTTGGAGGATTAAATCATAAGCAACACGATCGCTTTCTAATCCGTATCCGTTGATTTTCCCAATGATTAATTGAGGATTAACCCCATGCAATCGTTCGTCTTCGATTTTTAATTTAACATCATCACCTTTTTTGAAATTGGTCAAAAGAATGTCCGCTGAAGCAATTAAATCAATGAATTGTTGGTGGTCAGATTCTTTTTTTAAATCAAGAACAAGGTATTCTTTCTTGTAATTAATACTGGAAAAATACGCTGAAACGTTCGTGTCTTGGTTCTCTTTAGGTAATTTCCAGCTTCGAGTGACGTCTGCATGTTTTGGGTGCTCTATTTTAATAACACGTGCACCCAATTCTGCGAAAAACATTCCTACAGATGGACCTGCTAGGACAGAACTAGCGTCAATTATGGTTAAATTTTTAAACATTAGTTTGCCAATTCCCAAACAACGTATCCTTTCACTAAAACTTCGTCCGATTCAGATAAATGTGCTTTATGCGCCATATCTGGCAATACATTATTCCACTGTTCAGCACTGTAGTTGTCAATTACTTTTAATTTATGACAACGGTGACATTTCTTTTCGTAAATTGTTTTTCCTGACTGTAATTCAGCTGTAGGTAATTTTACTTCTGGAGTTGCTGGACCAGTTACTTTCTCTGAACAAGATACCGTAAGTAATAATAATGAGAATGCTAAAAATCCTTTTTTCATGTTTTTTATTTTGAGCTAAAATACAAAAAGTTCATGGAATGATGATTTATTTCGCTAAGAATAGAAAATCTCTTTTATTTTTGTTCTAAATCATTTTTATGACCAATATAGATTTCATTCTAAAGCTGACTAATTTTTCAAAAAAATCAATCTCTAACGTTATTCAATTATTGAATGAAGGAGCAACAATTCCCTTTATTTCTCGCTACAGAAAAGAAATGTCAGGAGGATTAGATGAAGTAGAGGTTGCAAAAATTAGAGATGAATTGAAACGTTTTGAAACGATTATTCAACGTCAAAATACAATTCTTTCCGCGATTGAAGAACAAAACAAATTGGACAGTTCTTTGAAAAGTAGAATTACGACTTGTTTTGATATCGTAGAATTAGAAGATTTATACTTGCCTTTTAAGCAAAAACGTTTAACAAGAGGTGAGAAAGCGAAGAAGAATGGGTTCGAACCGATTGCGAAAGAAATTATGTCACAACATGGTCGATCATTAGAGGATATTGTCAGTAGACATTTTAGAAGAGGTGTTGATTTTGACACAGCAATTTCAGGAGCACAAGACATCATTGCTGAATGGATCAGTGAAAATATAGATTTGAGAACAAAATTGAGAAATAGTTTTGAAAACCATGCTGTTCTCGTCTCCAAAGTTGTAAAATCAAAAATTGATAGTGCACAGAAGTACAAGGATTATTTTGACCACTCGGAGAAACTAAACAATTGTGTTTCTCACCGATTTTTAGCTTTGTACAGAGCAAATAGAGAAGGTTTTCTGTCTTTAAAAGCGAGACCAAATGAAGAATATGCACTTCAAACGATTGAGCGATTTTTTGTAAAAGGGAGAAGTGAATTGTCTGCAATTGTAGAAAAAGCATGTGTCGACGCATACAAGAGGCTACTTCGTCCTTCTCTAGAGAATGAAGTTTTATCGAAAGCAAAAGAAAAAGCAGATATTGAAGCCATTAGAGTTTTCAGTAAAAACTTACGTCAATTACTATTGGCTGCACCACTAGGGAATAAACGAATTTTAGCCATTGACCCTGGCTTTAAATCCGGTTGTAAGATTGTTTGTCTAGATGAAACTGGATCTTTGTTGACAAACGCTACAATTTTCCCCCATCCCCCTCAGAAAGAAAGTGGAAAGGCGAAATCTAAAATAGCGCAATTGGTTCAAGCATATAAAATTGAGGCTATTGCAATTGGAGATGGTACGGCAGGAAGGGAAACGGAATCGTTGATTAAACAAATTCACTTCGACAGAGATTTAGATGTCTTTTCTGTGAACGAAGATGGCGCATCGATCTATTCTGCGAGTAGTATTGCCCGAAAAGAATTCCCAGCTTTTGATGTAACAGTAAGAGGTTCTATTTCAATTGGACGAAGATTGATGGATCCATTGGCTGAGTTAGTGAAAATTGACCCGAAATCTGTCGGAGTTGGACAATATCAACACGAAGTGAATCAAACTCGATTGAAAGATTCTTTGGATGATGTTGTAATTTCTTGTGTGAATACTGTTGGGGTTGATTTGAATACAGCTTCCGAATATTTGCTGCAATATGTTTCCGGTTTAGGTCCAACGATAGCTGCTAATATTGTCAATTATAGAGCTGAAAATGGTCGTTTTAATTCTAGAAGTGAATTGAAAAAAGTAAAACGATTGGGAGAAAAAGCATTTGAACAATGTGCTGGTTTTTTAAGGGTGAAAAACGGTAAAAATCCTTTGGATAATTCTGCAGTGCATCCCGAAAGCTATTCTTTGGTGAAAAAAATGGCGAAAAGTGTACAGCAAGATGTTCAAAACTTGATGGGAAATAAAGATGTTTTGGAAAAGATTGATTTGAAATCTTTCTCAGATATTGACCCTTATACATTGAAAGATGTTTTGAATGAATTGAATAAACCAGGGTTAGATCCTCGGAAAAAAGTGAAAGTTCTAGAATTTGATAGTCGCATTAAAACCATTCAAGATGTTAATGTCGGCATGGAGTTAAGAGGTGTAGTTACTAATGTGACAAACTTTGGCGCTTTCGTTAACCTTGGAATTAAGGAAAACGGTCTCATTCATAAATCGAATTTAGCCAACGAATATGTCGAAGATCCATCCGATTTCATTTCACTGCATGAGCATGTATCTGTTCAGGTGATTGAGGTTGATATAGCGAGAAAAAGAATTGGTTTGAAAAGAATTCTAGGTTAATTTAGTGAAAATCTGACCATTTTCAACCGTTAGATCACTTTCTGTATTGTCAGTATATAATGCACCTGTACCAAGACCTTGAGGAAGAGTTGTGTCGTACTCAGCAACAAATTGACAAATTGCTTTCAGTCCTACATTCGATTCTAACGCACTGGTCATCCACCATTTTACGTTGAATTCATTGGCGAGAGAAATCCACTCTCTACAACCGGATATTCCTCCGTGTAAACTTGGCTTTAGAATAATAAATGGAGGTTGTATTGTGTTTAATAATTCTCTTTTCTCTGACAAAGAATGGACACCAATCAACTCTTCATCTAAAGCAATGTCAAGAGACGAGATTTTACAAAGTTCTTTCATTGCTGACCAATTTCCGGCTTTTATTGGCTGCTCAATGGAGTGAATGTCTAAAGAAGATAGAATATTCAGCTTTTCAATCGCTTCTTCAAATTCAAAAGCACCATTAGCATCTACTCGCAACGTAAGGTCTTTTGCTGAGTATTGTGACCGGATATAAGTCAATAATTCGATTTCTGTATTGAAGTCAATTGCACCAATTTTCATTTTAATGGTTGTGAAACCTGCTTTTATTTTGGCGTCAATTTGTTCCAACATAAATTCTTTATCTCCCATCCATACGAGTCCATTGATGTCAATTTTCAATTCTCCCCGAGAGAAACCGTTGTTGAAATACAATTGATTTCCTCCACTTTTTAAATCAAGTAAAGCTGTTTCTAAACCAAATAGAATAGAGGGCCATAAAGTTAGGTTTGTCTTTAAATCGGAACAAACTTCTTTCAGCTTCAACTCATATTCTTCGAAAGAATTAAATTCAGGAGATAACCCTGGAATGATACTGCATTCTCCAATTCCAATAATCTGAGGTTGATCAACGTTCCAAATTTCAATAAACCAAGCATATTTTTCCGTTAAAACACCACGACTTGTACCGCTAGGTTTTTTGAAATGAAACGTTTTTTTGTAAAAATGAGCTTTCATTAGGCAAAGAATAATAAAAGAGAAATAAATAAAGAAACTGCAAAAGTCGAAAGAGCAACACGTTTTAATTCTGGATCAAAATCCTCTGCTTTTGTAATCGTCATAACTTTTCTAATATGGTAAAACAGATATAAAGAAGGAACCATTCCAAGTAAAAGAATGAGGTTGTCTTGTCTCTGAATAAAGATAAAAAGAGAAGAAATTGCAGTTATAATTAGAATGCTGTGGTAGAATTTCGCATAATTTGGTCCCATTTGAACAACTAAAGTATTCTTTCCTGAGGCTTCATCATTTTTGTAATCGCGCATATTGTTGAGATTGAGTACAGCAACACTTAAAAGTCCAACAAAAAGTGAAACAAGAATGTTGTCAATGTAAAAAACAGGTGCATACAAAGAATAGACGCCTAAAACACTTACTCCACCAAAGAAGAAGAGTACCATTAAGTCTCCCATACCATGGTAGCCGTATGCTTTTTTTCCAACAGTATAAGTTATTGCTGCTAAAACACTGGCAATTGTTAATCCAATATAGAAATAGACTGTATTTGTATTCATGTTAGAAGAAGCGACAAAAATAAGAGATCCTGCAGAGGTAAAACTCAAGATTGAAGTGATGATAACGGCTATTTTCATTTCAGAAGAAGAAATTACACCAGATTGAACTGCCCTTGTTGGACCAATTCTGTTTTCATTATCCGTTCCTTTTTGCCCATCACCAAGATCGTTTGCAAAATTAGATAAAACTTGAAACAGAATTGTTGTACAAATTGCCAGAGCGAATATTAAAGTATCCCAATAACCATTCGAAAAAGCTATTGCAGAACCGATGATGATCCCAGAAAGAGAAAGAGGCAATGTTCTCAATCGCATAGCACTAATCCAAGCAGATGTTTTTGTCATAAAACAAAAATAATGAAAGTTGCCTAATATGGACAGTTTGCTTGAATGAATCGCAAGAAAATCACATTTGAAGAATAATAATAAATAAGTATGATATGCGTACATAGTAAAAAAGACTATCTTCACGCTATGAATATAAATCCAAAAGACATCGCTTTAAGTAAAATGTTGGGAATTGAATTTCCTTTGATCGTTGCGCCAATGTTTCTTGTTTCAAATAAAGAAATGATTATTGAAGCATTAAATTCGGGTGTTACAGGTGCTATTCCTGCATTAAATTACAGAAATGTAGATGAATTACGGGAAGCAATTCGTTTCATAAAGAAAAAAACAGACGCACCTTTTGGAATTAATTTAATTGTAAATAAATCGAATTTTTTATATAAAGAGCAGCTTAAAATATGTTGTGAAGAGAAAGTAGATTTTATTCTTACCTCTCTAGGTTCACCGAAAGAGACCATTAATGAAGCGCATAAAAATGGAGTAAAAGTGTTTTGTGACGTAGTGAACAAAGAATTTGCATTAAAAGTGGAAGCTTTGGGTGCAGATGCGATAATTGCGGTAAATAAAGAAGCCGGAGGACATGCGGGACCAATTTCCTACAAAGAATTAATTCCTGAACTGAAAAAAGTTTGCAAAATTCCAGTGATTTCTGCTGGGGGAGTTGGGAATGGAAAAGAAATTCGAGAAATGATTGAATTGGGCGCAGATGGTATTTCCATGGGAAGTATTTTTATTGCATCTGAAGAAGCTGGAGTTTCACAAGAATATAAACAAGCTTGTGTCGATTTTGGAGAGAATGATATTGTGATGACAACAAAATTATCAGGAACCCCGTGTACCGTGATTAATACTGACTACGTGAAAAAGATAGGTACTTCTCAAAATGCTTTGGAGCGCTTTCTCAATAAAAACAAAAGATTAAAAAAATGGATGAAAGCATTTACTTTCTTTAAGGGAATGAAAAGCTTGCAAAAGGCAGCGTTTAGTTCAACTTATAAGACGGTTTGGTGTGCAGGTCCTTCAATTCAATATGTGAATGAAATTCTTCCTATGGCACAAATTATTCAAAATTTAAGAAAAGAATATGAAGAAAACTAAAGTTGTTTCATTGAAGAAAATGAAGTGGAACCTTTGGCTATTAGGTGTTTTTAAAATTCCACTGATTGCATTTGTACGTCCTAGATTGCTTAAAATGACAGACGAAGAAGTGTTGGTCAAAATAAAGTTCAGAAGAAAAACGAAGAACCACCTGAAATCAATGTATTTTGGAGCATTGGCAGTTGGGGCAGATGTTGCAGCTGGAATTCATGCTTTTTATTTTGCAGAAACATTGGGATACAAAGTTTCATTTGCTTTTAAAGGAATGAATGCAGAGTTTATAAAAAGAGCAGAATCAGATGTCTTTTTTAACATAACCCAAGGGTTGTTAATTAAGGAAGCTATTGAGAAATCTGCAAAGAATGAAGAAAGAATTAACCAGAATATTGAAGTCCAAGCAAAAGGTGAAGATGGAGAACTTGTTGCTACTTTTACCATGATTGTTTCAGTAAAGGTGAAAAAATAAAACCAAATACATATATTTGCCTAAAACTGATTCAAATGAAATTCATTTCACCTCTTAATGTTCAAGATTTAGTCTCAAATAATAATGCAACACTTATTGATATTAGAGAAAAATATGAACTAGATATCTGTAAAGTTTGTCAAATAAAAGGGATACATATCCCAATGGGAGAAGTGTTGAATAAGATAGAAGACTTCCCAAAAGACAAAGAGATCATCCTAATGTGTAAGACTGGCAAAAGAGCTGAAGCTTTGGCTAATTTTTTAGAAGTTGATCATGATTATTCAAATGTAGCAATCATGAAAAATGGGATTATGGGGTGGATTGAAGAAGTTGAATCACATTTAGAAGAATATTAATGGAAAAAAGAACACCACTACAATTAGGTTTACTTTCTTTAAAAGGAATAGCAATGGGAGCAGCGGATGTTGTTCCTGGTGTTTCAGGAGGAACGATTGCTTTCATCTCTGGAATCTATGAAGAACTTATTGATAGCATCAATAAAATAAATCTTGAAGCATTAAAAAAATTAAAAAAGGAAGGTTTAAAATCATTTTGGAACCACATTAATGGAACTTTTTTTGTTTTTCTGTTTTCAGGAATCATTTTAAGTATCGCATCTTTAGCCAAAGGAGTAACATACCTTTTGATCGAGCATCCAATTCTAATTTGGAGTTTTTTCTTCGGATTAATCATTGCAAGTATTTTTTTAGTTGGAAAAACAATACAAAAATGGAATTCTAGCGTATGGATAAGCTTAGTTATTGGTGCGGTAGTCGCATTTTATATATCATCAATACAGTCTGTTGCTCACGTTGAAGCATCTTGGTATATTCTATTAAGTGGTTCTTTAGCAATTTGCGCAATGATTCTACCAGGTATTTCTGGTTCATTCATTCTTGTTTTATTAGGAAGTTACCACATTGTTCTTTCTGCCATAAAAGACAGAGATCTTGTTGTAATTTCTCTTTTTGGAATAGGGTGTGTTATTGGATTATTGACTTTTGCACGTGTTTTGAAATTCTTATTCAGTAAATTTAAAGAAATAACAATCGCAGTGCTTACAGGATTCATGATTGGGTCACTGTATAAAGTATGGCCATGGAAAATTAGAATTGGAGACGAACCTTTGGTTATTCATTCTAACGGTAAAGAAGATTGGATGATGGAAAATGTACTTCCTGCTAATTATGAAGGCGATTCCCTTTTATTTTATGCTATTTGCTGTTTATTGGGAGGTTTTCTTTTGATTGTTATTCTTGAAAAATTTGCTCCAAAGAAAAAATAGGATGAAAACATACGGATTGATAGGTAAAACCCTCAAGCATTCTTTTTCTAAAGATTATTTCAGTTCTTTTTTTATAAAGGAAAATATTGAAGCAAGCTACGAGAATATTGAAATTGAGGACATCGATAAAATTACGGAAGTTTTTCGCAAAGAATATTCAGGACTCAATGTCACGATTCCCTACAAAGTTGCCATTCTTCCATTTCTAGATGATTTAAGTGAAGAAGCACAGCGTATAGGAGCTGTAAATGTTGTTTCTTTTGAGGATAATAAGTTGATTGGCTATAACACCGACGCATATGGTTTTCATCAATCAATTAAACCATTTTTATCAAACAAACACGAAAGAGCCATTATTTTTGGTACAGGTGGAGCTTCAAAAGCAATTGAGTTTATTCTTAAAAATCTAGGAATAGACGTCATTTTTATTTCAAGGAATCCATCAGGTGAAAATCAGTTTTCGTATGCGGACATAAATGAGAATATGGTGAACGCTTGTAAATTATTAGTAAATTGTACACCGATTGGAATGTATCCAAACAGTGATGCATGTATTGAACTTCCTTTTGAATGTCTAACAGCAGAACATTTGGTAGTTGATTTAATTTACAACCCTTCAAAATCACTTTTTCTACATAAAGCAGAAAAGAGTGGAGCTATGATATTGAATGGAGAATCAATGCTAAAACATCAAGCGTTAAAAGCATGGGAGATTTGGAACAAATAGGGGATAATTGGTCTCAATTAATTAAGGAAGGAAAAAATATTTCTTTTGACTTTGTAAAGAATACCGATGATCTAGCTTCTATTCTACGCATTGTTTCTTCTTTTGCAAATACTGAAGGAGGAAGTTTACTGGTTGGAGTCAATGAGAAATCTAAGTTAACAGGAGTTTCACCACAAGAAATCATTACAGAATTAAATGAATTGTTTGTTGGGAATCATTTAGATGATATAGTAGAATTTCATACCTTATATATATCACATTATATTTTAGTTCGAATTCAAATCATTAAATCGAGTAAGAAGAGAAAAATCATTGAGGATAACTTGAATACCTTCTATTGTAGAATTGGAGAAAACTCTATACAAGCAAATAAAATTATACTGCGTTATTGGAGAATGAAAGCTGTTCAAGTGATGGAGGATTGTACTCCGGAGAACATGAATATTTTGTTCGCATTGATTGAAGCTTCATCTCCACTGTCTTTAGCTAAAATGTACAAAGGTACAAGCTTGTCAAACAAAGAAGTTGATCAGACAATTTCTTGTTTACTTTTTAGAAAGAAAGTAAAGATTAGTGTAAAAAATGAAAAGATTCTCTTTCAGCAAAGCTAAATGATAGACTTTCAATAAATATTTAATATAAAGCCTTGGAATTATATATTTATTTCGTATATTCAAACGATTTTTAATAACTTAATTTAAATAAATTAATGGGAAGACCAGCGACTAAACCAGCCAGATTGAAAGATGGCTTTTACATAGAAGTAAAGAATCAAGGAAGTGGAGGTGTTTTGATCAGAAGAGATACTAAAGAACAAATGCTCCTTGCTGCCGAAGATTACTCTCGTGTAAAAACGGTTAACATTCTTGGAGAAATGAAGAGTGATAAATGGCTTGATAAAGTAAAAAAGAAAAAGAAGAAATAAAAAGATCTTTTTAGATTAAAATTTATGGATGATTGGATTATTATTCCTTCAACTAAAAAACCAACTCAATTATGAGTTGGTTTTTTAGTTGAAGGAAGCTTGTTGTCATAGGTAGGGTGGAAGTGAATGTTTTCTTTCAATCATTTTTAGGATTAGTTCACGGCTTTTTATCATGTTCTATTAATATTTACTATTCTTGAGAAAAAAAGATTAATTGACGATGTAATTGTTGCTAATGTTTATATTTGAGATGATCCCGTAGAGTCTGTGTTGGAACAATTAGAAAATTATAAAGATGATGAATAAAAAAGGAATTGGTTTGATTGGTTTAGGTCTGATTCTTATTGTTCCAATATTATTTGGAAGTGGAGATGGTTACTTTTTTGATAGTTCGTTCGGAATTATAATTGGTGTTTTAAGTATATTAGGTGGTTTGTATCAATACTTTGTATCGAAATAATAAGGTGTTGAAAGGGGTTTCTTCAGACTAACAAACTAGCCCGCCAATCAGCCAAAATTACTTTAAAACTTTACCTCGGACCTATCCTAAAGTCGCGGCAGTTAAATAACTACCCTGTAATAAACCAGCTAATTCTTGATTCTCTCAAGACATTGATTCTACATATTATTCAATCTGTTGTTTACATTTATACCACTGTCTGTCCGATTCACGGCACTGTCAACTCAATTTATGGCACCGAAAGAAGAAAACTGTTTTTTTATACGGATGAACTATTCTGTAACTTTCCGGCATCAATAGTATGATTTGAGAGGATACATGCAAAATATAGTACTGTGTGTTGTTTTAAAAAGAATAAACACCTCCTCACAAAACGATTTAAAAAGCTTTTAGCTGTTAATTATATAGTACGTCCTTCATTATTTTTTCAAAAAAACAATCAATTTCCGTGATTTACAATTCTTAGATTAATGGTTGAATAAGAAAAATAGTTAGCTGTTGGATATATCTCGAATTATTCCAAAACTATTACCCGTCGTGATATCAGATAGTTACCTCTGTGGTAAAAAATACTTTCATTTTATTTACGATTTTTCATTGTTGTTAAGAAAAGAGTGTCTATCTTTGCCCCCCGCTTAGAGCGCTAAACGGTTTTAAAATTGAAAGAAAAAAAATTAAAAAGTTTTCCATAAAAGCTTGTTAATTAAAAAAGATTACATAACTTTGCACCCGCTTAGCAATCGAGT